>NZ_JBLWSJ010000009.1:0-226269 GCF_048452665.1 Pantoea graminicola | reverse complement strand
CCTTTTAGGGGCGTAGTTCAATTGGTAGAGCACCGGTCTCCAAAACCGGGTGTTGGGGGTTCGAGTCCCTCCGCCCCTGCCAGAAAACGATCCTTTGCTTCGGCAAAGGATTTTTTTTTGCCTTTAAAAAAGCAAAAAACCAGTTAACACTAACTGGTCTCTTATTTCTCCCGCCTGTTTTTTCCCCTGATTTCAGCTATTTTGCCTTACCAGAATCGGGAATTTCAGCAGCTGACGGATATGTGCCTGTTGATCGCTGTTCTGCAACCAGACCGCATAGAGGGGACGAACGGCCACCGGAGTATCCGGAATGACCATTAATTCGCTGTAGAGACTCTGCCAGAAGTCGGGCAGAAACGCGCACGCTCCGGTGGTATGCAGCAGTTCGCGGGTGACATGCGCAGAGGTTGTTGTCAGGACCGGCACATCGTCAGCGCCGGAAAGATAACTCTGATGCTGATGAAAGTCTGCTCCCCACTCCAGCTTGATATAGTCGTAATGTTCGCGCTTCTCACTCTGGCGGGCGCAGAACAGCGCCAGCGAGATATGCCCAATCTGCTGACTGGTTAACTCATCCATCTTAGGCGCTTCGGTTGTGATCAACAGATCCAGCTGGCGCTCATGAAGCTGCTTAACCAGCAGATGCCGCTGCGCTACGCGTGCTTCCAGATGCAGGCTCTCGCGGTTCTCGTACAACGTCTGTAGCCATGGCGTCAGATAAGCCTCCCATAGCGAAGCGCTGGCCCCTATGGAGAGCTCATGGTGCTGCTGTGTGTGAGAGACCTCTTTCTTCGCCATCATCCAGGTGCTCATCAGACTCTCAGCGTAAGGGAGTAACCGCTCTCCGGCCGCCGTCAGACGGATGTTGTTGCGATGGCGTGTAAAAAGATTCACACCAAGCTGATTTTCTAACTGACGGATGCGAAAACTGACGGCAGATTGCGTGAGATAAAGGGCTTCTGCAGCACGCCCGAAATGGCGTGTTCTGCTCACTTCCAGGAAAGTTTTCAGTAATTCCGTATCCACAGCCTTCTCCCAAAAAATGTTTGTCGTATAGATTTAAATGTTTTGTTTTACACTCTGTCAAGCCTATCTAATACTCCGCGCCATTAACAGCACGGCATTAGAAAATCAGGAGCGTGTAACATGGCGGAAAGCTTCTCAACAGAGAATCGTTTCTTTGATAACAAACATTACCCGCGTGGTTTCTCACGTCACGGTGACTTTACTATTAAAGAAGCTCAGCTTCTTGAACGCCACGGTTTTGCCTTTAATGAGCTGGATTTATCAAAGCGTGAGCCTGTAACCGAAGAAGAGCGTTTGTTTATTGAAGTATGTCGTGGTGTGCGTGAACCGCAGACGGAAGCAGAACGCGTCTGGTCCAAATACATGACCCGCATTAAGCGTCCCAAGCGTTTCCATACGCTGTCTGGCGGTAAACCGCAGATGGATACCGTTGAAGACTTTAGCGACAGCGACGATTAACAGAAAAGGGGCGAAAGCCCCTTTTTTATTGCAGGCTGTTGTGCAGATGAATCATTAACCGGTCAATCGTCCGGTAACTGACGGCCTCCTGCAGATGAAGTCGGGTAATCTCCCGCTCGCCGGCCAGATCGGCCACCGTGCGCGCCACTTTCAGGATCCGCTGCCAGGCCCGTACAGATAAACCCAGCTTCTCCAGCACAGATTCCAGCCACGCTGCATCCTCTTTAACGGGCTGGCACCAGCGTACGATCTCGGCGTTATTCAGATGGGCATTAATCTTTCCGGCGCGGACAAGTTGCACGTCCCGCGCGGCGATAACCCGTTGACGAACCCGCTCAGAGGCTTCCGCAGCAGGGCGCTGCCCACTGAGCATGCCGCCGGGCAGCAGCGGTATCTCCAGCGAAAGATCAAAGCGATCCAGAAAAGGGCCCGATAGCTTGCTGAGATAACGCAGCACCTGTTGAGGAGAGCAGCGGTTATGCTGTCCCTGATAATGTCCTGTCGGGCTTGGGTTCATCGCCGCAACCAGCTGAAAGCGTGCCGGATAGGTGACTTTAGCGCGGGCGCGTGAAATGGCGATGCAGCCAGACTCCAGCGGTTCGCGCAGAGAATCAAGCACCCTGCGGTCAAATTCCGGCAGTTCATCCAGGAAGAGCACACCATTATGAGCCAGCGAGATCTCGCCGGGACGCGGCAGGGATCCGCCGCCAATCAGGGCGTAAAGCGAGGCGCTGTGATGAGGTGACCTGAATGGCCGGGTACGCCACTGGCGGTGCAGGGCGCTGCTGTTGACCAGGCTGGCAATCGCCGCACACTCCAGCGCTTCCCGATCGCTCAGTGCAGGCATGATACCGGGAAGCCGGGTGGCCAGCATGGTCTTACCGGTGCCGGGAGGCCCAATCAGCAACAGGTTGTGTCCGCCTGCGGCCGTGATCTCCAAAGCTCTGCGCCCCTGTTCCTGACCAATCATATCCGCGAGATCTTCAGACGGCGTGTATTCCTGATGTTCAGGGGCGCGGGCCACGGGCAAAGTGATCGCATCGCGCAAAAAAGCGCATACCTCGCTGAGGTGTGAGGCGACGAGGGATGCGCCCTGACGGATTAACCCGGCATCGTCCTGATTTTCCGCCGAGAGAACCAGTTGTCGTCCTGCCTGAATCGCTACCATTGCTGCCGGAATCGCGCCCTGTACCCCGCACAGCGCACCGTCAAGCGCCAGTTCACCCAGAAACTCATAGTGCGCCAGTTTATCGGCCGGAAGCTGTTCAGAGGCGACCAGAATAGCGATGGCCATCGGCAGGTCATACCGCCCGCCCTCTTTGGGCAGATCTGCCGGGGCAAGATTGATGGTGAGACGCTTTGCCGGGAAGGTGAATCCGCTGTTGATAATGGCGCTACGCACCCGCTCGCGCGCTTCTTTCACAGTGGTTTCAGGCAGCCCTACCAGCGTTAAGGCGGGCAGGCCATTACTGATATGGGCTTCAATGGTCACCAGCGGGGCTTCCACTCCCAACGCTGCCCGGGTCAGAACTTTTGATAATGACATAGTCGCTCCTTATGGCCGTCATTCTGAGCACGACATAACAGGAAAGCGAGGGCAGCATTTTCATGCTTCGGAGCAATGCACAACCTGTCAGCCCTGTTTCAATGCTGTATCAGAACGCTGCGAAGCTGTACGCAAATTCACCAGAATATCATTACGTCACTAAAGTGATGAATAATTATCATCACGTAATTATTTCTTGTATTACAGATTGATAGGTGCGACTCCGCCCGCAGGCACGAAAAAAAAGCTGCAAAAAAAGTTGTATCATTACCCCTGACTATGATAACTCTGTAGGCATTACTTCGAACACGTAAAAGAATTGAACAATACATGAAAGCCCTTCTACAAGTGATTAGCCTGGTCGTGATTAGCGTGGTGGTGGTTATTAACCTACCGTGCGGGGCAACGCTTGGAGAAAGAAAGGCTTAAAAATCAAGCCTCGAATCCGAAAAAACCCCCGCACCGAAAGGTCCGGGGGTTTTTTTTCGAGCCGAGGAAATATCAGCAAATCCACAAGGAACAAACAATGAACAGTAGCATAAAATTCTGTTGTTCCGGTCAGGACACAGGAGAATAGCGATGACAGGTGCACAGTGGGTAGTTCAGGCTTTACGCGCGCAGGGTGTGAATACCGTATTTGGTTACCCGGGCGGCGCAATCATGCCGGTATACGACGCGCTCTATGATGGCGGCGTGGAACACCTTCTGTGTCGTCATGAGCAGGGCGCGGTGATGGCGGCGATTGGTTATGCGCGCTCTACCGGCAAAACCGGCGTCTGCATCGCGACATCGGGTCCTGGCGCGACCAACCTGATCACGGGTCTGGCGGATGCGATGATGGATTCCGTCCCGGTTGTGGCGATAACGGGGCAGGTCAACTCTGCCTTCATCGGCACTGATGCATTTCAGGAGATCGATGTGCTCGGCCTTTCGCTGGCCTGCACTAAACATAGCTTCCTGGTAGAGTCGCTGGATGAGCTGCCCGCCATCATGGCCGAGGCGTTTGCGCTGGCACAGTCGGGTCGCCCGGGTCCGGTACTGGTTGATATCCCGAAAGATATTCAGGTTGCACAGGGTGAACCTGCTCCGCATCTGGTGTCGGTTGAAGAGGACAACACTCTGCCACATCAGGCGATCCACGAGGCACGAGCCCTGATGGCGCAGGCTAAAAAACCGATGCTGTATATCGGCGGCGGCGTGGGTCTGGCGCAGGCTGTGCCGGCACTGCGTGCGCTGGCAGAAGAGACCGGTATTCCGGCCGTCGCAACCTTAAAGGGGCTGGGCAGCGTGGATCCTCACAGCGAGGTTTATCTCGGTATGCTGGGGATGCACGGTACCAAAGCCGCCAACTTCGCCGTACAGGCGTGTGACCTGCTGATTGCAGTCGGTGCCCGTTTCGATGACCGTGTGACCGGCAAGCTGGACACCTTTGCCCCGGACGCCAGCGTCATTCATCTCGACATCGATCCGGCAGAATTAAACAAACTGCGTCGCGCGCATGTCTCACTGCAGGGCGATCTTAACGATCTGCTGCCCGCGCTGAGTCAGCCGCTGCAAATCGACGCCTGGCGTGACGAAGTGAAGGCGATGAAAGCCAGCCACGCCTGGCGCTATGACCATCCGGGCGAGGCGATCTATGCCCCGCTGCTGCTGAAGCAGCTCTCGGATCGCAAATCCGCCGATGCCGTAGTGACCACCGATGTTGGACAGCACCAGATGTGGACCGCGCAGCACATGGCTTTCAGCGCACCTGAGAACTTCATCACCTCCAGCGGTTTAGGCACCATGGGCTTTGGCTTACCCGCCGCCATCGGCGCTCAGGTGGCCCGCCCGGAAGACACCGTCATCTGCGTTTCAGGTGACGGCTCCATTATGATGAATATTCAGGAGCTGGGCACCATCAAGCGTGGCAGGCTGCCAGTGAAGATCCTGCTGCTGGATAACCAGCGTCTGGGCATGGTGCGCCAGTGGCAGCAGCTCTTTTTCGACGGTCGCTATAGCGAAACCAATCTCTCTGACAACCCCGACTTCCTCACGCTGGCCAGTGCGTTTGATATTCCCGGCCAGCGTATTACCCGTAAAGATCAGGTCGACGCCGCCCTTGATGCTCTGCTGAACAGCGAAGGTCCTTACTTCCTGCATGTTGCAATTGATGAGCATGAAAACGTCTGGCCACTGGTACCGCCGGGTGCCAGCAATGCAAACATGATGGAGAAAACCGTATGAACCAGCATCAATTGTCTATCGAAGCCCGATTCCGTCCTGAAATATTGGAGCGCATTCTGCGTGTCGTGCGTCATCGCGGTTTTCAGGTCTGTTCCATGAACATGGCCTCCGTCGCCAATGCAGAAAATATTAATATTGAAATGACCGTTGCCAGCCAGCGTTCCGTCGATTTACTGTCTTCGCAGTTAAGCAAATTGATCGACGTCGCATGCGTTCAGATTCAACAACAGACAACACAACAAATTCGCGCGTAGCCGCGAGAGGGAATAACAATGAGCACGAAGAAAGCAGACTTTATTTGGTTCAATGGCGAGATGGTTAAGTGGGAAGAGGCGAAGGTCAGCGTTATGTCCCACGCGTTGCACTACGGTACGTCGGTATTTGAAGGCGTGCGCTGCTACGACTCTCACAAAGGACCGGTTGTGTTCCGTCATCGTGAACACATGCAACGTCTGCACGACTCCGCCAAAATCTACCGTTTCCCGATTAAAAGCAGCGTTGATGAGCTGATGGAAGCGTGCCGCGAAGTCATCCGCGTAAACAAACTGAAAAGTGCTTATATCCGTCCGCTGGCCTTTGTCGGCGATGTAGGCCTGGGCGTAAACCCGCCAGACGGTTTCACCACCGATGTGATTATCGCCGCATTCCCGTGGGGCGCATACCTGGGCGCTGAAGCCCTGGAGAACGGAATTGATGCGATGGTCTCCTCATGGAACCGCGTTGCGCCAAATACTCTGCCGACCGCCGCGAAAGCGGGCGGAAACTATCTCTCCTCACTGCTGGTGGGCAGCGAAGCCCGTCGTCACGGCTATCAGGAAGGGATCGCGCTGGATACCAATGGTCTGATTTCAGAAGGCGCAGGCGAAAACCTGTTTGAAGTCAAAGATGGCGTGCTCTTTACCCCGCCATTTACCTCTTCGGCACTGCCGGGCATCACCCGCGATGCGATCATCACGCTGGCGCGTGATATGGGTATCGAAGTGCGCGAACAGACGCTGTCGCGTGAATCTCTCTACCTGGCCGACGAAGTCTTCATGTCCGGTACTGCAGCAGAAATCACCCCTGTGCGCAGCGTGGACCGTATTCAGGTCGGCGAAGGCAAATGCGGCCCGGTCACCAAACGCATTCAGCAGGCATTCTTTGGCCTGTTCACCGGCGAGACCGAAGACAAATGGGGCTGGCTGGACCCGGTTAACGCGTAACCAGACCTTGCGCGGATATCGCTGGATGTCCGCGAACTTATTTTCACTGGAGTAAAGAGCATGCCTAAGTACCGTTCCGCTACCACCACCCACGGCCGCAACATGGCGGGTGCCCGTGCCCTCTGGCGCGCAACAGGAATGACCGACGACGATTTCGGCAAACCGATTATCGCCGTCGTCAACTCCTTCACCCAGTTTGTGCCGGGCCACGTCCATCTGCGCGATCTGGGTAAGCTGGTTGCTGAGCAGATTGAAGCGGCAGGTGGCGTAGCCAAAGAGTTCAACACGATCGCGGTGGATGACGGTATTGCCATGGGCCATGGCGGCATGCTCTATTCCCTGCCTTCGCGTGAGCTGATCGCTGACTCTGTCGAGTACATGGTCAACGCACACTGTGCCGATGCCATGGTCTGCATCTCGAACTGCGACAAGATCACGCCGGGAATGCTGATGGCGTCACTGCGCCTGAACATCCCGGTGATCTTCGTCTCCGGCGGCCCGATGGAGGCCGGTAAAACCAAACTGTCCGACCAGATCATCAAACTGGATCTGGTGGATGCGATGATTCAGGGGGCGAACCCCAACGTCAGCGATGCCGACAGCGAGCAGATCGAACGCTCTGCCTGTCCGACCTGCGGCTCCTGCTCTGGTATGTTCACCGCTAACTCCATGAACTGCCTGACCGAAGCTCTCGGCCTGTCGCAGCCGGGCAACGGCTCGCTGCTGGCCACCCACGCCGACCGTAAAGAGCTGTTCATCAATGCCGGTAAGCGTATCGTCAGCCTGACCAAACGTTACTACGAGCAGGATGACGAAAACGTCCTGCCGCGAAATATCGCCAGTAAGGCGGCGTTTGAAAATGCGATGACGCTGGATATCGCGATGGGCGGCTCCACCAATACCGTCCTGCACCTGCTGGCGGCGGCGCAGGAGGGCGATATCGACTTCAACATCTCTGACATCGACCGCCTGTCACGCAAAGTGCCTCAGCTCTGTAAAGTGGCACCCAGCACCCCGAAATACCACATGGAAGATGTGCACCGTGCGGGTGGCGTCTATGCGATTCTCGGCGAGCTGGATCGCGCTGGCCTGTTTGACAGCAGCGCCCGCAACATCCTGCAGCAGACCATGCGTGAAACGCTGGATCAGTACGACATCATGCTGACTCAGGATCAGGCGGTAAAAGATATGTTCCGCGCGGGCCCTGCCGGTATCCGTACCACCCAGGCGTTCTCGCAGAGCTGCCGCTGGGATACGCTTGATGACGATCGTGCTGAAGGCTGCATCCGCACCCGCGAAAACGCTTATTCGCAGGATGGCGGTCTGGCCGTGCTCTACGGCAACATTGCGGAAGATGGCTGCATCGTGAAAACCGCAGGCGTAGATAAAGAGATCCTCACCTTTACCGGCCCGGCCAAAGTCTATGAAAGCCAGGATGACGCGGTAGAAGCGATTCTGGGCGGCAAAGTGGTGGCGGGCGACGTGGTCGTTATCCGCTACGAAGGGCCAAAAGGGGGGCCGGGTATGCAGGAGATGCTCTATCCGACTACCTACCTGAAATCGATGGGCCTGGGCAAAAGCTGTGCCCTGATCACCGACGGTCGCTTCTCGGGTGGCACGTCCGGCCTCTCAATCGGTCACGCCTCGCCGGAAGCGGCCAACGGCGGCACCATTGCGCTGGTCAAGGATGGTGACACCATCGAGATCGATATCCCTAATCGCGGCATTAAACTCGCCGTGCCGGACAACGAACTGCACGCCCGTCGTGAAGAGCAGCAGGCGCGTGGCGATGCGGCCTATACGCCGGTCAATCGTCAGCGTGAAGTCTCCTTTGCGCTGCGTGCTTACGCATCACTCGCGACCAGCGCCGACAAAGGTGCGGTCCGCGATAAGAGCAAGCTGGGAGGCTAACCGTGGCCGAGTCTCAACCGCTACCCGACGCGCCAGGCGGCGCGGAGTATTTGCGCGCAGTACTGCGTTCACCGGTGTATGAAGTGGCACAGGTGACGCCGCTGCAGGTTATGGAAAAAATCTCATCGCGTCTCGGCAACACCATTCTGGTGAAGCGGGAAGATCGTCAGCCGGTGCACAGCTTCAAGCTGCGCGGGGCTTACGCGATGATTGCCGGCCTCAATGAAGAGCAGAAAGCGCGCGGCGTGGTAACGGCGTCAGCCGGAAATCACGCGCAGGGCGTGGCGCTCTCAGCCACGAAACTGGGCATCAAATCACTGATTGTGATGCCGCTGGCAACCGCAGACATCAAGGTTGATGCGGTACGCGCATTTGGCGGTGAGGCTTTCCTGTTCGGGGCCAACTTTGACGAGGCGAAAGCCAAAGCGATTGAACTCTCTGAACAGCGCGGCTATACCTTCGTTCCGCCGTTTGACCATCCGGCCGTCATTGCCGGGCAGGGCACGCTGGGCATGGAGCTGCTGCAGCAGGATGCGCACCTTGACCGGGTCTTTGTCCCGGTGGGCGGCGGTGGCCTGGCGGCCGGCGTTGCGGTGCTGATCAAGCAGCTGATGCCGCAGATCAAAGTGATCGCGGTGGAGTCAGAGGACTCCGCCTGTCTGAAAGCGGCGCTGGAGGCGGGTCATCCGGTCGACCTGCCGCGCGTCGGGCTGTTTGCTGAGGGCGTTGCGGTTAAACGGATTGGCAGCGAAACCTTCCGGCTCTGTCAGGCTTACATCGACGAAGTCATCACGGTCGACAGCGATGCGATCTGTGCGGCCATGAAAGATCTGTTTGAAGATGTTCGTGCTGTGGCGGAGCCGTCGGGTGCGCTGGCGCTGGCGGGCATGAAAAAGTATATCCAGCAGCATGAGATCAAAGGCGAGCGGCTGGCGCATGTGTTATCCGGTGCCAACGTCAATTTCCACGGGCTGCGTTACGTCTCTGAGCGCTGCGAGCTGGGCGAACAGCGTGAAGCACTGCTGGCCGTCACCATTCCGGAACAGCAGGGCAGTTTCCTGCGTTTCTGCCAGACGCTGGGCGGACGGTCTATCACTGAGTTCAACTATCGCTACGCCGATGCGGACAAAGCCTGCATCTTTGTGGGTGTGCGACTGACCCGGGGTATGGAAGAGCGCAGCGAAATCATCGGCGAGCTGACCCGTGGCGGTTATCAGGTGGTCGATCTCTCCGATGATGAGATGGCGAAACTGCATGTGCGCTACATGGTCGGCGGCCGTCCGACCAAACCGCTGCGTGAACGGCTTTTCAGTTTTGAATTCCCGGAAGCGCCGGGCGCGTTGCTGAAGTTCCTGCAGACGCTCGGCACCCACTGGAATATCTCGCTGTTCCACTACCGCAGCCACGGCACCGATTATGGCCGGGTGCTGGCCGCGTTTGAACTTGGCAGCGATGAGCCACGGTTTGAAGAGCACCTCACCGATCTGGGTTACGACTTTCACGACGAAAGCCAGAACCCGGCATTCCGCTTCTTCCTGTCAGGCAGCTGATTACAGCTGGCTCCAGAACGCACTGATAAGCGGCTCACCGAGCCGCTTTTTTTGTACGCAGATGCCCAGCTCAAACGGCGCGACAGACTCCACATTCTCCAGCATCAGCACGCGGTTACGCACCGGTTCCGGGCTGTTTTCCAGCACCACATCTGGCAGTAGCGCAATGCCGCAGCCCAGCGCTACCATCGAGACAATCGCTTCATGCCCCGACACCGTGGCGTAAATTAACGGATTCGGGATGCGATGACGGCGGAACCAGAGGTCGATACGCCGCCGCGCCGGGCCCTGCACGGGCAGGATAAAGGGAATTTTTGACCAGTCGGGCTGTGGCTGCGTGGCCTGGGTGCGCACGGCGCAGGGCAGAGCGGGCGCGATCAGCACCAGCGGAATCAGCCCCAGGGGCATAAAATCGATGCTGGCGGGCAGGGTTTCAGGGCGACCCGCTATCGCTAAATCGGCATCGCCGGAGTGCACTTTTTCCACCGCATCTGCGGCATCGCCGGTATCCAGTTTGATCTCGACCTGCGGATGTTCCGCACGAAAGCGGTCGAGGATAGGCGGCAGATGGCTGTAGGCCGCCGTCACCGAGCAGAACAGGCGCAGCTCGCCGCTCAGCGACGGGCCATTCAGATCCATCACATGGCGCAGCTGCTGATACTGCAACAGCGTCTGCTGGGCAAACTGGCGCAGGCGTTCACCCGCCTCCGTCAGCGTCACGGTGCGGTTATCGCGCAGGAACAGCGCATGACCGACATCCTCCTCCAGCCGCTGAATCTGGCGCGACAACGTGGAGGGGCTGACATGCATCGCCCGCGCGCTGCGCCCGAAGTGGCAGCTTTCTGCCAGATGAAGAAACAGTTTCAGATCCCGTAAATCCATGCGCGCGTCGCCTCTGAGTGGTGTTGCATTTATTGCAATGTGACGTTGTTAATATATCAATTTAAGCAACAGAATTCCTGTCATATGATGGGGTCATTCGCGGCGTTGCATGACACGCCGTTCCTGAACAAAAAAAGCAAACACAACCTTACCGGAGTTCCCATGGCTAACTATTTCAACACATTGAATCTGCGCAACCAGTTAGCGCAATTAGGTAAATGCCGCTTCATGGCTCGCGACGAATTTGCAGACGGTGCCAGTTTCCTGAAAGGCAAAAAAGTCGTTATCGTTGGCTGTGGCGCACAGGGCCTGAACCAGGGTCTGAACATGCGCGATTCCGGTCTGGATGTTGCCTATGCACTGCGTGCTGAAGCGATTGCGGAAAAACGTCCTTCCTGGCGTAAAGCGACCGATAACGGTTTCAAAGTGGGCACCTACGAAGATCTGATCCCGCAGGCGGACCTGGTGGTCAACCTGACGCCGGACAAGCAGCACTCTGCTGTGGTTCAGGCTGTTCAGCCGCTGATGAAAGATGGTGCTGCACTGGGCTACTCTCACGGCTTCAACATCGTCGAAGTGGGCGAAAGCATCCGTAAAGATATCACCGTCGTCATGGTGGCACCGAAGTGCCCGGGTACGGAAGTCCGTGAAGAGTATAAGCGTGGCTTCGGCGTGCCGACCCTGATCGCGGTTCACCCGGAAAACGATCCAAAAGGCGAAGGCATGGCGATTGCCAAAGCCTGGGCTGCTGCGACCGGTGGCGACCGCGCTGGCGTACTGGAATCTTCGTTTGTTGCCGAAGTGAAATCTGACCTGATGGGCGAGCAGACCATCCTGTGCGGCATGTTGCAGGCCGGTTCACTGCTCTGCTTCGACAAGCTGGTGGCGGAAGGCACCGACCCGGCTTACGCAGAGAAACTGATCCAGTTCGGCTGGGAAACCATCACCGAGTCGCTGAAGTTTGGTGGCATCACCCTGATGATGGATCGCCTCTCTAACCCGGCGAAACTGCGCGCCTATGCGCTGTCAGAGCAGCTGAAAACCATCATGGCGCCGCTGTTCCAGAAGCACATGGATGACATCATCTCCGGCGAATTCTCCTCCGGCATGATGGCAGACTGGGCCAACGATGATAAAAAACTGCTGACCTGGCGTGAAGAGACCGGCCAGACCGCGTTCGAAACGGCCTCTCAGTACGAAGGCAAAATCGAAGAGCAGGAGTACTACGACAAAGGCGTGGTGATGGTTGCGATGGTTAAAGCGGGCGTTGAGCTGGCGTTTGAAACCATGGTTGACGCAGGCATCATCGAAGAGTCAGCTTACTATGAGTCGCTGCATGAGCTGCCGCTGATCGCAAACACCATTGCCCGTAAACGCCTGTATGAGATGAACGTGGTGATCTCCGACACCGCTGAATATGGTAACTACCTGTTCTCCTTCGCGGCGGTGCCGCTGCTGAAAGAGTTCATGACCACGCTGCAGCCTGGCGATCTGGGTAAAGCGATTGAAGGCACACAGGTCGACAACGCGCAGCTGCGTGACGTCAACGAAGCCGTTCGTCAGCATCCGATTGAAACCGTGGGCCGCAAGCTGCGTGGCTACATGACCGATATGAAGCGTATCGCTGTCGCGGGCTAATCACCGGCAACACCCTTTTCAGCAAAACAGACCCCGGCTTGCCGGGGTTTTTTTATTTGTAAACAGTACCTGACCGTGCCTGCCAGGGGAGTACGGTCAGTCCGGAAAGGCGCTTAAGCCACTCCCTGTCCACCCGGCTCGCGCGATTACGCCCCTCATCCCTGAGCGGCGGGCCAACGCGTTGCGTTGTTCAGCAACGCTTCCTGCGCCTCTCGCCCGATCGCCGGGCGATGTTCAGAGCGGATGCCGTTCCCGTACTCCCCGCTCCGCCGTGTTCATCTGATCACCCGGGCGCTGCGCGAAACCCATAAAAAAACCCGGCGGCTGCCGGGTTTCGCTGACCTTCATCCCGCGGGATTACACGTCATACAGCGTCTGATGACGCGTCTCTTTACAGGCGAGCAGTGCAATCAGCGTCAGCACCGCCATCGACGCCAGATAGAATCCCACTGCCTGCAGGCCATAGTGCGCATTCAGCCAGGTCGCGATATAAGGCGCTACCGAGGCACCCAGAATGGAGGAGAGGTTATAGGAGAACGAAGCACCGGTGTAACGCACTTCCGTCGGGAACAGCTCCGGCAGCAGCGCGCCCATCGGGCCAAACGTCAGGCCCATAATACTCAGCCCCAGCAGCAGGAACACCATTACCAGCGCCTGTGAACCGGAACCGAGCATCGCCGGGAACAGGAACGAAAACGCGATAATCATCAGCGTAATGGTGATCATGGTCTTGCGACGACCAAAGCGATCCGCCAGCAGCCCGGCAATCGGCACCATCACCCCAAAGCCAATCACCGCCAGCATCAGCATCCACAGCATACTGTTACGCGGTATACCCAGACCGGCAGGTGCGGGTGTGGTCCCGTAGCTCATTGAGTAGACAGTCATGATGTAGAACAGCGTATAGGTCGCCAGCATAATAAAGGTGCCGAGAATAGTGGCGGTCAGATGCTGACGCAGCAGCGCGGCAATCGGCACCCGGACCTGCTTCTTCTCTTTCTGCACTTTGGCGAACACCGGACTCTCATGCAGCGACACGCGCACATAGAGGCCAATCAGCACCAGCACGGCGGAGAGGATAAAGGGCACGCGCCAGCCCCACTGCATAAACTGCTCGTCGGTCAGCAGCCAGGAGAGCAGCAGAAAGGTCCCGTTTGCGAAGAAAAAGCCAATCGGCGCACCCAGCTGAGGGAAGGAGCCATAAAGCGCACGCTTCTTCGCGGGCGCATTCTCGGTAGCCAGCAGCGCCGCACCGCCCCATTCACCGCCCAGCCCCAGCCCCTGACCGAAACGCGCCAGCGCCAGCAGCAGTGGCGCCATCACGCCGATGGTTTCATAGCCCGGCAGCAGGCCAATCACCACGGTAGAGATCCCCATGGTCAGCAGCGATGCCACCAGCGTGGCCTTGCGCCCTACGCGATCACCGAAGTGGCCGAACACCGCCGAGCCAATCGGACGCGCCACAAAGGCGATAGCGAACGTAGCCAGCGACTGGAGCGTAGCGACCGTGGCATCCCCTTGCGGGAAGAAAATGTGCGGGAAAACAATGACCGCAGCCGTGGCGTAAATGTAAAAGTCGAAGAATTCGATGGCCGTTCCGACCAGCGACGCAATCACCACTTTACTGCGTGAGTTAACGGGTGTGGGGTCCTGCTGTTTGTCGAGTGTGTCTGTGAGGGAGGCTTGCATAACTGTTTCTTATTTGTAAATACAGACAAAGAATCTTACGCATCTGCCAGGGTGCATTCAATGATGAAAACCCGCGCCACGTCTGGCTTCAGCGGGCAAAAAGAGGATAATTTCTGTGGTGCGACGAATGCCGGGCGATACCGGGGAAAACCGGGTGATATCTGGCGGGATACTCTGAGAAAGGGCTAAATAAAAGTGATCCCTCAGCTATTCATCCTGTTATCTGATTAAAAAGTAGCTGAGGGGAGACATTTTCCGCTGTTGTTAACCGATTACGATGCTTTCTGTTTTGCGCTGCCCGCCTGAGGCATCTGCGGATCGTCTTTATATTTAGCCGTGGCGATCCAGGCGGCACAGAAGAGCGTCAGACGGGCGAAGAAGTAGAAAAACGCCATCAGGCCCAGCACTGAACCAAATGCCGCCCCTGAAGGCGAGGTCGCCAGCTTCGGCAGCGTCAGCGTCATCACAAACTTAATCACCTCAAAACCGATGGCTGCCAGCAGGGTGCCGCGAAACAGCGCCTTCCTGCGCGGCTTATGACGCGGCAGTATCCAGAAAATCCAGAGGAACAGAAGGTAGTTAGCCATGACGGAAATCGAGGTGGCGATAATGGTCAGGGCAGGCCGCAGCCAGTCGATGCCATCCAGCCCCAGTGCGCTCACGATGGTCGCCTGCGCAGAGCCAGCCACCGAGGTCAGCGACAGCGTAATCACCAGCGCCAGCATCAGGCCGGTCAGCGACAGAAAGTCGCGGATATAGCGTTTCCAGATCTTCTCTTTGTCATCCGGCTGCCGCTCCCAGACGTCGCGCGACTGCGCGCGAATCGCTTCACGCAGATTCCCCATCCAGTTCAGACCGGAGTAGAGCGCCAGCAGCAAACCGGTAATCCCCACCGTGGCGCGCTGCTGAATCGCAGTGTTCACCGTATTCTTCAGCGTGGTGGCCAGCGTCGGGTCGCTGATGCTGCTGACGATTTTGTTGATGATATCGGTCAGCAGATCCTGATTCGATGCCAGCACAAAACCTACGGCTGCGAACGACACCATCAGGATCGGGATCAGCGATAAAAAAGAGAAATAGGTAATGGCCGCGCCAAACTGGCTGCCGAGCCGGTCGTTGAAGCGATCGAGAGCACGGATAAAGTGCGCCACGGCCGGAATAGACTGAAACCAGCTGACGAAACGCGACACGCGAACGATCGATTTATCCACGGTGTGATTACCGGTTTTGAAGTCGATAAGCGGCTTTTCCGGCGACGTTTCCTGTGGGTTTTCCTGCTTGTCTGTCATAGACCTTCACTGTCCTGTTTATCATTAAAATCAAAGTATAGCCGCTCAGGTGACGTACTCCTGTAACACCTGACTCAGCCACTCCATAAAAACCCGTACGCGACGCGCCACATTGCGCCGGTGCGGATAGAGCAGATGAATCGGCATGGGCCGGGCGGGGAAGCGATGCAGCACCTCCACCAGCTCACCGCTCTCCAGTAATGGCTGAATCCCGGCGGCGGGCACCTGAATAATCCCCAGACCGGCCAGGCAGGCGGCGCGATAGGTCTCCGTACTGTTCACGGTCACTACGCCACCGGTGTGAACATAGTGGCACTGGCGGCCATCATAATATTCAAAACCGGGCGAGGCCTGGCCGAGCTGCTGACTGTAGTGCACCATCGCATGCTGCGACAGCTCTTCCAGCCGGGTCGGCATACCGAAACGCGAAAGGTAGCCAGGGCTGGCGCAGTTGATCAAGGTATGGGTACCAATTTTTCGCGCAATCAGCCCGGAGTCTTTGAGTTCGCCGACCCGAATCACGCAGTCAAAACCTTCCCGGATCACATCCACCTGGCGGTCGCTGCTGCTCAGCTCAATCTCAATGCCGGGGTAGTGCTGCAAAAACTCAGGCAGCCGCGGCAGGATAAAACCGGTCGCCATCGCCACCGACATATCCACCCGAAGCTTGCCGCTGAGCGAGGCGGGCTCATGCTGGAACAGGCTGTCCATATCATCAATCATCGACAGCAGGTCGAGGCAGCGATCGTAATAGACCAGCCCATCCTGCGTGAGTTGCACCCGGCGTGTAGTGCGATGCAGCAAACGTGTTGCCATTTGGTTCTCCAGCGCCTGGATCTGGCGTGACACGCTGCCTTTGGGGATGCCCAGACTTTCCGCTGCACGGGTAAAACTGCCCATTTCGGCCACCCGCACAAACACCTGCATTGCGTGAATTTTGTCCATGTTGTTCACCGATTGTTGTTTTTATTGAAACAGTGATGCGCGCTTAACCCTGTTTATAGATCAGCGACGGATGAATATCCTTAAATCGTGTTCAATTTTTCAACAGGTATGAGAGATGAATCAAAAAGTCGCATTAATTACCGGTGCAAACCGTGGCTTAGGCCGTAATGGCGCGTTAAAACTGGCCGCCAGAGGCACCGATATCATTCTGACCTACCGCAGCCACGCGGATGAAGCGCAGGCGGTGGTGAGAGATATTGAGGCGCTGGGCAGGCGTGCGGTCGCGCTGGCGCTGGATGTCGGCGAAATCGGGCAGTTCGATCGCTTTGCCGGCAAGGTGAAAACGGTGCTGCAACAGCAGTGGCAGCGTCACACCTTTGACTATTTAGTGAACAATGCCGGACATGGACACTATAAACCCTTTACCGACACCACCGAGGCTGAATTTGATGCGCTGATGAATGTCCATTTCAGGGGGCCTTACTTCCTGACGCAGAAACTCCTGCCGCTGATCGCTGACGGAGGACGCATCCTGAATATCTCCAGCGGGCTGACCCGGCTGGTCTATCCTGGCTCTGCCACCTATGCGTCGATGAAAGGGGCAATGGAGGTGCTGACGCGCTATCAGGCCAAAGAGCTGGGCGAACGGCGCATCCGGGTCAATATCCTGGCACCGGGGGCGATAGAGACCGATTTCGGCGGTGGCCGGGTTCGTGACACCCGCGAGATCAACGAGCAGATCGCCGGGCTGACGGCGCTGGGCCGCGTTGGCCTGCCGGATGATATCGGCGACGCCATTAGTGCGATCCTCAGTGACGAAACCGGCTGGATCACCGCGCAGCGTATCGAAGCGTCAGGCGGGCAGGGAATTTAACGGCGGGCGGCGTCACGCAGACCCCTTTGCGGACGCCGCCATGTTTTACAGCGTGATCGTGCCGTCAATAACGGTCAGACTATGGCCGCCGATCCAGATCGTCTCCCCGGCAAAGGTCACGCTCACCCGGCCGGCACGCTGCAGCGCCGTGCCCTGACGAACGCGATACGGCGTCGTCTGCCCCGTCATCGCCAGGTAGCGTGCCAGACAGGCGTTGGCGCTGCCGGTCACCGGATCTTCGGTCAGGCTGCCATGCTCGACCAGCAGCCCCCGCACTTCATATTGCTCAGACTCGCCCGCGGGCAGACGTCCAAAGGGCATCACACCCGAAACGCCCGCCTGGTGAATCAGCTGCTGAAGATCGCTGACGCCGGGCTGCAGTGCCAGAACGGCTTCGGCGCTGACCATCGGTACCAGCAGCCAGCGAATGCCCATATCCACCACGGTCGGGCTTTGCGTCAGATCGAACGCATCACTGTTTAATGCCCTGCCCAGCAGCGCATCCTGCCAGGGCATCAGGGTCGCGGCCGGGGCCGCAAACGCCAGTTCGCCCGATTCGTTACTCTTTACCGTCACGTTACCGACACCGCACTCCTGCACGATGACCCCCGGCGTCCGGGTCGGCCAGCCCGCCTCCAGCAGGGCGTGCGCCGTGCCCAGCGTCGGATGTCCGGCAAAAGGCAGCTCACCTTCCACGGTAAAAATACGCACCCGGTAGTCCGCTTCTTCGTGCTGCGGCGGCAGGACAAAGGTGGTTTCCGACAGATTTGTCCAGCGGGCGATCGCTGCCAGCTGGCTGTCGCTTAGCCCCTGCGCATCCATAATCACCGCCAGCGGATTGCCGTTAAAGGCAGATGAGGTAAACACATCGACTTGCTTAAACGCGACCTGCATGGTGACTCCTTGCTCTGGGTTCAGTGTGGCCTTTTCTCTGCCGGAAGATTGCTTATCACCGCCAACAGCGTTATCAATAAGTTAAAGGTTTTGTCGGAGACTGTGAATGCTAACGATCCTGGGACGCGCCTCCTCAATCAACGTGCGCAAACTGTTATGGCTGTGTGACGAGCTGGATCTGGATTATGAGCGCGAAGAGTGGGGCGATGGTTTCCGCTCCACGCACCTGCCGGAATTCATGGCGCTGAATCCGAATGCGATGGTGCCGGTCCTGAAGGATGATGATTTCGTGATGTGGGAGTCCAATGCCATCCTGCGCTATCTGGCGAATGCCTATGGCGGCGAGTGGCTCTATTCTCTTCATCCGCAGACTCGCGCGCCTGTTGATCAGTGGATGGACTGGCAATCCACCGAACTCAACACCTCCTGGCGCTACGCCTTTATGTCGCTGGTGCGAAACTCTCCGGCTCATCAGGACCCGCGTCTGCTGGCCGCCGCCTGCAAAGGCTGGGCGCATACCATGAACATTCTCAACCAGCAGCTGGAAAAAACCGGGCGCTATGTGGCCGGACGAAATTTCACTCTGGCGGATATTCCCATCGGCCTGGCGGTCAACCGCTGGTTTGAGACCCCGCTCGACCACCCCGACTATCCGGCGGTGCGCACCTATTATGAACGCCTGACTGAACGCCGCGGCTATACCGTCTGGGGGCGCAACGGCACGCCCTGATCCCCGCCGGCTGGCAGTCCCGCCAGCTCACAGGCGATCTCGCCCGCGCGCTTAATCGCCTGGGTGTAACGTTCGTCGAACGGATAGCAGCAGGAGAGGCGCAGCGCATGGTTATAG
Organism: Pantoea graminicola; assembly: GCF_048452665.1. Lineage (NCBI taxonomy): Bacteria > Pseudomonadati > Pseudomonadota > Gammaproteobacteria > Enterobacterales > Erwiniaceae > Pantoea > Pantoea graminicola. The sequence continues at coordinate 207,291 of NZ_JBLWSJ010000009.1, read as the reverse complement.
CGCTCGCTCAGGGAGTAGAGCGCGCCGGGCGTGACGCAAATCTTCTCCTGCAGCAGCCGGTCAAACATCCCGGTGGTATTCACACTACCCGGCAGCTCAACCCAGAAAACGAAGCCGCCGCGCGGCAGCGTCGCGCGGGTGCCCGCCGGAAAATAGCGGGCGATCAATCCGCGTGCCTCATCCAGATTAGCCGCGTAGCGGCGACGCAGGGTGCGCAGATGGTGGTCGTAACCGCCGGAGGCCAGAAACTCTGCCAGGGTTTCCGAGAGCAGGGCGGATTCGGCCATCGACGACACCGCTTTCAGGCGGGCGATCGCATCATGAAAGCGGCCTGCGGCAGTCCAGCCAACGCGAAAATCGGGCGCGACGGTTTTGGTAAAGCTGGTGCAGTAAATGACCCAGCCATCGCGATCGAACGCTTTAACGGGCGGCGAGAGCGGCCAGTCGAACTGCAGTTCGTCATACAGCCCATCTTCAATCAGCGGGACGTTGTAAGTATTCACTAACTTCGCGAGTCGCTTCTTATTCTCCAGCGACAGGCCGCAGCCCAGCGGATTCTGCACGCCTGGCATGGCAATCAGCGCCTGGATGCGCTGCTCCTGAAGCAGCATCTCCAGCGCGTCCAGCGACAGCCCCTGCTGCGGGTCGGTGGGGATTTCCAGCGCCCGGAGGCCCAGCGAGGCCAGCAGGGGAAACAGGAAGAAGTAGGTGGGTGACTCCAGCCCGACGCAGTCACCCGGCTGGGTCACCGCCCGCAGGGCCAGCTGCAGCGCCTCCATACAGCCGTGGGTCAGGGTGATCTCATCGGCTGTCAGGGTCTGCCCGGCGTGCAGTGCCCGTCGGGCGATCTCCTCCCGTAAGCGCTCACTACCGGGCGGAAGCGCATAGCGTCCAATGATGCCGGGCTGGCGACGCAGCAATGAGGCGGTAATCCGGGCGAGGCGCGCAGCAGGAAAGAGTTCGCTGTCCTGCGGACAGGCCAGGGAGATGTTGATGTAGTCAGGATGATTCTGGGCCGCAAAGACCTTATCGATCAGGTCGAGCTTGCCGCTGCCGGGATCGCGCACCCGGGTTTTGTGTTCGCCATGCCGGATCACGGCGGGCAGGACCCCGCGCACGTAATAGCCCGACTGCGGCCGCGCCTCAATCAGCCCGCGATCTTCCAGCATCTGCCAGGCATTCAGCACCGTATTGACGCTCACCTGATGGGACTGGGCCACGCGCCGGATCGCGGGCAGGCGTCTGCCGGGTTTCAGCGTGCCCTGATGAATGGCCCCGGCGAAGCTCTCGGCAAGCTGCTGATAAAGGGGCCGATCGGATGGGGGAACAAGGGACACAGTCGCCTCCGGATGTGATGGGTACAATTGTGATTAACAGGAACTGTAACCATAACAATAGTGATTTTGTGTCACTGTTACCATCTCTTTTCCCGCCGTAGCATAAGGCTCTGTCTGTTTTTCAGGAGCGCCATAATGCTTGATCCCTCTTTCTTCAGTTACGTCACCGTGATGTCTATTACGCCAGGTCCGAACAATCTGCTGCTGGCGACCTCCGGCGTCAATTTTGGTATGCGGCGAACCCTGCCGATGGTCTTCGGCATTTTAGTCGGTTGCGCACTTCAGACGCTGATTGCCGGGATGGCGCTGGAGCTGCTGCTGCAGGGGATGGCGGCGGTTCGCCTGCCGCTGACGCTGGCAGGCTGCACCTATCTGTTGTGGCTCTCCTGGAAAATTTTTCGCGCCGTGGCACCCGAAGTGCGAAACCGGCCGCAGCCGATGACGCTGGTGGGCGGTGCCTGTTTCCAGGCGATCAACCCCAAGGCCTGGCTGATGGCGACCAACGTCGCACTGCTCTACAGCGCCAGCAGTGGGGTGCTGACGGTGATGGCTGGCTTTATGCTGCTGAATCTGCCCTGCATCCTGATCTGGGCTGCGCTGGGCGATCGCCTGCGCAGCCATCTGCAGATTGCCTGGAAGCGTCAGCTCTTCAACAGCCTGATGGCCCTGTCGCTGGTGGCGACCACCATCTGGATGCTGACCGACGCGTTGCTGGCCGCTTAATCGGGCGCACCCGGCGCAGTGGCCGACGGCCATTTCCAGTTCTGCACCTCCGGCAGATCTTCGCCATGTTCACGGACATAGCGATGATGTTCAGCCAGCCGCTGTTGTAAATTCTCCAGCAGTTCCGGATGGGCCTCAGCCAGCCCCGGTACGCGCAGAATCGCCTCCTGCGCCAGATGATAGCGATCCAGCTCGTTCAGCACTGTCATATCAAACGGCGTAGTGGTCGTGCCCTCTTCGTTAAAGCCGCGCACATGGAAGTTGCGGTGATTGGTGCGCGAGTAGGTCAGGCGATGTATCAGCGCCGGATAGCCGTGGAAGGCAAAGATCACCGGTTTATCCCGGGTAAAGAGCGCGTCAAATGCCTCATCCGATTTGCCGTGCGGATGCTGGTCCTGCGGCTGCAGCGCCAGCAGATCAACCACGTTGACCACGCGGATGCGTAGTTCAGGCAGCATCCCGCGCAGCAGATCGACCGCCGCCAGCGTCTCCATCGTCGGCACATCACCGGCGCAGGCCATCACCACGTCCGGCTCTGTATTATCCGGCGTGGTGCCCGCCCAGCGCCATTCGCCCATGCCCGCTTCGCAATGGGTCACCGCGCTGCTCATATCCAGCCACTGCGGCGCAGGCTGCTTGCCCGCCACGATCACGTTGATGCGGTCCCAGGTGCGCAGGCTGTGGTCGCCCACCCACAACAGCGTGTTGGCATCGGGCGGCAGATAGATGCGCACGATGTCCGCTTTCTTGTTGGCAACGTGATCCATAAAGCCCGGATCCTGATGGCTGTAGCCGTTATGGTCCTGCCGCCAGACGTGGGAGGAGAGCAGATAGTTAAGCGACGAGATGGGCTTACGCCAGCCCAGCTTACGCGACACCTTCAGCCATTTGGCGTGCTGGTTAAACATCGAATCGACAATGTGGATAAAGGCTTCATAACAGTTGAACAGCCCGTGGCGGCCGGTCAGCAGATAGCCCTCCAGCCAGCCCTGACACTGATGCTCGCTGAGGATTTCCATGACCCGACCATCGCGCGCCAGCTGTTCATCATAAGGCTCGGTGCGTTCCAGCCAGGTGCGGCTGGTCACATCGAAGACCGGCGTCAGACGGTTAGAGGCCGTTTCATCGGGTCCGAACAGGCGGAAATTATCGCGGTTACGTTCGAACAGTGCGCTGAGATAGCGCCCCAGATGTTCCGTGGCCTGCGCCATCTGCGCGCCAGGTTCGCTGACCTCGCAGGCGAATGTTGCGATCGCTGGCGTATCCAGCTCACGGCGCAGCAGGCCGCCGTTGGCATAAGGTGATGCCCCCATCCGCCTGTCGCCCTCGGGTGCCAGCGCCTGCAGCTCCGGCCTGAGCCGACCCTGTTCATCAAACAGATCGTCGGGCTGGTAGCTGCGCATCCAGTTCTCAAGGATCTGGCGATGCCCTTCATCTTCACGGCAGGCCGCGACCGGCACCTGATGGGCCCGCCAGAAATCTTCCACCTTTTTGCCGTCGACCGTTTTGGGGCCGGTCCAGCCTTTGGGACTGCGCAGGATGATCATCGGCCAGCGCGGCACCTCGGCGCTGGCCTTACCGCTGCGCGCCTCACGCTGATAAGCGGCGATTTTCGCCAGCGCCCGATCCAGGGTCTCCGCCATCAGCGGATGCATTTTTTCCGGTTCATGTCCGCAGACGAACAGCGGCTCATAGCCGTAACCACTGAACAGCTGGTGCAGATCCTCGTCGCTGCTGCGGCCCAGCAGCGTCGGGTTGGCAATCTTATAGCCATTAAGATGCAGAATCGGCAGCACCGCACCGTCACGTTCAGGATTGAGGAATTTGATGCCGTGCCAGCTGGAGGCCAGCGGCCCGGTTTCCGCCTCGCCGTCGCCGATCACGCATGGCACGATCAGGTCGGGATGGTCGAAGGCCGCCCCGAAAGCATGGGAGAGCGAATAGCCCAGCTCACCGCCTTCGTTGATCGAGCCGGGTGTTTCCGGTGCCGCGTGGCTGGGGATGCCGCCGGGAAAAGAGAACTGCTTAAACAGGCGCTGCATGCCCGCCGCATCCTGTGAAACCTGCGGATAGATCTCGCTGTAGCTGCCCTCCAGCCAGGTATTGGCCACCATACCGGGTCCGCCGTGTCCCGGTCCGCAGAGGTAGATCATAGCCAGGTCGTGTTTACGGATCGCGCGATTGAGATGGGCGTAGATAAAATTCAGCCCTGGCGTGGTGCCCCAGTGGCCCAGCAGGCGCGGTTTGATGTGCTCCGGTCTGAGCGGCTCGCGTAACAGCGGGTTATCCATCAGGTAGATCTGTCCGACGGAGAGATAGTTCGCCGCCCGCCAGTAGCGGTCGAGCAGCGTAAATTCCGATGACGCAGGGGAGTAAGACATGCCGTTTCCTCTTGAGCGTTCAGCTAAAAGATGCCTTAACCCTAATAGAGAATAGTCAGGACGACCAGGCAACCGGCCAATAAAAAAGGCCCCGCAGTGCGGAGCCTTTTTCTGGATGGCGCTGAATTACTTGCCGACCACGAACGCGGTTTCCCGTCCTTCGTCGTTGGCCGCCATCGGGGTAACCGGCGAATAGTCGAGCTGCAGAATACGGCTGGTTTCGGCTAACACTTTCTCGGTCAGTGCCACGTCGCCGTTGAGTTTGCGTCCCCAGGAGGGGATCACGGCACGGATCTTATTCTGCCATTCCGGCGTCTTCATCTGCTCAGGACAGACCTTATGCAGCAGCTCCAGCATGATCGGTGCCGCCGTAGAGGCGCCGGGTGAGGCACCCAGCAGGGCGGAGATGGTGCCATCCTGTGAGGCGACAACTTCGGTGCCCAGGCGCAATACCGCGCCCTCTTTCTCATCTTTTTTGATGATCTGCACACGCTGACCGGCCGTGACGAGGCGCCAGTCCTCCTGCTTCGCCTGCGGCACATAGGCGCGCAGGGCGTCCATCCGGTCGCGATCGCTCTGCAGCACCTGATCCATCAGGTATTTCACCAGATCAAAACTTTTCAGGCCCACTTTCACCATCGGCAGCATATTGCTGCTGTTCAGCGAGGTGAACATATCCATCAGCGAACCCTGCTTCAGGAATTTGGTCGAGAAGGTGGCAAACGGGCCAAACAGCAGCACCTGCTTGCCATCCAGTACGCGGGTATCGACGTGCGGCACGGACATCGGTGGCGCACCGACGCTGGCTTTGCCGTAGACCTTGGCCATGTGCTGTGCCACAACCTGCGGATTCTCGGTAACGAGGAAGGAACCTCCCACCGGGAAACCGGCGTAGCCGTGGGCTTCCGGGATACCGGCCTTCTGCAGCAGCGGTAACGCCGCGCCGCCTGCGCCGATAAAGATTTTGCCTGCGGTCAGCGTACGACGTGTGCCGCTGTTCAGACACTGCAGGGTCACCTGCCAGCGCCCGTCGGCGAGCTGCTTCAGCTCACGCACTTCCTGACGCAGGCGTAGCCGGAAGTTCGCTTTCTTCTCTAAGGCGGCGATCAGCTGACGGGTGATTTCACCGAAGTTGACGTCGGTGCCCATCTCCGTCCAGGTCGCGGCCACTTTCTGGTTGCGATCGCGCCCATTCATCACCAGCGGGATCCAGCGGGCAATCTGCTGCGGATCTTCAGAGTAAGCCATACCGCGGAACAGGGTGCTTTTCTGCAGCGCCTTATAGCGCTTGCGCAGGAAATCGACGTTGTCGTCGCCCCAGACAAAGCTCATATGTGGCGTGCTGTGAATGAAACTTTTCGGGTTGCGCAGATTGCCTTTCTGAACCTGCCAGGCCCAGAACTGACGGGAAATCTGGAACGATTCGTTAATCGTCACCGCTTTGGAGATGTCGATGCTGCCATCCGCCTGCTGAGGCGTATAGTTCAGCTCGGCCAGCGCCGCATGACCGGTCCCGGCGTTATTCCAGCCGTTGGATGACTCTTCGGCCACGCTATCCAGCCGCTCCACCATTTCGATGGACCAGTCCGGTTCTAAATCCTGCAGCCATGCGCCAAGAGTAGCGCTCATCACACCTGCGCCAATCAGCAGCACGTCAACGTCTTTGCGCTCCTGCGCGGTAGTGGTGTCCTTTGCCATGGCACTCATCGCGAGCGCAAGGTTTACAGCTGAATTGCACATGAGGCGACATCTCCTCTTCTGTTGACCTGAAGCCCAACAGTTTCGCAGACGAAATAGTCACGCTTCTGACGAGCGCGTTGCGCTATTTCTCAAAGGTTAAGTCTCAGGTATAGGTTAAAGCGGTGATAACGCGTTAACTGCACGTTATGCTTTGTCATCTGAATATAACATTCTCGCATCTGAATTAAACATTTGTTTATTTTTTAAATGCAGAAATGATTCAGCATAAGAATTAATCATCACGCGCAATGGTGTATTAGCGATTTTTTATCGTTAAGTCAGTAGGTTAACTGAAAAGCTATGTTGCGGAAAAGCCCCATGCTGGTGCAACGCCTGTATGCGTGCTAACCGTGCGGAATTATTTAATTCGCTGAAATTTAGCGATTTATTATGCAAAAAGGAATAACGGGAATAGGCGCAGAGGGTGCCGATCGGCTGGTTGTGTAAAAACAATGTTACATTTTTGTGAGTCTGAAAATGCGTGTAAAGCAATGCACGCATCGGTTTCACTTATGACGGCGTCGCGCTGGCAGGGCGCTTTTTCAGACTTATCGCCATGCCGTTTCGGGCGTTCATCATCCCGGTCGCGATGTCCGGACTGGCGAACTTGTTCCATTGAGCGTCGCGCGAGTGCGGCATAGCAGACCCGACAGCGCGTTGCGGGTCTGCTGCCAGGTGGAGAAACTGTTGCTAGAGGGTTAAGCGCGCAGCGCCGGACGGCTCAGGACGCTGGTCGATGCCCGGGTCATCAGACCCTGAACCAGCGACGCCAGACAAAACGGATCACAAAAAACTCCAGTGCCCCGAGCAGTAAAAACCAGACGCAAAACACTACCGTGTAGAGCTGATTCAGATCCTGCAGATGGAACAGTTGCAACAGATGCTGTGCCACCGCCAGGCTGAAAGCGGGCGCAGGCAGCAGCAGTGCCGAAAGAAAGCCCAGCAGCAAAATGCCACCCGGCACGATCAACGTCTCAAAAGGGTTATTCATAACCGGTATCCCATATTTATCAGCCCGGCATTTTCCGGCAATCGTCGACGCGGTTCAATGGCGGCGTAGCGGATCAGCGCCACAGGCGGGTCACAGCAGGCAGAGGAAGATCAGAAAAGGCTTTGCTGCCATCGACTTAGCGGCATATATAGCGAATGATAAGAGTTATAGCCTTTGCTATACTTAAATCCATGATTTTACTGTCTTTTTATCTTCCGGTTTGCATGGTAGACTGCGCCCACTTTTTCATAACTGAACACTTTGTGTGGTGAATTCAGCGTGAATTGCCGCTTTTTCGCCCCAGGTGAATAAATCATGACCTTTATTGCTACTCTGATTCTTGCGCTTGGCATGTCGATGGACGCGTTTGCTGCTGCCCTGGGCAAAGGTGCGACTCTGCATCGTCCCGGTTTTAAGGAAGCACTGCGTACCGGTCTGATTTTCGGCTCTATTGAAGCACTGACTCCGCTGATTGGCTGGGCGCTTGGCCTGGCCGCCAGCCGTTACATTATGGCGTGGGATCACTGGGTGGCCTTCAGCCTGCTGGCGTTCCTTGGTGGGCGTATGATGCTGGAAGGTTTACGGCAGACTGCCGTTGCAGAGCCCTGCGAAGCCCCGCAAAGCCACGGCTTTATGGTGCTGGCGACCACCGCTGTCGCGACCAGCCTGGATGCGCTGGCTGTCGGCGTCGGCCTGGCCTTCCTGCAGGTGAACATCATTACCACCGCACTGACCATCGGCGCCGCGACTACCGTGATGGCGACGACCGGGGTGCTGGTGGGACGCTTCATCGGTCCGGTTCTGGGCAAATGGGCGGAGGTGCTGGGCGGCGTGGTGCTGATCGCTATCGGCTCTACCATCCTGTTAGAGCACCTCGGCTATATAGCCTGAGGCGCCCGCGCCAAAGTGGCAATTTTGTGATCTGGTTCAAATTTATTTGCTGTTAAAACGCGCAGCAGCTATACTTTTTCAGTATATCTTCAACGAAATTTGAATCAGGTGCTGCATGAAACGCATATTTAAATACGTGTTCCGCGCTTATGTTGAGACGTTCAGACACGTCCCGCCGGGTGCCATGAACTAAACACCCCGCAGGAAACCCTCGATAATCGCGGTCAGGGACAGACCGGTGATTATCACCTTCCGCTTTTTACTTCCCGCTGTTTAGATCTGCCTGTTTGTGCCCCGTGGGCATCCGGTCTGCTGCTGCCACGCTTATTATCATGTTTTAGCTGTCAGAAAGGATGAACGAAGTTTTTGCTTTTTGCGGTGATCGTTATGAGAAAGCACGATGTCCGCTTATCGCTCATTGCAGATTTTCATCGTCTGAAGTTGTGATTACCTGAAGCCACCGACACCAACGCTTCTGCTTACCAGTGTCTAATACCCATCACGCTCTCTCCTGTGGGACTGACACGCCGTCCAAATAGTTCACCATCTCACCATTAACCCGCCTCCAGCCTGATACCGTCCTACACTGAATTATTCTCCCCAAATCAGGAGCAGCGGATGATCCAGAAGCATCGACGAAAACAGGCAGCGATTGTGGCAGGCGTGGGATTGGGTGTGGCGGCGACGCTGTGGGGCATGAAACGCTGGCAGGCGCTGAAGCAGACGCCGCCGGTGTCGCCGCGCAGTCATCATGCCGGACTGGCCGGTTACTTCCAGCAGGTGGGCGACTGGCGCATGTTTACCCGCGTCACGCCAAACGACGATCAGGGCCTGCCGGTGGTGCTGATTCATGGTCTGGTGATGTCGGGCCGGGCTATGGAGCCGCTGGCACTGGCGCTGGCTCGCGACTATCACGTACTGGTGCCGGATCTGCCGGGTTTCGGGGCCAGTGCGCTGCCAGCCTCAGCCCCGATAATGTCGGTGGATCAGCAGGCCGATGTGCTCTGGCTCTGGCTGCAGCACAACGGCTTTCAGCGTGCCATCTGGATCGGTAATTCGTCTGGCTGCCAGATTCTGGCGGCGCTGGCGGTAAAACATCCGCAGGCGGTGGCGGGGCTGGTGCTGCAGGGGCCGACGGTCGATCGTCACGCCCGCAGCCTGCCGCGCCAGCTCTGGCGTAGCTGGCGTAATGGCCGGCTGGAAACGCGCCGGCCGCCGGGGCCGCTGGCCCGCATCGATTATGCAAAAGCGGGGCTGTGGCGTGCCTTTGGCACAATGCGCGCTATGATGCGGGATCATATTGAGCATCGCCTTACCTACATCAGCGCCCCCACGCTGCTGCTGCGCGGCTCACGCGATCCGATCTGTCCGGCGCGCTGGCTGGATGAACTCGCCGCACTGATGCCGCGCAGTGAACGTCTGACGCTGCGCGACGGCACCCACACGTTGCACTACGTCTATCCGTGGAGTTTCTGCAACGCCATCCGCCCCTTCCTGGCGCGGATCCAGCAGGAGAATCAGCATGAGTAAACCGCCTAAAGGCATTGCCCGTTTTGACTCTGCGGCCGCCATGCTGCTGGCGCTGGCCAACGCGCTTCACGATCGTCCTTTTACCAGTCCCAGCCAGTCACCGACGCTGGACCGCCTGCTGCCTTCGCTGAACCGGCTGCCCACCGGGCTACGCGAGTGGGGCTATGCGCTGGGCGGCCTGGCGGAGGGGATCAGCCTGCGTCAGGCGGGCGAACTGGATGTGGAAGGGATCGCCGAGTGGATGGTGAGTGAGTACCCGCAGCAGGCGTATCCGGCAGCCTTTATCGGTTCGTCGAACGGGGCGCTGGTGCATCTGGCGTCGGCGATGGGCGTCCCCTGGCTGCCGCAGACCTTTCTCTGTCCGGTCCGGGCGACCGGCAGCGATCCCGATGATGCAATGGCGAGTTTTGAGCAGGGCAAAGAGATTGCCGCTGCCCTGCTGGCCGCCTGGCCGCGCCTGGCCGTTCACCATATGCACGACCCGAATCAGGATCGCCTGATGCTGGACCAGATGCGCTATTTCCGGCTGAAATTGCGCGACCTGCCGCTGGCCTTCAACGAGTTTCTGATGGGCAGCCTGCCTGCCGGGTCAACGCTGTTTATCAATCACTGCACCCGTCAGTGGCCGGTGACGCGCACCAGCGATCGCTCGTTCTTCCAGTTTGGCGCGCTGGGCGGCGCCAGCGAAAAAGAGTATCTGCAGGGCGGGCCGAGAGTGGCGGAATATCTGGCGCGTTATGGCGTTGACCGGGAACGCTGGACGCCGCCCGCCATCACCGATCATGTACCGGAAGCGGAGTGGGGACTGGATGGCTACCTCATCTCGCCGCTGAAAAAACTGGCGGCGGCGCAGAGCTGGACGTTGATGGAGATCCGTTACGACGACCCGGAAGCGATGAGTTATGTGGTAGCGGAGATCTACCGCGACTGGTATCTGGCGGCAGGCATTTTACCGACCCGGCTGACGGTGGACAGCTTCCTGTTGATGGACCCGTGGTGTACGCAGCAGCAGCAGGCGATCCCGTTCTGGCTGGTGTTCTGCACTGAACCTTCCGCCGCGGCGCTGCAACGTTTCCTCGAAAAACAGCCACCGTTCCGCAATATCGACATGATGCTCTTTTCTCACGGCACGGAGAGCATCGGGCTGGCGGAGATTGACCGCTGGCGGGCGCTGCTCGCCCATGCCCGCGACGAGGGGGTCTTTATCGGAGTGGATGAAGAGCGGTTCCCGCGTGATTTCGCGACCTTCTCCCGCTTCGACTCGGCGCTGCGTGAACGGGCCGCGCTGTTGCCACCGCCGCCGCCGCTCAGCACGGAGAAGGTGATGGCCGGGATTAAACGCTACGGGGCGAAATATGGCGTGACCCTGACGGCGCTGACGTAGCGCCGCGCCGTCAGCGGCGATTATTCGCCGTCGGTAATCGGCTGGCGCACCAGCAGCAGGTAGGCGAGTGCGCCCACCAGCGTCACGCAGGCGCAAATCATCAGCGCCAGGCTGAAGGATTGGGTGGTGTCAAGCACCCAGCCGGTGATCACCGGTGCGAACGAGGCGAAGATAAAGCTGGCGAAGTTCTGGATGCTGCCGACCGACGCGGTCATACGGGCGGTGACGTTGGCGTGGATCAGCCCCCAGCACGACGTACCAGCGAAGTGGATGCAGAATAGCGCCATCCCGATCAGCGTCACGGCGCTGGTGGTGTCGGTGGCGCGGGTCACCACAGCGGTGAATCCGGCCGAGAGCAGCATCCCGCTGACGATGCAGACTTTACGGGTTTTCACCGCGTTAAAGCCGCGACGCACCAGCGAATCCACCACATAGCCATTCAGCAGCATCCCCGCCGCACCAAACAGAAACGGAATCGCCGCCAGCAGACCGGTGCTTTTCAGATCGAGGTGATAGGTGGATTGCAGATAACCCGGCAGCCAGGCGATATAGAGCCACGCGGTGTAGTTGATGCCGCTGAAGCCAATCATCATGCCCCACATGGTGCGCTGCTTAAACAGGCCGCACCACTCTCTGAAGCTGATCGGCTCTTTACGTGACGCCACGCTGCCCGCCTGCAGATAGTGGATCTCTTCGGCGCTCAGCGTGTTGTTGTCGCGGTCGCGGTAGATCATGTACCAGCCGATGGCGAGGAACATGCCGAGGATACCGATAGTGACAAACATGCCCCGCCAGCCCATCACCAGCATCATCGCTGCCAGGATCGGCGGCGCCACCGACAGCCCAATCATCGACGCCGCATTAAACATCCCCATCGGCATACCGCGATCTTTGATGTTGAACCAGTCATTAATCACTTTCACGCCGCACGGGTTCATCGGCGCTTCACCAATGCCAAGTCCGATGCGCACCAGCACGAACTGGGTGAAGTTATGCACCAGGCCGGAGGCCGCCTGGAACAGCGACCAGATAAACATGCCGATGCCGAGCATAATGCGCGGCCCTTTGCGATCCAGCAGCGCGCCGCACGGCAGCTGCGCCAGGCCATAGGCCAGCGAAAAAGCGGAGAGCAGCACGCCGATTTCGGTGGCGCTCAGTCCCATCTCATCGCGAATCGTCATGTTCGCCACGGAGAGCGAGCTGCGATCCAGATAGTTGATGATGGCCGCGAACAGCAGCAGCAGCATCGCCGTTATCTGCACCTTGCGGATACGCGGAGAACGTACCACGTCGCTGCGCATCGGCACAAAATCCTGGTCTGGTGTCATCTCACCGGATGCGCTGTCGCGGCCGGTTACTGAGGTCTTTTCCATTGCACTCTCCCGAAACTGGGTACTTATCGTTATGGTGAGAAGGGGTTGCGCGCAGCGGCAAAAGGCCGCCGTGACGTTGCAGTCGAGACTAAGAGCAAAGGGATAAGGATGTTGCAAAGATGTTTCTGAACCGTGCGGAAGCTAATGCTTTGCGGTTTTTAATCGGTTTTTAATTGTACTGACTGATGGAGCGCACCATAGAGGTCTTGGCGGTCGCCAGATGGCTGTGTAAGGCACAGAGCGCGTCGATATCCTGACGGCCAATCAGCGCGGTCAGAATCGCCATATGCTCCTCCAGCGCCACGATGTTGCGCTGCTTCAGATCGCTCTCATCCCACTGATAATGCGAGTGAAAGATTACCGAGATAATCTCCAGCGACTGGTTGAAAAACGGGTTGCTGGCGGCAGACAGGATCAGCGAGTGCATCTGCCGATCGAGCGCGGCAAAGTGGCGGTAGTTGCTGGCGATGGTGTCGCGCATCGATCGATGACGATCCAGCAGATCCCGCGCCTGCACCCAGCGCTCATCGCCGGCGGGCAGATTCAGGAAGCGGCTCAGGGCGTGGGTTTCCAGCATCTCGCGCAGTTCAAACAGCTTCTCGGCGTAATCCTGAGTGAATTTTTTCATCCGCCACTGACCCCGCCGGACCGGTTCCAGCAGGTCATAGCGCATAAAACGCAGCAGAAACTCGCGAACGACCACCGGACTGACGTTGACCTGCTGCGCCAGTTGCAGCTCGCTGAAGGTATCGCCGGGCACCAGTTGCCGCTGGTTAATCAGGTTAAAAAACATCTGCTCGACGTGGCTGGCCTGCTGCTCAATCGGCGGCGTTAAGGCGCTGAAGCGGTCATCTTCGCGCGGTTCGCGTACGATCACATAAGTCTGATCCACCTTGTCGAGTACGCCACGCTGATGCAGATAGTGCAGGGTATGGCGCACTGTGGTCCGGCTGATATTGAACATTTCGGCCAGCGCCGCCTGCGGTGGCAGGGGAGAACGGATGTGATGCTGCGCAATGCTCTCAAGCATCTGGTTAATGACGTTCTGACGCAAATTCTGGCTGCGGCTCATCGCACCCTCCGGTTTTTTATGCATTAAAAACCATTCAAAGCCCAAAAAAATCGTCGTGCTTCACAGTTCCCGCCGATCAACGCTGCGCGGCCTGACGGATTCGCCCTAACTGCCTGCAGGACAACCGGAGAATCATCATGACAACAATGAAAGCACTGCTCATCGCAGAACCCCGCAGAATGGTATGGGCCAGCCGCGACCTGCCGACACCCGCCGCAGGCGAGGCGCTGATTAAGATCCTGACCGCCGGGATCTGCGGCACGGATATTCATGCCTGGTCCGGCAATCAGCCATTTTTCAGCTATCCCCGCGTGCTGGGTCACGAAATCTGTGCGGAAGTGGTGGCGCTGGGCAGTGACGCAGAGGGTGTTCAGCCAGGCCAGCGGGTGGCGCTCATGCCCTATATCTCCTGCCTGCAGTGTGACGCCTGCCAGAGCGGCCGGACCAACTGCTGTGAGCAGATTTCCGTGATAGGCGTGCATCAGGATGGCGGCTTCTGCGACTACCTGAGCGTGCCGGTCAGTACATTACTGGCGGTGGATGAGGTGGCACCGGAGGCGGCCGCACTGATTGAGCCGTTTGCTATCAGCGCCCATGCGGTGCGGCGTGCGGCGGTGGCGGCGGATGAGCAGGTGCTGGTAGTCGGTGCCGGGCCGATCGGACTGGGCGTTGCCGCGATTGCGGCCGCCAGCGGCGCACAGGTAGTGGTAGCCGACACCAGCGCATTTCGTCGTCAGCATGTCGCCGATCGACTTGGCCTGGCCGCACTCGATCCGGCTGAGGTGACCTTTACCACGGCGCTGCGCGACCAGTTTGGCGGCCGGCTGGCGCTGAAGGTGATCGACGCTACCGGCAATCCGGCCGCGATGAACAATGCGGTTAACCTGATGCGGCACGGCGGCACCATCGTCTATGTCGGCCTGCATAAAGGCGATCTGGTGATCCCGGACAGTGAGTTTCACAAGAAAGAGACCACACTGATGGGCAGCCGCAACGCCACCCGCGAGGATTTCGACCGGGTGTGTGCGCTGATGGCCAGTGGCCAGTTACGCGCCGACATGATGCTCAATCACCATCTGGCCTTCTCCACGCTGGATCAGACCTTTGAAGCGCAGGTGATTAACAACCGCGAACTGATTAAAGGCGTGATTCATTTCGATCGCTAACGGACTTCAGGGCGCGGTCAGGGTCGCAAAGAAGTGCGCCCGCACCGCGTCAGCATCCACCCCGAGCGCGACACGCTGGGCGGGCAGACCGGCAAACGGATCCTGGCGCGAGGCCAGCGCGCTCAGTTTACGCACCGTCTGGCCGCAGGCGATCCCCTCCGTGATGACCCGCAGCGGGCTGTCGGTGAGGGTGAAGGCCTGGGGCAGTGTCAGCCACGCCACCGCCAGGGTATCGTGCAGCGCCATGCCGCTGAAGCCCTCTTTCGCCAGGCTGTAAGCCAGATAAGGGCGACAGATCGCACTCAGCACCGGCTGATTCAGGCGCTGCACCTCTTCACCGCTGATTAACACCTTATGCGTGACATCCAGCGGGATCACCACCACCTTCAGCGCCGACGTCAGCACCTGATCGGCGGCGTGCGGATCTTTCCAGATATTAAATTCACTGAAGGGGGTCACGTTGCCGCTGTGGCCATCGGTGCCAAAGGCACCGCCCATAATCACCAGCTCCTTCACCAGCGGAATGATATCCGGCGCCTGATTGATGGCCGTGGCGATATTGGTCAGCGGCCCTATCGCCACCAGTGTGATCTGATGCGGCTGCGCCCGAACGCTGTCGATAATAAACTGCACCGCGCCCGGTGCCCGATCGCTGTACTCATTTTCAAAGGCATCGCCCAGCCCGTCCTGACCGTGCAGTGCGGCGGGGGCAGAGGGTGCCAGCGGTCGTGAACAGCCGCGGTAAACCTCCGCCTCAATCGCCATTTTCCCGCAGAACAGCCGGGCGTTTTTCACCGCCTGACCCACCGGCACATTACCGAATACCGTGGTAATTCCCAGCAGATGCTGCGTCCGCGCCGCGTAAGCCAGCGCAAAGGCGTCATCCACGCCGATATCAGTGTCAAAAATCAGGGTACGCATGGGGTCTCCGCAACAGGCTGTAAAGCATCAGCATTACCCCGTCAGACGCGCAGGCGTCAAGTGATTCAGCCGTCCAGAGCGCCCGCTTGCCAGCCGCAGACGGGCGTCGTATTATCAGCGGCGCAAGGTGATGGCGTGCCACCTTTCCCAACCGCCGGTGAGCTAAACACCGGCTGATGACGCCTGACACTCAATCCTTTCGCGGGAGCTGAGGTGTCAGGCGCTGTTTAACTTTGCCTTTCCCCTCAGCCCGGCGTGAATCTGCAATCAGGAGCAGAATATGTTGAAA
Source organism: Pantoea graminicola (assembly GCF_048452665.1). NCBI lineage: Bacteria > Pseudomonadati > Pseudomonadota > Gammaproteobacteria > Enterobacterales > Erwiniaceae > Pantoea > Pantoea graminicola. The sequence continues at coordinate 191,493 of NZ_JBLWSJ010000009.1, read as the reverse complement.
CCTTTACTGGCTGTGATGATCGGCGGCTCGGCTGGCTGTGTGCTGCGCTGGTTCTTCTCGGTGCGCTTTAATGCGCTCTTCCCTAATCTGCCGCCCGGCACCCTGCTGGTGAATCTGATCGGCGGTCTGGTGATCGGCGGGGCGATGGCCTGGTTTGTCCGCCATCCCGATATCGACCCGGTCTGGAAACTGCTGATCGTCACCGGCCTGTGCGGCGGGCTGACGACTTTCTCCTCTTTCACGGCAGAATTAATGGGCTTGCTACAATCAGGGAAGTATCTCTGGGCGATGGCCAGTGCGCTGGTGCATGTGATTGGCTCGCTGCTGATGGCGTTTGCCGGTTTTGCGCTGGTGACGCTGCTGAGCTGACCGCAGGTCAGCGGGCCGCGACGCGCCAGAGATCGGGAAGGATTCAGGTGACGCGCAGGTTGCGCGTCACCTGAACTCGCCGATTATTCCGGACGAAGGAGCAGAGCCATGCGAACCCAACCGACCTTCCTTAACCTGGTGCTGTTGAGCGGTGAACCCAGTCAGAAGCTGCAGGCGGCGCGAAACGCCGGTTTCGATCAGGTTGAGATCTGGCGCGAAGATGTTGAGGCGTGCAGTGGCGGCGCGGCGGCGCTGGCGGAGATCGCCGCCCGGCAGGGGCCAGGTTTTACCAATCTTCAGGTGCTGCGTGATTTCAGTGGTGCGCCCGGTGAACTGCGCGCGCAGAAGCGCGAAGAGCTGCGTCAGTTTATTCAGATGGCTCAGGCGCTGGGCTGCGACACCATTCAGGCGCCAGCCACGACCCGCGAAGATTGCTGCGCCGATCAGATTGATGATGACCTGCGCTGGATGGCGTCGGAAGCTGCGCGTCACAATATGCGCATCATGTATGAACCCATGGCCTGGTGCAGCGTAGATAACACGCTGCCGCTGGCCTGGCAGCGGCTGCAGCGGCTCGAGCAGCCCAATATCGGGCTGGTGGTCGATCTCTTTCATATCTGCGCGCGGGGTGGTGACGCATCGCAGCTCGACGGTATTCCCGCCGATCGCATCTATGAAGTGCAGCTCTGCGATATGGCCGCCGTTCCCGCGCAGGATAAGCAGAGCCTGATGGCGATGGCGAAGCACCAGCGCCTGCTGCCCGGCGAGGGGATTATCGACGTTGAATGCTTCGTGGATAAGCTGAAAAGCGCGGGCTATCAGGGGCCGGTAGGCATTGAAGTCTTTAATGATGCCCTGAAACGCCTGCCGCCCGACGTCGCGGCCAGCAGGGCCTGGCAGGCGTTAACCCGCTGCTGGGGTTAATCCTGTAAGCACTGCGCGATAAACGCGGCGGCGTGCATCGCGCCCTGGGCGGAGATGGTGTGGCCGGTCGCGGGTTCAAAACGCGCCTCGACCGGCACCGCGGCGGCCCGGAGCCGGGCAGCGGCGGATTCGCTCTCCTGCCACGGGATCACCTCATCGGCCTGACCGTGGATCAGCAGCGCAGGCAGATGAGCCTGCGGCGTCAGTTCGCCGTCAACCGCCAGACGGCCGGAAAAGGCGACCACGCCCGCCAGCGGATAACGGCCGGAGGCCAGCGCATCCAGCGCCATAATCGACCCCTGGGAGAAGCCCACCAGCACCACATCCTGCCAGCGGTCGGCAAAGCCGTGCTGCGCCATAACCCTGCTCAGCGTCGCGTCAAACGCCGCCCGTGCCGCCCGCACCCGGCCCGGCCGGTTCTCCGGCGTCACGTCCGTCAGGCTGAACCATTGATAACCCAGGCCAACGGGAAAAGGTTCCGGGGCATCGGGTGAGGCAAACACCACATCCGGCAACAGCGTCGCCCAGTGACGGCCAATCGGCGCCAGATCGTCGCCGTTGCTGCCCACGCCATGCAGAAAAATCACCAGTGCCTTTGCCATCGTTGCTCCTTTAAAAACCGTATTCACTCAGATCGGGGCCTGCCGGAACAATCCCGTTCGGATTCAGCGCCTTGATTGAATAGTAACCCTGTTTGATATGGTCGATATTGACCGTTTCGCGTATGCCAGAAACCGACAGCACGCTCTTAAGATAGCGATTCAGCAGCGTGTAGTCGCGTATCCGCCGCAGATTGCATTTGAACAGGCCATGATAGGCTGCGTCAAAGCGGATCAGGGTGACGAACAGCCGGATATCGGTTTCCGTCAGCCGCTCACCCAGCAGGAAGGTGCGACCATCGCTCAGCAGGGCTTCCAGTTCATCGAGCTGGCTGAAGACGTCACTGAACGCCGCCTGATAGCTCACCGGCGTGGTGGCAAAGCCCGCACGGTAAACACCATTGTTGAGACGCGGATAGAGGCTCTCGTTCAGCGCATCAATCTCCGCACGCAGCGCCGCCGGATAGAGGTCGATGCGGTTGTCGGCCAGATCGCCAAAGCCGCTGTTAAACATGCGCACAATGTCCGCCGATTCGTTGCTGACGATGGTGCCGGTTTTCTTGTCCCACAGCACCGGCACGGTGGCGCGGCCTGTGTAATCGGGCGCAGCGCGGGTGTAGATCTCATGCAGGTATTGCGCGTTATTCAGCGGATCGGGCTGTGCGCCAGTATAGTTGCCGAAGCGCCAGCCCTGCGCGCCGAGCTGTGGCTCGACGACGGTGACGCTAATCAGCGACGCCAGCCCTTTGAGTTTACGGGCGATCAGGGCGCGTGACGCCCACGGGCAGATCAGTGCCACATAGAGATGGTAGCGGTCGGGTTCGGCAGCAAATTCCGTGGAGCCATCGCTGCTGATAAAGTGCCGGAAACCGGACGCCTGATGAACAAAACCGCCCTGGTTATCGGTAGCCTGCACCGGATGCCAGTCACTACTCCATTTGCCTTCTACTAACATCGCGCGACTCCTCTGTGATTTGAGCCGCAGCTTAACTGATGACTAAACGGCTGATAATCCGGTCACAAAGACAATCATTTATTCCATTATGGAAGAAATCACGCGGGCGGATGGCGGGTGAAGTGGGTGACCAGGAAGTCGATGAGCAGGCGCGCCCGATGGGCCAGATGGCGGGCGGGTGGATAGACCGCAAACAGGCCCAATGGCGGGGTGTCGAAGTTCTCCAGCAGGCGGACAATTTCGCCACGCTGCAGCGCAGGGGCCGCGATAAAACCGGGCAGGCGCGCAATCCCCAGACCCGCGACCGCCGCCTGCAGGCAGGCCTCCGTATTGGCGAAGCGCAGACGGCCCCGGACCGGCACCGTGACGATCTCGCGGTTGTCATCACCGCCGCTGAACGGCCAGTGCCAGGGATCGCGAAAATTGGTGTCGATAACGCACTGGTGCTGCGCCATGTCACGCCAGTGCTGCGGGGTGCCGAACTGTTCAAGATAGACCGGCGAGGCGGCGATGCGCACATGCACCTCGCCCAGCTTGCGGGCCACCAGGCTGCTGTCGCTGAGGTTGCCGATCCGGATCGCCATATCGAAGCCCTCATCGACGATGTTGACCGCCCGATCGGAAAAGCTGACATCCAGTTCAATCAGCGGATAGCGCCGCGCAAAGGCGACCAGCACCTGCGAGAGCACCGCCGTGCCGAAGGAGCCGGGGGCGCTGATCTTCAGCCTGCCGGTGGGGGTGGTGGCACTTTCGCGCACGCTGGCATCCAGCGTCTCAAAGGCATCCAGCAGGTGTTTTACCCGCTCATAGTAGCTGCGGCCAACATCGGTCGGCGACAGGGCGCGCGTGCTGCGCTTGAACAGCTGCACACCGAGCTGCTGCTCCAGCTTCGATACCAGCTTGGAGGCCTGACTGCTGCTGGTGCCAAGACGCAGCGCCGCCGCTGAAAAGCTGCCGGTTTCCAGCACCGTGACAAACATCCGGTCACAATCGAGTCGATCCATCGCGAAGCCCTGTAGAGGTAAAGTCGCAGTATAAAGGCTGTGTGCAGGGGATGCAGCCTTCACTTTGTGTGCCTTAACCCTTTCGCCGCGGCGGAAAACCTGCTTGACTGACGCTCTGCCCGACGCTGTCTGGAGTATTTCATGTCGCTGATTCACCTGACGTCACTGGCAGCCATCCCGGCCGCCGAGTGGGATGCACTGTTGCCCGATGACCAGCCCTTTTTGCGCCACGCCTTTCTGCTCACCTTAGAGCAGAGCGGCAGCGTCCGGCCTGAGTCAGGCTGGCAGCCCGATCATCTGCTGTGGCAGGAAAAGGGCGTCACCCGCGCCGCGCTGCCGGGCTACCAGAAATACCATTCGCAGGGTGAGTATGTCTTCGATCACGCCTGGGCGGATGCCAGCCAGCGCGCCGGTATCCGCTACTACCCGAAATGGCTGGGGGCGATCCCCTTCAGCCCGGTCAGCGGCGCGCGCCTGCTGGGGGAGCCTGCGGCCGCCGCACAACTGCTGTCGGCCCTGCCGGCAAGCCTGCTGCAGCATGGCCTGAGCGGGGCGCATATCAACTTCACCGATGCACAGGCTGACCAGCTGCTGGCCGATCAGCCCGACTGGCTGTCGCGGCTCGGCTGTCAGTATCACTGGCACAATCGCGGCTACCGCGATTTTCAGGATTTCCTGGATACGCTGATGTCGCGCAAGCGCAAACAGCTGCGAAAAGAGCGCGAACAGGTGGCGCAGAGCGGCTTTGTGTTTGACCGCTATCGCGGCGACCAGTTACGCGAAGATCAGTGGGATTTTGTCTACACCTGTTACGCCAACACCTATGCAGTGCGTGGTCAGCGGCCCTATCTGACGCGCGACTTTTTCAGCCTGCTGGCGGAACGGATGCCGCAGAACATAGTGGTAGTCATTGCCCGCTTACAGCAGCAACCGGCGGCGATGGCTTTTTATCTGCGGGACAGCGAGACGCTCTACGGCCGCTACTGGGGCTGCCTGGCGGAGTTTGACCGGCTGCACTTCGAAACCTGTTTCTATCAGGGAATGGAGCTGGCGATTGAGGAAGGGCTGACGCGGTTCGATGCGGGTGCGCAGGGTGAACACAAGCTGGTGCGCGGCTTTGAGCCGCAGATCACTCGCTCCTGGCACTATCTGCTGCATCCCGGCCTGCGTGATGCTGTCGCTGATTTTCTGGTGCAGGAGCGGGAAGGCGTGCGCGGCTGGGCGGAAGAAGCCCGCGACGCCTTGCCCTATCGACGCGGCGATTAATCGACGCCGACAAATCCTCCGGTCTGATGCTGCCAGAGCCGGGCGTAGAGGCCGTTTTTTGCCAGCAGTTCGTGATGGCTGCCCATCTCGGCAATGCCGCCTTTATCCAGCACCACCAGCCGATCCATCTTCGCAATGGTGGAGAGGCGGTGTGCAATGGCGATCACGGTTTTGCCCTGCATTAACGACTCCAGGCTCTCCTGAATGGCCGCTTCCACTTCAGAGTCGAGCGCCGAGGTCGCTTCGTCCATGATCAGAATCGGCGCATCCTTCAGCAGCACACGGGCTATCGCCACGCGCTGACGCTGACCGCCTGACAGTTTCACGCCGCGTTCGCCGACGTGCGCGTCCAGCCCGGTGCGGCCCTGCGAGTCGGAGAGCAACGGAATAAACTCATCGGCGCGGGCGCGTTTCATCGCCAGTTGCAGCGCCTCATCGCTGGCGTCAGGACGTCCGTAGAGCAGGTTTTCGCGGATGGAGCGGTGCAGCAGCGAGGTGTCCTGGGTGATCATGCCAATCTGACTGCGCAGGCTCTCCTGCGTCACGGAGGCGATGTCCTGATCGTCGATCACAATGCGCCCGCTGTTCAGGTCATAGAGCCGCAGCAGCAGGTTAACCAGCGTCGATTTCCCGGCGCCCGACGGCCCGATCAGACCGATCTTCTCGCCAGGTTTAATGTCGAGGTTAAACCCGTCGATTACCTGACGGCCGCCGCCATAATCGAAGCGCACATCCTCAAAACGGATATTGCCGCGCGTGACCTTAAGCTGTGTCGCCTGTGGCGCATCCTGCACGCTCAGCGGCTGCGCGATGGTCTCCAGCCCATCCTGCACCATGCCGATATTCTCGAAGATGCCATTGACCACCCACATAATCCAGCCGGACATGTTGACCAGGCGGATCACCAGGCCGGTTGCCAGCGCAATCGCGCCGACGCTGATTAACGACTGGCTCCACAGCCACAGCGCCAGCCCGGAGGTGGAGACAATCAGCAGCCCGTTCAGGGCCGAGAGCGTCAGATCCATGCTGGTGACCATGCGGCTGGCGTACTGGGTTTTATCGGTCTGCTCCTGAATCGCCTGGCGGGCGTACTGACGTTCCAGGTCGCTGTGCGCAAACAGTTTGATGGTGGCGATATTGGTGTAGCCATCCACGATCGTCCCCATTAGCCTGGAACGGGCCTCCGAGGAGATCACCGAGCGCGCCTTGACGCGCGGCACAAAGAAGCGCAGCGAGGCGCTGTAGGCGACCATCCACAGAATCAGCGGGATCATCAGTCGCCAGTCGGCACCGGCAAAGAGGACCAGCGAGGTGACGGCGTAGATCAGAACATGCCAGATGGCGTCCACCAGCTGCACCGCCGAGTCGCGCAGTGAATTACCGGTCTGCATAATGCGCTGCGCAATACGCCCGGCAAAGTCGCTCTGGAAGAAGTTGAGGCTCTGGCGCAGCACGTAATTATGATGCTGCCAGCGGATCATGCTGGTCATGCCGGGGCTGATGCTCTGGTGAACCAGCATGTCATGCAGACCGATAAACAGCGGCCGCAGGATCAGCGCCACCGCCGCCATCCACAGCAGCAGCGGCCAGTTATCCCGGAACAGGGTCGCGGGCGTGGAGTGATTGACCATATCGATAATGCGGCTCAGATAGCTGAACAGCGACACTTCGATCAGGGCTGACGCCAGGCCCACCACCAGCAGGGCCGCAAAGCTCGGCCAGACCTGCCGCAGATAGTAGAAGTAGAACGACCAGACCGTTGAAGGGGGCGAATCGGTAGGCGCGTCATGAAAAATATTGATAAAGCGTTCAAAACGGCGATACAACATAGCGATACTCTTTCCGTCCGGTAAAGAGCTACAGCTTAGTGCATGAACCCAGTTGAGCTAAAAGGAGAAAATATGGAAATCACCATTCGGGCACGGGAACCGCAGGACGCAGCGGCCTATCAACGGCTATACAGTCATCCCGATGTCTATCCCTGGACGCTGCAACTGCCGTTTCCCAGCGTGGCCACCTGGGAGAAAAAATTCGACAGAATGGATGCCGAAGGGTTTATCGCTTTCGTTGCAGAGATCGAGGGCGCGCTGGCCGGTGAGCTGACGCTGTTTGTGAATAACAAGCCGCGCACCCGTCACTGCATCAGCTTCGGACTGGGTGTGCATCCCGATTTTGCCGGACGCGGCGTTGGTGAGCGTCTGATCCGCACCGCGCTCGACTATGCCCGCAACTGGCTGGGCATTACCCGCATGGAGCTGGAGGTATTTCACGATAACGACCGGGCGCTGCGGCTCTATGAGCGGCTGGGCTTCGAGCGGGAAGGGGTAATGCGTGAGGCTGCCCTGCGCGATGGTCAGTTACGTGATGTGGTGATCATGGCGAAGCTGCTGCACGAGAAATGAGAAACGGAGCGGCGGCGCTGCCGCTCCGCATTAAACCACTGGCTTTTTTTAGTTACCTTTCAGGATTAACGGCTTTTTAAAATATCTGTGCAGGCTTTCTTACTGATGCCTGCACAGAATTTAAGATAGAAGTAGCCCGGAAACAGCAAAGAGGATATAACACACTGTTGCGGCGAACCACAGAAAAGAATAAATTTTCATCCACGTATGGATCTTGTTTTTTTCTTCGTCAAAGAAATCGTAACCGGGATCGGTGCGAGCGACGAATTTTATTTTCTTTTTTTTGCTCAATTTTATGAAGAATTGTAAGAGCGGAAAAACGCCAAAGAAGCCTGTCATATAATAAAAGGCGCATGGACCTGGTAAAGTGTGTTTCTCTCTGTAAGAGGAGACCAGATTATAATAATCCTGCCTCTTAAATAAATAAATTACAAGTGACAGCAGTAAAAGGCAGCAGCCTAATCCACCAAAAAATAACGATGTATCGGCCAGAAATTTATTATTGATCATAATATTCTAAGACTTTATTAAGTATAGCATCGACACCTGAGCTGACAGCATATCCACCGGCAACAGATCCTACAACTGCACATGCAACCCCGCCAGCGCCCGCTGTTGCTATGCCAATTGCTGCACAGCCAGCTAATGCAGCAGAGCTACCCCATACACCCCCCAGCATTCCACCGCCAGTGGTAATGGCGAATTTTGAATAGCTTCTGACAGCAATTTTTTCACACTCTTCCTCGCGCCCTTTGCTGCAGGCCTGCATCACATCATTAGTCGTTGCTGCAAAGGAGAAACCAATCCCGATCAATCCACCCCGTTTTAAATAACGCGCGGCTCTGGCCGCATTGCCGACATAGTATGAATATCCCGGAATACCGCCTATTCCAGAAGTGGACCACTCATGAACAATCGAACGGGAGGAGAGATTTAATGCCCGCTTCATATTGTCATACTGTTTGAATTTGGCAGTATGCCGCGCAAGGGATTTTAATAGCGGCTTATTGACCAGTTCTTTTAGTTGATGCAGTAGCTGATTGCGTTCTGTATAAAACTGCTGGCCGATCAGGGCCCCCTGTGTGCGAAACTGATTCTGGTAGCTGGCTTCAATTTTTCTCAGGATTTGCTCAATGGCATTAAAATATTTTTCACCGGCATCGCCTGCTGTGCTAAAAATTTTATCTCCGGCCCCCGTTAATGCCGCAATCATTCCATAATGTTTTTGCATAAAGCCTGCGTCATCGCCGTTCACGCCAACCAATGCTGCATTAGTTTTACTCTTTGCCTGTCTGAGATTCATCAGGAGCTGTCTGTTAAGCGAGTCTGGTGCTTCAGGATCTGCCACAATAAGGATTTGCCCTGGTTTGAGATAGGGTGTATCCGCATTCAGTGTCATAAACAGGCTGGTGGCCGGTGAACGGGTATTTCTGAACAATTCCCGCGCCTGATATTCCAGTGTTCCGGGGCGTTCTACAATGCAATATCCGGGAGCTGAAGGCTGCGCCATGATTCCTTTCTCCATCGTTGAAAACAGTGGATAAGGGCAGACTTTTCAGTACCACTGTTTAGTAAACGTCCTGCTGACAAATATAAGTAATTCCGGAGTGCCTGGCAAAAAAATCGCCCGCTATAAGCAGCGCCGTCGCCGCGCGCTCCTCTGACCACACAACCGGCCACCTGCTTCGCATAAAACAGCCTGAAGAAAATTTGTCCAGCTGCCGATATCACCTTACCACCCGCAGAGAGTAAGGAGTGATAGCGTGATAAAGCTGATTACTATCGATGAACTGCGTCCGGGTATGTTTATCCACAAGCTGGAAGTCTGGTGGATAAAAGACCAGCGCATTCATAATCAGATGCTGATCGCCGATCCACGACAAATTGACCTGTTACGCAATGAAGGGATCCGTCAGCTCTGGATCGATCTCGATCGATCGGTGCAGGCGCCGATCGCGACCCCGAACGCCACGAAACCTGTCGCCCGGACGCCATTTTTTCAGGAGCTGGATCAGGCACAGCAGATCTTTCAGCAGGGCAAACCCAAAATACAGGCGATGTTCAATGAGGCCCGGCTGGGCAACAGCCTGAAGCTGGATTACATGATGGAGCTGGTGGATGAGATCGCCGGTTCCATTACGCGTGAACCCTCCGCCATGCTCAGCGTGGCACGGCTTAAAAATCATGATGACTATACCTATCTGCATTCGATGGCGGTCTGCGGACTCATGATTGCGCTGGGTAAAAAACTGGGTCTGGAGGAGCGTGCATTGCGCCGGGTTGGCATGGGCGGTTTACTGCATGACGTCGGTAAAGCCGCCGTGCCGCTGGCGATCCTGAATAAAGCCGGCAGGCTGGAGGAAGAGGAGCTGAGAGTGATGCGTCAGCATCCGGTGGTGGGCGCGCAGATCCTGATCGAGTGCGACGCCGACAGCGATCTGATCGATATCGCCCTGCATCATCATGAAAAATATGATGGCAGCGGCTATCCGCATGGGCTGAAAGGTGAGGCGATTTCGCTCTACGCCCGCATGTCGGCGGTGTGTGACGTCTATGATGCCGTGACCTCGACCCGCGCCTACCGTAACGGCTGGACACCGGCAGAGGCGATGCATCAGATGCTGAGCTGGCGTGGCCACTTCGATCCGGGCCTGCTGCACACCTTTATCCGCACTATCGGCATCTATCCGGTGGGCTCGCTGGTGCGTCTGGCCTCCGGCCGGGTGGCGCTGGTGGTGAAAGCGGGTGAAAAGTCGCTGATGCGTCCCTGTGTGCATGTCTTCTGGTCGCTGCATGCTCAGCGTGAGGTGAAACCAGAGGAGCTCGACCTGGGTGACAGTTTCTGCACCGACAGCATTGTGGGCGCTGAAGACAGCACGCTCTGGAGCAACGTCGATCTGAACCGCATCTGGGCGCTGGAAGTCGCCTGATTTTTCGCCATTTTTACACTATTTTTACGCCCGCCCGCTGCATTTTAACCCCTTCTTTATACGCCGCCGCGCAAGCTAAGCCATAAATCCAATCCTCTGGAGGTTCCTGTGAGCGTGGGCGTAATAACCGGCATCGTGCTGGTGGTGTTGTTACTGGGCTATCTGATCTATGCCCTGTTAAATGCGGAGGCCTTCTGATGGCGGCCAATGCTTTCTTACTCATCGCATTCTATCTGGTGCTGCTGATGCTGCTGGCGCAACCGCTGGGTCGGGGGCTGGCATCCCTGGTGGCGGACAAACCGCTCTTTGCCCGTCTGGAAGCGCCACTGTGGCGACTGCTGGGCGCGCAGCAGTCGGAGATGCGCTGGCCGCACTATCTGCTGGCGATCCTGCTGTTCAATGCGCTGGGCTTTGTGCTGCTGCTGGCTATCCTGCTGATGCAGGGTTCGCTGCCGCTGAATCCCCAGCAGCTGCCGGGCCTGAGCTGGCATCTGGCGCTGAACACCGCTGTGAGCTTCGTGACCAACACCAACTGGCAGTCCTACAGCGGCGAAAGCACCCTGAGCTATTTCAGTCAGATGGTGGGCCTGACGGTGCAGAACTTCCTCTCTGCCGCGACCGGTATCGCCGTGGCGTTTGCCCTGATCCGCGGCTTCGCGAATCGCAGCTCGGCTTCGCTGGGTAACGCCTGGCGCGACCTGACGCGCATCACGCTCTACGTCTTACTGCCCATCAGCCTGCTGATGGCGCTGTTCTTTGTCAGCCAGGGCAGCATTCAGAACTTTGCGCCCTACCACAACTTCACCACGCTGGAAGGGGTGCAGCAGACGCTGTCGATGGGGCCGGTGGCATCGCAGGAGGCGATCAAAATGCTGGGCACCAACGGAGGAGGCTTCTTCAACGCCAACTCTGCCCATCCGTTTGAGAACCCGACCGTGCTGACTAACCTGGTGCAGATGCTCAGCATCTTTCTGATCCCGGCGGCGCTCTGCTTCGCGTTCGGTGAAAGCGTGCGTGACCGCCGTCAGGGCCACATGCTGCTCTGGGCGATGACGCTGATGTTTGTCGCGGCCGTGGCGGTGGTGATGTGGGCTGAACTGCAGGGCAATCCGCACTTCCTGCAGATGGGCGCAGACAGCGCCGCCAACATGGAAGGCAAAGAGACGCGCTTCGGCATCCTCAACAGCAGCCTGTTTGCAGTGATTACGACGGCAGCTTCCTGCGGCGCGGTGAACGCCATGCACGACTCCTTTACCGCGCTGGGCGGGATGGTGCCGATGTGGCTGATGCAGCTGGGCGAGGTGGTATTTGGCGGTGTCGGTGCGGGCCTCTACGGGATGCTGCTGTTTGTGCTGCTGGCGGTGTTTATCGCCGGGCTGATGATTGGCCGAACCCCGGAGTTCCTGGGCAAAAAAGTCGATGTGTGGGAGATGAAGATGACCGCGCTGGCGATTCTGGTCACTCCGGCGCTGGTGCTGATCGGCACCGCGCTGGCGATGATGACGGACGCCGGACGCAGCGCCATGGCGAATCCTGGCATTCACGGCTTCAGCGAGGTGCTCTACGCGGTCTCCTCGGCGGCCAACAACAACGGCAGTGCCTTTGCCGGACTGAGTGCTAACACCCCATTCTGGAACCTGTTACTGGCCGTCTGCATGCTGCTGGGCCGCTTCGGCATCATCATCCCGGTGATGGCGATTGCCGGGGCGATGGCGGTGAAAAAAGTGCAGCCGGTGGGTAACGGCACGCTGCCGACGCACGGCCCGCTGTTTATTGCGCTGCTGATCGGCACCGTTCTGCTGGTGGGTGCACTGACCTTTATTCCTGCTCTGGCCCTCGGCCCGGTGGCTGAGCATCTGCAACTTGTTCAGGGACAATCCTCATGAGTCGTCAACAACAGGCATTATTTGACGCAGCCCTGCTGCGCACCTCGGCCTGGGATGCGGTGAAAAAGCTCGATCCGCGGGTACAGTTTCGTAACCCGGTGATGTTTGTGGTCTACCTCGGCAGCATTCTGACCTCGCTGCTGGCGCTGGCGATGCTGGCTGGCCGTGTCGGCGGCAGCGCCAGCTTTACCGGCGCGATCGCGCTCTGGCTCTGGTTTACCGTGCTGTTCGCCAACCTGGCGGAGGCGCTGGCCGAAGGGCGCAGTAAGGCCCAGGCCAGCAGCCTGAAAGGGGTAAAAAAGACCAGCTTTGCTAAAAAACTTGCGGCGGCGCGCTATGGCGCTGAGTGGCAGCAGGTGGGTGCCGACCAGCTGCGTAAAGGCGACGCGGTGCTGGTGGAAGCGGGCGATATCATCCCCTGCGACGGTGAAGTCGTGGAGGGCGGCGCCTCGGTGGATGAGAGCGCCATTACCGGTGAGTCTGCACCGGTGATCCGTGAATCGGGCGGGGACTTCGCCTCCGTCACCGGCGGGACCCGTATTCTCTCAGACTGGCTGGTGATCACCTGTAGCGCCAACCCGGGCGAAACCTTCCTTGACCGGATGATCGCGATGGTCGAGGGCGCGAAACGCCGTAAAACACCCAATGAGATCGCCCTGACCATTCTGCTGGTCTCACTGACCATCGTGTTCCTGCTGGCGACCGTGACGCTCTGGCCATTCTCAGCCTGGGGCGGCACGCCGGTCAGCGTGACGGTGCTGGTGGCGCTGCTGGTCTGCCTGATCCCGACCACCATCGGGGGCCTGCTGTCGGCGATTGGCGTGGCGGGCATGAGCCGGATGCTGGGGGCCAACGTGATCGCCACCAGTGGCCGCGCGGTCGAAGCCGCAGGGGATGTGGATGTTCTGATGCTGGATAAAACCGGCACCATCACGCTCGGCAACCGTCAGGCAACGCAGTTCCTGCCCGCGCCGGGCGTCAGCGAAGAGCAGCTGGCCGACGCCGCGCAGCTCGCCTCGCTGGCCGATGAGACGCCGGAAGGCCGCAGCATCGTGGTGCTGGCGAAACAGCAGTTTAATCTGCGCGAGCGCGATCTCAGCAGCATGGGGGCCAGCTTTATTCCGTTCTCCGCCCAGACCCGCATGAGCGGCGTCAACGTGCAGGATCGCCTGATCCGCAAGGGCGCGGTGGATGCGGTGCGTCGCCACATCGAAGCGAATCAGGGCCGCTTCCCTGCCGAGGTTAACGCTCAGGTGGAAGAGGTCGCCCGTACCGGCGGAACGCCGCTGGTGGTGGCCGAGGGCGCGAATGTGCTGGGCGTGGTGGCGCTGAAAGATATTGTGAAAGGCGGCATCAAAGAGCGCTTTGCCGAGCTGCGCAAAATGGGCATTAAAACGGTAATGATCACCGGCGATAACCCGCTGACCGCCGCCGCGATTGCTGCAGAAGCGGGCGTGGATGATTTTCTCTCTGAGGCGACGCCGGAAGCGAAGCTGGCGCTGATTCGTCAGTATCAGTCAGAGGGACGGTTAGTGGCGATGACCGGTGACGGCACCAACGATGCGCCAGCCCTGGCGCAGGCGGATGTGGCGGTGGCGATGAACTCAGGTACGCAGGCGGCAAAAGAGGCGGGCAACATGGTTGATCTCGACTCGAACCCGACCAAGCTGCTGGAGGTGGTGCACATCGGTAAACAGATGCTGATGACGCGCGGTTCGCTGACCACCTTCAGTATCGCCAATGACGTGGCGAAATATTTCGCCATTATTCCGGCGGCCTTTGCGGCGACCTATCCGCAGCTCAACATGCTCAACGTGATGCAGCTGCACTCGCCCGCCAGCGCCATTCTGTCGGCGGTGATCTTTAACGCGCTGGTGATTGTTTTCCTGATCCCGCTGGCCCTGAAAGGCGTGAGCTATCGCCCGCTCAGCGCCGCCGCTCTGTTGCGCCGCAATCTGCTGATTTACGGTCTGGGTGGTCTGCTGGTGCCGTTCGTCGGCATCAAAGCGATCGATCTGCTGTTAGTGTTATCAGGCATGGCCTGAGGAGAGAGAAATGAGTCAGTTACGTCCGGCCGTTTTACTGCTGTTGCTGCTTACACTGGTTACCGGTGTGGTTTATCCTTTCCTCACTACCGGACTGGCGCAGTGGCTGTTTCCCTTCCAGGCTGGCGGCTCGCTGCTGGAAGAGGAGGGGGCCGCCCGCGGGTCAGCGCTGATTGGCCAGAACTTTACCCGGCCCGGCGATTTCTGGGGCCGTCCTTCCGCCACCAGCGATAAGCCCTATAACCCGCTCTCCTCCGGCGGCAGCAATCTGGCCGCCAGCAATCCGGCGCTGGATAAAGCGGTGGCGGAGCGCGTTGCAGCACTGCGGGCCGCCAATCCGCAGGCGTCTGCGGCGGTGCCGGTTGAGCTGGTCACCGCCTCCGCCAGCGGCCTGGACCCCGACATTTCGGCGCAGGCTGCCCTGTGGCAGGCACCCCGTGTCGCCGCCAGCCGCCAGCTGCCATTGCCGCAGGTGGAGGCGCTGATTGAGAAGATGACGCACCGTCCGCTGATGCCCTTCCTGGGGACGCCGACCGTCAACGTATTGCAGCTGAATATGGCGCTCAACGAACTGTAAGGGTGTTAAGAAAGCGATGAACCACGAACCTCAGCGTCCCGATCCTGACGCGCTGCTGCAGGCTAACCGCGAAACGCATCGCGGACGGCTGAAAATCTACTTTGGTGCCTGTGCGGGCGTGGGCAAAACCTACGCCATGCTGCAGGAGGCACAGCGGCTGCGTGCGCAGGGGCTGGATGTCCTGATCGGGGTGGTTGAGACCCATGAGCGACCGGAAACCGCCCAGCTGCTGACAGGGTTAACCCTGCTGCCGCGTCGTGCGACCGGGCGTTCACGCCATGCGGAGTTCGATCTGGATGCCGCGCTGGCCCGCCATCCGGCCGTAATCCTGATGGATGAGCTGGCGCACACCAACGTTCAGGGATCGCGCCATCCCAAACGCTGGCAGGATATAGAAGAGCTGCTGGAAGCGGGCATCGACGTCCTGACCACCGTGAACGTGCAGCATCTGGAAAGCCTCAACGATGTGGTCGGCGGCGTGACCGGCATTCAGGTGCGTGAAACCGTGCCCGATCCTTTCTTCGACAGCGCCGATGAGGTGGTGCTGGTCGATCTGCCGCCCGACGATCTGCGTCAGCGGCTGAAAGAGGGCAAGGTCTATATTGGCGACCGCGCGGAACGCGCCATCGAAAACTTCTTCCGCAAAGGCAACCTGTTCGCCCTGCGTGAGCTGGCCCTGCGCCGCACGGCCGATCGGGTGGACGATCAGATGCGTGCCTGGCGCGACCAGCAGGGCCGGGATCGCGTCTGGCACACCCGCGACGCGATCCTGCTCTGCATTGGCGACGACAGCGGCAGTGAAAAGCTGGTGCGCACCGCTGCCCGGCTGGCCGCCCGACTCGGCAGCGAGTGGCACGCGGTCTACGTCGAAACGCCCCGGCTGCACCGGCTGCCGGAAGCCCGGCGACGGGCCATTCTGCGCACCCTGCAGCTGGCGCAGGAGCTGGGCGCGGAAACCGCCACGCTCTCGGAGCCGGATGAGGCGGAGGCGGTGCTGGGCTACGCCCG
Organism: Pantoea graminicola; assembly: GCF_048452665.1. Taxonomy (NCBI): domain Bacteria; kingdom Pseudomonadati; phylum Pseudomonadota; class Gammaproteobacteria; order Enterobacterales; family Erwiniaceae; genus Pantoea; species Pantoea graminicola. The sequence continues at coordinate 175,528 of NZ_JBLWSJ010000009.1, read as the reverse complement.
CGAGCACAACCTGGGCAAAATTGTCACCGGCCGTCGTCCGCTGCGGCGCTGGCGGCGTGACAGTTTTGCCGAACGGCTGGGTCAGCTGGGGCCGGATCTCGATCTGCTGGTGGTGGCGCTGGATGAGCCGCTTAAGGATGCGCCGCATCCGCTGCCGGATGGCCGTGCCACCAGCGAAAAATGGCGGGTGCAGCTGCGCGGCGTGATGATGGCACTGGTGCTCTGCATCGTCGTTACCGCCGCCGGGCAATCCGTCCTGATCAACTTCGATCCCGCCAACTGTGTGATGATCTATCTGCTGGCGGTGGTGATCGTGGCGCTGCGCTATGGCCGCTGGCCCTCGGTGATCGCCACGGTGATGAATATCGTCGCCTTTGACCTCTTCTTTGTCGCGCCTACCGGCACGGTGGCGGTTTCCGACCTGCAATATCTGGTGACCTTCGGTGTGATGCTGGCGGTGGGGGTGATCGTCGGTAATCTGACGGCGGGCGTGCGCTATCAGGCACGAGTCGCCCGTTACCGTGAGCAGCGGGCGCGTCAGCTCTATGAGATGGCGAAATCGCTGGGCAGCGCGTTAACGCCGCAGGATATTGCTGCCACCAGCCAGCGGGTGCTTGACGCCACGCTGCAGGCGCGCTGCCTGCTGCTGCTGCCGGATGAGCAGGGTGAGCTGCAGCCGGTGGGCGAGGCACTGCCGACCAGCGAGCCGGATCGGGCAATTGCCAAATGGAGCTACAGCAAAGGCCAGCCGGCGGGTGCGGGCACCGATACCTTACCGGCGGTGCCTTATCAGATCCTGCCGCTGAAAAGCGGCGCGCACTGCCGTGGCCTGCTGGTGGTGGAGCCGCAGAACCTGCGGCAGCTGATGATCCCCGAGCAGCAGCGGCTGGTGGAGACCTTCACGGTGCTGATCGCCAACGCCCTGGAGCGGATGGCGCTGTCGCACAGCGAGGCGGCCTCCCGGCTTGCGGCCGAGCGGGAGCAGCTGCGTAACGCCCTGCTGTCGGCGCTGTCACACGACCTGCGCACGCCGCTGACCGTGCTGTTTGGTCAGGCGGAGATGCTGATGCTCGACCTTGCCGGTGACAACTCAAAGTATGTGCCGCAGGCGAGTCAGATCCGCGAACAGACGCTGAGCACGATCCGGCTGGTCAGCAACATGCTGGATATGGCCCGCATTCAGTCGGGCGGGCTGAATCTGCGGGAAGAGTGGCTGGCGCTGGAGGAGGTGATCGGCGGCGCGCTGAGCAGTATGGCGCCGTCGCTGAAAGGGCATGAGGTTCAGCTCGACCTGCCGGATGACATTGTGCTGATTAAGGGCGACAGCACGCTGCTGGAGCGCGTCTTTACCAATCTGATCGAGAACAGTCTGAAGTATGCCGGTAACTGCGCGCCGCGTGGTATCCGCGCCTGGCGCGCCGCCACCCGGCTGGAGATTTCGGTCTGGGACGGCGGACCGGGCATTGCGGAAGGGGATCTCAGCCGGATATTCGATAAGTTCTCACGCGGTGATAAAGAGTCGGCGGTGCCGGGCGTGGGCCTGGGGCTGGCGATCTGTAAGACCATTATCGAAAGCCACGGCGGGCAGATCTGGGCGGAAAACCGGGCCGAAGGCGGCGCGGCTTTCCGCCTCTCACTGCCCCTGCCGCCCGCGCCTGAAATTTCTGAAGAAGGGCTGAAATAACTTCACAGTGAATCGGTTATACTCCCGGACCTGTCTGATTACGTGTGGGATTGTATGGAACGTTTTACCGAAAACCTGATGTATGCATCGCGCTGGTTGCTGGCTCCGGTTTACATTGGACTTTCGCTGGGATTGCTGGCGCTGACCATTAAATTTTTCCAGGAAATTTTTCACCTGCTGCCCAACATTTTCAGCATTGCGGAAAACGATCTGATCCTGTTGCTGCTGTCGCTGGTGGATATGACGCTGGTGGGCGGCCTGCTGGTGATGGTGATGCTGTCAGGCTATGAGAACTTCATCTCTAAGCTCGACATCGACGAAGATAAAGAGAAGCTGAGCTGGCTGGGCAAGATGGACTCCGGCTCGCTGAAGAACAAAGTGGCCGCCTCTATCGTCGCGATCTCCTCGATTCACCTGCTGCGGGTGTTTATGGAAGCGCGCAATGTCGATAACGGCAAGCTGATGTGGTACGTGATTATCCATCTGACCTTTGTGCTCTCCGCCTTTGTGATGGGCTGGCTGGATAAGCTGTCGCGTAGCGACAAAAAGTAGCCTCACGCCTCCGGTAGCCCGCTGACGCGGGCACCTGTTTTATCCGCCTCTCCCTGTTTTCCTGCCTTTCTGATTACCCCGCTGGCGAAGCCGGGCGTGTGCCGGCCAGCTGCGGCATCACCTCTTTGATCATGGTAAAAAAGTGCTGCAGCCTGGCCGGGTAGTAACTCGCCCAGGGATAGGTCAGCCACACCGGCAGCGGCGGAGCCTGCCAGGCGGGGACCAGCTGTACCAGGCTGCCCGCCGCCAGATCCGCCTGCACCGCCCAGGAGGAGACAATTGCCGCACCCATCCCCGCCAGCGCCGCTTTGCGCACCGCATAGAGGCTGTCGCTGGCGAGGCGGGGCGTAATCGGCAGGTTCACCGGCTGGCCGTCGTCAATCCTCTGTAGCGCCACCTCATTGCGGTAAAAACTGGTCAGGGCCAGCCACGGCAGATCGCGCAGCTGTCCGACCGCTTCAACCGGCGGCTGTCGGGCCAGCAGCGAGGGGGCCGCCACCACGATGCGCGGCACCTCGGCCAGCAGAATCGCCACCACGGAGGGATCGGTTGGTGCGCCCACCTGAATCGCGCAGTCAACGTTCTCCGCGATAAAGTCCGGCGTCCGGTCATTCAGCATCCACTCGATATTGAGCCGGGGATAGCGATTCAGGTAATCCACCAGTGGGGCGATCAGCTGATCCTGACCAAAGGCGTGCGGCGCGCGCACCCGCAGCGTTCCGACCGGATCGGCACTGGCATCGGTCAGCGCATCCTCCAGCGCATGCCAGGTTGCCAGCAGCTCCCGCGCCTGCGCGTAGCAGCGTTCGCCATCGTCGGTGAGCTTCAGGGCATGGGTGGTGCGCAGGATCAGCTTCAGGCCGAGCCGCTGCTCCAGGGACTGCAGCCGACGACTGACGGTGGGTTGCGTAGTGCCGAGCTGGGCGGCGGCGGCGGATAAGCTGCCGCTCTCGACGATACGGATAAAGGTCTGCATCAGATCGATGCGATCGCTGCTGTTCGGGTTGTTCATACGCTCCACGCATAACGGTTTTGCCTGATGTCAGTCTACCGCGTATAAACGCGATGCGCTCTAATGGCGGCTGAAAATCGCGAGGAACAGAACCATGTCAGCAATACAGACCCACTCCCACAATGAACCGCTCGCCACGCCGCTGGTGTTTACCCTGGCCGCCGGGGCCGGACTCAGCGTCGCGTCGATCTACTACAGCCAGCCGATGCTGGAGATCATCAGCCGGCAGTTTAATGCGGGGATCGGCGCGGTTGGCATGGTGCCGATGCTGACCCAGGCGGGCTATGCGCTGGGTATTCTGCTGCTGGCCCCGCTGGGCGACCGTCATGACCGGCGCACCATCATCTTCATCAAGGGGTTGCTGCTGGTGGCGGCGCTGCTGCTGTGCGGCTTTTCCGGCGGACTCAGCGCGCTGCTGATCGCCAGCTTTGTGACCGGCCTGACCGCCACCGTGGCACAGGATATCGTGCCCGCCTCGGCGGCGCTGGCACCGGAACGCAGCCGGGGGAAAACAGTCGGTACGGTGATGACCGGGCTGCTGGTGGGGATCCTGCTGTCGCGGGTCGTCAGCGGCGTGGTGGCGGAGTATTTCGGCTGGCGCACCCTCTATATGATCGCCGCGCTGTCGGTGCTGCTGATCACGCTGACGCTGCGGCGGATTCTGCCACGCTTCGCGCCGGGCACCCAGGTGAGCTATCCGCGTCTGCTGCTGTCGCTGGTGCATCTCTGGCGTCACCACCAGACGCTGCGCCGGGCCGCACTGGCGCAGGGGCTGCTCTCCGTCGCCTTCAGCGCCTTCTGGTCGACGCTGGCGCTGATGCTCAGCGACCGTTTTCATCTCGACAGTGCCATCGCCGGAGCCTTTGGCCTGGCGGGCGCAGCAGGTGCAATGGCGGCACCGCTGGCGGGCAGTGTCGCTGACCGCATCGGCCCGGCGCGGGTGACGCTGGTGGGTGCAGGGCTGGTGACGCTCTCCTTTGCGCTGATGTTTCTGCTGCCGCTGCTGCCGGTGCCGGCGCAACTGGCGCTGATCGTCCTGTCGGCCATCGGGTTTGATTTAGGGGTGCAGGCTACGCTGGTGGCACATCAGACGCTGGTCTATGGTCTGGCGCCTGAGGCACGCAGCCGTCTCAACGCGCTGCTGTTTACCGTAGTGTTTATCGGGATGGCCAGCGGTGCCGCGCTCGGGAGTCTGGCGCTGGCGCACGGGGGCTGGAATGGAGTGGTTGCGCTCGCCACCCTGGCCGGCGCCGCCAGTCTGGCGGTGCGTTTCGCCAGTCGCCACCTGAAAAACTGATCGTCTCGCCCGTCAAAAAATGTGCCAGGCTTATTCATAAACCCGAAATAATCTGGAGTGTTATGAACTTTTTAGCCTGGACAGCAGCGACGGGCGGCCTTCTGCTGCTGATGTCACTGGCTTCCGGATGGATTCACCGGGGACCCGTGACCTCATTTGGCCTGTTTCTTATCGCCGGGATACTCTGCGGGCCGTGGGGCTTTGACCTTATCCATATCGATATCGTTACCCACTCTGAAGCCGTGGCGCACATCACCGAGATCACCATGGCCGCCTCGCTGTTCATTACTGGCCTTAAGCTGCGCCTGCCGCTGCAGAATCACTGCTGGCACACCGGACTGAAGCTGGCATTTCCCGCCATGCTGCTGACGGTGGCGGCGATGACCCTGCTGGCGCACTACGTGGTGGGATTAGCGTGGCCGATTGCGCTGGCATTTGGGGCGATCGTCGCGCCCACCGATCCGGTGCTGGCGAGCTTAATCTCGGTGAATGATGCGCAGGATGATGATTCGCTGCGGGTGGCGATCTCCAGCGAAGCGGGCATGAATGATGGCTCCGCGCTGCCGCTGCTGATGCTGGCGCTGCTGCTGTTCAATGGCGAGAGCCTGAGCGGCGCGATGCTGGCGCACTGGGGCGCGGTCGAGGTGATCTGGGCGATTGGCGGCGGGCTGATCATCGGGTTTGTGCTGGGGCAGTTGATTGGCGTGCTGGCGACCCGTCTGCGCAATGCCAATGGCGATGTCGCCCCCAACGATTTCCTGGCGCTGGCGCTGATCGCGCTGAGCTATTCGTTGGTGGAGTGGCTGGGTGCCTCCGGCTTCCTGGCCGCCTTTGCCGCCGGGCTGGGGCTGCGCCGGGCGGAGCTGGGCGTTTTCCGGCGTCATCAGCCCGACGATCTCTCCGACGACGAGCGGGTGCTCCCCTCTGAGGCGCTGGTCAATCCCAACAAGCGACTGGCGCATCAGGGCGACAGCAATATGGTGAAATCGATTGGGTTTGTGGTAGGCGACGCCCTCTCTTTTGGCGATACTATTGAACGTCTGCTGGCGGCTGGCATGATGGTGGTGCTGGGCGTGACGCTGGCGCAGCACTGGAATCTCTACGGCGTGCTGCTCGGGCTGGCGCTGTTCGTCGTGGTGCGGCCGCTGGCTGTCTGGCTGGTGACGCTGCGCGCCGGGCTGCCGCTGGGGCAGCGCCTGCTGATCGGCTGGCTGGGCATCCGGGGGATAGGCAGCCTGAACTACATCGCCTACGCCTGGACGCACGGCATGGAAGGCCCGCAGATGGAAATCATGACGAACATGGCGTTAACACTGGTGGTCTGCAGCGTGGTGATCCACGGCACCACCGTGACGTCGCTGCTGAACTGGCGTCAGAAACGCATTGAAGCCCTTCAGCGCAAGGCTTAACCCGCAAGAACAGGAGTTAAAAAATGAAAGTGACTCAGATAGTGTTGCTGAGCATCCTCGCGTCCGGCAGTGCGCTGGCGGCGGACGACGCTGACACAGAACAGAATGTCTATGCCAGCCAGTTGTGCCACATCGTCAGCGGCGAAAAAAAGGTCGCGACGGCGGATCACTATGTCGAACAGATGAAGTCGGCTGTAGCGAGCAGCCAGTCGCCGTCGGCGATGAATCAGCCCGAATTTGATGAAGAGTCGGCGCGTGAAGTCGCCAGCGCCTGGCTGCAGCTGGGTGACGATGAGCGCGCCAAACTGCGCGTCAATGAACAGCAGTGTGAACAGGCGGTCATGGCGCAGTTCCAGCAGGAAGATTAACCGCGCTGCATCAGAGAAAAACGCGCCTGACGGGCGCGTTTTTTTATGGCTTTTCAGGGGACATTGCGTACATAATCGCCAGCCATGGCATCCGCCTTGCATCTGTTGATTCTCCTTCAGCCCGCCGCAACGGCTGGCTTATTACTCTGGCATCACTTAACAGGCATTATGATTACGCGTCGACGCTTTATTCTCGGCACGGGAGCGCTTGGGCTCTCCATGACCACCGGCAAATTATTTGCCCGCGATGACATTATTCCCCTCTGGCCGGACGATCCGCCCGGCGGCGGCGGCCCATCGGGTCAGCTGCGGATTAACAGTACCGGTTCATGGTCGAATATCGTCAGCCCGGCGATTCAGCGTTTTAAGCCCGAGAATCCCAATGGCGAGGCGGTGTTGATCGCCGCTGGCGGCGGCTATCGCTGGATCGGCATGGCACGCGAAGCCTGGCCGGTGGCGCGCTGGCTCAACGCCAGTGGCTACACCGCCTATGTGCTCAGCTACCGGCTGCCGCATGAGAAGTGGCAGGCGGGCCGGCTGGCACCGCTGCAGGATGCGCAGCGCGCCATCCGGCTGGTGCGATCTTTCGAACGCAGGGTGCATGTGCTGGGCTTCTCGGCAGGCGGGCATCTGCTGGGGCTGGCGGCGGCGCGGCCGGACTTTCAATCCTATCCCGCCATCGATTCGCTGGATGAAGTGGTGCCTGGCGTTGATAGCGTGGGGCTGATCTATCCGGTGATTACCCTGGAAGCGCCTTATCAGCACACCAACACCCATCTGATGATGGTCGGCAAAAATGCCACGCCGCAGGATGAGGCGAACTGGTCGGTACAGAACTTTGTGACCCGGCACTATCCGCCGACGTTTCTGGCGCAGGCCGAGGACGATCACACCTCCAATCCCTTTAATACCGAGCTGATGCGCGACACCTGTCGCCGCAATCGCGTGCCGGTTGAGCTGATTCAGATCAGCAAAGGCGGGCATGGATTTGGTCTGGGCAAGGCGGGAACGCCCGCGGCGTTATGGGATCAGGCGTATGTCCGCTGGCTGGATCGGGTCGGCTGAGGGGCTCTGGTGCGGTGCAGGGCTGCACGCTCAGTAAACCTGGCAGGCGGCAGAGAGATAAAAAAACAGGCGGCCGGAGCCGCCTGTTCTGTTGCTGAAGCCCGTGCGGCTTAGCGCATGGTCACAAACTCTTCCGCGGCGGTCGGGTGGATCGCCACGGTGTTGTCGAAGTCTTTCTTGGTCGCGCCCATCTTCAGCGCCACGGCGAAGCCCTGCAGCATCTCATCCATGCCGAATCCGATACCGTGAATCCCGACAATCTTCTCATCGGCACCCACGCAGACCAGCTTCATGCGGCACGGCTGACGATGCTGAGTCACCGCGCTGTACATCGCGGTAAACGATGATTTATAGATTTTGACCTGATCGTCGCCATACTGTTCGCGCGCCTGCGGCTCGGTCAGGCCGACAGTGCCAATCGGCGGATGGCTGAAGACCACGGTCGGCACATTGCTGTAATCCAGATGCTCATCCGGCTTGTTGTTAAACAGACGCTCAGAGAGACGACGGCCTGCGGCCACCGCGACCGGCGTCAGCTCGACCGCACCGGTGTTATCGCCCACCGCATAGACGCCGGAGACATTGGTGTTCTGGAATTTATCGACGCGGATATAGCCTTTGTCGTCCAGCGCCACGCCCGCAGCGTCAATGTTGAGGTTGTCGGTCGCCGGCTCACGGCCGATCGCCCAGACCAGGCAATCCACGGTGTATTCGCTGCCGTTTTCCAGCCGCAGCGTCAGGCTGCCATCTTCATTCTTCGTCACCGATTCCGGCACGGCTTCGGTGTGCAGCGTCGGGCCGTCGGTGTTCATTACTTCGACCAGCGTTTCGGAGAGCAGCGGATCGAAGCTGCGCAGCGGCGCATGCTTACGCACGAACAGGTGGGTTTCTGAGCCCAGCGCGTTCACTACGCCCGCCAGCTCGACCGCGATGTAGCCTGCACCGATCACCGCTGTGCGTTCTGGCAGCGCATCCAGCTCGAAGAAACCGTCGGAATCGATGCCATATTCCGCACCCGGAATCGACGGGTGAACCGGACGACCGCCGGTGGCGATCAGGATATGGTTAGCGGTGATGATCTCGCCGTTAACTTCCACGCTGTGCGCATCGACGAAGCGGGCAAAGCCTTTGATTACTTCGACTTTGTTTTTGCCCAGCACGTTGTCATAGGAGTTGTGGATACGATCGATATAGGCGCTGCGGTTTTTCACCAGCGTGGCCCAGTCGAAGCGGTTCACGGTGGTGTCGAAGCCGTAATCCGGGCCGTAAAGATGGATAGCCTCAGCGATTTGCGCGGCGTGCCACATGATCTTTTTCGGCACGCAACCCACGTTCACGCAGGTGCCGCCCAGCTCTTTCGCTTCAATCAGGGCGCATTTCTGGCCATACATAGCCGCACGGTTAATTGAGGCGATACCGCCGCTGCCGCCGCCAATGGCGAGATAGTCGAAATGTCGGGTCATTGAAGTATCCATCCGGTTGCATAAAAAATTGGGGTTGAGTGTAACGCTGCGGGTCGAAATGACGCAAAGTTTGCGCCTATGATTGTAATAGGGTTCTGTTTTTTCATCGCTGACAGGGAAGCATACCATGCACCTCACTTTTCTTGGCACCGGCGGCGGTGCTCCCAGCCTGCAACGTAACGTGACATCCATTGCTTTTACCCGTGCGCAGAGCGGTGAAACCTGGCTGTTCGACTGCGGGGAGGGCACGCAATTACAGTTTATGCGCTCCAGCCTGAAACCGGGCAAAGTGGACAGAATTTTTATCACCCATCTGCATGGCGATCATATTTTCGGGCTGCCGGGCCTGCTCACCAGCCGATCGATGGCCGGGCTGACCACACCGATGACGGTTTACGGGCCAAAGGGGTTAAAAACCTTTGTGGAGACGGCGCTGTCGATCAGCGGCTCTTACACCGACTATCCGCTGACGATCGTCGAGATTGAGGCGGGCTGGACGCTGGATGACGGGGCCTTCCGCATCAGCGCCTGGCCGCTGAGCCATCCGGTAGAGTGCTACGGCTACCGCATTGAGCAGCATGACAAACCCGGCCTGCTGGATGCGGCGCGGCTTAAGGCCGAAGGGGTGCCACGCGGGCCGTGGTTTCAGCAGCTCAAACAGGGCGAGCGCGTCACGCTGGAGGATGGCCGGGTGATCAACGGCGCGGACTATCTGGGGCCGGCGACGCCTGGCAAAAAGCTGGCTATCTTTGGCGACACCGCCCCTACCGAGGCCGCGCTGCAACTGGCGGCGGATGTTGATCTGATGGTGCATGAAACCACGCTGGAGGCGGCGATGGTGGAAAAGGCCAACGGACGCGGCCACTCCACCACCCTGCAGGCCGCCGATCTGGCGAAACGCGCCGGGGCAAAACGGCTGATCGCCACCCATTTCAGCTCCCGCTATCTGGCCAGAGACATGAGCCGCCTGCTGGCGGAGTGTCAGACGATTTTTCCCTGCACCGAGCTGGCTTCGGATCTGGCCGTTTTCACGGTTTAGTGCTGGAGTGCCGGATAGGTAAAGAGCAGCAGATGAGTGAGGTTAAGGGTAAAGTGCAGGGCGGTCGCCAGCCATAACCGGCCGCTCCAGTGCCACGCCAGGCCATACAGCAGGCCCGCCAGGGTGGCAAAAATCACCAGCAGTACGCCGCCGGTGAGATGCGCCAGCCCGAACAGCAGTGCGCTGATCGCGAGCGCGGGCACGCCTCCCAGTGCCGCCCGGAGCCGCTGTTGCAGATAGCCGCGAAACAGCGCCTCTTCGGCCAGCGAAACAAAAAACAGATTCGCCAGCATAAATGCGGGCAGCCACGACGGAAGGTGCGGCTCAAACGCCAGACCGCCCAGCAGCACGGCGCAGCAGAGCAGCAGCGGCACGGCGGCGATGAGCGCCAGCGCCGCGATGCACGGATAACGCGGCGGGCAGGCCCGGGCGCGGAACAGCGTCGGCAGGCAGGCCAGCAGCACGAAGGGGATCAGCGCCTTGTCGAAATTAAAGGAGAAACTGAACGGCAGGCTCTGCGCACCCACCTTAACCGCATCGACCTGAACAGGATTGTTAAAACCGGGAAAGAGATGGAGCAGCAGCCCCAGCGCGATCAGCAGCAGCAGCGCTTCGCGCAGCAGGGCATATCGGGAACGGGCTGGGTCATCGCGGTGCAGCGCAACCAGCGCGGCGGTGCCGGCCAGCAGCGGCAGAACCGGCCACGTCAGGACCTGATGATAAAACCCCGCCAGCGCGGCGAAGGCTGACAGCAGCAGCGCCAGCCGCCGGGCGGGTTGCAGAGCGGCCAGTGCGGCCGCCAGCAGCATCCACATCGTGGCGTTATTCAGGAACGATCTGGTTTACCACGAAGTGACCGGTGCCTGCCGGAACCAGTTTTTTGTGCAGCCACGGCAGCACGGTGTTCATCTGATCGGCCAGCTTCCACGGCGGGTTGATCACAATCATGCCGGAGGCGGTCATGCCGCGCTGATCGCTGTCCGGACGGGTTGCCAGCTCGATCTGCAGAATATTGCGAATGCCGGTCGCTTCCAGGTCGCGCAGCATATGCTTGATCTGCTGGCGTAATACCACCGGATACCACAGCGCGAAGATGCCGGTGCCGAAACGTTTGTGGCCTTCCTGGATCCCTTTCACGACCGCCTGATAGTCACTTTTCATCTCATACGGCGGATCGATCAGCACCAGACCGCGACGCGACAGCGGGGGCAGCTTCGCTTTCAGCTGCTGATACCCGTCGGCGCGATCGACGCGGGCGCGGTTATCTTTGCTGAATTCGTTACGCAGCAGCGGATAGTCGCTGGAGTGCAGTTCGGTGAGCTGCAGTTTGTCATCTTCACGCAGCAGGTGACGGGCGATCAGCGGGGAGCCGGGATAGTAACGCAGCGCGGGGCCGCGATTCAGCGCGCCGATCGCGTCAAAATAGGGCTGCAGCAGTGCGGGTGCGTCGGGCTGCTGCCAGATGCGGGCGATCCCTTCCAGATATTCACCGGTACGCTCGGCGTGTTCGCCGCTGAGCTGGTAGCGGCCGGCACCGGCATGGGTGTCCAGGTAGAAAAAGGGTTTCTCTTTCTCTTTCAGCGCCGTGATGATCAGGCTCAGAACGGTGTGCTTCAGCACGTCGGCATGGTTGCCGGCATGGAAGCTATGGCGATAACTCAGCATTGTTTATCCTGTTGAATGTATAAGGTTTTAATTGATGGAAAATCAATTTATCCCAATTATTACCTCACGTATTACCCACAGAACGACGCACAGCAACCGACGCAGGAAAAGCATGAGAATCCGCGATTATATCAGGGATGGCGGGGTGATGGGTCGAAAGCGAGAGAACAAATCGGCGCGTTTCTTCCCCACCTCTCTCTGGCTGCCATTGATTTTCGCTACACTAAGCCGCATGTTACTTAGATTGCGTGGCGCGACCCGCTGCGCCCCATACATCCATAAAGGACTGCGCTATGACCAATCCGCTACTGACATCTTTTACGCTTCCCCCTTTTTCTGCCATTCAGCCTGAACATGTGGTGCCTGCTGTGACGGAAGTGCTCAGCCAGTGTCGCGCAGAAGTTGAAAAAGTCGTGGCGCAGGGCGCGCCCTATACCTGGGATAATCTGGTTCAGCCGCTGGCGGAAACCGATGACCGCCTGAGCCGTATCTTCTCCCCGGTCAGCCACCTTAATTCGGTCAAAAACAGCCCGGAGCTGCGCGAAGCCTATGAGCAGACGCTGCCGCTGCTCTCTGAATACAGCACCTGGGTCGGTCAGCATGAAGGCCTCTATCAGGCTTATCGCAGCCTGAAAGCGAGCGACGAGTATGCTGCGCTGGATCTGGCGCAGAAGAAGGCGGTCGATAACGCCCTGCGTGATTTCGAACTTTCCGGTATCGGTCTGCCCAAAGAGAAGCAGCAGCGCTATGGCGAGATCGCCGCGCGCCTCTCCGAACTGGGATCGGCCTACAGCAACAACGTGCTGGATGCCACCATGGGCTGGAGCAAGCTGATCACCGACGAAAGCGAACTGGCGGGGATGCCGGAAAGCGCGCTGGCCGCGGCGAAAGCCCAGGCCGAAGCCAAAGAGCAGGAAGGCTGGCTGCTGACGCTGGATATCCCAAGCTATCTGCCGGTTATGACCTACTGCGACAACGCCGCGCTGCGTGAAGAGATGTATCGCGCCTACGCAACACGCGCCTCCGATCAGGGACCGAACGCCGGTAAGTGGGATAACGGTCCTGTCATGGCGGAAGAGCTGGCGCTGCGTCACGAACTGGCACAGCTGCTGGGCTTTGATTCCTACGCCGATAAATCGCTGGCGACTAAAATGGCACAGAGCCCGTCTCAGGTGATCGACTTCCTGAATGACCTGGCGGAACGCGCCCGTCCGCAGGGCGAAAAAGAGCTGGAGCAGCTGCGCGCCTTCGCCCGGAAAGAGCATGGTGTGACGGAACTCAATCCGTGGGATCTCACCTATTACGGTGAAAAACAGAAGCAGCATCTCTACACCATCAGCGACGAGCAGCTGCGTCCTTACTTCCCGGAAGAGCGGGCCGTCGCCGGTCTGTTTGAAGTGGTAAAACGCATTTACGGCATCACGGCGAAGCAGCGCACCGACGTCGAGGTTTATCATCCTGACGTGAAGTTCTTCGATCTGTTCGATGAAACCGGTGAACTGCGCGGCAGCTTCTACCTCGACCTCTATGCCCGTGAGCACAAGCGCGGCGGGGCCTGGATGGATGACTGCGTGGGTCAGATGCGTAAAGCTGATGGCAGCCTGCAGAAGCCGGTCGCCTACCTGACCTGTAACTTTAACCGCCCGGTAAAAGGCAAACCGGCGCTGTTTACCCATGACGAAGTGATTACTCTGTTCCATGAGTTTGGTCACGGCCTGCACCACATGCTGACCCGCATCGAAGCGCCGGGCGTATCGGGTATCAACGGGGTGCCGTGGGATGCGGTAGAACTGCCAAGTCAGTTTATGGAAAACTGGTGCTGGGAACCGGATGCGCTGGCGTTTATCTCTGGACACTATGAAACGGGCGAGCCGCTGCCGAAAGCGTTGCTGGATAAAATGCTGGCGGCCAAAAACTACCAGGCGGCACTGTTTATCCTGCGTCAGCTTGAGTTTGGTCTGTTCGACTTCCGTCTGCACACCGAGTTTAACCCGGAGAAAGGCGCGCAGATCCTGGAAACCCTGCGCGAAGTGAAAAGCCGCGTGGCGGTCGTTCCGAGCCCGGAATGGGGACGTTTCCCGCACGCCTTCAGCCATATCTTCGCAGGGGGCTATGCTGCCGGTTACTACAGCTATCTGTGGGCCGACGTGCTGGCGGCCGACGCCTATTCCCGCTTCGAAGAAGAGGGCATCTTCAACCGTGAAACCGGTCAGTCGTTCCTGGATAATATCCTGACGCGCGGGGGGGCCGAAGAGCCGATGGAGCTGTTCAAACGCTTCCGCGGCCGTGAGCCGCAGCTCGATGCGATGCTGGAACATTACGGCATTCAGGGATAAGTCGGTTCGTGAAAATCTGTTTACTTGATGAATCGGGCGCCGGAAACGGCGCCTTATCACGTTTAGCGCAACGCTGGCTGCTGGAGCACGATGACGCCACGCCGCTGGCCCTGGTGCAGACGGCCACGCATCTGGAGCTGCGCAAGCGCGATGAGCCAAAGCTGGGCGGCATTTTTGTTGATTTTGTTACTGGCGCGATGGCGCATCGCCGTCGCTTTGGTGGCGGGCGCGGCGAAGCCGTGGCGAAAGCGGTTGGCATTAAAGGCAGCTATCTGCCGGATGTGGTTGACGCCACGGCCGGGCTGGGGCGGGATGCATTTGTGCTGGCGGCACTGGGTTGCCGGGTACGGATGCTGGAACGCCATCCGGTGGTGGCTGCACTGCTGGACGATGGCCTGCAGCGCGGTTATCAGGATGCGGAAATCGGTCCCTGGCTGCGCGAAAGGCTGACGCTGATCCATGCTGCCAGCGCGCAGGCGCTGGGCGAGATTACGCCTCAGCCCGATGTGGTCTATCTTGACCCGATGTATCCCCATCGCCAGAAAAGTGCGCTAGTGAAAAAAGAGATGCGGGTATTCCAGTCGCTGGTTGGCCCCGATGAAGATGCGGATGCGTTACTGGAACCGGCCCGTCGGCTGGCGAAGAAGCGCATCGTGGTCAAACGGCCAGACTACGCCCCGCCGCTGGCAGGGGTGGAGACGCAGGCGGCGGTGGTCACCAAAAGTCATCGCTTCGATATCTATCCCCCGCTGGCGGCTCCGCCCGCATCCTAATCTGCCCGCTTTCACCAGCGCGCCCGCCCGGTTTATCTGGCACGCTGCCGTACCGGGTTCGTAACGCGCATCTCATCATGTGACGGATGAAATAAAGCATGGCTGAATAATTTCAGCCATGCTTTATAAACGCTTCGCGTTATCGCGGCATAATGCTTCAGCCGGGGTTCTGCGGGACGCTTAATTTAACAGATTGTCCAGAAACGTCGGTGGCACAACGGCGACAGGAGGACGGATCTCTGACGGGTTCCAGTTTGTTTCCGGAACGGTGAGCGGGTATCGGGGGGCGATAACCTTGTTCATTAATTCCGGAACATTCATTTCGCACTGGCTGACGTCACCCATCATACCGATGAGGCAGGCGCCACTGACCACCGTTATTTCTGCCGGGTTAATTTCTCTCATCGTTAATATCCTTATTAGTTTCTCTGAATCAGTTAAAGCGACTCTTTCGCGCTGCTCTCCTGTGTAAAGAAAACAAGCAAGCCAGAAAAAGACAACGAATGCCGTTATCTTTGCCTATCGTAATACTTTGATAAGTTCCCTTTTGCTGTCAGGAATTAACCAGGCACGGGTCATAGTCTTCCTGCATGAAAAAAGCCGGCGGGTGCCGGCTTTCAGAAACGGGGATTATGCGTCCTCTTCATCGCGTAGCGGCACAATCAGCATGTCGATGTGCACGGTATTGATCAGCTGGCGGGCAGAGGACATCAGCTTGCTCCAGAAATCCTGATGATGACCACACACGACCAGGTCGACATCATATTTCTTAATCGCATCCACCAGCACCTGCCCCAGGTCGCCGCTGCCGCTCAGCGTCTCACTGACAGGATAACCTGCCGCGTCTGACAACCCTTTCAGCGCGGTATGGGTCTCTTCGGAGATCCGCTTCTGCATATCCCCCAGATTGACATCGATCAGGCCGGTGTAGAGGTCGGAGTAATTCACATCAACGTGAATCAGGGAAATTCTGGCATCGTAGGGGCGAGCCAGCGAGACGGCCTTATCCACCAGCAACTGACTTTCCGGGGAAAGGTCTACTGCAATCAGGATGTGTTTATAAGCCATGATAAAACTCCTTTCACGAGATTAAGGATGGCATCCAGTGTTCCTGCCGCGTCACAGCTTAGCGAAATCCCTTGCGCGAGCGGGCGATGAGCGCCACCAACGTGTCTGCCTGCGTTGCAGGTGATGATGTTGTTATCCCCTGAGTATAGCCTTCTCTCACCGCAAATGCTGCCGTTGCCGCCTGGCTTGTGCAGCAGATCAAGGCTGTTCAGAATTTACTCGCGCTGAACGAAAATCATCGTTGGAAAAAATGTAAAGATTTCTCCTACACTGAAAAAAGGCGGTCCGATTCGCAGCCGCTCAGGGGGTCGAAAACTTTGGCAGTCCGGTGATTCAGTGGCGGGTTATATCGGCAGGCGGGCTCAGTGCATGATGCGGGGTCTGTGGCTGCGATTCCGGCCGGGAGGGGGAGAAAATGATCAGCACTATTGCACTTTTCTGGGCGCTTTGTGTGGTATGTATCGTAAATATGGCGCGCTATTTTTCATCGCTGCGCGCGCTGCTGGCGGTTCTGCGGGGCTGTGATCCGCTGCTGTATCAGTATGTCGATGGTGCGGGATTTTTCACTTCTCACGGCCAGCCGAGCAAACAGGTGCGGCTGGTGACCTATATCTGGGCAAAGCGTTACCTTGACCACCATGATGATGAATTCATCCGGCGCTGTGAGCGGGTTAGAGGACAGTTTATTCTGACCAGTGCACTGTGCGGGCTGGTGGTGATCAGTCTGGTGGGGCTGGCGATCTGGCATTAAAAAAGGGCGACCTGAGTCGCCCTTTTTCGCGGAGATTACACCAGTTTCAGGGCAATCCAGTAGAGCGAACCGGAGAGCAGAATACAGACCGGCAGGGTGAAGACCCACGCCATAGCGATATTCTTGATGGTCCGGCTCTGCAATCCGCCGCCGTCGACCAGCATCGTACCGGCCACCGAAGAGGAGAGGATGTGCGTGGTGGAGACAGGCATCCCGGTGTAGCTGGCAATGCCAATCGACAGCGCGGCGGTCACCTGCGCTGACATACCCTGCGCATAGGTCATCCCTTTTTTACCAATCTTCTCACCGATGGTGGTGGCAACACGGCGCCAGCCAATCATCGTACCGGTGCCCAGCGCCAGCGCGACGGCCACAATAATCCAGATCGGCGCATACTCGATGGTGCCAAGCAGGTCGCTTTTCAGTTTGTTGAGGAAGCGTTTGTCATCCGCTGAGGTTTCCGGCAGACGGGCCGCTTTGTCTGCGGTATCAGAGATACAGAGCAGCAGGCGACGCATATGACCGCGCTGGTCTACGGTCAGCTGGTCGTAGCTCTGCAGATTGTTCAGCAGCACCTGTGCACCCTGTACCGCCTGCAGTGCCCGCGCGCTGTCACAGTGGAACTCTTTCGGGCTGCTCGCAGGCACTTCTTCCGGTGTTGGCAGCGCAGGCGGTGCCATCTGGATGATGTGCGTCAGCGATGCGTTATGCTGCTGATAGTACTGCTCCAGATGATTGACCGCATCGCGGGTACGCGTGATGTCATAACCGGAGGCGTTCATGTTGACCACAAAACCGGCCGGTGCTACCCCGATCAATACCAGCATGATCAGGCCAATTCCTTTCTGACCATCGTTCGCGCCGTGCGAGTAGCTCACGCCAATTGCCGAAACAATCAGGGCGATACGGGTCCAGAACGGTGGCTTTTTCTTGCCGTCGATCTTCTCGCGGTCAGCAGGCGTCATATGAATGCGCGCCCGCTTTTTGGTGTTGCTCCAGTAGCGGCGCAGAATAAAGATCAGGCCACCCGCCAGCACCAGACCGACAATCGGCGACAGGATCAGCGAGAGGAAGATATTCAGCACTTTCGGGATGTTGAGCGCATCAACGACCGAGGTTCCGCTCATCAGAGCATTGGTCAGGCCGATACCGATGATAGCGCCGATCAGCGTATGGGAGCTGGAGGCAGGCAGCCCGAGATACCAGGTACCGAGGTTCCAGATAATCGCCGCCAGCAGCATAGAGAACACCATGGCGAGACCGTGCGCCGATCCAACATTCAGCAGCAGATCGGTGGGAAGCATGTGAACGATAGCGTATGCGACGCTCAATCCACCGAGCAGTACGCCAAGGAAGTTGAATACACCGGCCATGACCACAGCAAGCTGGGCCCGCATGGCACGGGTATAGATGACCGTCGCAACTGCGTTGGCCGTGTCGTGAAAACCGTTGATTGCTTCGTAAAACAATACAAACAGCAGGGCAAGAACCAATAACAGGCTAGTACTGAGGTCTAGACCAGCAAACAAATGTAGCATAAACGTTACGCCATTTTTGGAGGACATGAACGCGGCGCATTATCCGCGACAACGTGCGGTATGGGAAAGCAAAATATAGTTCTGATTTGACCTTTCGTCGTAAGAGTAACAGTCAGCTGGGTGAAAAAGGGTCAGATATCAGTCAGATACAATATGACACATTTACGGCAATTTTTTGACGCTGGCGTCTCCGTGAGCAGATCACTACAATCTGCGCCTTTCCAGTAAAGTGAGTGAACCGCAGTGGAACAGTTTGACGTTATCATCATTGGTGCCGGTGCCGCAGGGCTGTTCTGTGCCGCTCAGGCCGGGCAGCGGGGGCGCCGCGTGTTACTGCTGGATAATGGCAAAAAGCCCGGACGCAAGATTCTGATGTCTGGCGGTGGCCGCTGCAATTTCACCAATCTCTACACCGAACCGGCGGCCTATCTGTCGCACAATCCCCACTTCTGTAAATCCGCGCTGGCGCGTTACACCCAGTGGGATTTTATCGATCTGGTGAATCGCCACGGCATCGCCTGGCATGAGAAGACCCTGGGTCAGCTCTTCTGCGACGACTCCGCGCAGCAGATTGTCGATCTGCTGCTGGCCGAATGCGACAAAGGGAACGTGACGCTGCGGCTGCGCAGCGAGGTGCTCAGCGTGGCGCGTGACGACAGCGGTTATACGCTGCAACTCAACGGCAGCGCGGTTCAGGCGCAGAAGCTGGTGATCGCCAGCGGCGGTCTGTCGATGCCAGGCCTGGGTGCCTCGCCGTTTGGCTATAAAATCGCGGAGCAGTTCGGCCTGAGCGTCTATCCGACGCGGGCGGCGCTGGTGCCCTTTACCCTGCATAAACCGCTGCTGGAGCAGTTACAGACGCTGTCAGGCGTTGCGCTGGATACCACCATCGACGCGCAGGATGGCACCCGCTTTAAAGAGGCGATGCTGTTCACCCACCGCGGCCTCTCCGGCCCGGCGGTGTTGCAGATCTCCAGCTACTGGCTGCCGGGTGAGTTCGTTACGATCGATCTGTCGCCCGCTACGCCGCTGGAGGCGTTTCTGACGGCCCAGCGCAACGCGCACCCGAACCTGAGCCTGAAAAACAGCCTGGCGAAGATCCTGCCGAAGCGGCTGGTGGAAGTATTACAGGGGATGAAGAGGGTGCCGGATGTCACCCTGAAGCAGCTTAACAGCAGACAGCAGAGCGAGCTGGCGCAGGCGCTGCACGCCTGGCGCATCCAGCCCAATGGCACCGAGGGTTACCGCACGGCGGAAGTGACGCTCGGCGGCGTCGATACCACCCAGCTCTCCTCAAAAACGATGGAGGCGCGCACGGTGCCGGGACTCTACTTTATCGGTGAAGTCGCCGATGTCACCGGCTGGCTGGGCGGTTATAACTTCCAGTGGGCCTGGAGTTCCGCCTGGGCCTGCGCCCAGGCGTTGTAAGCCGGTTTACCAGCGCTGATGCACATGCGGTGCAATTTTCTCCTGATAGATCTGCTTCAGCGCGGTCATTGTCTCCGCAGAGAGCGCCTCAACGTCACTGGCGCGGGCGTTGGCTTCCGCCTGCTCACGGTTCTTCGCGCCAGGGATCACCACGCTGACATCCTCATTCATCAGGATCCAGCGCAGCGCAAACATCGCCATCGTGATATCACCCGGCACCAGCCGCCGAATCTCCTCGACCGCCTCCAGGGCAACCTCGTACGGCACGCCTGAGAAGGTCTCGCCTTTATCGAACGCTTCACCATTACGGTTAAAGCTGCGGTGATCGTCCGCAGCGAACACGCTGTCGGCGCGCATCTTACCGGTCAGCAGGCCAGAGGCCAGCGGCACACGGGCGATGATTGCCACTTCACGTTGTTTCGCTTCGCGTAGCAGCCGTTCCGCCGGACGCTGGCGGAAAATGTTGTAGATCAGCTGAATCGACGAGACGTTGGGAAATTCCAGCGCTTTCAGACCTTCCTCGACCTTTTCAACGGACACGCCGTAATGACGGATCTTCCCGGCGGCCACCATCTCATCCATTACCGCGAACACGTCCGGGTTGTAGTAAACCTCCGTTGGCGGGCAGTGCAGCTGCACCAGATCCAGGGTGTCGGTCTGCAGATTTTCCCGTGAGCGGTCGATAAAGGCGTTGAGGTTTTCTGCCGTGTAGCCCTGAGCGACGTGGGGCGAGAGGCGACGGCCCAGCTTGGTGGCCACAAACGGGCGTTCCCCGCCGCGCGCCTTCAGCACCTCAGCAATGATTTTTTCGGAGCGGCCATCGCCATAGACATCGGCGGTATCAATAAAGGTTATGCCCGCATCCAGCGCAGCGTTGAGGGCTGCTCTGGCATCCTCCAGGCTCACTTCTCCCCAGGTGCCGCCAATGGCCCATGCGCCAAAACCAATTTCAGAGACGCGCTGACCGGTACGGCCCAGTGTTCGTAGTTTCATGCAAACATTCCTCGATGCGTTTCAGACAGGGTGACAGAAGAGGGCTAACCATTGAGCTTAGCGCTTTCCGGCGCAGAGGCGACCGGATGATGCGGCAGTTCGTCGCGGTGCAGCGCATCGGCAGGCTGCTGGTAACGTTGACGTTTTCCGGGAAAAACGGCGGCGTCCGGGCCTTCACCGCTTCGCTAATTAATTGATTTTAAGAAATTTCACCTGAAATTAAACAGGCGAGAGTGTGGATTCGGTCACATACTTCATGTTTTCAGGCTACCAGGTGGATCGCCATGTTTAAATTTATTTCGTCGGTCTTTGCCAGTCCCGAGAAGTTTCTGCAGATCATGAGCCGTCAGGATATCAACGACTCGATCGCGGAAGGTGAGCGGATCATCATTGATGAGAACGGCAATATCTCAGTCAATACGCTGAGCGAGGAAGTCCATGAAGATTTTGCCCGCCATGTGAACACATTAAAGGGAGTATAAGGTGGGTACCGCGATATTTATGGTGTTGATGGTCAGTGGTTACTGGTATACCAGCCGTGATTTAAACAGCCGCTTTAAAATCCGCCGCTCGTCAGGCTGGGATGTCTACTTCCTGGTGGCGCTCTACGGCTGTATCTTCGTTCTGCAGGGGGTATTCGCGACCGGGCTGGTCTGGCTGCTGCTGCTCTGCGTCTCCGGCATCGCCAATGCCGTACAGATGATCCCTGGCGTCCATCTGAAGTGGCAGGTGGAGTTTATGAACTGGAGCTTTCTCGGCATCCAGGCACCGGTGGTGGTCATGCTCGCCTTTGCCATTCTGCTCTGCCTCTATCGCTCGAACTGGGCAGGCAGCGCGCGGCTCAACGTCTCCGGTCGTAAAGATCTCTATCAGCGCCTTTCGCGCTCCAACGGCGTAGAGCAGTTGCTGTTTCAGTGCATGGAAGAGGGGGAGCTGGCGTGGATTACCCTGAAGTCACGCCGTATCTATATCGGCATGGTGCACGCCTCCACCTTTGAGTATGAGAGCACCAAGAACATTGTGCTGATCCCGATGCTGAGCGGGTATCGCGACAGCAAGACGCTGAAGCTGGCGGTGGAGCACAACTACAGCAAATGGTACGCCGAGCACAACATCACGCTCGACTCATCGCCTAAGGATGCAATGTCGTTCCGCAAAGTGATCATGGTTGACCAGATTGAGAGCCTGTCGCTGTTCGATCCTGCCAGTGCCACCGCGCTCTCCATGGGACATCCCCAGGAGGTCGAAAAGAGCCAGGGCACCGAGGATGGCGACCGCCCGGATGCAGAAAGCCGGGACACGCCGGATTAAACCGTTCCATGGGTTCCTCTGACCGCAGGCCAGAGGACAATCAGATACATTGACCTCTCCCTACCCGCGCGCTGCCCTGGCAGAGGCGCACTCTCCGCCAGACAGCACACCTGGCCATGGCCTGAGCGGATTAGCGGTTAAGCTTGTCATGAGACAATCAACCAGGAGTGAATATGGCTCAGCAAAAAGAGATTCTGATTATTGGTGCATCGCGCGGCATTGGTCTGGCCGTCGCCCGGGCGTTTGCCGATGAGGGCTGGCAGGTTACGGCCACGCACCGCAGCGGCATACCGGCGCAGGGCAACCACTCTGGCATCCGATGGCATGCGCTGGAGATGACCGACACGGCGGCGGTACAGCAGCTTGCCGGCCAGCTGCATAAAGGGACGTTTGCGGCGATGCTGATCAACGCCGGGATCAGCGGCCCTGCGCATCAGTCGCTGTTACAGAGTGACGATCAGGCGCTGGCACAGCTGTTCCTGACCAATACGATTGCACCGGTGCGCAGTGCAGAGATCCTGCTGCCGCTGTTGCAGCCGGAGGGCGTGCTGGCGATCACCTCCTCGCAGCTCGGCAGCCTGAACGAAAACCCCACGGCGCAGATGCCGATCTACGCGGCCAGCAAAGCCGCGCTGAATATGCTGAGCCGCACGCTGACAGGCGCGGTTGACGCGCAGCGCGGGACGCTGCTGACGCTGCATCCCGGCTGGGTAAAAACGGATATGGGCGGTGAGAGTGCGCCCCTGACCGCCGAAGAGAGCGCAGCGGGCATTGTTCAGCAGCTCGCCCACTGGCGGGGGCGCGGTGGCCATCACTATGTCGACTACGCTGGCCAGACGCTGCAATGGTAGGCTGACGCGGGGCGGTTACGCCCCGATATCACGCAGTGCTTTGCCCTTCATCAGATTGCGTTCGATGTGCTCCAGCGTCACATGCTTGGTCTCGGGCACCAGCATCAGCGTCAGCAGAATAAACACCAGGTTGAGCGCACCGTAGAACCAGAAAGTATTGGCGTTGCCCAGCTGGTCCAGCAGCGTCAGGAAGGTCGCGCCCACAATCATATTGCCGACCCAGTTGGTGGTCGTGGAGGCGGTGATACCGAAGTCACGCCCTTTCAGCGGCTGAATCTCTGAGCAGAGCAGCCAGATCACCGGCCCGGCCGCCATAGCGAAGCCCACAATAAACATCAGCAGCATCGCGACGGCAAAGTATTTGCGGAAATCTGTCTCCACGCCGACGTGCAGCAGCGTGCCCAGCGCCCCCATTCCGATCGCCATCACCAGGAAACTGGTGGTCAGCATCGGTTTACGTCCCCAGCGATCCACAAAGAAGATGGCAATCAGGGTCGCCAGCATGTTGACCAGCCCGACAACCACCGTGCCCCACATCTGCTCGCTGGTGCTGGAGAAACCGGCGATGTTAAAGATCTTCGGCGCGTAGTACATCACCACGTTCATGCCGGTAAACTGCTGCATCACCTGTAGCAGCATCCCCAGCCACACCGCGCGGCGGAAATTGGTGTTCGAGCGGAACAGTGACCAGCCGCGCTGCTTCACCTGCAGGCTCTCGCGGATCTCTTCCAGCTCTTCGCGCGCCTGCTCACTGCTGTTGCGAAGGCGATCCAGCACCCGCTGCGCCTCATTAAAGCGACCGTGGGCGGCCAGCCAGCGCGGGCTGTTCGGCAGAAACAGCACGCCGATAAACAGGATTACCGCCGGAATAGCGATAATACCCAGCATGGCGCGCCAGTTGCCGCTGTAGCTGAAGGCGGTATCAGAGAGATAGGCCACCACAATGCCGGTGGTCAGCATCAGCTGATACATCGAGATCATGGAGCCGCGAATCCGTTCCGGCGCGATCTCCGCCAGGTAGAGCGGGGCGGTATAAGAGGCGATTCCGACAGCCAGACCCAGCATCACGCGGGCGCAGACCAGCGAGGTGACATCGGGAGAGAAGGCCGACCACAGCGAACCGATGACAAACAGCGTCGCGCCCGCCAGCATACTTTTTTTACGGCCCAGCTTTGACGACATCCAGCCTGCAGCCAGCGCACCCAGCGCCGCACCAAACATCATCGCGCTGACCACCCACTCCTGCTGATGATTAGTGATCTGCAGATCCTTCGCCAGAAATGGCAGGGCACCGGCAATCACGCCGATATCCAGGCCAAACAGCAGGCCGGACAGCGCCGCCATAAAACAGACGAACCAGGTAAAGCGGTTCTGTTGATGTCCCGATCGTTTAGCTGCTCCCATGCGAGTCTCCCTGCGCCGATGTTATGTCAATATTGTTAACGTTATGTAAACATAGCTGATGCTGGTGTGGTGCCGATCACACTTTTACGCATCACCCTGCCTGGCAGAAGGGATGGCGAAAAGAAAACGCCAGAGATCAGCGGGATGGCCCAATGGCGGGAAAAGGGAAGTGGGGCACGATTACGCAAAACCAGGCAGGAAAGGGCGGCTTTTGCAACTCTCCGCCTGCGGCATTACACTGCCGCTTTTCTGCCATTGATTGAAGGTGCTTATGTCTGAACCTTTCCAGCGTCAGCCACTGCCTCTGCCAGGCGGTCATAACAAAGTCCTGCTGCACTCCTGCTGCGCGCCCTGTTCGGGCGAAGTCATGGAAGCGATGCTGGCCTCCGGCATTGATTACACGATCTATTTCTACAACCCGAATATTCATCCACTTAAAGAGTATGAACTGCGTAAAGAGGAGAACATCCGCTTTGCCGAAAAGTTTGGCGTGCCCTTTGTGGATGCTGACTACGACCGGGATAACTGGTTTGAGCGCGCGCGCGGACTGGAGTGGTCGCCGGAACGGGGCGAGCGCTGCACCATGTGCTTTGATATGCGCTTCGAGCGTACGGCACTCTATGCGCATGAGAACGGCTTCCCGGTCATGACCAGTTGCCTGGGGATTTCGCGCTGGAAAGATATGAAACAGATTAACAGCTGCGGTGTACGCGCCGCGGCGGCCTATCCGGACCTGCTTTACTGGGAGTTTAACTGGCGTAAAGGCGGCGGTTCGGCGCGCATGATTGAAATCAGCAAGCGCGAAAGTTTCTATCAGCAGGAGTATTGCGGCTGCGTCTATTCCCTGCGCGACACCAATCGTCATCGCGTCGCCCAGGGACGTGAGCGTATTCAGATTGGTGTGCAATATTATCAGCCTGATGAGTCCTGATTATCCGGCATCGTGAAACGCCGCGGCCTGCGCATGGCCGTGCGTGGCGGTCATCACCGGCCGCAGCGTAACGCTGCCGTCCGGTCCGCTGTCGTGTTGCCCGTAACAGCACTGCGCACAGGGGTTATCCGTATAGCCCGGCTGTTGCTTTGCCGCGTCGCTCAGCTGACGCTTCCGGCAGGCGCTGGGCGTGCAGCCCATGATCTGCCTGAATGAACGGGTAAAAGATTGCTGACTTTCGAAATGGTATTTCAGCGCCAGCGCGATGATCGGGGCGCGGCTGTTCTTTAAATCATTCACGCTGGCGTTGAGTTTTTTCTTGCGGATATAGCGCGCCAGCGTTTCATTGTGATAACGGGCAAAGAGCTTCTGTAAATACCATTTTGAGTAACCCGCTTTTTCTGCAATATCGTCCACGCTTAAACGCTGATCGAGATTGTGATTAATCCACTCGGTTATAGAAATAATTACGCTTTCGTTATGTTTATTGTCGGTCATAGAGCCTCCCTGTTTCAGGTCCGGCAATGATGAATTATTTATCTTAATGTGCTTATTCCTTGCGTAAAAGATTTTTCAGTATTTTAATATTTATTTCGAGAGATGCTCATTTGACCATCCTTTTTTAATAAAAAGGATGAGTTGTAATTGATGTGTTGATAATTATGAAGTAATGAAATAAAAATAATTCGCCGCGCCACATTATCAGAAAACACGTTTTCTCATTATCGCTATCGCACGTCGCATCAATAGATTTCTGACGGTGACATGCCAGGCTTAGGGTTCATCTTTCATCAGGAGAACCCCGGATGAGCCCGACATACGCGTTGAAAAAACCGCTTGCCGCTTTGCTCACCTTGCTGGCTTTATCTGCACCGGCCTCTGCCAGTGCCACGCCGGTGTATGGCGAACAGCTGGAAGGCTTTACCTATCCCTGGCCGCTGCACCATTTTGAGTTTCACTCCCAGCAGCAGTCGCTGAGCATGGGCTATATGGATGTCAGACCGGCGCAGCAGGCCAACGGCAAAACGGTGGTGCTGCTGCACGGCAAAAACTTCTGCGGCGCGACCTGGGAAGAGACGATTCGGGTGCTGAGTCAGCAGGGGTATCGTGTAATCGCGCCCGACCAGATTGGATTCTGCAGTTCCACCAAGCCCGATCGCTACCAGTACAGTTTCCAGCAGCTGGCCGACAATACCCATCAGCTGCTTGCCCGGCTGGGGGTGAAACAGGCGGTGATCATCGGTCACTCCACGGGCGGAATGCTGGCTACCCGCTATGCCCTGATGTATCCGGATCAGACGCAGAAGCTGGTGCTGGTTAACCCGATCGGGCTGGAGGACTGGAAGGCGAAGGGCGCACCGTGGCGCTCCGTCGATCAGTGGTATCAGCGCGAGCTCAGGCTCAGCGCTGCGGGCATCCGGAAATATGAGCAGCAGACTTACTATGCCGGACGCTGGAAACCGGAATACGATCGCTGGGTCGATATGCTGGCGGGCCTCAACGGGGGGCCAGGGCATCAGAAAGTTGCCTGGAACTCCGCCTTACTCTACGACATGATCTTCACGCAGCCCGTGTTCTATGAGCTGGGTGACCTGAAGGTGCCCACGACGCTGATGATCGGCACCGCCGATACCACCGCAATCGGCAGCGACATCGCCTCACCGGCGGTCAGAGCGCAACTGGGAAAATATGCGGTCCTGGGTAAAGCGGCGGCTCAACGCATTCCGGGCGCGCGGTTAATCGAATTTCCTGGCATGGGACACGCGCCACAGATGGAGGCGCCGGCGACATTTAACCAGACGCTGCTCGACGATCTGGCGCGCCCCTGAACCGCCGGGCCCGGCCTTATGCCGTGGCCCGCTTCTGCTTTTTGCTCCGGTACATCTGCTGATCGCTGTCGTGCAGCAACTGCTCCAGGGTTTGCGGATGGGCCGGATCAAACTCCACGACGCCGGAAGAGAATTGCAGCTGATAGCGCCGATTCAGGCTGACAGACTGCTGGCGCAGGTAGCGGGCAAACTGCGCTAACAGAGCTTCACTCTGCTGCTGGCATCGCCCGTTCAGCAGCACCACAAACTCATCACCGCCCAGACGGGCAAACAGATCGGAGTGCTTAAATACCACTTTCATCGCATCAGCAAAGTCCATCAGCGCGCGGTCGCCTTCGCAGTGGCCCAGGGTGTCATTGATCTGCTTGAACCTGTCGAGATCGAGAAAGGTCAGACAGGCAAGGCGGTTTTTCATCCGGCACTCATTCAGCACCATCTGTCCCAGCGTCATAAAACCGCGCCGGTTGGTAATCTGCGTCAGTTCATCGCAGGTGGCGGTCTGAAACGCGACCAGCTCCGCTTCAGCCATTGCCGCCAGGTCACGCATGGTGGCCAGATCCTCTTCGTTAAACTGACGCGGCTCACGACCGATGATGCAGAGCGTCCCCATCTTTGCACCGCCCGGCGCGCGCAGCGGACAGCCCGCATAAAAGCGGATGTGTGGCTCGCCGGTCACCAGCGGATTATCATGAAAGCGGACATCATTGTGCGTATCTTCAACGATCATGATCTCATCCTGCAGGATGGCGTGACCGCAGAAGGAGATGTTGCGTGGCGATCCTGCAGGTTCATAGCCCTGGGCGGATTTAAACCACTGATGGTCAGCTTCCAGCAGACTGACTAACGCGACAGGAACGTCAAACAGGCGGCGCGCCAGGCGGGTCAGACGATCGAAACGCTCTTCCGCTGGGGTGTTCATGATGTTCAGCGCACGCAACTGCGATAAACGTTGTGCCTCATCGGCAGGAATTCCAGGTGCTTTCATCACAGAGACCTTTTGTTTGAGCTGAAACCAGGTTCTGGTGTTTGCCTTACGGCGGAGAAGAAGAGCGCGGCATAGCGACCACGCTCTTTATGAGGAGGGGATCAGAGCACTTTTTGTTCTGCGAGATCAAGGGCGAAATAGCTGAAAATGAGGTCTGCACCGGCACGTTTGATCGCACCGAGGCTTTCCAGCACCACATTACGCTCATCAATGGCACCGGCCTGGGCCGCAAATTTAATCATCGCGTATTCGCCACTGACCTGATAAGCCGCCAGCGGCAGTTCGGTGCGCTCACGGATATCGCGCAGGATATCCAGATAGGCACCCGCCGGTTTCACCATCAGCGAATCGGCACCCTGTGTCGCGTCGATCAGGGATTCACGGATCGCTTCCCGGCGGTTCATCGGGTTCATCTGATAGGTTTTACGGTCGCCTTTCAGCGCGGTGCCAGCGGCTTCGCGGAACGGCCCGTAGAACGACGAGGCGAACTTGGTGGAGTAGGACATGATCGCCGTCCGGGTAAAGCCCGCCGCGTCGAGTGCCCGACGGATCGCTTCCACCTGACCATCCATCGCGGCTGACGGGGCGATAAAATCGGCACCGGCTGCGGCTGCGACGACTGCCTGTTTGCCCAGGTTAGCCAGGGTGGCGTCATTATCGACACCGTGATCGCACAGCACGCCGCAGTGGCCGTGGCTGGTGTATTCGCAGAAACAGGTGTCGGACATCACGATCATTTCCGGCACGGTCTCCTTGCAGATGCGGGACATGCGCGCCACCAGACCGTTTTCATTCCAGGCATCGCTGCCGGTGGCATCGGTATGGTGTGAAATACCAAAGGTCATCACCGAGCGGATGCCCGCTTTAGCGATGCGCTCGATTTCATACGCGAGACGCTTTTCCGGGATTCGCATCACGCCAGGCATCGCCTGAATCGGTTTGTAATCGTCGACTTCTTCTTCAACAAAGATAGGCAGAGCCAGATCGTTCAGGCTCAGTGAAGACTCCTGGAACAGTTCACGCATCGGGGCGCTGGCGCGCAATCTTCTTGGGCGCTGGATAAGGGAATAATCAGACATTTTCATTCTTACACAGGTGAAAAAAGTAACGACAGTTTACTCTCTTTGCCTGCGGGGCATGAAGGTTTGTGTGCGGTCGTGCGCGGGGAAAAGTGCTCTCCCGCCGGGCGGCGGGAGAGCAGAACGATTACTCGTTGATATCCGGGTGCTGCTGCACCAGGTTTTTACGTTTCGCTTCCAGACGGGCGATCTCTGCGTCGATATCTTCGATTTTGTTCTCAATGTTATCGTGATGCTCCTGCAGAATTTCGCGCGCTTCTTCCATGTCAGAGGCGGCCGGCGTTGCGCCTTTCAGCGGCTTGTTCGCCGTCTCTTTCATGAACAGACCGGTAATCAGACCAATCACGGCCACCACCATCAGATAGTAGGCGGGCATGTAGAGGTTGTCCGTGGTTTCAACCAGCCAGGCCGCCAGGGTTGGCGTCAGACCGGCAATCAGCACCGAAATGTTAAACGCACTGGCCAGCGCACTGTAGCGGATGTGCGTCGGGAACATCGCTGGCAGGGAAGAGGCCATCACACCGGTAAAGGCGTTGAGGATCACCGCCATCAGCAGCAGACCGCCAAAAATCATACCCAGCACGCCGCTGTTGATCATCATGAAGGCGGGAATCGAGAAGATCATCAGGGCGAGGCTGCCGATAATCACAAAGGGACGACGGCCAAAACGGTCACTCATCATGCCGATCATCGGCTGAACAAACAGCATACCGATCATGATGGCGATGATGATCATCACGCCGTGATCTTCGCTGTAGTGCAGGTTGTGAGACAGGTAGCTCGGCATGTACGTCAGCAGCATGTAGTAGGTGACGTTGGTGGCGATAACCAGACCGATACAGGAGAGCAGGCTGCGCCAGTGTTTGGTCGCAATCTCTTTAAACGACACCTTCGGGCCATCCTGCAGGCCTTCGCGGTCGCCCTGTTCCAGCTTATCCACATGCTGCTGGAAGGCCGGGGTCTCTTCCAGCGCATGGCGCAGGTAAAGACCGATAATCCCCAGCGGCAGCGCCACGAAGAACGGCAGACGCCAGCCCCACTCAAGGAAGTTGGCTTCGCCGATAATCGAGGAGATCAGTACCACCAGGCCCGCGCCCAGCACGAAGCCTGCGATGGAGCCAAAGTCGAGCCAGCTTCCCATAAAGCCGCGTTTACGGTCAGGCGAATACTCGGCGACAAAGATCGAGGCGCCGGTGTACTCACCACCCACCGAAAAGCCCTGCGCCATCTTGGCGAGCAGCAGCAGAATCGGTGCCCAGATGCCGATAGAGGCATAAGAAGGTATCAGGCCGATACAGAAGGTACTGACCGACATGATGATAATGGTGATAGAGAGAATTTTCTGGCGACCATATTTGTCGCCCAGCATACCGAAGAACAGACCACCCAGCGGACGGATCAGGAAGGGCACGGAGAAGGTGCCCAGTGCTGCGATCATCTGCACACCCGGTGACGCGTCGGGGAAGAAGACTTTACCCAGCGCATAGGCAACAAAGCCATAAACACCAAAGTCGAACCACTCCATCGCGTTACCCAGAGAGGCTGCGGTGATGGCTTTACGTAAACGGGCATCATCAATGATGGTGACATCATTGATCCCAATTGGTTTTACACGCTTCCTACGCAATTTCATAGAATTACCCTGTAATGGAACACGAAAGTTCTCAACGGCGCGAGCCGGGATGAAGCAGTCAGACCGCTGCGTTGAGAAATTTAAGCATAGCCGTAAATAAGCGCTATTCAGGCGTTCGCCGATACAATAATTACTGTTGTAATTATTCCGAACAGCGACAGAGTATACCGTTTTTGTGTGATATCTGTCATGTTTGAGCCATAACTGACCGTCAGGGGTGGGGATTTACGCTGTTTAGCGACGCCAGAAAATTATCACGCTGCGTGACGACTGCCGGTTTTTTCAGCGGGTAAACAGGAAAAATGAGCGTCAAATGATGAGCAATGCCGAAAATCGGCTGCCGGCACCGATTCAGATTAGCAGAAACAGCGGTTTCGGGGCCGGAACTGCGCTGAAAGCGGATGAAGGGGAGCCGCAGCGTTGGCGTTTCACTGCGGCTTAAGGCGGGATCAGGCGCTGGCGCTCTCCGGCTTCTGCAGATGGGGTTCCAGCTTAACCGGCTCTTCACCCTGGGCGGCCAGCCAGGCGACCAGCGCCTCGTTATCCATTGGACGGGCATAGTAGTAGCCCTGAATAAAGACGACGCCGCGCTGTTGCAGATAGCGAAACTGCAACGCACTCTCAACGCCTTCACCCAGCACCTCCAGTTCCAGCTGATGACTGAGCTGGATAATCGCGTCCAGCACCGGGGTGCGGCCCTCAAGGGATTCAATCGCGTTGATAAAGCCGCGATCGATCTTGAGATAATCCATCGTGAAGGTCTGCAGGTAGCTCAGCGAACAGTGGCCGGTGCCAAAGTCATCAATGGCGACCTTCATTCCGCAGCGCCGTAACCGGTCCAGCTTGCGGGCGACCTCCGCGCCATCTTTGATCAGGCTGCGTTCGGTCAGCTCCAGGGTAATCAGGAACTGTTTACTCTTTACCCGCTCGGCAAACTGCAGCATGTCGTCCACAAAGTCGGGATGCTGGAGATGATCGGCCGCCACGTTAATCGCCAGATGAAAGTGGGGCGCAACCTGCCACGTCTGCACATCCACGGCGACCAGATCGAGCAGATGGCGGGTCAGCGGCACAATCATCCCCTCCGCTTCGGCCGCACCGATAAAGATATCGGGCCGGATGCCATGACCATCGGGCGTGATCCAGCGCAGCAGCACTTCCGCGCCGCTGCAGCGTTGCCGCTGATTATCATAAACCGGCTGATAGTGC
Source organism: Pantoea graminicola (assembly GCF_048452665.1). Lineage (NCBI taxonomy): Bacteria > Pseudomonadati > Pseudomonadota > Gammaproteobacteria > Enterobacterales > Erwiniaceae > Pantoea > Pantoea graminicola. The sequence continues at coordinate 143,855 of NZ_JBLWSJ010000009.1, read as the reverse complement.
GCCCTGAACTGGTCGCTGGCGATGGCCCGTCGTATCTCATCGCGCCATGAAATCCGCCGTTGCAGCCAGTTCGACATCAGTATCATCAGCAGAATAGAGAAAATGGCCGCCATCGGCATGATGATAAACATCACCTGACGCCACGCGGCGATCAGCTCAGAGGGAGAGGCGATGAGCGTGACGGAGAGCGGATAGCGGCCGGAGCGGGTCTGATAAATCAGCGGCTCAAACCAGCGGGATGCCGTGATGTGTGCGCCAGACGCGATCGGTGCGCCGTCGCTGAAGGTCATGCTGAAACGATAATGGTGTGTGCTGCCGATCGCGCGCATAAAATCGATCAGATACTGCCCGTCGATCACGGCCCAGAATCCTTCACCGTCGGGCAGCTCGCGCATGAAAATCACGGCCGGCCGATCCGGCACGCCGGAGGTTCCGGCAATTGACAGGCTCCACCAGGCTTTGCCGGTGATCGGCCTGTCACGCATGATCATCTCTTTCAGCGGGGTAGGCTCTGAACCGTAGGCTGATGAGCAGGCGATCTCACCCCGCTCGATCTTGCCGACGGCGCGGAAATAGGGATTCAGTGAGCCGATGCGCTGTAACTGGCTTTCAATCTGGCTGCAGGGCTGATGCTGAAACTGGCGCAGCGTGGTGATCATATTCCAGGCGCTGTCGCTCATTCGTTCGGCCTGCGAGAGCAGCGTAGTTGCCGCGCTCACCTGCTGCTGGTGGACGGTGTGGCGCGCATCAAGCGCGGTAAAGAAAAGGCCAATAACCAGAGGAAGCAGGCCGGCAATAATAATCACCAGCCTGGCGTAATCACGTTTTCGTTTCAGTAGCGGCACCGCTAAATCCTCTGAGATTTTTTCGTATTGAGCGGAGGGGCTAATACGTGGTGCAGCATAGCATTTCTCCGGGCGGTGCAGATTAGCGTTTTTGCGATCGACAGAACTGACTCAGGTCAATTATCGACCAGACTTTGCATTTATTGACAGGTTGTTTTGGCTTCGTTGGCTTTCAGCGCAGATCCGCTGATAACGGGAGGAGAGACGGCGCGCCTGGCGGCCGCAGCCGGCAGCAGAACCCTGACCCGCTCGCGGGCCAGGGTTCTGCTGCTCAGTCGGCAAAATAGATCTGCGTCAGCGCCACTTCGACGCCACGCAGCTCAGCCAGCCCTTTCAGACGGCCGATGGCGGAGTAGCCAGGGTTCGTGCGTTTGTGCAGGTCATCCAGCATCTGGTGACCATGATCGGGACGCATCGGAATCGCTCTCAACTGGCCGCTCCGGCGACGGCGCTGCTCTTCCGCCAGAATCACTTTAATCACGCCGACCATATCGACGTCGCCCGCCAGATGCGCCGCCTCATGGAAACTGGCCGGATTTTCCTCGCGTTTCGTGGCGCGCAGGTGGACGAAGTTAATGCGGTCAGCATAGGTTTCCGCCATCTCAACCAGCGCGTTGTCGGCACGGACCCCATAGGAGCCGGTGCAGAAACAGAAGCCGTTATGCAGGCTGTCCACCGTCTCCTTCAGCCACTGCATATCTTCCTGGGTAGAGATAATGCGCGGCAGACCCAGGATAGGGCGCGGTGGATCGTCCGGGTGAACCGCCAGCCGGATACCCGTCTCTTCCGCAACCGGCACGATGGCGCGCAGGAAGGTCGCCATATGCTCACGCAGTTTTGCTTTATCAATGCCGTCATACTGCGCCAGCTGAACCTGAAACTGCTCCAGGGTGTACCCCTCTTCGGCACCCGGCAGACCGGCGATAATGTTGCGGACCAGGGTGTTTTTCTCCTCTTCACTCATGGCGGCGAAGCACTGAGCGGCGGCCTGCTGCTCGGCTGCGCTGTAATCCTGCTCTGCGCCGGGCCGCTTTAGCAGGTAAAGCTCAAAGGCGGCGAAGGCGTCGGCGTCAAAGCGCAGGGCTTTTGCGCCATCCGGCAGCGTCCAGGCGAGATCGGTGCGCGTCCAGTCCAGCACCGGCATGAAGTTGTAGCAGACGGTATCAATGCCGCAGGCGGCCAGATTGCGTATCGACTGCTGATAATTGGCGATATAGCGCAGGTAGTCACCTCGCTGCGTTTTGATTGCCTCATGAACCGGGATGCTCTCCACGACCGACCAGACCAGCCCTTTTTCCGCCAGCAGGGCCTGACGCGCTTTAATCTCCTCAACCGGCCAGACTTCGCCATTGGGGATATGGTGCAGCGCCGTCACGATACCGGTCGCGCCCGCCTGACGCGCATCATCCAGTGAAACCGGGTCGTTCGGGCCGTACCATCGCCATGTATGTTCCATCTTCACTCCTTACTGTGATGTGGCCCAGTGGTCAGGCCGCTGGACCAAGAGTATGATAGCGGGAAAAACAGGGCCGTGATCCGGATCGCAGCGTGACAAACTGCATCGGCCGCGACCGCTGTTAAGCGGAGTAAAAGGAGAAGGTAATGACCCTGGCTGTAATCAAAACTGAGCGTCTCTATCGCCAGATTGCCAACGCCATTATGGACGGTATCGCGCGTGGGGACTTCGTCGCGGGAGGACTGCTGCCGCCGGAACGTGAGCTGGCGAAGCAGCTGGGCGTCAGCCGCTCGTCAGTGCGTGAGGCGTTGATTGCGCTGGAGATGACTGGCTGGGTCGATATCCGCACCGGCACCGGCGTCTTTGTTGCACAGCCGCTGCCGCAGAGCGCGATGCCGCAGGAGAGTGAAGCCTGCAGTCTGCAGGATCTTCTGCAGGCGCGCGAAGCCTTTGAGGGGATGCTGGCAGGCCTGGCGGCACGGCACGGTACTGACGCGCAGCGGGCAGAACTGCTGGCACTGACCGCAGAACTGCAGCAGCACAATGAAAACGATGCGGCTTTTCTGGCACAGGATAAACGCTTTCATCTGCTGATCAGCGAGATGAGCGGTAACGATCTCCTGCGCGACATGCTGGAGCAATTATGGAACCGACGCCACAGCCCGCATGTGCAGCGGCTGGAACGCTATTTCGCTGATAACAGCGTTGCGCAGGAGATGAATGCTGACCATCAGCAGATTGCGCAGGCGATTGTGGCGGGTGATGAGGTGGCCGCCCGCCAGGCGATGGCGCGCCATCTGCAGCACGTTCAGCAGCGGCTACTTGGTTAATCCCCGCGCCCGCTTCGGTCTGCCGGTGCCCAGCATGATCGCCAGACGGCTGCCGCCCGGCGTGGTTTCCATCAGGATTTTAGTAATGCTGGTGAGCGGCACCGAGAGCAGCATGCCGACCGGGCCCAGCAGCCAGCCCCAGAACACCAGCGACAGGAACACCACCAGCGTCGACAGGCCAAGGCCGCGTCCCATCAGACGTGGTTCCAGCATGTTACCGAACACCATGTGGATCGCGGTAAACAGCGCCGCCACCATCGCCGCATCAAACAGGCTGTTCAGCAGCAGCGCCTGCAGGAAAGGGGGAATGCCGGCGATAATCGGGCCAATGTTGGGAATGAAGTTGAGGATAAAGGCCACGACCGCCCACAGCAGCGCAAACTTCACATCCAGCAGATAGAGCGTCAGCCAGACCGAAAGCCCGGTAATCAGACTTACCAGAGTTTTCAGCGCCAGATAGTGGGTAACCCCTTTCAGCGCCTTATGCAGCCCGGCGATGCGGATTTTCGGGTTCACCAGCGCGTTGCGCATCTTGTAAGGCAGGTGATGGACCTCAAACAGCATAAAGACCACGGTCAGCACCAGCAGCACGGTATTGGTCATCGCGCCGGAAAAGCCGCTCAGCGCCGCTCTGGCCAGGTTCATCATGGTATTCGGGTCGAAATGCTGAACCAGCGCATTGGTGGAGATATTGAGATGAAAGCCTGCCGCCAGATGCTGCAGCACCGTCATTTTCTGCTCCATAGTGGCGCGCAGCTGCGGATAGAGCTCGGAAAATTCGCTCATCGAGCTGGCAATGACCGCCCCCAGCAGGACGATCACACAGAAGATCACTGTGATTACCAGCCCGATCGCCAGTCCGCGACGGAAGCCACGGCGCATCAGCATCGTGACCAGCGGATTGAGGACGATGGCAAAGAACGCCGCCAGCAGAAGCGGGACCAGAATATCGGACGCAGCCCGGATACCGGCGAGGATGATGACCAGCATCGCCAGTTTAATCAGAATGTTTTGTCCGATCTTTTCCCGTTGCAGCTCGCTCATGCCCTCTCCCGTGACGTAAATTGGCTGTTACCAGTTTAGCTGAAAGAAAATTAACAATCTGATTTATCAGAGAAACGGTAAATCGCAGCGGTGGAAAGGCGGGATAATCAGCGCCACCCCATTCCGCTATCGTCACCGCTTTCCGGCCGGTGTACGGCGGCCTGGCTGGGCAGGCGCGGCGGCCGGATCGCCGGCCATTCGGATGCGCCGGTGACGAAAGCAGGTATAGTGAAAGGATAAACCTTATCATTCAGCCAAATACACGCGTGAGGACTCATGCCTGAACAGCCTGCAGCGGAACCGAATACGCCAACCGGCAATGTAAGCATCTCTCTGCTGATCCTCTCTATCGTGGCCTACAACTTCGCCAGCTATCTCACCATCGGTCTGCCGCTGGCGGTGCTGCCGGGATGGGTCCATGAGCAGCTGGGGTTCAGCGCGTTCTGGGCCGGGCTGGTGATCAGCCTGCAGTATGTGGCGACCCTATTGAGCCGCCCGCATGCCGGACGCTATGCCGATCTCTGGGGCCCAAAAAAAGTGGTGGTGATAGGCCTGGCAGGCTGCCTGATCAGCGGTTTCTGTATTCTGCTGGCGGCGCTGATCGCTTCACCGCTGCTAAGCCTGATGCTGCTCTGTCTGGGCAGGCTGATCCTTGGCGTGGGTCAGAGTTTTACCGGCACGGGCACCTCACTGTGGGGTGTGGCGCGGGTCGGTTCGCTGCACATCGGCCGGGTCATCTCCTGGAACGGCATCGTCACCTACGGCGCGATGGCGATAGGCGCGCCGCTGGGCGTGATGATATTCCGGGCGGGCGGACTGCTGTGGCTGTCGCTGGTGATTGTGGCTATCTGCATTGTGGGTATCGCCTGCGCGGTGCCGCGCCCGGCGGTAAAAGCGAGCCGGGCCAGGCCGCTGCCGTTTAGGGCGGTGCTGGGAAAAGTTGCGGGTTTTGGTGCCATTCTGGCGATGGGATCGGCTGGCTTTGGCGTCATTGCCACCTTCATCACGCTATTCTATCAGGAGAAGGGCTGGGAAGGGGCCGCCTTTGCCCTCTCGCTGTTCAGCGGCGCTTTCGTCGGGGCGCGCCTGCTGTTTCCGAATGCCATTAATCGTCACGGTGGCCTGCGGGTCGCCAGCCTCTGCCTGGCGGTTGAAGCGGCCGGGCTGTTTCTGGTTGCCGCGGCGGGCGAGCCCTGGATGGCCAAAGCGGGCGCCTTTCTGACCGGGGCCGGATTCTCGCTGGTGTTTCCGGCGCTGGGCGTGGTGGCGGTAAAAGTGATGCCACAGCAGAATCAGGGCAGCGCGCTGGCAACCTACACCGCCTTTATGGATCTTTCGCTGGGCATTACCGGCCCGCTGGCCGGATTCATCATGACCTACGCCGGGGTTTCCCGCGTCTATCTGCTGACGGCTTTACTGGTCTGTGTGGCGTTTTTCTGCACGCTGCGCCTGCAGCGGCGTCAGGCGGCAGACGCCGCTTCAGACTAGGATCGGGCACGACGACGGCGCCGCGTCGTGTCCGGTGCCCGCCCGCAACCTGTGCAATGCCGCACTCAGGCCTGCAGCAGTTCAATGCTATGGCGGATCTGGCGCTCAATCTCTGCCGGAGTCCAGTTGTTAAGCTGGCTGGAGAAAGGCTCAAAGGCGTAAAGCCCTTTATAGCCCAGCATCTCAAGGCGTCTGACCTGCACCACACTCTTCAGCACATCACTGTCACTCAGCATGATGCGCTCCTCATCGGTGAGTTCGGCGGTCGGACGGCGATCTTCCACGCCTGACAGGTGCACCAGCCCGATCTGTTCCGCATCAATGCCCGCCGGAAACTCCTGCTCAGCCTCCTCATAAAGATGATGATGGAAGGTGTCCAGCAGCAGCTTAAAGGGCACGCCCGCCGCAGCGATTAACTGTTGCGTCTGTACGGCTGAACGAAGCGAACTGACGGGGAAACCCAGCGGCTCAACCAGCCCCTGAATGCCGTAATGTGCAAAGCGCGGGGCCAGTTGCTGCATCGCCGCCTGGGTCTGCTGAGAGGACAGGGCGATGCCCTCATTCAGCGGGCACATGACCAGCGCCTTCGCGCCGATCTGCTGTGCTGTCCGAAGCAGCGACTCCGCGCGGTCGAGCAGCTCGTCATCAATACGGTTAAACGGATAGAGCGCATTGATGGTCACGATATCGATCTGGTATCTGTCGGCCAGCGCCCGCAGCTGGTCGCTGCTGAGATCGTCGGTGACGCTGCCGCCCGGCATGTCATTGCGCAGTTCAACCTTGTTCAGCCCCAGGCGCTGAACCAGCTGGAAAAAAGCCTCCAGCGGAAGCCGGGGCGCAATTTTACGATTGATACAGAAACGGGTGGGATCGATAGCCATGCGATAACTCCAGGAAGGGGAGGGTATGGCGACTAAAGAAAACATTTATTTCATTAATAGGGAATTGTGAAATTTAAATTGTTAGATCAGCCTCGCATTAATTCCCTGCTGCGTTTCAGTCAGATGCCTCAAAACCCGCTAAGGTTCGCACTGTTCTCTCCCCTGTACGCCCCGGATGTGACACGGCCAGGCGTGTGCTGGCCTGAGATAACCTCCTGCGACCAGCAGCACGCCTTCAGGGCAAGAGCAACCGGGAAAATGCGATCTGTGCCGCTAAAAGCAAATTTTCCAAAAAGAACTATTTGAAAAATTTATTCCACTGTAATAGCTTCATACCACGCTTTCAGGTTTGCCTGGTCAGGCAGCGTGGCAGGTTGCAGGGGCCGTCTGCAGGGAACTTCACCATTTAAAGAGGCAACATCATGACGATCATAGGTAACTTCATTGGCGGTAAAACTACCCTCAGCGCCAGCAACGAAACCATTCCTGTTTACGATCCCGCCACGGGCAACGTCATCCGTGAACTGACGCAAAGCACCGCTGATGAGGTGGCCCATGCGATTGGCGTGGCGCACAATGCGTTTGCCGACTGGTCGAAAACCTCGCCGCTGCGCCGCGCCCGCGTGCTGTTTAACTTTAAAGCCCTGATGGAACAGCATCGCGATGAGCTGGCGGCACTGATTGTCTCTGAACATGGCAAAGTCTGGTCAGATGCGCTGGGCGAACTGACACGCGGCATTGAAGTCATCGAGTTTGCCTGCGGGATCCCGCATCTGCTTAAAGGGGAGTACTCGCCGAATGTCGGCGGCGGGGTGGACAGCTTCTCGCTGATGCAACCGGTCGGGGTCGTGGCAGGCATTACGCCGTTTAACTTCCCGGCAATGGTGCCGCTCTGGATGTTCCCGATCGCGCTGGCCTGCGGTAACACCTTTGTACTGAAGCCCCCTGCGCTGGACCCTTCGGCCTCGGTGCGCATGGCGGAACTGCTGACCGAAGCGGGCCTGCCTGATGGGGTCTTCAACGTGGTCCACAGCTCAAATGAAGATGCCGAACAGCTCTATAAAGATCCCCGCATTGCCGCAGTCAGCTTTGTCGGCTCTTCGGGCGTGGCAGAACATATTTATAAAACGGCCAGCGCCCATGGCAAACGCGTCCAGGCGTTTGGCGCGGCGAAAAACCACGCGATTGTGATGCCGGATGCCGATCTGGATGCCACTGTGAACGCCATTATGGGCGGGGCATTTGGTTCCGCCGGTGAACGCTGCATGGCGCTGCCGGTCGTGGTCGCGGTAGGCAATGATACGGCCGACAAACTGATTGCCCGTCTGACACCGCTGGTGAAGGCGCTGCGCATCGGCCCTGGCATGAATCAGGGCGCGGATGAGAATGAGATGGGACCGGTGGTCTCGGCGGCGCACCAGAAGAAAGTGCTGGGTTACATCGACAAAGGCGAGCAGGAAGGGGCGAAGCTGGTGGTCGATGGCCGTCGCGTCCAGGTGGAAGGCCACGCCGGAGGTTACTACGTCGGCGGCACGCTGTTCGATAACGTCACGCCGGACATGGTGATCTGGCGTGAAGAGATCTTCGGACCGGTGCTGAGCATCATGCGCGCGCCCGACTATACCCAGGCGCTGCAGCTGGTTAACAGCCATGAGTTTGGCAACGGCAGTGCGATTTTCACCAGCAACGGGCATACCGCGCGTGAATTTGTGCAGAACGTGGAAGCGGGCATGGTGGGCGTTAACGTGCCGGTTCCGGTGCCGATGGCGTTTCACAGTTTCGGCGGCTGGAAACGATCCGTCTTTGGCGCACTCAATGTTCACGGGCCGGATGGCGTTCGCTTCTACACCCGAATGAAGACGGCCACCGTGCGCTGGCCATCCGGGCAGCAGACCGTGTCTGAATTCAGTATGCCGACACTCGGCTAATCTATTTCAACGCTGATCAGGATGCGCGACCGGCAGGCTACTCTGCCGGTCGCGTTATTCGCTGGCACCGCGCAGCGAGGTACTGCAGCGTCAATCGTGACAGAGAGGAGGATCAGGATGTCTTTACTGTCGAAAGCCCAGGCCCCTGACGCGCAGGGCCGTATTCAGCATGTTACGCCTGAGCGGGCAGGCTGGCGTTATGTTGGCTTTGATGCCTATCTGCTTAAAAAAGGGGAAACCCTGCACCTGAGCAGCGGTGATAAAGAGCTGTGCCTGGTGCTGGTTGCCGGGCTGGCCTCGGTAAAAACCCGCCATGCTGAGTTCCCCGGCATTGGTCAGCGCATGTCGCCCTTTGAGCGCGTGCCGCCCTATTCCGTCTATGTACCGCATGATGATGAGGTGGTCGTTTACGCGGACAGCGATCTCGAACTGGCCGTCTGTAACGCACCCGGTCAGGGGAATCTGCCGGCGCGACTGATTTCACCTGCGGATGTCGGCGTCGAACATCGCGGAAAAGGGCGCAATCAGCGCCTGGTCCACAATATTCTGCCTGACAGTGAACCGGCAGACAGTCTGCTGGTGGTTGAGGTCTATACCAACGAGGGCGACACCAGCTCTTATCCCAGCCACAAGCACGACCAGGAGGAGAGTGAAAACGAAACCTATCTGGAAGAGACCTACTATCACCGTTTCGATCCGGAGCCGGGTTTTGCCATGCAGCGCGTTTACACCGACGACCGTTCGCTGGATCTCTGTATGGCCCCCTACAATCGCGATGTGGTGATGGTGCCACGCGGCTATCATCCGGTGGCAACGCTGGCGGGTTACAACAACTACTATCTGAATGTCATGGCAGGGCCGGTGCGGCTGTGGAAATTCAGCTGGGAGAAAGATCACGCCTGGGTCAACAGCGACCGCTATCCGCGCACCGAGTAACGCCGGAACGGTTTCAGGCAGTGAAAAAGGGCAGCCCGTGGGCTGCCCTTTCTGCAAGGCGAGCCGGTCAGATTCAGGAGGTTTCCGCGTTGTTGAGCGCCAGGGAAACCGCCAGCGTCTGCGCCAGACAGAGAGAGGCGACCTGAGAACGGAAGCCATCAACCTGGGCCTCACGCACGACAAAGCAGACATCGCTGAAGGCGGCCAGCGGGCTGACCTGGCTGTCGGTAATGGCGATTTGATGTGCGCCGCGCTTGGCCCCCATCTCCACCACTTCAACCGCTTCGCGCGCATAGGGTGAGTAGCTGATCGCAATCACCACATCCTTCGGGTTCACCAGGCTGAGCTGCTCGGTAAACATCCCCCCCAGACCATCGATCAGGAACGCACGACGCTCCAGATGGCGCAGCGCATAGACCAGATAGGAGGCCACGCTGAAAGAGCGGCGCAGGCCGATGACATAGATATTTTCCGCCTCGTTCAGCAGCTTCACCGCTTTGTTGAGCTGCTCAGGATTAACCTGCATCGCCAGCTGCTGCAGGGCCTGACTGTTCACCATGGTAAAGACATTCAGGATCTCCGCCGGGCTCTCAGGCGCACTGGCGCTGTCGTCCGTGGCGGTCTGACGGAACAGACGCGCGCGCTCGGTATAGTTGACCGTCTCCTCCATCAGGTGCTGACGAAAAACCTGTTTCATTTCGTTGAAGCCGCTGAAGCCAAACGCATTGGCAAAACGGATCAGCGTTGAAGGCGGCACATCGGCCTGCTGGGCAATTGAGGCAACGGTATCAAAGGCGATACTGTTACTGTTATCAAGGATATAGCGCGCAACCTGTTTAAGCCGCTTACTCAGCGTTTCGTAGCGGCGACGAATATCGTCCTGCAACAGAGAAAGTTGGGTGGGATTATTGTTCATCACGTCTGCCCGTGTCCTGGAAATAATGGCTGCATAATGAGCGCTATAGTACCAGATGGATGGAAAATTTCATTTGTTTGCGTCAGCAGTACAATTTATTTCATGTCTTTATGAAATGGTTCACAGATTAGCGTCAGCGCGCCGCCAGACAGGCAATAACCGTGTAAAGAGCGGCGTGGAATGTCTGCGGGGGAGAGGAGCGTCACGGGTCAGAATAACATCCGGGTGGGAGGAGGGCGGAGTGCTGAACAATCGGAGCTGGCTGCAGCGGCTTAGCTTAACGAGCAGGGATGGCGGCGATGACGTTTCTCCGCTCTGACCCTGTTCACTGTGGCTGCACGGCCTCACAGCAGCCCATGCAGACGTCGTCAGAAAGGTTAACACCATCCCGTCCGGGATGGCGTCTGGCAGAGCCGCAGTGAATCAGGCACGGGCAGTGCGCCAGTGCTCAATCAGCCGCAGATAGTTGCCCTTAACCGTCTCAATCAGCGCCTCATCATCCAGCTCACCCTGCAGCCACTGGCGGGAAGGCTGACCAAAGATGGTGCGGCCTACCGCGAAACCTTTTACCCAGGGTGCGTCAGCCGCCGCCGCAAAACCAGCTTTGAGCTTCTCTTCGGGCGCATCCAGGCCAAGCAGCAGAATGCCGCGACAGTCAGGATCCTGCTGCTCAATCAGGCGACCAATCGTCTGCCAGCATTCGGCCGAAAGCGGCGGCAGTTTCCACCAGTCAGGCTTAATGCCCAGGCTGTAGAAGTGGCTCAGCATATCGACGTAATAAACCTCGTTCTTGTCCGGATGGCTCTCAGGCAGAATCACCTCCAGCAGCAGTTCGTGACCGCTCTTGTTGCAGCCCTTCCAGACGTCAAGCAGCAGCTCATCCTGCTCTTTTCGCAGTTCAGCACTGTCATGAGGATGATAGAAGACCAGACATTTCACGACATGCTCGGCGGGCCAGTCGATCAGCTGAGAGCCGATATTGCCATGCTCCAGACGCAGCGGACGTGAGCCCGGTAGCTCGATCGGGCGACCAATCCACCAGTTCTTACCGGTAATGGCATTCAGCGTTTTCTGTCCGTAGGTGGTATCGGCCAGAATGCCGCTTTTATTCTCTAATCCCGCCTCTTCGGCCGCCTGCTGTGCCGCTTTCAGTAGCAGCAGCTTCAGCGGCGGGATGCGGCTTTCATCGACACCCGCCTCCTGGGCCATCTCCGCCAGCTGCTTGCGGTGGTCAAAGGCGAAGACATTCAGCTCTGGCCAGGACTGCCTGCGGGTGGTGACGCGGTGCAGATGGTTCAGACGACTGTCGAGATCGGGACGTTTTACCGCATCATCGCGGCTCAGAAAATCATCCAGCTCCGCCCTGGTAGGCATAGCGGGGGCGCAGCCGTGGCGTGAAACCACCAGTGCGCCGCAGGCGTTGGCGTAGCGGCACGCCTGTTCCCAGCCCTCATCGTTCAGCCAGCCGCGCAGCAGGCCAGACATAAAGGCATCGCCCGCACCCAGCACGTTTAGCACGTCAACCCGCACGCCCGTGTGCAGCTGCGTCTGGTCCCAGCTATCCGGTATTTCACCCTCAAATACCACGCAGCCCAGCGGGCCGCGTTTGCAGACCAGCGTAGCCTGGCTCGCCTGACGCACGCTCTTCAGCGCGGTCAGAGTATCGGTGCTGCCACCGGCAATGTGAAACTCCTCTTCGGTGCCGACAATCAGATCGAAATAGTGCACCACTTCCTGAAGCTGCTGAGTGACCTGAGAGGACTCAATGAAGCGGGTTTCGCCATCGCCCGGCGAGGTCAGCCCCCACAGAACCGGACGATAATCGATATCCAGCGCGGTGCGCAGGCCGTGACGGCGGGCGATATCCAGCGCTTTCAGCACGGCTGCCCGCGTCTGTGGGTGGGACAGGTGGGTTCCGGTCACCGCCACCGCGCGGGAAGAGGTAATAAAGGCCTCGTCGATATCTTCCGGCACCAGGCCCATGTCGGCACAGTTATCGCGGTAGAAAATCAGCGGGAAGGTCTCTTCATCTTTAATACCGAGGATCACCAGGGCGGTCAGACGCCGCGGATCGGTGATCAGCGCGTCAGTGTTACAGCCCACACGCTGCAACGCTTCACGCAGAAAGCGACCGTTGTGCTCATCGCCCACGCGCGCCAGCATCGCCGATTTCAGTCCCTGAATGGCGGTGCCATAGGCGACATTGCCTGACGAACCTCCCAGATATTTCGCAAAGGAGGTGACATCTTCCAGTCTCGCCCCGATCTGCTGGCCATAAAAATCAACGGCGATTCGCCCGATACAAATCACATCAAGCGGCTTCTGTTCTGTACGCATACCTGTGGTTTCCTTCTGTGATTAGCAGAGCTGGCGAGCGAAACGAGCAACGTCATGTCTGCCTGGCTCCCGGGTCTGTGAATGTCTCACTGGCTGTAGCGGCAGTATGAGGAATAAAAATTTCATAAACAACTTGTAATGAAATATCCGTCGCAAATATGTGAACCAGGTAAAACTCCTGATCCTGACCCACCGGCGCGCAATCCGCTATCCCGATGCGCGTCATGTCAGGGTTGTGAGGCCGATCGCAGAGATCTCTTCGTCGCCAGGGCACGCTGCCCCCACTGAAATGAATTTTTTCATCCCGCTCGCTGCACGGTAAAACGTTCCGGATTTTCCTGCCGCTTTCTCCCGCCAGACCCGCTGCAACCGCTAAATTTGATCTCACTCGCAAAATGAAATGTTTCTTCTGTAATCATGTTTTATGAAAAATATATTTGTTTATAATCGCCTCACGTTTCAGTTATTCCGGTCGCCTGTTCCGTCGATAACCACGTATGGCGGGGTGTCGCGGAGGTCGGGGTCCACCAGCATGTAAGGATGAATATGGGCACAATCAGACTGACCACGGCACAGGCGCTGGTTAAATTTCTTGATAATCAATTTATCGATGTGGATGGTGTCGAAACGAAGTTTGTTAAAGGCATCTTCGCTATCTTCGGCCACGGCAACGTGCTGGGGCTGGGCCAGGCGCTGGAGCAGGACAGCGGCGATCTGGTGGTCTGGCAGGGGCGTAACGAGCAGGGCATGGCCCACGCCGCCACCGGTTTTGCCCGCCAGTCACTGCGTCGTCAGATTATCGCCTGCAGTTCATCTGTGGGGCCTGGCGCGGCCAATATGATCACCGCAGCGGCAACCGCGACCGCTAACCGTATTCCACTGCTGCTGCTGCCCGGCGATGTCTTCGCCACCCGGCAGCCCGATCCGGTACTGCAGCAGATTGAGCAGAGCTACGATCTCAGCATCAGTACCAACGACGCTTTTCGTGCCGTCAGCAAATACTGGGATCGCGTCAGCCGCCCGGAACAGCTGATGTCCGCCTGCATCAATGCCATGCGTGTCCTGACCGATCCGGCCGAAACCGGTGCGGTAACGCTATCGCTGCCGCAGGATGTACAGGGCGAAGCCTGGGACTATCCCGACTATTTCTTCCAGAAACGGGTTCACCGTCTGGATCGCCGCCTGCCGGTGGCAGCACAGCTGGCGGATGCCCTGACGCTGATCACCCGTAAGCGCAAGCCGATGATTATCTGCGGCGGCGGGGTGAAGTACGCCGAAGCGGGCGAGGCGCTGCGGCAGTTCGCCGAACGCTATCAGATCCCTTTCGCAGAGACGCAGGCGGGCAAAGGCACGCTGGTTTCCGATCATCCGCTGAACCTGGGCGGCGTGGGCGAGACCGGATCGCTGGCCGCTAACCTGCTGGCGAAAGAGGCTGACCTGGTGATCGGGATTGGCACCCGCTATACCGACTTCACCACCGCCTCGAAATGGATTTTCCAGCATCCCGAAGTGAGTTTCCTGAACGTTAACGTCAGCAACTTCGACAGCTACAAGCTGGACGGTGTCCAGCTGCTGGCCGACGCCCGTGAGGGACTGACGGCGCTGACGGCGGGACTGGCCTCACAGCACTACAGCAACGACTGGGGCAGTCAGATTGCGCAGGCGCGGCGTCAGCTGCTGGAAGAGACGCAGCGCGTCTATCAGGCCGAATATCACGATGGCGACTTTGTGCCGGAGATCGCTGACCATCTGGATCGCGAGGCGGTATTTGCGGAGTTCCGCCGCCTGACACAATCCCTGCTGACGCAGAGCAGCGTGCTCGGCACCCTCAATGAGCAGTTGCCGAAAGAGGCGGTCATCGTGGCAGCCGCGGGCAGCCTGCCGGGCGACCTGCAGCGTGTCTGGCGCACCCGGGATTACAACGCCTATCACGTCGAATATGGCTACTCCTGCATGGGTTACGAGGTCAATGCGGCGCTGGGCGCGAAGCTGGCCCAGCCGCAGCGCGAGGTCTATGCGCTGGTCGGTGATGGCTCCTTTATGATGCTGCACTCTGAGCTGGTCACGTCGGTTCAGGAGGGGGCGAAGATCAACGTGGTGCTGCTGGATAACATGACCAACGGCTGCATCAACAATCTGCAGATGGAACACGGCATGGACAGTTTTACCACCGAGTTCCGCTTCCGTAATCCGGAGAGTGGCAGGCTGGATGGCGGCTTTATCCCGGTCGATTTTGCCGCGATCGCCGCCGGTTACGGCTGTAAAACCTACCGTGTGACCACGCTGGAGGAACTCAGCGCCGCGCTGGAAGATGCACGTACTCAGACGGTTTCGACCCTTATCGACATCAAAGTGCTGCCAAAAACCATGATCCACAAATATTTCAGCTGGTGGCATGTCGGCGTGGCGCAGGCTTCAAACACTGAACGCGCGCAGGCGGTGGCGGATAAGCTCAACAGCCATCTGGATCAGGCACGAAAATATTAATTTTAAGAGCCGTTTTCCTCTTCTCCGTACGAACCCTACACAGGTGTAATTATGACTTTGAAACTTGGTGTTATCGGTACAGGTGCAATTGGTCAGGAACATATTCGCCGCTGCAGCCATGTGCTGCAGGGTGCCCAGGTTGTGGCCGTCTCTGACATTAATGTCGACGGTGCGCGTGCCGCCCTCCAGCGCCTGAACATCGAGGCGGAGGTGTTCCAGAATGGCCATGATGTGATTCAGTCGCCCAACGTCGATGCGGTGCTGGTGACCTCATGGGATCCGACCCATGAAGAGTTCACCCTGGCGGCGATTGCCGCCGGTAAACCGGTGTTCTGCGAGAAGCCGCTGGCGATGAGCGCCGAGGGCTGCCGCCGGGTCGTCGATGCGGAGATTCAGGCAGGAAAACGTCTGGTGCAGGTCGGCTTTATGCGTCCCTACGATGCGGGCTACCGTGCGCTGAAAAAGGTGATCACCGACGGCGACATTGGTGAGCCGCTGATGCTGCACTGCGCACACCGCAACCCGACCGTGCCGGAGAACTACACCACGCCGATGGCGATTACCAACACCCTGATCCATGAGCTGGACGTGCTGCGCTGGCTGACCAGCGACGACTACAAAACGGTGCAGGTGGTCTTCCCGCGCGTGACGTCGAAGTCTCACAGTCAGCTGAAAGATCCGCAGATCGTGCTGTTTGAAACTCAGAAAGGGGTGCGCATCGACGTCGAAATCTTCGTTAACTGCGCGTATGGCTATGACATTCAGTGCGAAGTGGTTGGCGAAGAGGGCATTGCCCGTCTGCCGGAACCCTCTTCGGTACAGCTGCGTAAAGATGCCCGTCTGTCGAACACGATTCTGGTGGACTGGAAAGATCGCTTTATCGAAGCCTATGACGTGGAGCTGCAGGCATTTATCAACGACATTCAGGCAGGACAGCTGACCGGTCCTTCTGCCTGGGATGGTTTTGCCGCCTCTGTGGCCGCCGATGCCTGCATTAAAGCGCAAAACAGCGGTGCCATTGAGCCGGTAGAGATGCCGCCACGCCCTGCTTTTTACAACTGATTTCGCCCTGAATGCGGCCCGGGAACATGACGATGAACAAAGAGAATGTAAAACTGGCGATCGCGCCGATCGGCTGGACCAATGACGATATGCCGGCGCTTGGCAGTGAAAATACTTTTCAGCAGACGGTCAGTGAGATGGCGCTGGCTGGATTTACCGGCAGCGAGGTCGGCAGTAAATATCCCCGCGATCCGGCGATTCTGAAACCGATGCTCGACATTCGCGGCATTGAGATCTGTAACGCCTGGTTCAGCACCTTTTTTGCCCGTGGTGACAGAGAGAAAACGCTCAGCGCGTTCATCGAACACATGAACTTCCTGCATGCGATGGGCGCACGGGTGATTGGCTGCTCAGAGCAGAGCAAAAGTATTCAGGGCACCGAACTGGCGGTGTTTGAGCAGAAACCCGTTTTCACGGATGAAGAGTGGCGCTTAACCGCAGAAGGCTACAATGAGCTGGCGCGGATTGCGGCAGAGAAGGGGATGCGCGTCACGCTGCATCATCACATGGGCACCGGTATTCAGACCCCGGAAGAGATCGATCGCTTTATGGCGATGACTGACGAGCAGGTCGGTTTGCTCTACGACACCGGCCATATTTACTACTCCGAGGGCTCACAGCAGAAGATGCTGGCGGTACTGGAAACGCACCTGCCGCGTATCTTCCACGTTCACCTCAAGGATGTGCGCGATGAGGTCGTCGCCGACGTCCGCGAGAACCATCTCTCGTTTCTGGAAGGGGTCAAAAAGGGCACCTTTACCGTACCGGGCGATGGCGTGATCGACTTTAAGCCGGTGTTCAGAATTCTGGATGATTATGGTTATAAAGGCTGGATGGTGGTGGAAGCGGAGCAGGATCCGGCGCTGGCGAATCCCTTCGAATATGCGGTTAAAGCCCGCAGATATATTCGCGAGAATGCCGGTCTGTAAAAGGCTTTTAAGCTGACTTCTCTGCCGGGCAGAGAAGTCAGCCTGCGATTTACTTCAGGGTAATACTTTTCACAATACTGTCAGCGTCGCTCTGCGCCTGCTGCTGATTATCGCCTGGCAGCGTAATCTGCAGCGTCACAAGCTTGCCATCGACTTTCGCCAGAATCACGGACGACCATGAGGTCTGATTATTGGCGGAAATCACGGTATCCAGCTGCTGCGCGGGCTGATTTTTCAGCGTCACGGCTTTGTTCGACACCACCTGCAACTGCGGATCACGATTACGCTGCTGCTGCTCCATGCGCTGTGACAGCACATCCAGCGCGTCACTGGTCGGCTCGCCGGCAATCACGATAATGGCGCGGGCACCGGTTTCATCGGCATAAACGTGCATGTTAGTGGTCTGCGAACCCAGCTTACCGCTTTTATCTGACATGCCTGGTGGCAGTGAGAAGCTCAGCTTGCCATCCATAAGTGTGACAGTCTGGGCTGACTGACTGGCGCTGACGCCGTTGTCATTCGCCGCCTCCTCTTTCTTCTGGTCACAGGCCGCTAAGCCCAGCACCAGTAAACTCATTCCTACATATTTCACCAGCTTGCGCATCAGAATCCCTTTTTTCAGTTTCCGGTCAGGCACTCATACAACAGGAATCAGGCTGCAAACGCAACCTGATGATTGTCAGAAGATCTTAGCGGATAATTGCCGGAATGGCAGAGCGGATGAGCCTCTGGCCGGGCAGACGTCTGTTTGTCCGTCTGCCCCTGACGCCTGCCGGGCCAGGTTTAGCCGAAGTTGACCTGGCGGGTGGCCTGACGTTCCGCCAGGCGTTTCAGCGCCGCGTTGAGCAGCACACCATAGGCAGGCAGGAAGAAGATCATGCAGATCAGCACCTTGAAGCTGTAATCCACCAGGGCGATCTCGACCCAGTGCTGCGCCATAAACGCATCGGGGCTCTTGTAAAAAGCGATAAAGAAGAAGGCCAGGGTGTCGCTGATGTTCCCCAGGAACATGGCGCAGCCCGGTGCGGCCCACCACTGCGGCAGCCGGCGCAGACGGTTAAAGACGTGAACGTCAAGGATCTGACCCAGCGCGTAGGCCATAAAGCTGGCGCAGGCGATACGAGCCACAAACAGGTTCATCTGTTCCAGCGCCTGCCAGCCCTGCCATTCTCCCTGATAGAAGAGGGAAGAGATGCCATAGGAGATAAACAGCGCCGGGATCATGACCGCCAGAATAATGCGTCGGGCCAGCGGTGCGCCAAAGATACGCACGGTGAGATCGGTCGCCAGAAAGATAAACGGAAAGCTGAATGCGCCCCAGGTGGTGTGGAAACCAAAGATAGCAACCGGCAGCTGGACCAGATAGTTACTGGAGGTGATCACCAGCAGGTGAAACAGCGACAACCAGAAAAGCGCATGCATGCGCTGACGTGAAGAAAATGCGAGCATAATCGACCTTTTTAATGTTGGGGTGAGGGAACCCATTGCGCGACACCGTTCGAGCGGTGGCGGGCAGTTTTATGAGTAAAAAGCGGCGGCATCTTATCGCGTTGTGCTTTTTATGCAATGGTTAATTTTAGCGCAATCGTTATCGCCTTGCGTCACCGCCCGCACGCGCTAGAATGAGCGCCCCTTACCTGAACCGAGTCGATTATGAGCGATGCTTTTTCCTCTGCCGACCATCAGCTGGATGCCCGTGGCCTGCGTTGCCCGGAGCCGGTCATGATGGTGCGCAAAACCGTACGCAGCCTGCAGGATGGCGAGACGTTGCTGATCATCGCCGATGATCCGGCGACCACCCGCGATATTCCCGGCTTCTGCCGCTTTATGGAGCATGGCCTGCTGGCGCAGCAGACCGACACGCTGCCCTATCAGTTCCTGATCCGCAAAGGCATGGCAGGTTAACGACGGCCGGACGGACCGCCGTCAGCCTGCTCCATCCTCAGGCGTGCCGCCGCAGTAGCCGCAGCGCGTTGGCGGTGACCAGCGCGGTTGCCCCCGAATCGGCCAGCACCGCCAGCCAGAGTCCGGTCAGACCCAGCAGAGTGGTGACCAGGAAAATCGCCTTTAAGCCCAGCGCGATGCCGATATTCTGGCGGATGATGCGGCGGGTCCGGCGGGCCAGCGCAATCATCGGCGCGAGATGACCGAGCTGATTTCGCGTCAGCGCCGCGTCGGCCGCTTCCAGCGCCACATCGGTGCCGCTGCCCATCGCGATCCCCAGGGTCGCCGCCTTCATGGCGGGCGCATCGTTGATGCCATCCCCGACCATCGCCAGCGGCTGCTGCCGGCTCCGTTCACGCACCGCCGCGACTTTGTCGGCGGGCAGCAGGCTGGCGCGATAATCAATCTGCAACTGGCGGGCGATCGTGGCAGCGGCACGCGGGTTATCGCCAGTCAGCATCAGGCTTTCAATACCCAGTTTTTTCAGCGCCTGCACCGCAGCGGCCGCGTCGTCGCGCAGCCGATCGCGCAGTGCCAGGGCACCCAGCACCTCGCCCTCACACAGCAGTACCACGAGGGTTTCCCCTTCCGCTTCCCGCTGCGCAATCTGCGCCGTTTGCTCCGGCGTCAGTCCGGGGGCATGCGCGGGCGTCAGCAGCTGAACCTGTTGGTCTGCGACCCTGGCGCTGATGCCACGTCCCGCCAGCACCTGCTGATCGTGCGCCTCAGGCAGCGTCAGATGGCGCGCCTGCGCGGCCGCCACGATGGCGCTGGCCAGCGGATGCGTCGCCCCCTGTTCTACGGCGGCGCTCAGTGCCAGGATCGCGGTCTCGTCGCGCGCGCCAAACCGCAGGATCTGCGTCAGTCCGGGCTTGCCCAGCGTCAGCGTACCGGTTTTATCAAACGCGATGCAGCGCAGCGAACTCAGCCGCTCCATCGCCGCCCCGCCTTTGATCAGGGCGCCCTGACGCGCCGCCGCCGCCAGCCCGGAGGTGATGGCAGCGGGGACAGAGATCACCAGCGCACAGGGGCAGCCAATCAGCAGCAGGGTCAGCCCTTTGTAGATCCACGGCTGCCAGTCGCCTGCGCCAGAGAGCGGCACCACCACCATCACCAGCAGTGACAGCAGCATCACCAGCGGCGTATAGATGCGACTGAACCGATCGATGAAACGTTCAACCGGGGCACGATGCGTTTCCGCTTCTTCAATCAACTGCAGGATACGGTCGATGGCACTCTCACCGGGCTTCGACACCACCTCCAGCTGCACCAGCCGGTCAATACTGGTGACACCGGCAGGCAGCGTCTCGCCACTGCTCCGCGCCACGGGCAGGGATTCGCCGGTCAGGGCGCTCTCATCGAAACTGGCGATCGGGCTGAGTAACCGGCCATCGACCGGCAAACGGCTGCCCGCCGCGACTTCGATCACATCACCAGGTTGCAGCGCCGTGAGCGATACCTCAACACGTTTGCCCTGTTGCAGGCGGATCGCGGATTCGGGCCGCAACGCCATCAGACTGGCGACGCCGCTGCGCGCCCGTGAGGCGGCATACCTTTCCAGCTGTTCGCCCAGCTGAAACAGGACCAGCACCATCGCCGCCTCTGCGTGTGCGCCAATCATCAGCGCGCCTGCCGACGCCACGGTCATCAGTGTCTCAATGGTAAATGGCGATCCGCTGCGCAGGCGCTGCCAGGCTGCGCGCGCCACCGGGATCAGGCCCGCCAGCGTGGTCACGACAAACAGCCGGTCGCCCCAGACCGGCGCAAGCTGGCTGAGCAGGGTACCGGCGAGCACCAGCAGCGCCAGCAGAATCAGCATCCGGTTTTGCTGCCAGCCTGGCGCGGCCTGTGGGGCAGAGGGGGAGGACGCGGCCGCGAGCCGGAATCCGGCTTTTTTCACCGCCTGTTCAACCGCATTCTGTACGTCAGTGTCGGCGCTGACCATCAGCTTCTCGCTGCTGAAAAGAACGCGGGCGTCGGTCACGCCACTCACCTGACGAACGGCGGTTTCAACGGTGCGGGCGCAGGCGGGGCAATCCATCCCCTGGATCTGCCAGCTGAAAGGATAAGCGCCGCCTCGCCGGTCACTTTCCTCTGCCGCCCCGCCATCACTGCCGGGACTGCTGTCGCTGTCGCAGCAACAGCCTGCCGTATCCGCCGTGACGGGCGTGGCAGCATGGATCGAAAGGGTAAGGGGACGAGCCTGAGGAACCTGGCATAGCGGTTTTGTGGCGGTGTGGCTGGCGCGGGGTTTGCCACAGCCACAGGCGTGATGGTGTTGCATATGACCTCCGGATAAGGGGATGAGCGACGCTGCCCATCCCGCTATCCTACACTCTGGAGTCCACTCCAGAGTCAAGGCACTTTTATCAGACCACCCACAGCGAGCGCACGATCATAAAGTGACCGGCAAAGTAGCAGGCGGCGACAACTGCGCTGTCGGCAGCGAAGCGACGACGGTAGTGCGAGAGGAACCACACAGCATTCGCCAGCAGCAGCAGTCCGGCACCGACCATGATGGAGAAGCTGTAATCGGTCGGACGGAAGAAGTACTGCTCGGTGGCGATCCAGGTCATCACCAGCGTCATACCGATAAAGGTACAGACCGGCCAGCGCAGATCTTCCAGCCGGCTCCAGAGGATACCGATCAGGGCAGCACCGATGATCAGCAGCGTCAGCGGAATCGGCCAGAAGAAGGTCATGGTCATGCTGGCGGCGAAGCAGAGGGTATAGAGCAGGTGCGACAGGAAAAAGGCCCCGATGGCATAGAGCATCTGCTGACGCGGCAGCAGCGTTAACGCATCACCCGCCAGCGTGGCGACCAGCCCGGCCAGAATCAGATAGTCCGTGCTCTGCAATACCGGTGCCTGCCAGGCGAGCCCGACCAGCAGCAGCAGAGTGACCGGTTTAAACAGCCAGCGCTGCCATTGCGGGCCGCGATAGCTGGCGTCGACATAGAGCCAGCCGGAGAAAAGGACAGCGAGGAAAGACCAGAGCATTGTTTCTCCCTTTTTTACTCAGAATGGTGAAAGATCCCAAAATATCTCTTCCAGTTTAGGTTACGCCTCTGCGATGTGACAATCAGGCAACTCTGGTTGTATGCTTTGCCGCCTGATCCCTCTTCTTCACAGGCGTGAGAATGCGATGAGTAAACCGCCGTTAATCTTTGTTATCGTCCTGGCGATCATTGCCGTTCTGGCGACCCGTCAGTTTATTAAGCAACGTCGCGAAGGGGCCATGAATGACGCTGCGCCTGCGCGTTCTCTGCAGGTTGAGGTCAGCAGTAAGCGCGAATTTCCTGCGCCCAATCGTCGTTCACGACAGCGCGAAGTTATCGCCGGAGAAGAGATGCGCTATGAAGTGCTGTTTCATCCCCTGAACGGTGCCAGCGACATCAGGGTGCAGCTAAAGGAAGGGGAGTATCATCAGCTGGATAAAGGCGCCCGGGGCGAGCTGACGATGCAGGGGACGCGCTTTATCCGCTTCACGCCCCTGCCGTAGAGGGCGGGCATAACGCCCGCCAGCCCTATTTTTTGCGTGGGAAATGTTTCTTCTGCCAGGCGACCAGCTCGAAGACGCCGAACAGGAACACCTTAATCTGTGTAACGCGGTCAATCGGCGGCGCATCTTTGGTCTGCGTTGCGCGCAGTAAAACGAGCTGCAGACCATGCATCATGATCATGAAAAACAGGGCAACGTTGATAAAATAGGTCAGCGGTTTCGGGTAGGGATGTACCACGTTGGCCAGTAAAAATCCCCACACGCATAGCATCAACAGACGCCCCAAATTAAGTAACATCCTGCGTCTCCTGTTGACGTTGATACAAACGATAAGCGACCTGTCCGGCTATTTTTTCGCGATAGAGGTCCCACGCTGGCGGCACCGGCGGCGCGCCATTTTCCACTTCACTTTCCACATAAATCAGCGCCTGCTCGGCCAGCCAGTGATTCTGCTCCAGCAACGCCAGCGTCTGCGCCAGCAATCCCTGACGAAACGGCGGATCGATAAACACCACATCAAAAGGTTCACCGGGCTGCGCCAGCCAGCTTAACGCATTGGTCTGAATCACGGTGCCATTCGTGGCGCGCAGCGTCTGCAGGTTTTTTGTCAGCTGCTGCGCCACCGGACGCTCCAGCTCCAGCAGCGTCGCGGAGCCTGCGTAGCGCGACAGGGCTTCCAGACCGAGCGCGCCGCTACCGGCAAAGCAGTCGAGGCAGCGGGCCTCTGGCAGTACCGGGGCCAGCCAGTTAAACAGCGTCTCGCGCACCCGATCGGTGGTCGGGCGCAGTCCGGCACTGTCCGGCACCGGCAATTTGCGTCCGCGCCACTGACCGCCGATGATACGGATCTGCCCGGCACCGCCTGTACTGCGGGGGTTTTTATTCATATTGCTCACAACTCGTCATAATTTGTTGCGTAGTTTAACGGGCCAATCGGTGAGAAGAAACGTTAAAAAAGGGTGCTGTGGTGAGCTGGCAGGAAAGTGTTAGACTACTGAGTTGCTGAAGTCATGCATTATTCTGCGGTTTACGCCGGTCTGGCGCTGACCAACTTTCATTGATTTACCCCTGGAAACCACGCGCGACCGGGACAAAGCCATCGAGGAGTGTCGTCACACAATGGCAAAAGAGAAAAAACGTGGCTTTTTTTCCTGGCTGGGATTTGGCAAAGAGGAAGAGAAACAACCTGTAGCGGAAGAGCAGACCCCGACGGTCGCGGAACCCGCTCAGCAGCAGACTGAACAGGACGATCCGGCACTCCGCCAGGCTGAAGCGCAGGCGGAAGAGACGGTTGCGATCACCGAAACGGTAGCTGACCAGCAGCGTGAGGCGGACGTTACCGCCGCCGCGCCCTACGAAGCGGCACCTGAGCGGCTGGATGCGGCTGAGGCCGATCCTGAAGTGCAGGTGGATATCGACCCCCCTGAACATGACGCGACGCCGGTTATTGACGCCGACGACGTCATCACGCCAATCGCCGATGACGCACCGGCAGATGCGCCGTTAAGCGAAGAAGAGCTGACCGCGCTGGCGCTGGGCGACGCGGAGGTCGTGGAGACCCCGCATCGCGAAGAAGAAGAGGCGCCGCTGTCTGAGGATGAACTGACCGCGCTGGCGCCGGGCGACGCAGACGTCGTTGAAACCCCGTACCACGAAGAAGAGGCGCCGCTCTCTGAAGAGGAGCTGACTGCGCTGGCGCTGGATGACGCCGACGTGGCGGAGACTGCACCCGCCGAGCCGTTAGCGGATACCGTCAGCGATCTACCGCTGGCCGCCGCGCCACTCATCGCGCAGGAGCAGGAGCGCCCGAGCAAAGAGGGCTTCTTCGCCCGCCTGAAGCGCAGCCTGGTGAAAACCCGTCAGAACCTCGGTTCCGGTTTTATCAGCCTGTTCCGGGGCAAAAAGATTGATGATGACCTGTTTGACGAGCTGGAAGAGCAGTTGCTGATTGCCGATGTCGGCGTGGAAACCACGCGCCGCATCATCGCCCATCTGACCCAGCAGGCAAGCCGCAAGCAGCTGCGTGATGCCGAAGCACTGTATGGCCTGCTGAAGGCGGAGATGGCCGCGATCCTGGCGAAGGTCGATGCGCCGCTGGACGTCTCAGGCAAAACGCCGTTTGTCATCCTGATGGTGGGCGTTAACGGCGTCGGTAAAACCACGACTATCGGTAAGCTGGCGCGCCAGTATCAGGCCGAAGGCAAATCGGTAATGTTAGCGGCGGGCGATACCTTCCGTGCGGCGGCGGTGGAACAGCTGCAGGTGTGGGGCCAGCGCAACAACATTCCGGTGATTGCACAGCATACCGGTGCAGATTCAGCATCGGTGATCTTCGATGCGATTCAGGCTGCCAAATCGCGCGGCGTTGACGTACTGATTGCCGATACCGCCGGTCGTCTGCAGAACAAATCGCACCTGATGGAAGAGCTGAAAAAAATCACCCGCGTGATGAAAAAGCTGGACGATTCCGCGCCACATGAAGTGATGCTGACGCTGGATGCCAGCACCGGACAGAACGCGGTCAGCCAGGCCCGACTCTTTAACGAAGCGGTCGGCCTGACCGGCATTGCGCTCACCAAGCTGGATGGCACCGCCAAAGGCGGCGTGATCTTCTCGGTGGCCGATCAGTTCGGTATTCCGATTCGCTACATCGGCGTCGGCGAAGGCATTGAAGATTTACGACCGTTTAAGGCGGACGATTTTATTGAGGCACTGTTTGCCCGAGAGGACTAATTAGGATGATTCGCTTTGAAGAGGTCAGTAAGGCATATCTCGGCGGACGTCAGGCGCTGCAGGGGGTCGATTTTCATCTGCGCCCTGGCGAAATGGCGTTTCTGACCGGCCACTCCGGTGCCGGTAAAAGTACCTTGCTGAAGCTGATTTGTGGCATTGAGCGCCCGAGTGCCGGAAGAATCTGGTTCAGCGGCCATGACATCTCCCGCCTGCGTAACAGCGAGGTGCCGTTCCTGCGTCGTCAGATTGGCATGATCTTCCAGGATCACCATCTGCTGATGGATCGTTCGGTCTATGACAACGTGGCGATCCCGCTGATTATCTCCGGGGCCAGCGGCGAAGATATCCGCCGTCGCGTCTCGGCGGCGCTTGATAAAGTCGGGCTGCTCGACAAAGCGAAAAGTTTTCCGATTCAGCTCTCTGGCGGTGAACAGCAGCGTGTGGGCATTGCCCGTGCGGTGGTGAACAAGCCAGCCGTGCTGCTGGCGGATGAACCGACCGGTAACCTCGACGACGCGCTCTCCGAAGACATTCTTCGTCTGTTCGAAGAGTTTAACCGCGTCGGCGTCACCGTTCTGATGGCGACACATGACAGCGGCCTGATCGCCCGGCGCAACTACCGGATGATGACGCTGAATCAGGGACGTCTGCACGGAGGCCACGATGGTCAATAAACGCATTAAACGCCCGGCTGCGCCGAAAGCTAAGCAGCCGTCGAAGAGTAAAGCACTGAAGGGCGGCTGGCAGGAGCAGTGGCGCTATGCGCTGCGCGGCACGCTCTCGGACATGTGGCGTCAGCCGCTGGCCACCCTGCTGACGGTGATGGTCATCGCCATCTCACTGACGCTGCCCAGCGTCTGCTACATGGTCTGGAAAAACGTCAGCCAGGCGGCCACCCAGTGGTATCCGGCCCCGCAGTTAACCGTCTATCTCTCCAAAACGCTGGATGACACGGCGGCAGAAAACGTGGTGGCGCAGCTCAAACAGGTCGAAGGGGTGGATAACGTCAACTACCTGACGCGGGAAGAGGCGCTGAACGAGTTCCGTAACTGGTCAGGCTTTGGCGGTGCAATGGATATGCTGGAGCAGAATCCGCTGCCCGCGGTCGCTATCATTACGCCGAAACTGAATTTCCAGAACTCAGACACCATGCAGAGCCTGCGCGATCGGGTTACTAAAGTGCAGGGCGTGGATGAAGTGCGCATGGACGATAGCTGGTTTGCCCGCCTGGCGGCGCTGACCGGACTGGTCGGGCAGATCGCCTCCATGATTGGCGTGCTGATGATCGTGGCGGTGTTCCTGGTGATTGGTAACAGCGTGCGGCTCAGTATCTTTGCCCGGCGTGACACCATCAACGTGCAGAAGCTGATTGGCGCGACCGACGGCTTTATCCTGCGCCCGTTCCTCTATGGCGGGGCGCTGCTGGGCTTCAGCGGTGCGGTGCTGTCGCTGCTGCTGTCGGAAGTGCTGGTGCTGCGACTCCAGTCTGTGGTGGCCAGCGTGGCGACCGTATTTGGTACTACCTTCTCACTGGAAGGCTTCTCGTGGGATGAGGCACTGCTGCTGCTGCTGATCGCAGCCATCATCGGCTGGGTCGCGGCCTGGCTGGCAACAGTCCAACATTTACGCCGATTTACGCCGCAGTAAACGCCTGCAACATTTTTTTGTTATAATGGTCCTCTGCTACCGACAAAGGGTGCAGAGGATCGCTTCCCCCCTCTTCCCTTCCTGTCATCTGTGTGTAAAATATTCACCGGTAAAATTGAACTTGTGGATAACTTTGCCACTCTAAGTAGCACAGATTGCTTTCGGATTTCGCGCGACGTTGACTTACTGTATCGTCTGCGCAGGGAAATGTGCGGCAATTCCACTGAATTTGTGAGGGTTTGAATGACCAAAGAAATGCAAACTTTAGCTATTGCTCCTCTTGGCAACCTGGAGTCTTACGTCCGGGCGGCGAACACCTGGCCGATGCTCTCGGCAGAAGAGGAAAAAGCGTTGGCTGAACGGCTGCATTACCAGGGCGATCTGGATGCGGCAAAGACGCTGATCCTGTCTCACCTACGCTTTGTAGTTCATATCGCTCGTAACTACTCCGGCTACGGCCTGCCACAGGCGGACCTGGTGCAGGAAGGTAACATCGGCCTGATGAAAGCGGTGCGTCGCTTCAACCCGGAAGTGGGCGTGCGTCTGGTTTCGTTTGCCGTGCACTGGATTAAAGCTGAGATCCACGAATATGTGCTGCGCAACTGGCGTATCGTAAAAGTCGCGACCACCAAAGCACAGCGTAAGCTCTTCTTTAACCTGCGTAAAACCAAGCAGCGTCTGGGCTGGTTCAACCAGGATGAGGTCGAGATGGTGGCGCGTGAACTGGGCGTCAGCAGCAAAGACGTGCGCGAAATGGAATCGCGTATGGCGGCCCAGGATATGACCTTTGATATGTCTGCTGATGATGAGAGCAGCGAAGGTCGCTCGATGGCACCGGTGCTCTACCTGCAGGATAAAACCTCTGACTTTGCTGACGGCATTGAAGAGGATAACTGGGATGCGCACGCGGCTGACAAGCTGAGCTATGCGATGGAAGGTCTGGATGAGCGCAGTCAGCACATCATCCGCGCCCGCTGGCTGGACGAAGATAACAAAACCACGCTGCAGGAGCTGGCCGATCAGTATGGCGTTTCCGCCGAGCGTGTGCGCCAGCTGGAAAAGAACGCCATGAAAAAACTGCGTATGGCGATCGAAGCGTAACGCACGTTAACACCGTAAGGGGCGACAGATGATGTCGCCCTTTTTGTTTCCCCCTCTCTGCTCAGCCGCTGGCGCTTACTCTGCCGACCTTATCCAGCCATCACTCTGTGCCCGAAAGCCACACGCCTGCATAAAGGCCGCCCGCACCTGCTGATCGTCACTGCCATCATCGGCGACCCACCAGTCTGCCACAGAGCTGTTCTGCCTCATTGTCTCCTCCAGCAGATACTGACCGACGCCGCGTCGCCGGGTCACATCGCGGACGGTCAGCCGCTGGATCTTGCCGTGGGTTCCGGCGATCTCCAGAAGCAGACCAGCCAGCAGGCGGTCGTTGAAGCGCGCAGCATAGAGACGATGCCGCTCATCCAGATGCTGCGCCAGTTTTTCCATCTCCAGATCCGGCCAGACTTTGCCCAGATCGATGCGGTCCTGTGCGGTCAGCATCGTCACCCGCTGAATAGTGAGCTTCATAACAAAAACCTCTGTAATAGGGGAATGTGTAGCGAAAATATACAACCTGCGCGCCACCACATTTTCATCAATAAAACAGGTCAAAAGATGGCCTGGATGCCAGGATGATAGTTGTAAACAGCGACAGCGAATGGTCACCCAGCATAACGCGCTGGCAAAGTGGTGAAAAACCGGCCATTGCCTCCAGTGTATTATGCTGTTTCACTCAGTCAATTCTGAATATGTCAGTTGATTTACAGAAGAAACTTCCTGTTTAATAACCTGAAAAATAAAGCCTTATTACTAATAAATGCCAGAAAAGTAAGCTAACTCATTCATGCTTAATCAGTTTTCCACTTTATCTGGCAGCGCAAACACTCACAACATACACGATAAAACAGATGGGGTAGTCAGGATGAAAATGAAAGGTCGCGCATTACTGGCGGGATGTGTAGCACTGGCGATGAGCCATGCGGCGCTGGCTGAAGATATCAAAGTGGCGATTGTTGGCGCCATGTCGGGTCCGGTGGCGCAGTATGGCGATATGCAGTTCGCGGGCGCTACTCAGGCGATTGAAGATATCAATGCCAAAGGTGGCGTTAACGGCAACAAACTGGTGGCGGTGAAATATGACGACGCCTGTGACCCGAAACAGGCCGTGGCGGTCGCCAACAAAGTCATTAACGACGGCATCCGCTATGTGATTGGCCATCTCTGTTCATCCTCCACGCAGCCCGCATCTGACATCTATGAAGATGAAGGTGTGCTGATGATCACCCCGGCCGCGACCGCACCAGACCTGACCTCACGCGGCTATAAACTGATTATGCGCACCACCGGCCTTGACTCCGATCAGGGGCCGACGGCGGCAAAATATGTGATGAGCGAGCTGAAACCGCAGCGCATCGCTGTCGTACACGACAAGCAGCAGTATGGCGAAGGCCTGGCGCGCGCCGTGCAGGAGAGCCTGAAAAAGCAGGGCGCGAACATCGTGATGTTTGAAGGGATCACCGCCGGGGATAAAGATTTCTCCACGCTGGTGGCTCGCTTCAAGAAAGAGAACGTCGATTTTGTCTACTTCGGTGGTTACTACCCGGAAATGGGCCAGATCGTCCGCCAGGCGCGTGCAGCTGGTCTGAAAACCCAGTTCATGGGGCCGGAAGGGGTGGGTAACGCCTCGCTGTCGAACATTGCCGGTGCCGCCTCTGAAGGCATGCTGGTGACCCTGCCAAAACGCTATGACCAGGTGGCGACCAACAAACCTATCGTGGATGCGCTGAAAGCGAAGAAACTGGATCCGACCGGTCCGTTCGTCTGGACCACCTACGCCGCACTGCAGTCGCTGGCGACCGGCATGGAGCGCAGCAAGAGTGCCGAGCCGGATGCCATCGTGAAAAACCTGAAAGAGGGTGCCGCAGTGCCAACCGTAATGGGCAACCTGAACTGGGATGAGAAGGGCGACCTTAAGGGCTTTGAATTCGGCGTCTTCAAATGGCATGCCGATGGCACCTCGACCGCTGTGAAGTAAACCAGGTCATTTTCGGGTAGATGGCAGGCCGGGTAACCGGTTTGCCTGACCTGCGACATGAACGCCTGGCACCTCACTGCCAGGCGTTTTTTGTACCCCGGTCGCCTGCGATCGGACAAGTAAGGGTTAAGGTATGTCGGAGCAGTTTCTCTATTTTATTCAGCAGATGTTCAACGGTGTGACCCTGGGAAGCACTTATGCGCTGATCGCCATCGGTTACACCATGGTTTACGGCATTATCGGCATGATCAACTTCGCCCACGGCGAGGTCTACATGATCGGTAGCTACGTCTCCTTTATCGTGATTGCTGCCCTGATGATGATGGGCATCGACACCACCTGGCTGATGATCGCGGCGGGCTTTGTGATGGCGGTGATTATCTCCAGCGCCTACGGCTGGAGCATTGAACGTGTCGCCTATCGCCCCGTGCGTGCCTCGAAGCGCCTGATTGCGCTGATCTCCGCCATCGGGATGTCGATATTCCTGCAGAACTACGTCAGCCTGACGCAGGGTTCACGCGACCTGGCGTTGCCGAGTCTGATCACCGGGCAGTGGACGGTGGGTGAGAGCAACGGCTTTGCCGCCACTATCTCCACCATGCAGGTGGTGATCTGGGTCGTGACCTTCCTGGCGATGCTGGCCCTGACCACGTTTATTCGCTACTCCCGCATGGGCCGGGCCTGTCGCGCCTGTGCAGAAGATCTGAAAATGGCCAGCCTGCTGGGCATTAACACCGACCGCGTGATCTCCCTGACCTTTGTGATCGGGGCCGCGATGGCCGCGGTTGCTGGCGTACTGCTGGGTCAGTTCTACGGTTCGATTAACCCCTTCATCGGTTTTATGGCCGGTATGAAGGCGTTCACCGCCGCCGTGCTGGGCGGCATTGGCAGTATTCCTGGCGCGATGATTGGTGGCCTGGTGCTGGGGATCGCCGAGGCGCTGACCTCCGCCTATCTCAGTACGGAATATAAAGATGTGGTCTCGTTTGCGCTGCTGATCGTGGTGTTGCTGGTGATGCCGACCGGGATTCTGGGTCGCCCGGAGGTCGAAAAAGTATGAAGACTTCCTTTATCAATGCGCTGATCTCGGCCCTGATGCTGCTGGTGCTCGCCACCTTCTTTATGGGGCTGCGCCTGAACCTCGATGGCACACAGCTGGTGGTGCAGAACGCCGGTAGCGTGCGCTGGAACTGGATCGCGACAGGCTGTGTGGTGGTGTTTCTGTTCCAGCTGCTGCGTCCGGTGTGGCAACGCGGTCTGAAGAAAATGTCTGGTCCGGCGCTGCTGTTACCGGGCCTGGATGGTTCGACGCCGAAGCAGAAGCTGGTGATGGCAGTGCTGATTGTCGCCGCGATTGCCTGGCCCTTCCTGGTGTCACGCGGCACCGTCGATATCGCCACCATGACGCTGATCTACGTGATGCTCGGTCTGGGCCTGAACGTGGTGGTCGGACTGTCGGGCCTGCTGGTACTGGGTTATGGCGGTTTCTATGCCATCGGCGCCTATACTTTTGCGCTGCTGAACCACTATTACGGTCTCGGCTTCTGGCAGTGTCTGCCGCTCTCCGGCATGGTTGCCGCACTGTTTGGCCTGCTGCTGGGCTTCCCGGTGCTACGACTGCGTGGCGACTATCTGGCGATTGTGACGCTGGGCTTTGGCGAGATCGTGCGTATTCTGCTGCTGAACAACACCGCTCTGACCGGTGGGCCAAACGGCATCAGCCAGATCCCGAAACCGACGCTGTTTGGTCTGGAGTTTGGCCGCACGCCGCGCGAGGGCGGCTGGGATACCTTCCACAACTTCTTTGGTCTGAAGTATGACCCCAGCGATCGCATCATCTTCCTCTACATGGTGGCGCTGCTGCTGGTGGTGCTGACGCTGTTTGTCATCAACCGGCTGCTGCGGATGCCGCTGGGCCGTGCCTGGGAAGCGCTGCGCGAAGATGAGATTGCCTGTCGCTCGCTGGGCCTGAGTCCGACCCGTATCAAGCTCACCGCGTTTACTATCAGCGCCGCCTTTGCGGGCTTTGCCGGCAGTCTGTTCGCGGCGCGTCAGGGCTTTGTCAGCCCGGAATCCTTTACCTTCGTCGAATCCGCCTTTGTGCTGGCGATTGTGGTTCTGGGCGGCATGGGCTCCCAGTTTGCGGTGATCCTGGCGGCCATTCTGCTGGTGGTGTCACGCGAACTGATGCGCGATCTGAATGAGTACAGCATGCTGGTGCTGGGTGGCCTGATGGTGCTGATGATGATCTGGCGGCCACAGGGATTATTGCCGATGAAACGTCCGCATCTGAAACTCAGAACCGGTAAAAAAGGAGAGCAGGCATGATTCAGCCTTTATTAGCCGTTGAAGGCCTGATGATGCGCTTCGGCGGTCTGTTAGCCGTGAACAATGTGGCGCTGGAGCTGCGTCCACAGGAGATCGTCTCGCTGATCGGGCCGAACGGTGCCGGTAAAACCACCGTGTTTAACTGCCTGACCGGCTTCTACAAGCCCACCGGCGGCAGCATTAAACTGCGCGAACAGCATCTGGAAGGTCTGCCGGGCCAGAAGATCGCGCGGATGGGCATCGTGCGGACCTTCCAGCATGTGCGTCTGTTCCGTGAGATGACGGTGATTGAGAACCTGCTGGTCGCGCAGCATCAGCATCTCAAAAGCGGCGTGTTTTCCGGCCTGCTGAAAACCCCGGCGTTTCGCCGCAGTGAGAGCGAGGCGCTGGACCGTGCCGCAACCTGGCTGGAGCGGGTCGGCCTGCTCGATCTGGCAAACCGTCAGGCGGGCAACCTGGCCTATGGTCAGCAGCGCCGGCTGGAGATCGCACGCTGCATGGTGACGCGCCCGGAGATCCTGATGCTGGATGAACCGGCTGCGGGCCTGAACCCTAAAGAGACGCATGAGCTGGATGCGCTGATCGCGGAGCTGCGGGGCGAACACAAGGTTTCCGTGCTGCTGATTGAACATGATATGAAGCTGGTCATGGGAATTTCTGACCGTATTTATGTGGTGAATCAGGGAACGCCACTGGCTAACGGAACGCCGGAGGAGATTCGTAACAATCCGGATGTCATTCGTGCCTATTTAGGAGAGGCCTGAGATGGCAAATACGATGTTAACCATTGAAAACGTCAGCGCGCACTATGGCAAGATTCAGGCGCTGCATAACGTCAGCCTCTACATCAACCAGGGGGAGATCGTCACCCTGATCGGGGCCAACGGCGCCGGGAAAACCACGCTGCTGGGCACGCTGTGCGGCGAACCCCGCGCGACCCAGGGCACCATCACCTTTGATGGCAAAGCCATTACCGACTGGCAGACGTCGCGCATTATGCGGGAAGCGATTGCCATCGTGCCGGAAGGACGACGGGTCTTTTCACGTATGACGGTGGAAGAGAACCTGGCGATGGGGGGCTTTTTTGCCAGCCGCCAGGCGTATCTGACACGCATCCGGCGCGTTTACGAACTCTTTCCACGGCTTGAGGAGCGTAAAATCCAGCG
Source organism: Pantoea graminicola (assembly GCF_048452665.1). Lineage (NCBI taxonomy): Bacteria > Pseudomonadati > Pseudomonadota > Gammaproteobacteria > Enterobacterales > Erwiniaceae > Pantoea > Pantoea graminicola. Next base: position 110,318 of record NZ_JBLWSJ010000009.1, on the reverse strand, counting down.
CGCCGGAACGATGTCGGGCGGTGAGCAGCAGATGCTGGCGATTGGCCGTGCGCTGATGAGTCAGCCGCGCCTGCTGCTGCTGGATGAGCCCTCGCTGGGGCTGGCACCGATCATTATTCAGCAGATTTTCGACACCATTGAGCAGCTGCGCAGCGAAGGGATGACCATTTTCCTGGTCGAGCAGAACGCCAATCAGGCGCTGAAGCTGGCGGATCGGGGCTATGTGCTGGAGAACGGCCATGTGGTGCTCGAAGACACAGGCGCAGCACTCCTCTCTAACGAAGCCGTCCGCAGCGCTTACTTAGGCGCCTGATGGGGCACGGCCTGGCCTGCTGGCCAGGTTCCGGCTGGGCAGCGCTCGCCATCCTTACGTACGACGTGTACGTTCCGGTGGCTGCGCTGTCCGTTCACGGCTCCGGGTGTCGGCGTGGGGGGGCAGAGCAGCTCAGGCGGCTGACAAACTCAAATCAGGCGAATCTGGCCGCAGCAAATAAGCTTAAGACGCAGGGAACAGGGGCAGAAGAGGAAAGCGTCCCGCGCTATGGACAACAACGCCGGGAGCGTTTTGAACAACGCAACGCGCCGGGCCGTATACGGGCGCATTTCAGGAATGAGGTGCGTAATCGCGCGGGCTCAGCATGTCATGGATGACGGATTTAGCGTCTTTCCGCTCTGACCCCGTTCGCTGTGCATACTCAGTCTGACCGCACCCCAGCCAGGGTTATCATCCTTCTCACCCCGCGTTAACCGCGCTGCCTTTTCCTCTTCTGTGCCTGTCATCCGGCTGTCATCTCTCCGTTATTAATCCGTCATTTTTCCGTGTCATGTTACTTCGCGAACCAGAAATCCGTGATTTCACGCGTATTTACCTGCACAGGAAAACTTTATGTCCGTCGTTACCTTTCGTCGTAGCCTGATGAGCGCGCTGCTCGGTCTGGCGATCAGCGGCCAGGCGCTTGCCGCCACTGAGATCCCTTTCTGGCACTCCATGGAAGGCGAGTTAGGCAAAGAAGTCGATTCGCTGGCACAGCGTTTTAATCAGACCCATCCCGATTACAAAATTGTTCCGACCTACAAAGGTAACTACGAGCAGAGCCTTGCCGCCGGGATTGCGGCAGTGCGCAGCGGTAAAGCGCCTGCGGTGCTGCAGGTCTATGAAGTCGGCACGGCGACCATGATGGCCTCCCAGGCGGTCGTGCCGGTGCATCAGGTCTTTAAAGAGGCGGGCATCCCCTTTGACGAGAAGCAGTTCGTGCCCACGGTGGCGGGATACTACAGCGACAGCAAAGGTCAGCTGATCTCTCAGCCGTTCAACAGCTCGACGCCGGTGCTCTACTACAACAAAGACGCCTTTAAAAAAGCGGGCCTGAACCCGGATCAGCCGCCGAAAACCTGGCAGGAGCTGGCGACGGATGCCGCCGCACTGCGCAAGTCGGGCATGAGCTGCGGCTACGCCAGCGGCTGGCAGGGCTGGATCCAGATTGAAAACTTCAGTGCCTGGCATGCCCTGCCGGTGGCGACGAAAAACAACGGATTTGACGGGCTGGACGCGGTTCTGGAGTTCAACAAGCCGGTGCAGGTTCGCCACATCGGACTGCTGGAAGCGATGAACAAAAAAGGGGACTTCACCTACTTTGGCCGTAAGGATGAGTCCACCGCCAAGTTCTACAACGGTGACTGCGGCATCACAACCGCCTCATCGGGATCGCTGGCGGATATCCGCCACTACGCAAAATTCAACTTCGGCGTGGGCATGATGCCATATGACGACACCGTGCCGGAGGCACCACAGAACGCCCTGATCGGCGGTGCCAGCCTGTGGGTGATGAAAGGTAAGGACGCGGCAACCTACAAAGGCGTGGCCGAATTCATGCAGTTTCTGGCTAAGCCGGAAATCGCCGCTGAGTGGCACCAGAAAACCGGTTATCTGCCGATCACCACCGCCGCCTACGAGCTGACAAAGCAGCAGGGCTTCTACGACAAAAATCCGGGCGCCGATATCGCCACTCGTCAGATGATGAATAAGCCGCCGCTGCCGTTCACGAAAGGCATGCGTCTGGGCAATATGCCGCAGATCCGTACCGTGATCGACGAGGAGCTGGAAAGCGTCTGGACCGGTAAACAGTCGCCGCAGAACGCACTGGATAACGCCGTGAAGCGTGGCAACGCGCTGCTGCGCCGCTTTGAACAGCAGGTGAAGTAATCTCTCCTTGCGGGTCAGCCCCGGCTGGCCCGCCTCTTTCTGACGCCAGGTACGCCATGTCTTCATCCCGTCCCGTCTTTCGCACCAGCCTGTTACCCTATCTTCTGGTGCTGCCGCAGCTGCTGATTACCGCCATTTTCTTTCTCTGGCCCGCCGGTGAAGCGTTATGGTACTCGCTGCAAAGTCTCGATCCCTTTGGCATCTCCAGCCGCTTTGTCGGACTGGAAAACTTCAGGCGGCTGTTTGCCGATCCCTACTATCTCGACACCTTCTGGACCACCCTGAAATTCAGCGGGATGGTGACGGTGTTCGGTATGCTCTCGTCTCTGCTGCTGGCGGCGCTAGTGGACTATGTGGTGCGCCTGCGCCGCCTCTATCAGACGCTGCTGCTGCTGCCCTACGCCGTAGCGCCGGTGGTGGCGGCGGTGCTCTGGATGTTCCTGTTTAATCCTGGACTGGGCCTGTTCAGCTACCTGCTGAACCACCTGGGCTACAACTGGAACTACGCGCAGAACAGCGGCCAGGCGATGTTCCTGATTGTGCTGGCGTCGATCTGGCAGCAGATGAGCTACAACTTCCTGTTCTTCTTTGCCGCCCTGCAATCGATCCCAAAATCCCTGGTGGAAGCCGCCGCGATTGACGGTGCGGGACCGGTACGGCGCTTCTTCAACCTTTCGCTGCCGCTGATAGCACCGGTCAGCTTCTTTCTGCTGGTGGTCAACCTGATCTACGCCTTCTTCGACACCTTCCCGGTGATCGATGCTGCAACCGGCGGCGGACCGGTGCAGGCGACCACGACGCTGATCTACAAAATCTATCGCGAAGGCTTTACCGGGCTGGATCTCTCCGCGTCGGCGGCGCAGTCGGTGGTGCTGATGCTGCTGGTGATCGGGCTGACGGTGATCCAGTTCCGCTTTGTTGAACGTAAGGTGCAATATCAATGATTGAGAATCGACGCGGGCTGGATCTCTTCAGCCACATCGTACTGGTGCTGGGCGTGCTCACCATCCTGTTTCCGCTCTATGTCGCTTTTGTGGCGGCCACGCTGGATAACGCGGCGGTCTATCAGGTGCCGATGACGCTGGTGCCCGGCACGCACCTGTGGGAGAACATCTCGCGCATCTGGACCCACGGCGTCAACGGCAACGGCCCGGCGTTTGGCCTGATGCTGCTTAACAGCATGATCATGGCGCTGGGGATCACGTTCGGCAAAATCACCGTTTCGATGCTGTCGGCGTTTGCGCTGGTCTGGTTCCGTTTTCCGCTGCGCACGCTCTTTTTCTGGCTGATCTTTGTCACTCTGATGCTGCCGGTGGAGGTGCGTATTTTCCCTACCGTGCAGGTGATTGCCGATCTCAATCTGCTCGACAGCTACAGCGGATTAACCCTGCCGCTGATGGCTTCCGCCACCGCCACCTTCCTGTTCCGCCAGTTCTTTATGTCACTGCCGGATGAGCTGGTGGAGGCGGCACGCATCGACGGTGCCAGCGCCATGCGCTTCTTCATCGACATCGTTCTGCCGCTGTCAAAAACCAATCTGGCGGCGCTGTTTGTTATCACCTTTATCTACGGCTGGAACCAGTATCTCTGGCCGCTGCTGATCATCAATGACGCCAGTCTCGGCACGGCGGTGGCGGGGATCAAAAGCATGATCTCCACCAGCGGTTCGCCGACCCAGTGGAACGAAGTGATGGCGGCGATGTTATTAACCCTGATCCCACCGCTGGTGGTGGTGTTAGTCATGCAGCGTGCCTTTGTGCGCGGCCTGGTTGAGAGTGAGAAATAAGATGGCGGGCGTAACCCTTCAGGCAGTAACCAAATCCTACGATGGCAAGAATCAGATCATTCAGCCGCTGAATGTCACGATCAATGATGGCGAATTTATGGTGATGGTTGGCCCCTCCGGCTGTGGTAAGTCGACGCTGCTGCGGATGGTGGCCGGGCTGGAGCGCGTCAGCTCCGGGGATATCTACATCGACAATCGTCGCGTGACGCAGGAAGAGCCGAAAGATCGCGGCATCGCGATGGTGTTTCAGAACTATGCGCTCTATCCCCACATGTCGGTGGAGCAGAATATGGCTTATGGCCTGAAAATCCGCGGCATGGGCAAAGAGCAGATCCGCCAGCGGGTGCTGGATGCGGCGCGCAGCCTGGAACTGGATCACCTGCTGATGCGCCGTCCGCGTGAACTCTCCGGCGGACAGCGCCAGCGCGTGGCGATGGGCCGCGCCATCGTGCGCGAACCGGCGGTGTTTCTGTTCGATGAGCCGCTCTCCAATCTTGATGCCCGCCTGCGGGTGCAGATGCGGCTGGAGCTGCAGCAGCTTCATCGCCGCCTGCAGACCACCAGCCTCTATGTGACGCACGATCAGGTTGAGGCGATGACGCTGGCGCAGCGGGTGATGGTGATGAACAAAGGAGTGGTGGAGCAGATTGGCTCACCGGCCGAGGTGTATGAACGTCCCGCCAGCCAGTTTGTGGCCTCGTTTATCGGCGCACCCGCGATGAATCTGCTGAAAGGGCAGTTCAGCAGCGACGGCTCACGCTTTAACCTCGACGCCTCCCATGCACTGCCGCTCAGCGACATGAAAGCGAAGTGGGCTAACCGATCCGTGGTGCTGGGCATCCGGCCCGAACATATCCGCCAGAGCAGCCGCGAGCAGGGCGGCGTGCCTCTGCGGGTTGATACGCTGGAGATGCTGGGTGCCGATAATCTGGTGCACGGCCGCATCGGTGAGACGCCACTGGTGGTACGCTTACCCCACAGCGAACGGCCACAGCCGGGCACTACGCTGTGGCTGCATCTGCCAGCAGATGCGTTACACTTTTTTGATTCAACCCATGGAAAGCGTCTGGAATGAGCACACAACACTGGCCTTATCCCCGTATCGTCGCCCATCGCGGCGGCGGCAAACTGGCACCGGAAAATACCCTGGCGGCGATCGACATCGGCGCGAAGTATGGCCATCAGATGATTGAGTTTGATGCCAAATTATCAGCAGATGCGCAGATCTTCCTGCTGCACGATGACACGCTGGACCGCACCAGCGACGGCTGGGGCGTGGCGGGGCAGCTGCCGTGGGAAAAACTCTCTCAGCTCGACGCGGGCAGCTGGTTTGGCAGGGCGTTTTCGGGCGAAAAGCTGGCGCGGCTGGACGAGGTCGCGGCCCGCTGTCGCCAGCATCAGATGATGGCGAATATCGAAATCAAACCCACCACTGGCAGTGAAGTGGAGACCGGACGGGCGATCGCGCAGGCTGCGGCAATCCTGTGGCAGGATCAGACGCCTCCACTGCTCTCCTCGTTCTCTTACGAAGCCCTGGAGGCGGCAATGCAGGCCGAGCCGCAGCTGCCACGCGGCCTGCTGTCGCACAGCTGGGACCCGGAATGGCAGGCGAAAACCGCTGCGCTGGAGTGCGTCTCGATCCACCTGAATCACAACGTGCTGACCGCTGAGCGGGTAGCCGAACTCAAAGCCGCTGGCCTCAGGATTCTGGTCTACACCGTCAACAACCCGGATCGCGCCAGAACCTTACTGAAATGGGGCGTCGATGCCATCTGTACCGACAGTATCGACATCATCGGCCCCGATTTTAATCAGTTCTGATTCGGGTTCTGCGTCTGGTGTCCCGGCTGCGCGTCGATAACCCGCTGCCGGGCGCTGTCGCGCTGTTCCTGCATTTTACGCTGCAGATCCTGCGTCTGACGCTGCTGATCCTGACGCAGCTTCAGCTGCTGTTGCTGCTGCTGGCTCTGCATCTGCGACTGCATCCGCTGCTGGCTGGGGTTATAGCCCGGCCTGTTTGGATCGTTGGTGCTGTTCAGCGTGGTCGCCTGGCTGGCGAAAGGCAGCAGGGCGGCTAAAACCATCATCCACTTTTTCATCACTCCTCCTTTCTCAAGCGCGACAGGGTTCCGGGTGCGCAATACCGCACACCGACATCGGGGTCGCAGCCATAAGTTTACCCGATATCACAGACCTTACTTTCAGATGTATTCCGGATTTGACTTAACCCCGGTTATTTTGCTGTATTTGTAGGCACTTGCAGAAATGATAAAAAAATGTAAATAACAACACAGGATGGTGGCAGGATGAAAATGCAGAAAAGGGTGCGTCAGCTGAGCTGGTCGCTGGTGATGAGCATGACCGTGGTGGCTGGCGCTCAGGCTGCGGCAGTGCAGGCTCCGCCGGTCTCTTACGGGGTGGACAGCGATACGTTTCATCCGGTGAAGGCGCAGCACGGCATGGTCGCGTCGGTGGATGCGATGGCGACCCGGGTGGGCGTAGAGATCCTGCGCCAGGGCGGCAATGCGGTCGATGCCGCCGTCGCCGTGGGCTTTGCGCTGGCCGTAACCCATCCGCAGGCGGGCAACCTGGGCGGCGGGGGCTTTATGCTGCTGCGCACGGCCTCAGGCCGCGCCACCGCCATCGATTTTCGTGAAATGGCACCGGGACACGCGTCGCGCGATATGTTCCTGGACAAGCAGGGCAACGCCGACAGCAAACTGTCGCTGACTTCACACCTCGCTTCCGGGACGCCCGGCACCGTTGCCGGACTGGCGCTGGCCGCACAGAAATATGGCACGCTGCCGCTGAGCACCCTGCTGGCCCCGGCGATCAAACTGGCGCGTGAAGGCATTCCGGTCAACGACGCGCTGGCAGATGATCTCAAAACCTACGGCAAAGAGGTCCTGATTACTCATCCCAACAGCAAGGCGATCTTCTATAAGCCGGACGGTACGCCGTGGCAGAAGGGCGATCGGCTGGTTCAGAAAAACCTGGCGCACAGCCTGCAGCTTATCGCCCGTCAGGGGCCGGATGCGTTCTACAAGGGAGAGATCGCCGATGAGATCGCCGGAGAGATGGCGCAGCATGGCGGCCTGATCAGCAAAGCGGATCTGGCGGCCTACCGGGCGGTCGAACGAACGCCTGTCAGCGGCACCTACCGGGGCTATGAAGTCTTCTCCATGCCACCGCCCTCATCCGGTGGTATTCACATCGTGCAGATCCTGAATATCCTGGAGAACTTCGATCTGGCGAAGATGGGCTTCGGCAGCGCCGACGCCATGCAGGTGATGGCAGAAGCAGAAAAATATGCCTATGCCGATCGCTCGGAATACCTCGGCGATCCCGATTTCGTGAAGGTGCCCTGGCAGGCGCTGACCAGCAAAGCCTATGCGAAAACGCTGGCGCAGCAGATCGACGTGGCGAAGGCGCGCCCTTCCAGCGAGATCAAACCGGGCAAGCTGGAACCTTATGAGAGTAATCAGACTACCCATTTCTCGGTGGTGGATAAGCAGGGTAACGCGGTCGCGGTCACTTATACGCTTAACACCTATTTTGGCAGCGGGATTGTGGCGGGCAACAGCGGCATCCTGATGAACAACGAGATGGATGACTTCTCCGCCAAGCCGGGCACGCCGAATGTCTACGGGCTGGTGGGCGGCGAAGCGAACGCCGTGCAGCCGGCGAAACGGCCGCTCTCCTCCATGTCGCCAACCATCGTCGCCAAAGGCGGAAAAACCTGGCTGGTTACCGGCAGTCCTGGCGGCAGCCGCATTATCACCACGGTGTTGCAGATGGTGGTCAACAGCATCGATTTCGGCATGAACGTGGCCGAAGCCACCAATGCGCCGCGCTTCCATCATCAGTGGTTGCCGGATCAGCTGCGCGTTGAGAAGGGCTTCAGTCCGGACACGCTGCGCCTGCTGGAGAATAAAGGTCAGCATGTGAAGGTACTGCCGTCGATGGGCAGCACCCAGAGCATCATGATCGGGCCGGACGGTATGCTGTATGGTGCCTCCGATCCGCGCAGCGTTGATGATCTGAGCGCCGGCTACTGAGCCCGGACGCTAACTGACAGGGAGTATCCGCAGCAGGGGCACGCCGGTGCCTCTGCTGCTTTCAGCCGTCAGGCCTTAACCCGCGCCATATAGTGTGCATCAATCAGCTCGCCGTGCCGCATCGCAAAGCCCTTCGCCGTTCCCTCAATCTCAAAGCCAAAACGCTGATAAAGCGCGATGGCCGGGCCATTGTCGACAAACACCGTCAGCTCCATCCGGCGCACCTGAAGCCAGTCGTCGCACAGCGCAACCATTTCACGCATCAGCGTGGTGCCCACGCCGCGCTGCCGGTAACGCGCATCCACGCCCATCCCCAGGGAGGCGACATGGCGGCGTCTGGCGCGCTCTTCCACCTGCAGCGCACACTGACCCACGATCTCCTCACTGATGCAGGCGACCAGCAGATGCGCATTGGGCTGTGGGGCGGCGAGACGACTCTGCCACATCTGAAGCGACGAATGGGGAAGATGGAGTGTGCTGGCCTGCGTATCGGGCTGGCTGTAGATCCGGTGCAGCGCAGCGGCATCGTCGGGCATAACGTGGCGGACAGTGATTTCCATGAGCGCTCCTCTAATCGGCAGAAACCTTTTAAACATCATGGAAATCATCCGGTTAATCAAGCAGGAATGATCGGAAAAGGCTTTACAGACGAGAATGATAATGATTATTATTGCCATGCATTCGCGGGATGTCGCATGACAGCCTGAGAAAGCACGACATTGCTCACATTGCTTCCAGTATTTTTAGCCAGCCGCGAGCTGGCTTTTTTTTGGCTGCTCTCCTTCAGTGCTTTTCAGCCACTGCCTATTCCTTATTCAACTATTTTGAACAGAGGAGTGAAGTTTTTCAGCTATCAATCTGACCCCCTCAGGAACACACTACAAAAAACATTGAGGAGATTTGAACATGATCTATGTACGTAAAGCTGAAGAACGCGGTCACGCAAACCATGGCTGGCTGGATAGCTGGCACACTTTCTCTTTTGCCAGCTACTACGACGCCAACTTTATGGGCTTCTCCGCGCTGCGGGTCATCAACGAAGATGTGATCGATGGCGGTCAGGGGTTTGGTACTCATCCCCATAAAGATATGGAGATCCTGACCTACGTACTCTCCGGTACGGTTGAGCATCAGGACAGCATGGGTAACAAAGAGCAGATCCCGGCGGGTGAGTTCCAGATTATGAGCGCCGGCACCGGCGTGCGTCACTCCGAGTACAACGCCAGCGAAAGCGAACCGCTGCACCTTTATCAGATCTGGATCATGCCTGAGCGCAACGGCATCGAGCCGCGCTATGACCAGCGCCGCTTCCCGGATGTGCAGGGTCGCCAGCTGGTGCTCAGCCCGGACGCGCGTGACGGATCGCTGAAGGTCTATCAGGATATGACGCTGTCGCGCTGGGTGCTGTCAGCCGGTGAACAGGATAACGTCGCGATTGAGACGGGCCGCCGGATCTGGATCCAGGTCGTGAAAGGGGACGTGACCGTTAACGGTCATCCGGTCACCACCAGCGACGCGCTGGCTATCTGGGACGAAAGCGCGCTGACTCTCGAAGCCAGCTCCGCAGCAGAAGTTCTGCTGTTTGATTTGCCACCGGTTTAAGCCGATGACGGGCGCGCCTTGTCGCGCCCGGTTGGCAATGTTGTGACAAAAAAGTGATAGACTCATCGTACTTTAGCTTTCAGGGCGATCTCAGGCGCTACGATGAAGAAGAAAAGACCGGTATTACAGGACGTTGCCGATCGCGTCGGCATTACAAAAATGACCGTCAGCCGCTACCTGCGCAATCCTGAGCAGGTCTCCGTTGCCCTGCGGGATAAGATCGCGGTGGCGCTGGATGAGCTGGGCTACATCCCCAATCGCGCCCCCGATATGCTTTCTAACGCCACCAGCCGCGCCATCGGCGTGCTGCTGCCCTCTCTCACCAACCAGGTGTTTGCCGACGTGCTGCGCGGCATCGAAGCCGTCACTGACGAAGCCAACTATCAGACCCTGGTCGCCCACTTTGGCTACAACCCGCAAAAGGAGGAGCTGCAGCTGCGCTCGCTGCTGGGCTGGAACATTGATGGCGTCATCCTCACCGAACGTACCCATACGCCGGGCACGCTGCGGATGCTGGAGGTGGCCGGGATTCCGGTGATTGAGGTGATGGACAGCGTGACGCCCTGTCTGGATATGGCCGTGGGCTTTGACAACGTCGAGGCCGCGCGGCAGATGACGCGGGCCATCCTCGGCAAAGGTCATCGCTACACGGTCTACCTCGGCGCGCGTCTGGATGAACGTACGCTGCAGAAGCAGCGCGGATATGAAATCGCGATGCGCGAAGCGGGACTGACGCCACGCAGCGTGATGATGGAGGATGCCTCCTCCTTCAGTGCCGGTGGCGATCTGCTGCGAGAGGCGCAGCGTCTCTATCCTGAAACGGACAGCCTGTTCTGTACCAATGACGACCTGGCGGTCGGCGCAATGTTTGAGTGCCAGCGTCAGGGATTACAGGTGCCTTCACAGATGGCGATTGCCGGCTTTCACGGCCATGATATCAGTCAGGTGGTCACGCCACAGCTCGCCACCGTGCTGACGCCGCGCGACCGGATGGGGCGCGAAGCGGCGGCGCTGCTGCTGGCGCGGATCGCCGGTGAGAGCAGCGATAACCGGCTGCGCGATGTCGGCTTTGAGATCAGTGAAGGTGGCAGCATCTGATTGTGATGTTTTTATGAGTCAGCTCACACTTTCACGCTTTTCCCGGTAAAAAGGTTGCCAGGCTGTTAAGCGGCCAGGAGAATGAGAAATGACATTGTTATCGGTAACATTGGCAAATTCTCACCTGCCGGAGCAGAAAATGACTACGCAATCCCCGTCGCATCACGTTTTTATCCTGATGGGCGTTTCAGGCAGCGGAAAGTCTGCCGTCGCCAACCAGGTTTCTCACCAGCTGAACACAGCCTTTCTTGACGGTGATTTTCTCCATCCCCGCGCCAACATCATGAAGATGGCCGATGGTCATCCGCTGGATGACAATGATCGCCAGCCGTGGCTGCAGGCGCTGAACGATGCCGCTTTTGCGATGCAGCGTACTCAGGCGATCTCCGTGATTGTCTGTTCAGCCCTGAAGAAGAGTTATCGCGACATTCTGCGTCAGGGAAATGACAACCTGCGTTTCATCTACCTGAAAGGCGATTTCGACACCATCGAAGCCCGTCTGAAAGCGCGTAAGGGCCACTTCTTTAAGCCGCAGATGCTGGTGACGCAGTTTGCCACGCTGGAAGAGCCGGGCAGCGACGAGCAGGATGTGCTGGTCGTGGATATCACCCATTCACTGGACGAGGTTGTGGCGGCGACAGTTGCGACGATCCGGGACGCAATCAGCCAGGGTTAGAGATGAATACCGCAACACTTGTTCTGACCGCAGCAGGCTCTGTCCTGCTGCTGCTTTTTCTGGTGATGAAGGCGCGTATGCACGCCTTTGTCGCGCTGATGTTAGTCTCCATCGGTGCCGGGCTGTTCTCCGGCATGCCCCTCAATAAAATCGCTGAAACCATGCAGAAGGGGATGGGCGGCACGCTCGGCTTCCTTGCTATCGTGGTGGCGCTGGGCGCGATGTTCGGCAAAATCCTGCATGAAACCGGCGCGGTGGATCAGATCGCTATCCGGATGCTGAAAACCTTTGGGCAGAGCCGTGCGCACTATGCGATGGGCATTGCCGGGTTGATCTGCGCGCTGCCGCTCTTCTTTGAGGTGGCCGTCGTGCTGCTGATCAGCATCGCGTTTGCGGTGGCGCGGCGCACGGGGGGCAATCTGGTGAAGCTGGTCATCCCACTGTTTGCCGGTGTGGCGGCTGCGGCGGCGTTTCTGTTGCCCGGACCGGCCCCGATGCTGCTGGCATCACAGATGCACGCGGACTTTGGCTGGATGATCCTGCTGGGGCTCTGCGCAGCTATCCCCGGTATGCTGATTGCCGGGCCGCTGTTTGGCAACTTCATCGGCAAACATGTCACCTTCAGCGCGCCGCCGGAAGATCATCAACCCGATGTTGATGAGAGCAAGCTGCCGTCGTTTGGCTTCAGCCTCTCACTGATTCTGTTCCCGCTGGTGCTGGTGGGGCTGAAAACCATTGGCGCACGCTTCACGACCGAAGGCACCACGCTGTATGAGTGGCTGGAATTTATCGGCCATCCTTTCACCGCTATTCTGCTGGCGCTGCTGGTGGCGATCTATGGCCTGGCCTATCGTCAGGGCATGGATAAAGAGCGGGTGATGCAGGTATGCGGCAGTGCACTGCAGCCCGCCGGGATTATCCTGCTGGTGATTGGAGCAGGCGGTGTGTTTAAGCAGGTGCTGGTGGACTCTGGCGTGGGTCCGGTACTGGGCAATGCGCTGACCGGCGCGGGCCTGCCGATCGCGCTGGCCTGCTTTATCCTGTCGGGTGCGGTGCGGGTTATTCAGGGATCGGCGACGGTCGCCTGTCTGACCACGGTCGGGCTGATCATGCCGGTGATTGAACCGCTGCACTACAGCGGTGCCCAGCTGGCGGCGCTGTCGATCTGTATCGGCGGGGGATCTATCATTATCAGCCACGTCAACGATGCCGGTTTCTGGCTCTTTGGCCGCTTTACCGGGGCCAGCGAAGCGGAAACGCTGAAGACCTGGACGCTGATGGAGACCATTCTCGGCACTGTGGGGGCGGTCATCGGGATGATTGCTTTTGAATTGCTTTCCTGACCAGTCTGACGGGCTATCTGCCCGTCAGGTTCTTTACCGCGAGCGGGGGAAGATTAAAAAAGGGAACAGCAGATAAGGTGCTACTACCAAAAGGACAATGACGCCGCGTGAATAGCCAGCGTCATTTATTCTTCTCACCCCGCAGGAAAATAGAGGCAAAATAAACAGCAGCAGCGCGATTAAGCCTATTTCATGCTCTGGCCCGGTAAACCATTGCAGATAACTGCAGAACCAGACCAGCTGAAACAGCAGGAAAATAAAATAGCTCGTCCTTTCTTCACGCCCTTCATAGTTAAACGTGCGCAGCAGACAGCTTTTGATCATCTGCGGCAGACTGTTCATGCCCATTTTCTTCTTATCAGAGCAAAAAAAACCAGCGTGATGGCGGCGGCAAGCAAGTAAATCCAGGCAAAATCAGTGACGTCAACTTGCATCAGTTGCACGTCATTTAACGCCGCTTTCTGGCCCGGGACGGATAAAACGGTCAGGCCAGCTAAACAGAGTATATTTGCCAGAAAAAATAGCGACTGAAAGGTTGTTTCTTTAGCCACGGACAGGGTGGCAATTTTTCTGAAACCCCACCAGGCTACCAGATAAACCAGTAGCCAGAGTAACGCGCAGAGTAGCGGGGCAACCAGATAACTGCGCATATCTGTGATCACCCCTGAATGGCCGCTGCTGGCATACTCCAGGACTTCCTGAAGGGAGAGATAACCTGTTATCAGATAGAGCGCGCCAAAGAAAAAGGGTAATAACAACCTCATTGCATTTCCCTCCGGGTTTTCAGCCGCTGCATCAGCTGCGGCAGCTCTTTTCCGGGGTCCACCATCACCAGCTGTTTACTTTTTGCATCGTATTTCGCGGCGGCGGTCGGGTCACCTTTACCGCCCTCCGCCATCACAAAGCGTGCATCTGCACGGCCATAAAGGCCGACATGCGGGAAGGGATCGCTGCCAAAGGCCAGCACGTTTCGGCCAGGCAGGGTATATTCTCTGGTCAAAAATTCCGGGATTTTTTTTGAGTTGACGCCTGAGAAAGGCGTAGTGACAAAGCGGGAACCTGCATAATCGAGAGAAAAGCAGGTACTGCTATCGGCTGCATTTTTCTGTACCAAATCCGCGCCAAACAGGATTTTTAAACGCTGCCAGACCGTCGCGCTGTCGGGTTCTATCTTTGCGCCTTCCAGATAAACATCTTGTTTATGATAAAGTTGGTAAACCATTTTGTGAATCTGCATCATGGAGGCGCCAACACCGTGCCAGTTCGGTGCATCCCTGCTATAAAGCCGCTCAACGATAATAAAGACGCCTGTCCAGGCATAATTTTCGATACTACCCGCCATAGCAATCTCTTTTTTACAACATTACATTAATATTATTGTTCATTTCAATGTCGTAACTTTGTGATAAACAGGCTGAATTGATGTGGCTGCATGCTTGTCAGTTCAAAAGGACAAAGGTGCGCTTATAACTTCAGATAGGCCCGGATGCCGTCCAGGAACATCTGGGTTGCCAGCATAATCAGTATCAAGCCCATCAGACGTTCCAGCGCATTCACACCCTTATCGCCCAGCAGACGCAGGAACAGACCTGACATCAGCAGAATAGCGACCGTTACGCCCCAGGCGATCAGCAGCGCGCCCACCAGATGCGACATCTGATTCGGATACTGATGCGACAGCAGCATCAGCGTTGCCAGCAGCGACGGCCCGGCGACCAGCGGAATCGCCAGCGGCACCAGGAAAGGCTCTTCACCCGCCGGTAAGCCAGAACTGCTGCTTTCGGCCGAGGGGAAAATCATCTTGATGGCGATCAGAAACAGGATGATGCCGCCGGAAATCGACACCGTTTCGGTGCGCAGATTCAGAAACGCCAGGATGCGTTCACCGGTAAACAGGAACAGCAGCATGATAATCAGGGCGATCAGCATTTCGCGGATCAGCACTACTCGCCGCCGTTTCGGCTCCAGATGCTTTAAAACCGACATAAAAATCGGCAGATTGCCCAGCGGATCCATAATTAACAACAATAATATTGTCGCTGAAATCATTTCAGTCATCGGTCTGGCACCCAGTTGTTCGCGAAAAAGCGGGGTTATTAGTTACACTGCTGAAAAAGTTAGCGTAATCGAATTAATTCACTTGCTACCCGCTCTGCATTTTGTAGAGTGAGCAGAGACAGGTAACTCTTATTATTACGCAGAGCGGCGTGAAAATAGCATGCCGCTCTCTCCTCTGAAATGAAAAGCAGGTGTAAAACTGCCTGAGACGGACACGACATGAAGAATGTAGGTTTTGTTGGTTGGCGCGGTATGGTCGGCTCTGTGCTGATGTCCCGCATGAGCGAAGAGCGCGATTTTGATGCAATCAATCCGGTCTTCTTCTCAACGTCGCAGCACGGTCAGGCGGCTCCCGCCTTTGCCGGTAAGCAGCAGGGCACCCTGCAGGATGCATTTGATATCGAGGCACTGCGTGCACTGGATATCATTATTACCTGCCAGGGTGGCGACTACACCAGCGACGTTTACCCAAAACTGCGCGAAAGCGGCTGGCAGGGCTACTGGATTGATGCGGCCTCCACGCTGCGCATGAAAGAAGACGCTATTATCATCCTGGACCCGGTCAACCATGCTGTGATCCGCCAGGGCATCGACCAGGGCATCAGGACCTTTGTCGGCGGGAACTGCACCGTCAGCCTGATGCTGATGTCGCTGGGTGGCCTGTTTGCGCATAACCTGGTGGAGTGGGCCTCGGTCGCCACCTATCAGGCCGCTTCTGGCGGCGGCGCGCGCCACATGCGCGAACTGCTGACCCAGATGGGCATGCTGCACGACCACGTTGCGCCTGCGCTGCAGAATCCGGCTTCCGCCATTCTTGATATCGAGCGTAGCGTCACCGACTTCACCCGTTCCGGCACGCTGCCGACCGATAACTTCGGTGTGCCGCTGGCTGGCAGCCTGATCCCGTGGATCGACAAACAGCTGGAGAATGGCCAGAGCCGCGAAGAGTGGAAAGGTCAGGCGGAGACTAACAAGATCCTCGCCACCACCGACATCATCCCGGTTGACGGATTATGCGTGCGCGTCGGCGCGTTGCGCTGCCACAGCCAGGCCTTCACGCTGAAACTGAAACGTGACCTGCCGCTGGCGGAAATTGAACAGCTGCTGGCGTCACACAATGAGTGGGTCAAAGTAGTGCCGAATGACCGTGAGCTGACCATGCGTGAGCTGACACCCGCCGCCGTCACCGGCACGCTGACCACGCCGGTTGGCCGCTTGCGCAAACTGAATATGGGGCCGGAATATCTCTCCGCCTTCACGGTGGGCGACCAGCTGTTGTGGGGCGCAGCCGAACCGTTACGTCGTATGCTGCGGTTGTTAATCGACTGAGTTAAATTTCTTCAAGGGCCGGATTTATCCGGCCTTTTTTGTCTTTACCGTATGCGAAATAACCTGCCGTTTCGCTTACTCAGTGATCGGCTTCCGTTTTTTGCCGATCGACAAAGAATATTTTGCTTAAGTCCATGGCAACTGCCGGGACCAAGCTATGATTTAACCATGATGTGCCACAGGTAACGCTTTTGCTTTTTGGACTAAATGTTGTGGTACACGGCAAAACCCTTTTCCATGGAATGGCCTGACTCCTTTTGCCGTCGTACGTATGGCTCAATGAAGAGCAGCGCAGATGAAGCGCCACAGGCTATGTTGCGTTCATTTCGGCTGCCAATTATCACAGGAAGAAAGTCATGTCAGAGCTTCCCGATCGCGAGGCGATCAATGCCCTGTTTGCGGGTAATTATGCTGACCCTTTTTCGTTACTAGGGATGCACCGAACTCAGCAGGGCCTTGAAGTCAGGGCGCTGCTCCCCGAAGCGCTCGAAGTTTGGGTCATTGAAACCTCTACCGGGCGCAAACTGGCTCAGCTGGCGTGTGAAGATGCGCGCGGCTTCTTCAGTGGCGTCATTCCACGCCGTAAAAATCCGTTCCGCTATCAGCTGGCGGTCAACTGGCACGGCCAGCAGAACCTGGTGGACGACGCCTATCGTTTCGGCCCGCTGCTGCAGGAGATGGACCTGTGGCTGCTGGCGGAAGGTACGCATCTGCGTCCTTATGAAACACTGGGCGCACATGGCGACGTGATCGATGGCGTCACCGGCACCCGTTTCTGCGTCTGGGCACCCAACGCCCGTCGCGTCTCGGTGGTCGGCGACTTCAACTTCTGGGATGGCCGCCGTCATCCGATGCGTCTGCGTCAGGAGCTGGGGATCTGGGAACTCTTTGTGCCGGGTGCCGTCAACGGCCAGCTCTACAAATATGAAATTATCGATGCGAATGGCGAACTGCGTATCAAGGCGGACCCCTATGCGTTCGAAGCGCAGATGCGTCCGGAGAGCGCATCGATGATCTGCGGCCTGCCAGAGCCGGTTGAGATGAAAGAGGAGCGTAAAGCCGCCAATGGTTTTGACGCGCCCATTTCCATCTATGAAGTGCACCTCGGCTCCTGGCGTCGTCACACCGACAACAACTTCTGGCTGAGCTACAAAGAGCTGGCTGAACAGCTGGTGCCCTACGTTAAAGAGATGGGCTTTACCCATATCGAACTGCTGCCCATCAACGAACATCCGTTTGACGGCAGCTGGGGCTATCAGCCGCTGGGCATGTATGCGCCGACCCGCCGCTTCGGCACCCGTGATGAGTTCCGCGCTTTTATCGACAGCGCCCACGAAGCGGGCCTGAACGTGCTGCTCGACTGGGTGCCAGGCCATTTCCCCAGCGATGACTTTGGTCTGGCGCGGTTTGATGGCACCCAGCTCTATGAGCATAGCGATCCGCGCGAAGGGTTCCATCAGGACTGGAATACCCTGATCTACAACTTTGGCCGCCGGGAAGTGAGCAACTACCTGTCAGGCAATGCACTTTACTGGACAGAACGCTTTGGGATCGATGGCCTGCGCGTGGATGCGGTGGCGTCGATGATCTATCGCGACTACAGCCGCAACGAAGGCGAATGGGTGCCGAACCAGTATGGTGGCCGCGAGAATCTTGAGGCGATCGAATTCCTGCGCTACACCAACCGCACGCTCGGCACCGTGGCACCCGGTTCGGTCACGATGGCGGAGGAGTCAACCGACTACCCTGGCGTGACGCGTCCCACCGAGGGCGGCGGGCTGGGCTTCTGGTTCAAATGGAATCTGGGCTGGATGCACGACACCCTCGACTACATGCAGGTCGATCCCATCTACCGCAAGCACCATCACAACCTGATGAGCTTCGGCATGATGTACAACTACACCGAAAACTTTGTGCTACCGCTGTCGCATGACGAAGTGGTGCACGGCAAGCGTTCGATTCTCGATCGGATGCCGGGCGACGCCTGGCAGAAATTCGCCAACCTGCGCGCCTATTACGGCTGGATGTGGGGCTTCCCCGGCAAGAAACTGCTGTTTATGGGCAACGAATTTGCGCAGGGCCGCGAATGGAACCATGACGTCAGCCTGGACTGGCATCTGCTGGAAGGCGATGACAACTGGCATCACGGTGTTCAGCGTCTGGTGCGCGACCTCAACCACACCTATCAGCACTACACGCCGCTGCATCAGCTCGACTTCGATCCGGCAGGCTTTGAGTGGCTGGTCGTGGATGATGCGGAGCACTCGGTCTTCGCCTTTGTGCGCCGTGACCGTGAAGGTAACGAAATCATTGTGATCAGTAACTTTACGCCGGTGCCGCGTCCGGGCTATCGCCTTGGCGTAAACCAGCCTGGCTACTGGCGTGAAGTGCTGAACACCGATCAGCATGAGTATCACGGCAGCGATGTGCGCATTCACCGGGTGCATACCGATGAGCAGCACAGCCACGGGCGACCACAGTCGCTGAGCCTTAATCTGCCGCCGCTGGCAACGGTCTGGCTGGTGCGGGAGGCGGAATGATCATCACTGCCGGCGATCCCGAACCGCTGGGTGCCAGTTACGATGGCAAAGGCGTTAACTTCACCCTCTTTTCCCAGCACGCCGGGCGCGTAGAGCTCTGCCTGTTTGATGAAGAGGGCGCAGAAGTGCGCTTTGACCTGCCTGGCCGCAGTGGGGATATCTGGCATGGATACATTCCGGCACTCAAGCCCGGACAACGCTACGGCTATCGGGTGCATGGCCCCTGGGCACCGGCGCAGGGGCACCGCTTTAATCCGGCGAAGCTGCTGGTCGATCCCTGCGCTCGCGCGGTTGAGGGCGATGTACCGGACGATCCGCTGTTTTATGGCGGCGACACGCAGCCCGACCCGCATGACAATGCGGCGATTGCGCCGAAGTCACGGGTCGTTGCGGAAGACTTTGACTGGCAGGACGATGTCGCGCCACGCATCCCGTGGGGCAATACGATTATCTATGAGGCCCACGTTCGCGGTCTGACGCTGCTGCATCCGGAAATTCCGGAAACGCTGCGCGGGACTTACGCGGCGCTGGGTCATCCTGTTATGGTGGATTACCTGCGTCAGCTCGGGATTACCACCCTGGAGCTGCTGCCGGTGGCGCATTTCGCCAGCGAACCGCGGCTGCTGCAGCTCGGCCTCAGCAACTACTGGGGTTACAACCCCTTTGCGCTCTGGGCCGTTGACCCCCGTTACGGCTCCGGCCAGCCGGGGGTAACGCCGTTGCAGGAGTTTCAGCAGGCGGTGAAAAACCTGCACGCTGCGGGCATCGAAGTGGTGCTGGATGTGGTGTTTAACCACACCGCCGAACTGGATGAGATTGGCCCGACCCTCTCCATGCGGGGCATTGATAACGCCAGCTACTACTGGCTGGATGAGCAGGGCGGTTATCAGAACTGGACCGGCTGCGGCAACACGCTGAACATCCACCATCCGCAGGTGATGGCGTGGACGTTAGAGGCGCTGCGCTACTGGGTCAGGGTCTGCCATGTCGACGGTTTCCGCTTCGACCTGGCCCCGGTACTGGGCCGCACACCTGATTACCAGCGCGATGCGCCCTTTTTTGCCGCGATTCGCGCCTGTCCGCTGCTCTCTCAGGTCAAGCTGATAGCCGAACCCTGGGACATCGGTCCTGACGGCTATCAGGCAGGCCGTTTTCCGCCGCCGTTTGCCGAATGGAACGATCAGTTTCGTGACACCGCACGTCGTTACTGGTTGCACGGCGCATTAAGTAACGGCGAGTTTGCCCGCCGCTTTGCTGCCTCAAGCGATCTCTACCAGCACGATGACCGGGCGCCGCACGCGACGGTTAACCTGATTACCGCCCATGACGGTTTTACGCTCTGGGACGTGGTGAGCTTCGAACGCAAACACAACGAAGCGAACGGGGAAGATAACCGCGATGGTCACGGCGATAACTACAGCCATAACCACGGCAAAGAGGGGCTGAACGTCACGTATGACGTGGTTGAGCGGCGTCGCCGCAGCGTGCGGGCATTGCTGACCACGCTGCTGCTGTCGCAGGGCACACCCATGCTGCTGGCGGGCGACGAACGTGGCCATACGCAGCGTGGCAATAACAACGCCTACTGTCAGGACAACGCCCTGAGCTGGCTTGACTGGCGGGCGGATGAGAAGGGATTAGTCGGATTTACCGCCGCACTGATTCGTCTGCGTCAGCGCATTCCGGCGCTGACCGCAGACCGCTGGTGGCAGGACGGTGACGGCAATGTGCAGTGGCTCAATGCCGGTGGCCAGCCACTGCAACACGATGAATGGGCGCAGGGGATGCACAGATTGCAGATCCTGCTGTCCGGCCGCTGGTTAATAACAATAAACGCCACGGATAAGGTGAATGACATCGTGTTACCAGACGGAGAATGGCGTGCCCTTCCTCCTTTCGCCGGGGACGACAACCCCATCCTGCTAACTGTCTGGCATGGTCCCGCACACGGCGTGTGCGTGTTCCAAAAGCAATCATAAGGAGTCAGACATGGTTAAGTTAGATAGAACAGATCACCTGATGCTGGCTCGCCAGCTCCCTACACAGACGGTTGCTCTGATCCTCGCCGGCGGACGCGGCACACGACTGGTCGATTTAACGGCCAAGCGTGCCAAACCGGCGGTGCATTTCGGCGGCAAATTCCGCATTATCGACTTTGCCCTCTCCAACTGCGTCAACTCCGGTATCCGACGGATTGGCGTGATTACGCAATATCAGTCTCACACCCTGACTCAGCATATCCAGCGCGGCTGGTCGATCTTCAACGAAGAGATGAATGAATTTGTCGATTTGCTGCCAGCGCAGCAGCGTTTTTCGACCGAACAGTGGTATCGCGGCACGGCAGATGCGGTGACGCAAAACCTTGATGTGATTCGCCGCTATCAGGCGCAGTACATCGTGATCCTCGCCGGGGACCACATTTATAAGATGGATTACTCCCGCATGCTGCTGGACCATGTGGTGAACGAGGCGAAATGTACCATCGCCTGTCTGCCCGTACCGGTGCATGAAGCCACCGCCTTTGGCGTGATGGCGGTGGATGAAGAGAACATGGTGATCGACTTCGTGGAAAAACCCGCGAAGCCGCCCACCATGCCAGGTGATGACACGCAGTCGCTCGCCAGCATGGGGATCTACGTGTTCAACGCGGATTATCTCTATGAACTGCTGGAAGAGGATCTGCAGACGCCAGGCTCCAACCACGATTTCGGCAAAGATATCCTGCCGAAAATCGTAGCCAGCGGTGAAGGCTACGCGCACTCCTTTGCGCTCTCCTGCGTGCAGAATGATGACAACGCGCCGCCTTACTGGCGCGATGTCGGCACGCTGGAAGCCTACTGGCGCGCCAATCTCGACCTGGCCTCTGTGATGCCAGAGCTCGATATGTATGACGTTACCTGGCCGATCCGTACCCATATGGAGCCGCTGCCGCCCGCCAAATTTGTTCAGGATCGTTCCGGCAGTCACGGGATGACCATGAATTCGCTGGTGTCGGGTGGCTGCATCATCTCCGGGTCGGTGGTGGTCAATTCTGTCCTGTTCCCCCGGGTTCGCGTGAACTCATTTTGCAATATTGATTCAACCGTACTGCTGCCTGATGTGGTTGTTGGCCGTTCCTGTCGTCTGCGTCGCTGCGTGATCGATCGCGCCTGCGAGTTGCCGGAAGGCATGGTCATTGGCGAAAACCCTGATGAAGACAGTCGTCGGTTTCACCGTTCGGATGAAGGAATCGTGCTGGTTACCCGCGCCATGCTGGCCAGACTGGCCAAAGCGGGGCTGTAAGCGATAAGCGGAACTTACGCAATCGGCACGCGGAGCGTGCCGGATAACTTAATGAGGTCGAGGATGCAGGTTTTACATGTCTGTTCAGAACTTTTCCCGCTGCTGAAAACGGGCGGACTGGCTGATGTAGTCGGGGCATTACCTCAGGCGCAGATTGCGGGTGGTACGGATACGCGGGTACTGTTGCCCGCTTTTCCCGCATTGCGCAAAGGCATACCTGATCTCCAGGTAGTGACAGAGCGAGAGACATTTGCCGGTCATATGCGTCTGCTTTTTGGTGAATTTAACGGTGTGGGCATCTACTTAATCGATGCGCCTGATCTCTACGACCGTCCCGGCAGTCCCTATCATGACGAGTCGCAGTTTGCCTATGTCGACAACTACCTGCGCTTTGCGCTGCTGGGCTGGGTCGGCTGTGAACTGGCGTGCGGCATGGATTCCATGTGGCGTCCCGATATCGTGCATGCTCACGACTGGCATGCCGGCCTGACCTGCGCCTATCTGGAAACGCGCGGTCGTCCGGCCAAATCGGTCTTTACCGTGCATAACCTGGCCTATCAGGGGCTGTTCTCGGCGCACCACATGGACCAGATTGGCCTGCCATGGTCGTTCTTTAACATGCATGGGCTGGAGTTTTACGGCCAGATCTCCTTCCTGAAAGCGGGACTCTTCTACGCCGACCATGTGACGGCGGTCAGCCCGACCTATGCCCATGAGATTACCTCGGCAGAATATGGCTACGGCATGGAGACCCTGCTGGCACAGCGGATGCGGGAAGGGCGTCTGAGCGGGATCCTTAACGGGGTCGATCCCTCTATCTGGGACCCGGCGCACGACCTGCTGCTCAGCGCGCGCTACAACCGCGACACGCTGGAAGCAAAGGCTGAAAACAAACGTCAGCTGCAGGTGGCGATGGGTCTCAAGGTCGATGACAAAGCGCCGGTGTTCTGCGTTATCAGCCGTCTGACCAAACAGAAAGGGCTGGACCTGGTGCTGGAGGCGCTGCCCGGCCTGCTGGCGCAGGGCGGTCAGCTGGTGCTGCTGGGACAGGGCGATGCCGAGCTGCAGCAGGGCTTCCTGGCCGCGGCAGCAGAGCATCCGGGCAGCGTTGGTGTGCAGATTGGCTATCACGAGGCGTTCTCTCACCGCATTGTCGGCGGGGCGGATGTGATCGTGGTGCCAAGTCGCTTTGAGCCCTGTGGTCTGACACAACTTTATGGCCTGAAGTATGGTACGTTGCCTTTAGTGCGCCGCACGGGTGGCCTGGCCGATACCGTCAACGACAGTTCGTTAGAGAACCTGGCCGACGGTATCGCCAGCGGATTCAGTTTTGAAGACGCCAATGCCTGGTCGCTGCTTCGGGCTATCCGGCGCGCGTTTGTATTGTGGTCCCGTCCGTCACTCTGGCGTTACGTTCAGCGCCAGGCGATGGGTATGGACTTTAGCTGGCAGGTGGCGGCACAAGCCTACCGTGATCTCTACCAACGTTTGATGTAACGGATTGGGAAACTGGATATGAACGCACCTTTCACTTACGCCTCACCAACGTTGACGGTTGATGCCTTAAAGCATTCGATTGCCTACAAGCTGATGTTTACCATCGGCAAAGATCCCTCTATCGCCAATAAACATGAGTGGCTCAACGCCTCACTGCTGGCGGTGCGCGACCGGATGGTCGAGCGCTGGCTGCGTTCCAGCCGTGCCCAGCTCTCTCAGGATGTCCGCCAGGTCTATTACCTGTCGATGGAGTTCCTGATGGGCCGCACGCTGGGCAATGCGCTGCTGGCGATGGGGATCTATGACGATCTCAACCAGGCACTGGATGAGATGGGTCTGGATCTGGCCGAGCTGATGGAAGAGGAGAACGATCCGGGGCTGGGCAACGGCGGCCTGGGGCGTCTGGCGGCCTGCTTCCTCGACTCACTGGCGACGCTGGGTATGCCGGGCCGGGGTTACGGCATCCGCTATGACTACGGCATGTTCAAACAGAACATCGTGGAAGGTGAGCAGAAAGAGTCGCCGGATTACTGGCTGGAATATGGTAATCCGTGGGAGTTCCAGCGTTTCAACACCCGTTACAAAGTTCGTTTCGGTGGCCGTGTTCAGCATGAAGGCACCAAAGTGCGCTGGCTGGAGACCGAAGAGATCCTGGCGATGGCCTATGACCAGATCATCCCGGGTTACGACACCGACGCCACCAATACGCTGCGGCTGTGGGGGGCGCAGGCCAGCAACGAGATCAATCTCGGCAAGTTCAACCAGGGTGACTACTTCGCGGCGGTGGAAGATAAAAACCACTCCGAAAACGTCTCACGGGTGCTCTACCCGGATGACTCGACCTACTCCGGGCGCGAGCTGCGTCTGCGTCAGGAATATTTCCTGGTCTCTGCCACGGTGCAGGATATCCTGAATCGCCACTGGCGAATGCATCAGACCTGGGACAACCTGGCGGATAAAATTGCCATTCACCTGAATGACACGCATCCGGTGCTGGCGATCCCCGAACTGATGCGCCTGCTGATCGACGAGTATAAGTTCAGCTGGGACAGCGCCTTCGACGTCTGCTGTCAGGTCTTCTCCTACACCAACCACACGCTGATGAGCGAGGCGCTGGAGACCTGGCCGGTAGATATGATCGGCAAGATCCTGCCGCGCCATCTCAGCATCATTTTTGAGATCAACGACTTCTTCCTGAAGACCGTGCAGGATCACTATCCCGATGACATCGATCTGCTGTCGCGCATTTCGATCATTGACGAAAACGATGGCCGCCGGGTGCGTATGGCCTGGCTGGCGGTAGTCGTCAGCCACAAGGTCAACGGTGTCTCCGAGCTGCACTCGAATCTGATGGTGCAGTCGCTGTTTGCCGATTTCTCCCGTCTGTTCCCCGGTCGCTTCTGTAACAAGACCAACGGCGTGACGCCACGTCGCTGGCTGGCGCTGGCGAACCCGGCGCTCTCTGAGGTGCTGGACGACGAGATTGGCCGCAACTGGCGTACCGATCTCAGCCAGCTCGGCGAGCTGAAAGCGCAGATCGACTATCCGGCCTTTATCGAAAAGGTGGCGGTGGCCAAGCATCAGAATAAGCGGCGACTGGCCAGCTGGGTGGCGAAGAATCTGGATGTGGTGCTCGATCCGAATGCGCTGTTCGATGTGCAGATCAAGCGTATTCATGAGTACAAACGTCAGCTGCTCAATGTCCTGCATGTGATCACGCGATACAACCGTATCAAGGCCGATCCGCAGGCTGACTGGGTGCCGCGCGTCAACATCTTTGCCGGGAAAGCGGCGTCGGCCTATTACGTCGCCAAACACATCATTCATCTGATCAACGATGTCGCTAACGTGATCAACAACGATCCGCAGGTGAAGAACAAGCTGAAGGTTGTCTTTATCCCGAACTACAGCGTCAGCCTGGCGCAGATCATTATCCCGGCGGCCGATCTCTCCGAGCAGATTTCGACGGCAGGAACGGAAGCGTCCGGCACCAGTAACATGAAGTTTGCGCTGAACGGCGCCCTGACCATTGGCACGCTGGATGGGGCGAACGTTGAGATGCTGGATCACGTCGGCGAAGAGAACATCTTTATCTTCGGGAACACCACGCCGCAGGTCGAAGCCCTGCGTAAAAAGGGCTACAACCCGCGTGACTACTATGAAGGCGATGAGGAGCTGCATCAGGTGCTGACCCAGATTGCCTCGGGCGTCTTCAGTCCGCAGGAGCCAGGCCGCTACCGCAATCTGTTCGATTCGCTGGTCAACTTCGGCGACCACTACCAGTTACTGGCGGATTATCGCAGCTACGTGGACACCCAGGATAAGGTGGACGCGCTCTACCGTAAACCGGATGAGTGGCAGCGTCGCGCGGCCAGAAACATCGCCGGAATGGGCTACTTCTCGTCAGATCGTACCATTCAGGAGTACGCCGACGAGATCTGGAACATTACGCCGGTCAGGTTGTAAGTCAGGCGTTTATTTCCGTGCGGCCAGCCCACCGGCCGCACGCTCTCTTCTTCTCACCGCTTCCCCCCTTTTTCAGCCGCTCCCGTCCCGCTTGTGCGAGCCAGATCATTACACCCTGACTGAGAATCGCTACTATGTGGACAATCAGGATGCGTCTGCAGGGAACCCCCGCGAATGAGTGACAACATCAACCAGGAAATTACCTTTCGTAAGCTCAGCGTTTTTATGATGTTTATGAGTAAGGGCAATATCGCGAGGACGGCGGAGGCGCTCGATCTGAGCAGCGTCAGCGTGCATCGCGCACTGCACACGCTGGAGGAGGGGATCGACTGCCCGCTGTTTATCCACAAGGGCCGCAACCTGGTGCCGATGCCGGCCGCGTGGACCCTGCTGGAGTACTGTCGCGATGTGACCACGCTGATGGGGAAGGGTATCGAAGAGGCGCGCAAGGTGGCGGGCATCGGCGGCGGACGGCTGCGGCTGGGCACGCTCTACTCGCTGACGCTGGAGACCATTCCGCGCCTGATCATGGGGATGAAGCTGCGGCGACCCACGCTGGAACTCGACCTGACCATGGGTTCCAATCAGACGCTGCTGGCTATGCTGGAAGATGATGTGCTGGATGCGATCCTGATCGCCACCGATAAGGACGAGCTGAATGACACACGGTTCGATGTCATCCCGCTGTTTGAAGATCGGATCTTCCTGGCCGCGCCAGCTGGCGAGACGCGGAACGGCAGCGGGCCGGTCGACCTGCGTGACTATGCTGACCGCGATTTTGTCTCGCTGGCAGAAGGCTTTGCGACCTACACCGGTTCGCAGGAGGCGTTTCAGATCGCCGGATTCGAACCGCGGATGGTTACCCGGGTCAACGACATCTTCTCAATGATAAGTCTGGTGCAGGCGGGCATCGGGCTGGCGCTGATTCCGGGGCGCATGAAAAAAGTCTATGAGAACAATATTCAGCTGCTGACGCTCGCAGAGCCCTATCAGATGTGTCAGCAGATCGCGATCGTCTATTCACACCGGCGCGAACGCGATCAGGATCTGCTGGCGCTGGCGGCAGAAGGGCGGATGTACGCCCGCACCCTTACCGATCCAGCCGTTTAGCCAGATGAAGTGCAACCTCAATGCTGTTGCGCTCCATGCAGATCGCGTCTCCCTGCCAGCCCGCCTGCAGCGTCAGACCCGTCAGAACATTGCCGGGCGGCATCTCAATCGCCAGCCGGGCATCGCGCTGATTAGCGGCGACCATCGCATCGTGCCACTGCACGGTGCGCGCCATATTGAAGGCGAGATCGTCGGCTATCCTGGCGGGATCGTGGATAACCCGTCCGGTGGACCCGCTGAGGTAGGCACAGCGGGGCCGGGAGAGCGTTACAGACTCAAAGGCGCGCGCCAGTTCGGCGGCAGGCTCGTCCAGCAGGGCGCAGTGCGACGGCACGCTCACCGCGAGCTTAATCGCTTTGCTGGCACCGGCCTCCAGCGCTTTCTGCGCGACCCTCGCCATATCCTCATCGCGTCCGGCAATCACAATCTGTGTCTCGGCGTTGAGATTGGCGAGATAGGTATGGCTGCCCGACAGCAGGGGCTCCAGACGGTTCAGCGTTAAGCCGGCGATCGCGGTCAGGCCATACCCCTGCGGATAGGCCTGCTCCATCAGATCGCCACGCCGTGCAACCAGCTGCAGGGCATCCGCAAAATCGAGTGCCCCCGCAATCACCGCCGCAGGAAATGCGCCGATCGACAGGCCGCTGACGATATCGGGCGCCACGCCCCGGCGAATCAGCTCACGCGCCCAGGCAACACCGCAAATCAGCAGCGAGAGCTGCACCGCACGGGTGTGGCGCAGCGCCTCTGCACTGTCGAGCCGATTGGCCTCGTCGCCCAGTACCGCGCGCGCCTGGCTTAACAGCGCATCGCCGTCGGGCAGATGCTGCAGCATACCGGCACGCTGGGTGCCCTGACCGGGAAAGGTAAAGAGTATTTTCATTGATCCTCTCTGCTCCAGGGGGAAGCGGTCAGCCGCGGGCCGGTGTCGGTTTTCAGCAGCACCCGGCCTCTCCGCAGCCACTCATCCAGGGCAAACGCGCCAGACGGCGTTTCCACCTGCGTATCTGTCCGGCACGCCAGCGTCGCGGTCAGCGCCTGCCATTGCTGCAGTGCCTCACGGGGCAGCGGCTGCGGGGCACGGATCACAACATCCAGATCGCTGGCGGCGTGCAGCGTGGGGCGCTGTGTCGCCAGCGCATAACCGGTGCTGCCGGTGATGCCCCAGCGCCACGGCCAGCGGGTTCCGCTGAGCACTATCGCTGCGCTGACCGGCGCACAGGCGGCGAAAGGCGAAGCCAGCAGGGATGCCCGCTCAGCCAGGCTCTCCGGCGTCACGATCCGGCTGATATCGGCTGGCGGGATCCAGCCGGCGGCGCGCTGCTCACGGCGCTCGCCGCGCACGCCAATCGGGATTAGCCCGGACGCCCGGTGATCGCGCCGCACCACCACGGGCAGGTCGGGATGCCACTGCTGCCTGACCCAGCTCTCCTGGAGCGAGGCTAACGCACTGCGGGTTCGCAGCCAGAGCAAATCGTGGGGGCGCGGATCACACATATTACATTCCTGATGTCAGCGTAATGAACAGCGGTAACGATAAAACAGAGAGAAGCGAACTGAGCAGCAGCACGGCTTCCGCATCGGGTGACTGTACGCCAAAGCGATTGCCAAATACCACACCGAAGAAACCGGCCGACAGCGCAATCATCAGGATAGCGGTGATCGCCACCGAACCGTGAAGGCCCATGACCAGCACCAGACCCCAGGCCACAAAAGGCTGGATCAGCAGCTTGGCGACGGTGCCGAGACCTACGACAGCATTGAATTTCAGTTTGCGGGCAGAGAGGATCACGCCGGTCAGGAACAGGGCGGCGGCGGTGGCCGACAGACCCAGCGGTTTAATCGCCGAGATTACCAGTTCCGGCATTCTGAGACCGAATGCGCTCAGCACCACGCCCAGCAGCGGCCCCCAGACGATCGGTTTCTTAATCGAGCGCCACATCAGAACCGGCAGCATGGCCAGTGTCGAACCGGCATTTTCACCGGCGCTGCGCGCTTTTTCCCGCTCCAGGATCAGCAGACAGAATGGCGTCATCAGCACTGAGCCGCAGGCAATCGAAACCGCCACAGACAGGGAGGTTGCAGAGCCTTCGCCCAGCACGCTGCCCAGAATCGGCAGGCCCAGCGCGGCGTAGTTCGGCAGGGCGACCGTCAGGGTCAGCACCGCGGCATCCTGCGGCGACTTTTTAAAGACGCGGGTCGCCAGGAAATAGAGCGCCGCATAGACAATCCACATCGCGCCGGTTAAGACCACAATCAGCGGCGACTGTGCGACGATGCCCGACCACGGTGTCTGAACCGTGGCGCTGAACAGCGCGGCAGGTAGCGCAAAATCCATCACGAAAATATTGAGCAGCGAGACATCTTTGTTATTGACCATTCCGGCCTTACCCGCCCAGAAACCGAGCAGCATAATGACGAAGATTGGCGCAAGGGCATGAACAATTGTATAGATCATAAATCACCTGTTAATAAGAAAAAATTCTTTAAAAACAGCGATGTTTATAATTCTGAACACGGCCACTGCACCGGGGCGCACGCCTTAATGCGCCCCGTCAGACCGTTTTCGGCAGGTTTATTTTTATGTTTTTACCAGGTCGCGCGCATGCGCTCGCGAACCAGGGAAGAGCTGTGACGGTTGGCTGCCCCCAGGCGGTTCTTCAGGCTCGGATCCTGACGGGCATCACTGATAGCCTTCTGCAGGGCGATTTCCACCATCGCGACATCCGCATCGGACGGCGCATCGGGATCGGCCACGTTCAGCAGATCGGCGAGCAGGCCGAGAGTGGCGAAGTTATCGACGTCATACGCCATCGGCGGAATGGTGGCGGCCAGTTTTTCCAGCGCCTCCACGGATCGCAGCGTAATACGGGCCGCTGACGCTTTGCCCATAGCGTGCACCAGAACCCCCTGATCGTTAAGCGCAATCAGCCGGTTAGCCTGATAACCGTGCGCCAGAAACGCACCGGACATCGCCTTGCCGACAATCAGGCCGATAACCGGATGACCATCCAGGCGCGCATTGGCGTAGGCACCCGCCGCGCCCGCCAGCGCCTGGTGGATCCCAAACGCCTCTTCGCGGCGGCCATAGGCCTGACTCGGTACGTCAATCACCGCCACAATCGGGCGCTTCACGGCGCGGTTTTTGTCCGCTTCCCACGTTTCATTCACCACCTTCGCCAGCGTCCAGCCCTCCAGCAGGCCGACTTCGCCCCGTGCGGCGCGTGGATAGTGGTTATGCGCATCGGGCACTACGGCGACAAAGCGTACGTTTTCGCCGTTGAGCTGGCCGTCAGCCACCTGAACAGAGGCGCACAGGCCGCTCAGGCGCTGCGCATGGGGTGCCAGTTTTTCCAGCCAGGTGGCACCGCGGCTGCTTGTCTGCGTCATTATTTCTCCTCCCGGGCAAAAAGCTGTTTAATCTGCGCGGTGTCCGCCTGCTGGCGGGTGTCGAACTGCGTCAGACGTGACAGAAAATCGTCATAGTTATCGCTGCGATGCTGCGCCGGGACGCCTCTGGCGATAAAGCCCTGCATGGCCGTTTTCACGGCATTAATCCCGTCATCCACCAGCGCATCGACCAGGCCACTGGCGTAGCGGATCTCGCCGCCGGTCATGCTCCAGATAAACGGACGGTCGCGTGAGTCATACTCTTCAATCCCCACTTCCTGCTCGATGACCTGCGGGCCGTTCAGCCCCAGCCGGGCTTCACGCGTCACAATCAGATAGCTGCAGAGCGCGGCGGCGATAGACATGCCGCCAAAGCAGCCCACGGTGCCGCTGATGATGCCGATCACCGGGGTATAGCGGCGCAGATCGACAATCGCCGCATGGATATCGGCAATCGCCGCCAGGCCCAGATTGGCCTCCTGTAAGCGCACGCCGCCGGTTTCCAGGCAGAGCACCGCCTGGGTCGGAATACCGTTGCGGTTATCTTCCGCCGCCAGCTCCAGCGCCGCCGCCATCTTCGCGCCGGAGACTTCACCCATGCTGCCGCCCTGGAAGGTACCTTCGATGGCAATCACCACGGCAGACTGACCGTTCAGCGTGCCGCGCGCCACCACCATGCCATCATCCGACTGCGGAACCACGCCCTGCGGGGCGAGCCACGGCGACATAATGCCTTCAAAGGGATCGAGCAGTTCACGATAGCTGCCCGCATCGAGCAGCGCATGGGCGCGTTCACGGGCCCGTAATTCAATAAAGCTGGCATCGTTACGCATGGCTCACCTCTTCAAAAACCTGTTCAATACGGATGCGCGCTACGCCGGGCGTCGCACCGAAATCGTGGATAATCAGCTCGCCAGCGGGCAGGCCGCTGATCAGATTCAGGCGGTCAAACAGCGCCTTCCAGCGGGCGTCGCTGTTATCCAGCGAGGTGGTGATAGCGATGTTCAGTGTCTGGCCGCTGGTTGCGGTGTACAGCACTTCCATATCACCGGAACCAACGACCCCGGCCAGCGCTCTGCCACTGAGCAGGCGATTAGCAGGGAGAGATAATGTGATGTGTTCCATAATGGCCTCTAAAAATATGAGTGTTCAGGCGAACAGACCCGATCGATAAACAGCGTCGCGGCCAGCAGGTCAGCGGCCCCGCCCGGTGAGGCGTTGAGAGCCAGCATCCGGCGGTCGAGCCGCGCCAGCGCCTCCGCCCCCTCTGCGGTGTGGCTGCCGCCCGCCAGCAGAACGGCGCGCGCCCCCTGTTGCATCGCGTTGAGCCCGGTCATACCGGCCCGCGACAGCACGCAGGTATCGCTGAGCGAGGTCATGATCGCCATCAGCGCATCCAGCCGGGCTGCGCTTTCGCTGGCGCCCATGGCCCGGCTTGCCATCAGCTGCGGCAGCGCCAGTTTCATGATGTGCGGAAACGCCTGTTGTGCCTCTTCGCGTGCGCCGGGCACCCGATAGCGGTGGATCGCTTTCAGCCCTTTGCTGAACTGTTTAGGCGCACCGCTATCCGGCAGGCTGGCCAGCGCGGCCGCGGTGCGGGTCAGCTGAGCCGCCCGGCCGGTGCCACCCAGCATGGCTGCGGCACTGACCAGCAGGCCCAGCGCCCAGATCGCGCCGCGATGGGTGTTCACGCCGCCGGTCGCCGCCATCATCTGCTGTTCGCCGTCGCGGCCCAGGCGGCCTACCGTTTCGCGCAGGGCGATATCGGCGGGACGCAGCCAGCTGTGACGGGCCAGCGCCAGAAAGACGGGCACCAGGCTGTGAGCAGAACGTTCCATCAGCGCCAGCGTCAGATCCTGATGCGCGCCGTTTCCCCGACTGTCAACCAGACCCGGTTTGGGGCTCAGACGGGCTTCATCGATCAGACAATCACGCGCAATCGTGGCCAGCAGGCTGGCCTGCGCCTCGCTCTGGGTCGGTGACAGGAGTTTCATTACCAGCTCCGGAATTTAGCGGGTGGGTTGTACAGGCCGCCTGACCATTCAACCAGATCGGCCACGCTGCCAGCCGCCAGCAGGGAGCGGGTGGCGTCGGAGCGGCGGATGCCCATATCTTCCGGGTAGACCACTTTGCCGCTTTTACGCAGCGCGGCAACCCGGGCGGCATCGACGCCCAGACCGATATCGGTAATGCCCGCGACGGCGGCGACCATGGCGCGACGCTCTTCCAGGCTCTCCGCCCGGTAGAGATAGGCGATACCCTCTTCGGTCAGGACATGGGTGACGTCATCGCCGTAGATCATGACCGGTGCCAGCGGCATACCGGAGGCTTTGGCGACATCGACCGCATCAAGTTTTTCCACAAAGGTCGGTTTGGCCCCGGCCTGGAAGGTCTCCACCATCTGCACCACCAGTTTCTTACCGCGCTGCATCGGGTCCGGCTCAGTGATCATATTCAGCCAGGCGGGGGAGGCGTGGCGGCGGCCGTGCGGGTCATGGCCCATGTTCGGTGCGCCACCGAAGCCGGAAAGGCGGCCACGGGTCACGGTCGAGGAGTTTGCCAGCCCGTCCACCTGCAGGGTCGCGCCGATAAACATATCGACCGCGTACTGGCCCGCCAGCTGACAGAAGGCGCGGTTAGAGCGCATCGAACCGTCGCTGCCGGTAAAGAAGATGTCGGGACGGGCGCGGATATACTCTTCCATCCCCAGCTCGCCACCAAAGCAGTGCACGCTCTCCACCCAGCCGCTCTCAATTGCCGGGATCAGTGTCGGATGCGGGTTCAGCGCCCAGTGCTTACAGATTTTGCCTTTCAGACCCAGCTGTTCGCCGTAGGTGGGCAGCAGCAGCTCAATCGCGGCGGTGTTAAAGCCGATGCCGTGGTTGAGCGACTGCACCTGATGCTCGGCGTAGATGCCCTTGATCGCCATCATCGCCATCAGGATATGTTCCTGTTTAATCAGGCGCGGATCGCGGGTAAACAGCGGCTCGATAAAGAAGGGTTTGTCGGCGACCACAACGTAGTCGATCCACGAGCCGGGAATATCGACGCGCGGCAGGTCAGTTTCATCGTCGACCAGTTCATTTACCTGAGCGATAACGATCCCATCGCGAAACGCTGCGGCTTCCACCAGCGCCGGGGTATCTTCGGTACCCGGACCGGTATAGAGGTTGCCTTTGCGGTCAGCTTTGTAACCGGCAATCAGCGCCACATTCGGGCTGAGATCAACATAGAGGCGGGAGTAAAGTTCGATATAGGTGTGGATAGCGCCGATTTCCAGCTGGCCATCCTCCAGCAGCTGCGACATGCGCAGGCTCTGCGGACCGGAAAAGGAGAAGTCGAGTTTGCGGGCGATGCCTTTTTCAAAAATATCGAGATGCTCGCTGCGGCCGACGCTGGGCATAATCATATGCAGGTCGTGGATCTTTGCCGGGTTAACCTGTGCCAGCGTGCGGGACAGGAAGTCCGCCTGTTTCTGGTTGTTCCCTTCCAGTACCACCCGATCGCCCGGGGCGATTAACTGTTCCAGTGCTTCTGTGGCTCTTTCTACAGGAATGACTTTGCCATCGAGGGGAAAGGAGGCCATACGACGCGCTTTTTCACTGCGGCGTGTGTTCCACTCCCGGACAGGCGTTTGGCCTGTGTTCATTTCAACCTCCTGATTGGAATCGATCTGTTGACGTTTTTGCTGTGTAAAGTCTGTGCCTTATGCCTGCCCTGTTCAATTAAGCAAAAAGGCGGAACGTTAGGCTTAAGGTAATGATGGGGAGGAGGGAGAGCGAAGTACGGCGTCTGAGCCGTAAACGATGTGGCTCAGGTCTGCGCCGGATCTGAACGTGGCCCCGGCGGACGGGCATAAAAAAAGCAGGCCGGAGCCTGCTTTATGATCAAGGGGGGCTGCTTATGAAGCCAGCGACAGAACCGGTTTCGCCTTCGCTGCCAGCCATTCGGCGACACGGGCCTGCTGCTCTTTGGTCAGCCACATACCCTGTTTGGTACGACGCCAGATCGCATCATCCAGTTCACGCACCCACTCATGCTGCACCAGGTAGCGTAACTCCGCCTCGTAGAACTCATGGCCGAAGTTCTCGCCCAGATCGTTCAGGCTCTTCGCGCCCGCCAGCAGGGTTTCGGTACTGCTGCCGTAGGTACGCGAGAAGTGACGCGCCATGTTTTCGCTGATGAACGGATAGCGGCGACGCAGGCTGGCGGCATAATCTTCACGGGTGCCGGAGATGTTCCCGCCGGGTAACACGCAGTTCTTCGTCCAGGCCGGGCCCGCATTCGGGTAATACTTCGCCAGTTTCTCCATCGCATGTTCAGCCAGCTTACGGTAGGTCGTCAGCTTGCCGCCAAACACCGACAGCAGTGGTGCCTGACCATGATCGTCGCGCACATCCAGCGTGTAATCACGGGTGATCGCCTGCGGTGAATCCGATTCGTCATCACACAGCGGACGCACACCGGAGTAAGACCAGACGATATCGTCGGCGGTCAGCTGCTTTTTAAAGTGTCCGTTGAACACTTTCAGCAGATACTCGGTTTCGTTGTCGTCGATGTGGACGTTTTTCGGATCGCCTTTGTACTCCACGTCGGTCGTACCGATGATGGAGAACTCATCCATCCACGGGATCACAAACACGATGCGATTGTCTTCGTTCTGCAGAATATAGGCCTGCTTCTCGGTGTGCACGCGCGGCACCACGATATGGCTGCCCTTAATCAGGCGGATACCGTACGGCGATTTCAGCTGCAGGCCATCATCGAACAGCTGTTTGACCCACGGGCCAGCCGCATTGACCAGACCTTTTGCCTGCCAGGTATGGATTTTGCCGCTGTCGACATCTTCCGCTTCCACCTTCCACAGGCCGCCTTCACGCCAGGCGCGGGTCACGCGGGTACGGGTACGCACTTCGCCGCCGCGCTTCACCACTTCCTGCGCATTCAGTACCACCATGCGGGCGTCGTCCACCCAGCAGTCTGAATATTCGAATCCGCGCGTGATCTCCGGCTTCAGGGCCGAATCCGCGCCAAAGCGCAGGCTCTTGCTGCCCGGCAGGCTGGTACGTTTACCGAGGTGGTCATACATAAACAGGCCGGTGCGGATCATCCACGCCGGACGCAGATGCGGGCGGTGCGGCAGGCGGAAGCGCATCGGGAACGCCAGATGCGGGGCCATTTTCAGCAGCACTTCACGTTCAGCCAGCGCTTCGCTGACCAGACGGAATTCGTAGTGTTCAAGGTAGCGCAAGCCGCCGTGAATCAGTTTTGAACTGGCAGAGGAGGTCGCGCAAGCCAGATCCCGCGCCTCCAGCATTAACACCGACAGTCCGCGTCCTGCAGCGTCTGCTGCAATGCCGGCACCGTTGATGCCGCCGCCGATCACGATCAGGTCTTTGGTTTCCACGTCATCTCCTCCGATGTTCGGAATAGTTCACTAATGTTCGTTTTCGAGCATAATCATAATCACAAACCAACATTTACGCCAGCTTTTAACCCGCTAAAAACAATTTTGCGTGATATAGCTAACATTCTGCCCACCAAAAAAACCGATACCCGTAACGATTGTCAGGTTATCGGCGTGGATTCTCGGGTTACACTATCCGCTATCGTGATGCTGTTATGAGAGATCTCATGGAAACGTTCGAATGTATTGATGTGCAGCAGGCGCAGGCGCGTCTGGCGCAGGGTGCGCTGCTGGTGGATATCCGCGATCCACAGAGTTATGCCCTGGGCCATGCGGCCGGCGCGCTGCATCTGACCAACACCAACCTCAGCGACTTTATCAGCGGTGCTGACCACAGCCTGCCGGTGCTGGTGATGTGCTATCACGGCAACAGCAGCAAAAGCGCAGCACAGTATCTGCTGGGCCAGGGCTTCAGCGCAGCGTACAGCATCGACGGCGGCTTTGATGCCTGGCGCGCTGCTTTTCCTCAGCAGGTTGCCCTCGGCAGTGAGTAGACGGCGGCCCGGCACATGGAGCGTTACTGATGCGCATTACCCAGTTTAACCAGCCGCGCATGGCGCAGGCGTTTGTGGACTATATGGCGACGCGCGGCGTCACGCTGCGGATCGAGCATGACAACCACTACGTCATCATGCTGGATGATGAAAGCAAAATTGCCGTGGTCGAAAACGAACTTCAGCAGTTCCTGCACGATCCCAACCACCCGCGCTATCAGGCGGCCAGCTGGCACAGCGGTAAAACGGACAGCGGCCTGCGCTATGAGCGCAGCAACATCTGGGCGAACATCCGCGAGCGTGCGGGGCCGCTGACGATGAGCGTGATGGTGCTCTGCATCGCAGTATTTATTCTGATGCAGGTGATGGGCGATCAGACCGTGATGGCCTGGCTCTCCTGGCCGGATGCCGACCAGCATTTTCAGGTCTGGCGCTGGTTCAGCCATGCGCTGCTGCACTTTTCACTGCTGCACATCCTGTTTAATCTGATGTGGTGGTGGTATCTGGGCGGGGCCGTGGAGAAGCGGCTCGGCAGCGGCAAACTGTTCGTGATTATGCTGATTTCGGCCCTGCTCAGTGGCTGGCTGCAGGCGAAGTTCAGCGGCATCTGGTTTGGCGGCCTGTCGGGCGTGGTGTATGCCCTGATGGGCTACTGCTGGCTGCGCGGCGAGCGCGATCCCGACAGTGGCGTCTATCTTGAACGGGGGCTGATCGGTTTTGCGCTGGTCTGGCTGGTCATTGGCTGGTTCGGCGTCTTTGGTCTGGCGATCGCCAACGCGGCCCATGTGGCCGGGCTGCTGGTCGGGCTGGCGATGGCGCTGGTCGACACGCGTCACGTCACGCGTCGGTAGACGGGATTATGCAGGTTAACAGGAGAGGAACGTGAAGCAGACGCAACGTCATGACGCGATTATCGATTTAGTCCGTCGTCAGGGATATGTCAGTACTGAGGAGCTGGTGGACCATTTTGAGGTCAGTCCGCAGACCATTCGTCGCGATCTCAACGATCTGGCCGATCAGAATAAGATACAGCGTCATCACGGCGGCGCGGCGCTTCCGTCCAGCTCTGAGAATACCGCCTGGCACGATCGTAAGATGATGTGGTCAGCGGAAAAGGCGCGCATCGCCGAGCGCGTGGCCAGCCAGATCCCGGATGGGGCCACGCTGTTTATCGACATCGGCACTACGCCGGAAGCGGTGGCCCATGCGCTGCTGAACCACAGCGATCTCCGGGTCGTCACCAACAACCTTAACGTGGCGATGCTGCTGATGGGCAAACCCGACTTCCGGGTCATTATCGCGGGTGGTGAGGTGCGGACCCGCGATGGCGCGGTGATGGGGGAAGCGACGCTCGACTTCATCTCTCAGTTCCGGCTCGATTACGGCATTCTCGGCATCAGCGGCATCGATATGGATGGCTCCCTGCTGGAGTTCGACTATCACGAAGTGCGCACCAAGCGCGCCATTATCGAAAATTCACGCTGCGTCATGCTGGTGGTGGACCACTCCAAGTTTGGCCGCAACGCAATGGTGAATCTCGGCAATATGAGCCTGCTGGATTACCTCTACACCGATAAAATGCCGCCCGCCAGCGTCATGAAAGTGATTGAGCAGCATGAGGTCCATCTCGAACTCTGCTGATTCCTGCCACGCCAGCCGCCCGGCTGGCGTTTTTCTTTGATTGCTGTCGCTTTTTTCCTCACTCGCGTCTTTACTTAATCGGTTGCTGGCAGACGATTGTCAGCCTGTGCGCGTTCTCTTTTTGCTTCACCTCATGCTTAACAGAAGGGAGTGATATGCCGCAGCAAAAATTCAGTAAAGCCCGTTTCACTGCCGCGCTGACCCGCCAGTGGCAACAGTTAAATCTGCGTTCAGCCCGGGAGATGACACCGCATCAGGCGTGGCAGGCAGTCAGCGCGGCGCTGGCGGAGCTGCTGGCCGCGCAACCGGCCCCGCGCCTGTCTGAGGGGCAGCGGCACGTCAATTATCTGTCGATGGAGTTCCTGATTGGCCGTCTGACCGGCAACAATCTGCTGAACCTCGGCTGGTATAACGAGGTCAGCGCCGCGCTGGCTGAGCAGCAGCTCGACTTATCGGAGCTGCTGGAGCAGGAGGTCGACCCGGCGCTGGGCAACGGCGGACTGGGGCGGCTGGCTGCCTGCTATCTCGATTCGATGGCCACGGTGGGCCAGCCAGCGACCGGTCACGGCCTTAACTACCAGTACGGTCTGTTCCGCCAGTCTTTTGAGGAGGGCCACCAGAAGGAGGCGCCCGATGACTGGCAGCGCGAGCACTACCCCTGGTTTCGCCACAATGCGGCGCTGGATGTCGAGGTGGCGATGGGGGGACGGGTCGAAAAGCAGGAGGATGGCACCGTTCGCTGGTATCCCGACTTCAGGCTGCGCGGTGAGGCCTGGGATCTGCCGGTCACTGGCTACCGCAACGGCGTGACGCTGCCGCTGCGCCTCTGGCAGGCCGTCAGCGCGCAGCCGTTTGATCTCACAGTATTTAATGATGGCCACTTTCTGCAGGCCGAGCAGCCCGGCATTGAGGCGGCGAAGCTGACCAAAGTGCTCTATCCCAACGACAATCATCAGGCGGGCAAGCGGCTGCGCCTGATGCAGCAATATTTTCAGTGCGCCTGCGCGGTAGCCGATATCCTGCGGCGTCACCATCTGGCAGGGCGCAGCATTCACAGCCTGCCCGATTTTGAGGTGATCCAGCTCAACGACACCCATCCCACCATTGCCATCCCGGAGATGCTGCGCCTGCTGCTGGATGAGCATCAGCTGAGCTGGGATGAGGCCTGGCAGATCAGCAGCCGGGTCTTTGCTTACACCAACCACACGCTGATGCCGGAGGCGCTGGAACGCTGGGATGAGAAGCTGATGCGCACGCTGCTGCCGCGCCATATGGTGATTATCAAAGAGATCAACCGGCGGCTGAAAAAGCAGGTGAAGCAGCACTGGCCGGACGATAAGGCGATGTGGCACAAGCTGGCGGTTGTCGCGGAGGGGCAGGTGCGGATGGCCAATCTCTGCGTGGTCAGCGGGTTTGCGGTCAACGGCGTGGCGGCGCTGCACTCGCGGCTGGTAGTCAGCGATCTCTTTCCCGAGTATCACCAGCTCTGGCCGCAGAAGTTCCACAACGTCACCAACGGCATCACACCGCGCCGCTGGCTGAAGCAGTGTAATCCGGCGCTGGCCGGGCTGATCGATGAGACGCTGAAAACTGAGTGGGCCAACAACCTGGAGGCGCTGATCGGCCTGGAGAGCTATGCCGACGATCCGGCGTTCCGTCAGCGCTATCGCAGCATCAAGCAGCAGAACAAAGCGCAGCTTACCCGCTACATCGCCCGGCACACAGGCATTGTCGTCAATCCGGCGGCGCTGTTCGATGTGCAGATCAAACGCCTGCACGAGTATAAGCGGCAGCACCTCAGCCTGCTGCACATCCTCTACTGCTATCAGAAACTCATTAAGCAGCCCGACGATCAGACCCTCACGCCAAGGGTGTTCCTGTTTGGGGCCAAAGCCGCACCAGGCTACTACCTGGCGAAAAACATTATCTACGCCATTAACCGGGTGGCGGAGGTGGTTAACAACGACCCGCGCGTTGGCGATCGACTCAAAGTGGTCTTTATCCCTGACTACCGCATCACGGTGGCCGAACAGATGATCCCGGCGGCCGACCTTTCAGAGCAGATCTCCACCGCCGGTTATGAAGCCTCCGGCACCGGCAACATGAAGCTGGCGCTGAACGGCGCACTGACCATCGGCACGCTGGATGGCGCGAACGTCGAGATTGCTGAACAGGTAGGAGAGGA
Source organism: Pantoea graminicola (assembly GCF_048452665.1). Classification (NCBI taxonomy): domain Bacteria; kingdom Pseudomonadati; phylum Pseudomonadota; class Gammaproteobacteria; order Enterobacterales; family Erwiniaceae; genus Pantoea; species Pantoea graminicola. The sequence goes on along the minus strand of NZ_JBLWSJ010000009.1, from coordinate 70,093 downwards.
GAACATCTTTATCTTCGGGCACACCGTGGAGGAGGTTAAGGCGCTCCGGGCGAAAGGCTACAACCCGAAAAAGGTGCGTAAGCAGAACCCGGCGCTGGATGACCTGCTGAAGGCGCTGGAAAAAGGCAAATTCAGCGACGGCGACAAACAGGCGTTTGACCTGATGCTGGCGAGCCTGACTAAGCAGGGCGATCCCTGGCTGGTGCTGGCCGATTTCCAGGCCTATATCGAGGCGCAGCAGCGGGTCGAAGCGCTGTGGCGCGACCCGGAAGGCTGGACCCGCGCCGCAATTCTCAACACGGCCCGAACCGGCATGTTCAGTTCGGACCGATCCATTCGTGATTATCAGCAACGTATCTGGCAGGCACCGCGCTAAGGAGCAGCAATGAAACAAGATTCACTCGATCAGTCCGCCCGTGCCGCGGGTATCTCACTGAATTACATCGACGTAAACGGCAAAAAAGCAGGAATCAGCGATGAGACTAAGCGCGCGCTGCTGGCGATAATGAGCCAGCCGCAGAAGGCAAAAAAATCGCCGCTGCCCCCGGTTGCGGTCTTCAGCGGCAGCGGCAAACGCCAGCTGACGCCAGAGGGCAGCGGCGTCTATCACTGGCAGTTGCAGACGGAAAAGGGCAAACAGCACAGCGGCGAACTGACCGCAGGTGAGCCTTTTACGCTGCCTGGCCCGCTGACGCAGGGGTATCATCAGCTGACGCTCACCAAAGGGAAGAAAAGCTGGCAGACGCGGATTGTCGTTGCGCCACGCCGCTGCTATCTGCCGCCGGCGCTGGAGGCGGGCGAAAAACGCTGGGGCGCGCTGGTGCAGCTCTATACCGTACGCTCAGAGCAGAACTGGGGGATCGGCGACTTCGGCGATCTCGATCGGCTGCTGGTGCAGCTGGCTGCACGCGGCGGCGACTTCGTCGGGCTTAATCCGCTGCATGCGCTCTATCCCGCCAGCCCCGGTTTCGCCAGCCCCTACAGCCCGTCGTCGCGCCGCTGGCTGAACGTCATCTATATCGACGTCGATCAGGTAAGCGATTTCCGGGAAAGTGCCGCGGCGCAGAAGTGGTGGAAAAGCGCCAGAACGCAAAAGGCGCTGACCCGGGCGCGTGAGGCGGAGCACGTCGATTATGAGGCGGTCATGGCGCTGAAGCTCGCGGCGCTGCGCCACGCCTGGACACACTTCCGGGGGCGGGACAGCCAGAGCGAGGAGCAGCAGTCCTGGGCTGCGTTTGTCCGTGAGGGCGGCGACAGCCTGCGCTATCAGGCGGCCTATGACGGCATCCAGCTGGCGCGACAGGCCGACAAGAGCCAGCAGGGCGGCTGGCCCGCATGGCCGGAAGCGTGGCGCAACAGCCAGTCGCCGGAGGTGCAGCAGTGGTGTGAAGAGCATGAAGAGGAGATTGCGTTCTGGCAATGGCTGCAATGGCTGGCGCAGCAGCAGTTCTCTGGCTGCTGGGCGCACAGTCAGGCGCTGGGAATGAGCGTCGGCCTCTACCGGGATCTGGCCGTGGGCGTGGCGGAAGGCAGCGCGGAAACCTGGCACGACCCTGAGCTCTATCGCCTGCAGGCCTCCGTCGGCGCGCCGCCGGATCGCCTCGGCCCGCTGGGGCAGAACTGGGGGCTGCCGCCGATGGATCCGCATGTGATGCAGGCGCGTGGTTATCAGCCGTTTATCGATATGCTGCGCGCCAACATGCGCGACTGCGGTGCGCTGCGCATCGACCATGTGATGTCCCTGCTGCGTCTCTGGTGGGTGCCCGCCGGAGAAACCGCCGATAAAGGGGCCTATGTGGCCTACCCGGTGAACGACCTGCTGAGCATCCTGGCGCTGGAGAGTCACCGGCTGCGCTGCATGGTCATTGGCGAAGACCTGGGCACCGTGCCGCAGGAGATCGTCAGCCTGCTGCGCAAGAGCGGCGTCTTTTCATGGAAGGTGCTCTGGTTTGAGCAGGAGAAAGATGAGCGTTATCGCGCACCACAGGACTATCCGCGCCAGTCGATCGCCAGCGCCAGCACGCACGACCTGCCGACGCTGACCGGCTTCTGGGAGCAGGGCGACCTGACGCTGGGCGAGAAGCTGGGCCTCTATCCGGGTGATGCGGTGAAGGCGCTGCATGAGCAGCGCGCCACACAGAAACAGGCGCTGCTGGATGCGCTGCATCAGGCGGGTGCCTTACCGGCCCGCAGCCAGAAAAAGGCGGAAAAGCTCGCGATGACGCCTGCGCTGAACCGGGCGATACATCGCTTCCTGGCAGATACGGACAGTGCGCTTCTGGGTCTGCAGCCGGAAGACTGGCTCGGCATGACCACGCCGGTCAACGTGCCGGGCACGGTGGATGAGTACCCTAACTGGCGACGCAAGCTGAGCAAAACGCTGGAGGAGATGTTTGCGGACAAGGAGGTGAATGCGCTACTGAAGGTGGTGAGCCAGCAGCGTCAGTCAGGCGAGAAAGAGGGGTAAAAAAAGCGCGGCAGTCAGGCTGCCGCGCGCTGTTCATCAGTAGAAGGAGTGTTCGCCGCGCTGGTGCTCGGTGATGTCCCGCACGCCTTTCAGTTCCGGGAAGGCGGCCAGCAGCTCTTTTTCGATACCATCTTTCAGCGTCACGTCGATCATCGAACAGCCGTTACAGCCGCCGCCAAACTGCAGGATGGCGTAACCGTCGTCGGTGATCTCCATCAGCGACACGCGACCGCCGTGGCCGGCCAGCTGCGGGTTAATCTGCGCCTGCAGCAGATACTCAACGCGTTCTACCATCGGCGCATCATCGGAGACTTTACGCATTTTGGCGTTCGGCGCTTTCAGCGTCAGCTGTGAACCGAGGTTATCGGTCACGAAGTCGATCTCAGCATCTTCCAGATAGGGTTTGCTCAGTTCATCAACGTAGGCTGACAGCTTTTCAAACTTCAGTTCGGTGTCGGTGGCTTCAACGGCATCGGGCGGACAGTATGAGACGCCACATTCAGCCGTTGGCGTACCCGGGTTAATCACGAATACGCGAATCTGGGTGCCATCTTCTTGTTTGGATAGCAGTTTAGAAAAATGTTCCTGGGCAGAGTCAGTAATTCGGATCATGTCGATTGCTCAATAGTTGACTAATTTAGTTGGTTATAATACGCCCATCACAGACGCTCTACAAGGTACGACACAGGCACCAGACCTGCACGCTGGCCGCGCCCTGCGTCAGTAACAGGCGGCTGATTTCCTCTACGGTGCTGCCGGTGGTAATCACGTCATCCAGCAGGGCGATATGGCGGCCCTGAACCGCCATTTCAAGGCGGAATGCCCCGCGTAAGTTGGTGCGGCGCTGGCGGGCGCTGAGCTGATGCTGCACTGCGCCCCGATGTGGGCGGGAAACGCCTTCGCGCCATTCACACCCCAGCCAGTGCGCCAGCGGTGCGGCCAGCAAACCCGTCTGGTTATAGCCGCGCTGCCAGCGTCGGCGATGATGCAGCGGCACCGGCAGCAGCAGGTCGGGACGCGGCACGCCGCCGCGCCGGTACACCGTCTGCCAGCTTAGCAAAAGCAGCCGGGCCAGCATCACCCTGAGTGCGGTTATGTGCGAAAACTTCAGCTGATTAACCCACTGGCTGAAGGGGGGACGGTAGTCATTCACGCAGATGAGCGCCTGCCAGGCGGGCGGTTTTTGCTGGCAGCGACCACAGATGAGCGTGGCGGAGCCTGCCGGTAAGCCACAGCGCGGACAGAGCAGGGGAAGCGGCGGTAGTTCGCGCAGGCAGAGGCTGCAGAGGCCATGCCCGGCGATCCGCAGTGGCATCCGGCATAGCCAACACAGGGCGGGCATTGCTAGCATAGCGACCTCCTTTTCATTTTCGGGATAGTAACTGATGACGTCGCTTTACTGGCACACCTGCGGGGAAGGAAAACGCGATCTTGTGCTGCTGCACGGATGGGGACTGAATGCTGAAGTCTGGCAAACCATTATTCCGCGACTCAGGCCGCACTGTCGCCTGCATCTGGTCGATCTGCCGGGTTATGGCCGCAGTCAGAACGCGGGCGCATTAACGCTGAAACAGATGGCCGCGCAGCTGCTGCCGTCGCTGCCGCCGCAGGCGATCGTGATGGGCTGGTCGCTGGGCGGGCTGGTGGCCACGGAGCTGGCGCTGACCGCCCCTGACCGGCTGGCGGCTCTGATCACCGTCGCCTCCTCGCCCTGTTTTACCGCCACAGAGGGCTGGCCCGGCATTAAACCGGAGACGCTGCAGAACTTTCAGCAGATGCTCAGCAACGATTTCCAGCGCACGGTTGAGCGTTTCCTGGCGCTGCAGACGCTGGGCACCGAAACGGCGCGCGCCGATGCGCGGCAGCTGAAAGACGTGGTGCTGTCGCAGCCGATGCCGGAGGTGGCGGTGCTGGATGCCGGGCTGGAGATTCTGCGCGAGGTCGATCTGCGCGACGCGCTGCCGCAAATCACGCTGCCGTTTCTGCGGCTCTATGGCGCACTGGACGGACTGGTACCGCGCCGCATTGCTGCAGAACTGGATGAGACGTTACCGGCATCGCCTTCGGTGGTTATTGAAAAAGCAGCACATGCGCCTTTTATTTCGCACACCGGGGTATTTTGTCAGCATATTGTTAGTTTTATCAATAATTTGCCGGGATAATCAGGCTTTGTGGTGGCAAAATCGCTGGCAGCAGCAATACTTCTCTTTGTGAGCAAGGCCGCTGCAATTTTATGTGATTAGTCACGGAAATGACTATGCCGTTCCATACTGCCTTACGCGTTTAGCGGCTGCTTACATCTCACAATGGATCATGAATGAGGGTAAACATAATGAAGGTTTTAAAATGGGTTGTGGCTTCAATGATGATGGGCGCGATTTCATTTTCTGCAATGGCAGCAAAGGAAGTCACTAACGAAGAAGTTAAGACAATGAAACTGGAGAAGATTGGTACCGTGAACACCACGGCGGAAACCACGTCGCCAATGGATGCCAAAAAAGTGCTGTCTAAACTTGCTGACGAAAAAGGCGGCAAATATTACCGCGTGATCGCCGGTCGCGAACACGGTAAGTTCAGCGCCACCGCTGAAGTTTACAAGTAATTATCGCAGCCACATGAACTGCCAGGCATCCAGCTTAACCGGCTGGGTGCCATCAACTTTCTCGCCGCTCACCACATCCTGCAGCGTATGCGCCATTGGCAACCGCGTCTCCACCGTTCGTCCACTGAGATTAAACACGCAGAGTAAACCCTCACCGCTTTCCGGCTGATGACGGCGCAGCACCAGCACAGCGTTTTCGCTCTCATAGAGCGTCATCGCATTATCCGGATGAAAAGCCGGCTGTCGCCGACGCAACTGGATCAGCTGTCCGAGCCGGATAGAGATCTGCTGACGCAGCCACTCCCCGCCCGCCAGCGCCGACTCTATCTGCTGCAGTTCATACTTCTGACGATTGATCGCCCGGTTGTGCCCGGCAGCCCGCACCCCGGCATAATCATTCCGGCCGCCCAGAATGCTCTGGATATAGATGGCCGGCACACCGGGAAAAGCCAGCAGAATCGCATGCGCCAGCAAAAAGCGTTTCAGCCGCGTGGCGTCGTCGTCGCTTTCACGATTCAACGCATCCAGAAAGGTGACGTTGATTTCATAGGGGCTGGTGGTGCCGTCGGGGTTATTTTTGTAGGAGACCAGGGCGCCTTCCAGCGCCAGATCGCGCACCAGCGCCACAATCTCCACTTCAGGGAGGATGCCGCGCGCCGGGTTCAGTCCAATGCCATCGTGTGACGCCAGAAAGTTGAAGAAGGTGGTGTCGCGGTTGCTGAGATCCAGCGTGCTGGCCCACTGCCGCAGCGCGCGCGCCGAACCGGTGTGGAGAGCGTGCAGCACCAGCGGCGGCAGCGAAAACTGATAGACCATCTGCGCTTCATCGTGCCCGTTGCCGAGATAGCTGATGTTGTCCTGATGCGGCACGTTGGTTTCAGTGATAATCACCGTGCCCGGCGCGACCTGATCGGCTATCGCGCGAAACAGCTTTACCAGCTGATGGGTCTTTTCCAGATGGATACAGCGTGTACCGGGCGTTTTCCACATATAGCCCACCGCATCCAGCCGCACATAGTCGGCGCCACGGATCAGATAGTCGAGCAGGACGTTGACCATGCGCCGCAGTACCTCAGGGCTGGCGAAGTTCAGGTCGATCTGGTCGGCGCTGAAGGTGGTCCAGATAAAGCGGGTCTCGCCATCTGCCAGGGTAAACGGGGTCAGCAGCGGCGAGGTGCGCGGACGTGTCACGGCACTGAGATCGGTAGCGGGCGGCATGCTGATAAAGAAGTCGTCCCAGCCGGGATCCTGCGCCAGAAAGTGGCTGAACCAGGCGCTGCCGGCCGACATATGGTTGCAGACGAAGTCAAACATCAGCCGCGTTTCCTGATGCAGACGTGCGATGTCCTGCCAGTCACCGTACTGCGGATTGACCTGATGGTAATCCATGACCGAAAAGCCATCATCGGAGGACCAGGGGTAGAACGGCAGCAGGTGAACCAGCGGAAAAATAGATTGCAGATGCTGCTGATAGAAGCGGGAAAAGGTGCTGAGCGTTGGTTTATCGGCCTCGCGGAACTGATCGGCGTAGGTGATCAGCACCACATCCTGCTCATCCCAGTGTGCCTTACGCGGCAGCTTGATCGTGTCACGGGCGGCGGCGATGTCAGCCAGCAGGCGCGCCAGGATCGCCTCCGGAAATGTGCCAGCATAAATCTTATCGATCAGATCGGTGATTTTTTCCATCGTGAATTGGGTGCCGCAGCAGGTATTGTTTTTATGACAGGCGTCTTTTTAGCGTAGCGTTATGGCGGGGATTTTCAACCGGACGGCGCGGTGTGAAAAAGGGGCCAGAAGATGGCCCCTGAAAAGCTTAGCGTTTTTTACCGAACGCGGCGGCCAGTGCATCGCCCATCGCACTGTTACCGGCGGCGGCGGTGGCCGGACGCGGACGACCTTTCGGGCTGGCCTGACGCTTCTCATCGCGCGGCGCTCCGCTCCGCGCTCCACCGCGTGCATTGCCTTCACCCGGCTGCTCATCAAGACGCATGGTCAGGGCGATACGCTTGCGCTGGAGATCGACCTCCATCACTTTCACTTTGACGATATCGCCCGCTTTCACCACCTGATGAGGATCGTCGACGAAGCGGTCAGAGAGCGAGGAGATGTGGACCAGCCCATCCTGATGCACACCGATATCCACAAAGGCGCCGAAGTTGGTCACGTTGGTGACGGCACCTTCCAGAATCAGGCCTGGGGTCAGGTCGTTTAGCGTTTCCACGCCCTCCGCGAACTGCGCGGTTTTAAACTCAGGACGCGGATCGCGGCCCGGCTTCTCCAGCTCTTTCATGATGTCGGTTACGGTCGGCAGACCAAATCGCTCATCGATGAAGTCGCGGGGGCTGAGGTTACGCAGGCTACCCGCGTTACCCATCAGGTCACTCAGCGCCTGCTCAGTCGCGGCCAGGATGCGCTCGACCACCGGATAGGCTTCCGGGTGAACGGTTGAGGCATCCAGCGGGTTATCGCCATGATTGATGCGCAGGAAGCCCGCACACTGCTCAAAGGCTTTTGGCCCAAGGCGGCTCACTTTCAGTAACTGCTGACGGTTCTGAAAGCGGCCATTCTCATCACGCCAGCTGACGATATTCTGCGCCATCATGCGCGTCAGGCCCGCCACGCGGGTCAGTAAGGGGACCGAGGCGGTGTTGAGATCCACGCCGACGGCGTTCACGCAATCCTCCACCACCGCATCGAGTTTCTTCGCCAGCTGACTCTGGCTGACGTCATGCTGATACTGGCCGACCCCAATCGATTTCGGGTCGATTTTGACCAGCTCAGCCAGCGGATCCTGCAGGCGTCGGGCAATCGACACCGCGCCGCGCAGCGACACATCAAGATCCGGGAACTCCAGCGCCGCCAGCTCTGAGGCGGAGTAGACCGAGGCCCCGGCTTCACTGACAATCACCTTCTGCGCCGTGACCTGCGGGAACTGCTGCTGCAGCTCCAGGAAGAAGCGTTCCGTTTCGCGTGACGCCGTGCCGTTGCCGATCGCCACCAGCTCGACCTGATGCTTCATGCAGAGCGCGGCGACAGCGGCGGCGGCTTTGGCGGCCTGGCCGGTGTGCGGATAGACGGTATCGGTCGCCACCAGCTTGCCGGTCGCATCCACCACCGCGACTTTCACGCCGGTGCGCAGGCCGGGGTCCAGCCCCATGGTGGCGCGCATCCCGGCAGGGGCCGCCATCAGCAGGTCGTGCAGGTTGCGGGCAAAGACGTTGATCGCTTCATCTTCAGCGCGTTCGCGCACCGTGCCCATCAGCTCGGTTTCCAGATGCAGCATCACCTTGATGCGCCACGTCCAGCTTACGACCGCCTTGCGCCAGCTGTCGGCCGGTGCGTTGTTCAGGCGCAGGTTCAGGTGTTCGGCGATCAGGGTTTCGCCGTAGCTTTCGCGCGGGGCTTCATCGAACTGTGGATCGGCATTCAGCGACAGTTGCAGCACGCCTTCGTTGCGGCCACGCAGCATCGCCAGCGCCCGGTGCGACGGCACGCTACTCAGGGCTTCGTGGTGATCGAAGTAGTCGCGGAACTTCGCGCCCGCTTCTTGCTGGCCTTCGACCACGCGCGACACCAGGTGGGCATTTTTCCACAGGTAGTTACGCACCTTCGCCAGCAGCGCGGCATCTTCAGCGAAACGCTCCATCAGGATGTAGCGGGCACCATCCAGCGCGGCCCGAACGTCGGCAACGCCTTTGTCGGCATCGACATACTGCTCTGCCAGCTGCTCAGGGAGATGGGATGGATCCTGCCAGAGCGCCTCTGCCAGCGGTTCCAGACCGGCTTCGATCGCGATCTGTCCACGCGTGCGGCGTTTCTGTTTATAGGGCAGGTAGAGATCTTCAAGCTCGGTTTTACTGAGGGTGGTGTTGATGGCGCGGGCGAGGTCGTCAGTCAGTTTACCCTGATCCCCGATCGATTTCAGAATCGACTGACGCCGCTCTTCGAGTTCGCGCAGATAGCTGAGGCGGGTCTCAAGCTGGCGAAGCTGGGTATCATCCAGTCCGCCCGTCACCTCTTTACGATAGCGTGCGATAAACGGCACGGTGTTCCCTTCATCCAGCAGGCGAACGGCGGCGTCAACTTGTTCGGGACGCGCCTGAAGCTCACTGGCAATTATCTGGCTCAGAACTTTCATCATCAGGACTGTCTTGCTTTCCGGGTTGAGAAATAGCCGACAGTTATACGGATTGATGGTTAAAAATGCCAGAGACGCGGGCGGCTTTCAGCGATAATCTGAATGGTTATTGCGGGTAATCAATGGCGTTGACATACCACCGCGCCGGGCCCACCGGCGTCTCCACCGTTGCGGCATCGCCGACCTCTTTTTTCAGCAGCGCCCGCGCCATTGGCGAGTCGATGGAGATGTAATCTTTGCGGCCAAAAATCTCATCGTAGCCCACGATGCGGAAGCGTTTGATGTCGCCCTCATCGTTTTCTATTTCTACCCAGGCCCCGAAGAAGACTCTGCCATCCTGCTGCGGTGAGTAGTCAACGATACGCAGCTGCTCAAGACTTTTGGTCAGATAGCGGACGCGCCTGTCGATTTCACGCAGCCGCTTTTTATTGTACTGGTAGTCCGCATTTTCACTGCGGTCGCCCAGGCTGGCAGCCCAGGTCACTTTTTTGGTCACTTCCGGACGCTCTTCACGCCACAGATAGTCGAGTTCCGCTTTGAGTTTGTCAAAGCCTTCGCGGGTAATCAGTCGGGTTTTCATGCTATACCGGCCAGAGAGATCGAAAGAGGCTCAGTGTAAGGCAAACAGGCGGCGGCAAAAAAGAGTCGGGGAAAGGGTTTTTAAAGGCTAAAAACCCACGTTGACTTCCCCGGCGGCGAAAGGGTTGGAGCTTGCTATCAAAATTAAACCGATGTTCTGAAGCCGGACTCGCCGGTCCGAACTTATTTTCCGGCGTGGGTCGCCGTGGTGGTTGAGGTGCCGGTACCGTGACCGTCACCACCGCCGCCGCCCATGGTGGCCAGCGCTACGCCCAGCAGGGCAGCGACAGCACCCACGCCGATGGCGTCGGAGTTACCTTTTGCGGTAGTGGTGGCAGCCGCACCGGCCGCTTCACCGGTTGCTGTTGCAGCATAGACCGGGCTGATGCTGCTGAAAGCCAGCGCGCTGAGCAGTAAAATTGTTTTTTTCATTGTGTGTAATCCCCGTTGAGACATCGAATGGTGCCTGAGCAGTCTGGTTCAAAATTCGGGGGGCGAAAAGTTGGCTTTACTGATTGATTTAATGGACTTTAATTTCTGCTGGTCTTGCTGAAAGCCCGGCTCAAATTAATCCGAGAGAGGCGTGGTGCTTTAACAGGTTTGACCGGAATATTATGCTGTCAGAATGAAGATAAGGTGGATTATCTGGAGGGTCGTTGCCGTGATGGCTTGTTTATAAGTCAAATTATCTGCTAACGCGCTGAATTTATTCACTGTATAAACGCTGGTACGCTTCTGACGCCAGCCATTCAGAGAAATTTCGCTTTTTTTTCAGATTTGCCGTAACCGTCCCGGACGGCGGGTAAAAAGGGCGATAACGGCCCGAAAGGGGCGCAGAATAAATATAAGCTCCTGTTTAATATGCTTTGTAACAATTTTGGCTAGAATATAAACCATTAATGACTGTCACTATAAGGCATCTTTTTTTAACAATGTTGGCTCAGGCAATAGCGCCTTTGGGAGTTGAAAATGCAAGAGAACTACAAAATTCTGGTCGTCGATGATGATATGCGTCTGCGTGCACTGCTGGAACGCTATCTCACCGAGCAGGGCTTTCAGGTGCGCAGTGTCGCTAATGCCGAACAGATGGATCGTCTGTTAACCCGTGAATCCTTCCATCTGATGGTGCTCGACCTGATGCTGCCGGGCGAAGATGGCCTCTCTATCTGTCGTCGTCTGCGCAGTCAGAGCAACCCGATGCCGATTATTATGGTGACGGCCAAGGGTGAAGAGGTGGACCGCATCGTCGGGCTGGAAATCGGTGCAGATGACTACATTCCTAAACCGTTTAACCCGCGTGAGCTGCTGGCGCGTATCCGTGCCGTGCTGCGTCGTCAGGCCAATGAGCTGCCAGGCGCACCGTCACAGGAAGAGGCGATCATTGCCTTTGGTAAGTTCAAGCTGAACCTTGGCACCCGCGAAATGTTCCGTGAAGATGAGCCGATGCCACTGACCAGCGGTGAGTTCGCGGTGCTGAAGGCGCTGGTCAGCCATCCGCGTGAGCCGCTCTCCCGCGATAAGCTGATGAACCTGGCGCGTGGCCGTGAATACAGCGCCATGGAGCGTTCGATTGACGTTCAGATCTCCCGCCTGCGTCGCATGGTGGAAGAAGATCCTGCGCATCCACGTTATATCCAGACCGTCTGGGGCCTGGGCTACGTCTTTGTGCCGGACGGCAGCAAAGCATGAAGCGGCTGCGCTTCTCGCCACGCAGTTCATTCGCCCGCACGCTGCTGCTGATCGTGACCCTGCTGTTCGTCAGCCTGGTCACGACCTATCTGGTGGTGCTGAACTTTGCCATCCTTCCCAGCCTGCAGCAGTTCAACAAGGTGCTCGCCTACGAAGTCCGTATGCTGATGACCGACCGGCTGCAGCTGGAAGATGGCACGCAGCTGGAAGTTCCGCCGGCCTTTCGCCGGGAGATCTACCGTGAACTGGGTATTTCGCTGTTTACCAATGCGGCGGCAGAAGAGAACGGCTTGCGTTGGGCGCAGCACTACGAATTTCTGAGCGAGCAGATGGGGCAGCAGCTGGGCGGGCCGACCGATGTACGGGTGGAGGTCAACAAGAACTCCCCGGTCGTCTGGCTGAAAACCTGGCTGTCGCCCGATATCTGGGTGCGGGTGCCGCTGACGGAGATTCATCAGGGCGACTTCTCACCGCTGTTCCGCTATACCCTGGCGATTATGCTGCTGGCGATCGGCGGGGCCTGGCTCTTTATCCGCATCCAGAACCGACCCCTGGTGGATCTGGAACATGCGGCTCTGCAGGTCGGACGCGGCATTATTCCACCGCCGCTGCGCGAATATGGTGCGTCAGAGGTGCGGTCAGTGACCCGCGCCTTTAACCAGATGGCCGCCGGGGTGAAGCAACTGGCTGACGATCGCACGCTGTTAATGGCGGGCGTCAGTCACGATCTGCGCACGCCGCTGACCCGTATTCGTCTGGCCACCGAAATGATGGGCGAGCAGGATGGCTATCTGGCCGAATCGATTAACAAAGATATCGAAGAGTGCAACGCCATCATTGAGCAGTTCATCGACTACCTGCGCACCGGTCAGGAGATGCAGACGGAGCGCGCCGACCTCAACAGCGTGCTGGGCGAAGTGGTCGCTGCGGAAAGCGGCTACGAGCGTGAGATCGAAAATGCGGTCATGCCGGAAGAGCTGATGCTGGATATCAATCCACTGTCGATTAAGCGTGCGCTGGCCAATCTGGTGGTCAACGCCGCACGTTACGGCAATGGCTGGATCAAGGTCAGCAGCGGACGGGAGCTGCATCGCGCCTGGTTCCAGGTGGAGGATGATGGCCCGGGCATCAAGCCGGATCAGCTGGCGCATCTGTTCCAGCCGTTTGTGCGGGGCGACAGCGCCCGCAGCACCAGCGGCACGGGGCTTGGCCTGGCGATTGTGCAGCGTATTATCGATGCGCATCAGGGATCGCTGGAGATTGGCGAGAGCGAACGCGGGGGATTGCGTATTCGCGCCTGGCTACCGCTGGTAGAGAGTATGGCACTGAGCCATAACAACGGCGGCAACAGCATCTCAAACTGATAAAAGCGGCGCAGCAGGCACACTGCCGCGCCGTTTTTTTTAGCGTTGCGGGCCGGCTTTCACCAGCGCAGCACCTGCGGCGTTATCGGTGTACTTCGTGAAGTTATCAATAAAACGCTGCGCCAGATCGTTGGCGGCGGCGGTCCACTTCTCTTCACTCTCCCAGCTACGACGCGGATCGAGCGTATCACTGTCCAGTTCACCCAGCGTAACCGGCATCTGCAGGTTGAAGATCGGCAGGGTTTCCGTCGGCGCATCATCCAGCTCACCCGCCAGGATCGCATTGATAATGGCGCGGGTATTCTTCAGGGAGATGCGTTTGCCGCTGCCGTTCCAGCCGGTATTGACCAGATAAGCCTGCGCACCAGACGCTTCCATTCGTTTCACCAGCACTTCCGCATACTGCGTCGGATGCAGCGTCAGGAAAGCCGCGCCAAAGCAGGCGGAGAAGGTCGGGACAGGCGCCGTGACGCCACGTTCGGTGCCGGCCAGTTTAGCGGTGAAGCCTGACAGGAAGTGATACTGCGTCTGCTCCGGCGTCAGACGTGAAACCGGCGGCAGCACGCCAAACGCGTCGGCGGTCAGGAAAATGACTTTCTTCGCGTGGCCCGCTTTAGAGACCGGCTGCACGATATTGTCGATGTGATTGATTGGATAGGAAACGCGGGTGTTTTCCGTCTTGCTGCCGTCGGCGTAATCGATGCTGCCATCTTCGCGTACCACCACGTTTTCCAGCAGCGCGTTGCGGCGAATGGCGCGGTAGATTTCCGGTTCAGCCTGCTCAGAGAGGTTGATGGTTTTCGCGTAGCAGCCGCCTTCGAAGTTAAACACGCCATCGTCGTCCCAGCCGTGCTCATCATCGCCAATCAGCTGACGATCGGGATCGGTGGAGAGCGTGGTTTTGCCGGTGCCGGAGAGGCCAAAGAAGACCGCCACGTCACCCGCTTTGCCGACGTTGGCTGAACAGTGCATCGACGCGATGCCCTTCAGCGGCAGCAGATAGTTCATGATGGCGAACAGACCCTTCTTCATCTCGCCGCCGTACCACGTACCGCCAATCAGCTGCATGCGTTCGGTGAGATTAAAGGCGACGAAGTTTTCAGAGTGCAGCCCCTGCGCCTGCCAGTCAGGGTTAGTGCATCTGGCGCCGTTCATCACCACAAAATCGGGCGTGAAGTCGGCCAGTTCGGCATCATCCGGCTGAATGAACATGTTCTTCACAAAGTGCGCCTGCCAGGCCACTTCGGTGATAAAACGCACGCTCAGACGCGAATCGGCATTGGCGCCGCAGAAGGCATCCACCACAAACAGGCGTTTGCCGGAGAGCTGACGGGTGACGCAGCTTTTCAGCGCGTTCCAGGTCTCCTGCGACAGTGGCTGGTTGTCGTTTTTGCCGGTGCCCTGATCGTTCCACCACAGGGTATCGCGCGTGGTGTCATCACGTACGATGTACTTATCCTTAGGCGATCGCCCGGTGAAAATCCCGGTATCTACGGCAATCGCACCGCTCTGCGTCAGGGTGCCACGAGCAAAACCTTCGAGGTCCGGGCGCGTCTCTTCCTGAAATAGCGTGTCGTAATCAGGGTTGTAAACCACTTCCGTGGTATCCACGATGCCCAAAGCGGCAAGGTCTTGCGAGGTCAGGCCGTTAACGCGCATTTTACTGCTCCTTAAATCGGTGTCTGTTCTGCACAGCAGAGATAGGTTGGGATCGTGCCGCCAGCTGTTGCATCGGATATGACCGATGACTGACGCACCCCGGCATATCGTTGCGGAACGCTGCAATGTGAGCCGGGCTGTTCAGGCATCGGCCCCGGGCTTCCGGGCGTTTGCACGATCGCGCGCAGTTTACTCTTCTGCGTTTCGGGAAAAAGGGCAGTGATCCAAAAATGCGACTCAGGGCGCGTTAAGGCCATGTTTCGAACGTTTAAAAGATGTTATGAAAGTAAAAAAAGATAATTTGTCTGAAAAATTATGGGGATAGCGGGGCGGGAGAAAAGGGGCGGCAGAGGCCGCCCGGAAAATCAGTGTAGTCGGTCGCTGTTTTCGTGCGAGTGGCTGCGGATAGCGGCAATATCGACCGCGTCAAACACATAGTCTGAACCGCAGTAGTCGCAGTGCATTTCGATTTTGCCATCTTCCGCAATAATCTCATCCACCTCTTCCTGCGGCAGCGTGGTCAGCACTTCGCCACAGCGTTCGCGTGAACAGGTGCATTTGTAGATCACCGGCTGCGGATCGTAGAGCGTGACCTCCTCCTGGTGGTAGAGACGCCAGAGCGTTTCATTGGCGGGCAGGTCGATCAGCTCTTCCGTTTTGATGGTTTCGGTCAGCGTGGCCAGATGCTCAAACGCCTCTTTTTCCGTATCCTGCGCAGGCAGTACCTGCAGCAGGATCCCGGCCGCGCCTTTGTCGCTGGTGCGGATAAACAGACGCGTCGGCAGCTGCTCTGAGCGCATGAAGTAATCTTCCAGGCACGCCGCCAGGGTATCCCCTTCCAGACCGACCACGCCCTGATAACGCTCACCCTTTTCCGGGGTAATGGTGATCACCAGATAACCATTGCCGACCATGCTTTTCAGGGTACTGTCAGCGGGAATGTCGCCTTTGAGACGCGCGACGCCGCGCAGCTCCTGATTGTTGTTGCCGTTAATGACCGCCAGCGACAGCGGGCCATCGCCCTGCAGCTGCACGGTGATTTCGCCATCGAACTTCAGCGTGGCGGTCAGCAGACTGGTGGCGACCAGCATCTCACCCAGCAGGGTTTTCACCGGAGCCGGGTAGTCATGGTTCTTCACGGTTTCACGCCAGGTGTCAGAGACGTTCACCAGCTCGCCGCGCACAGCGGCATTTTCAAACAGATAACGGTGCAGTTGATCCTGGACTGACATATTTTTTCTCTCACTGGAACGGGGTGATGGCGCGTCAGCGAAGACGACGTTATTCATCACCCGATAATTTAAATTTCATCAAATCGCGACGCTCTTTTTTATCAGGTCGCCGATCGGGATGGGGCATAGTCAGCGCATTGAGCTTGCGCGCCTGCGCCACTTTTTCGCGTTTTTCGATGCTGGCCTCGGTTTCCCGATAGAGCAGCTGAGCTTCGCTGGCAGGACGGCGCTGAGTGCTGACTTCTGCCACGATCACCGTGCGTTCGTCGTTGCCCTGACGCAGCGTCAGCTCTGCATTCAGCTCCACCACTTTGCTGGGTTTGCTGCGCTGACCGTTGTAATGCACTTTGCCGCCTTCAATCATCTCCCGCGCAATCGCCCGGGTTTTGTAGAAGCGCGCGGCCCACAGCCATTTGTCGAGGCGTACCTCTTCGCTGCTTTTCTCTTTCATTGCTGCTCCTGACTCAGATCAGCGTCCGGTAATCGCCGGTGGCGCGGTGACGCTGAAAGATTTGCTCAGGACGACCCGAATCGGGGTTTTTTACGCCTAAGCACCCGCCGATGCCCCATAACGCCGCAGCATCCAGAATCACTTCGCTATCATCGATAAACAGCGTGCGCGGCGCAGAAAAGCCGGTGTGCTGTTGTACCGCCTGCCATAAGCGCTGGTCTTCTTTCGGATACCCAAAGGTATGGGTGGAAAGTAATAAATCAAGGTGCGGCGCTAAACCTGTCTGCGCCAGTTTGACGTCAAGATTGTAAGGATGCGCATTGGTCAGCAGGATGGTGCGCTTACCCATGCGCCGCAGTGCCTGTAAAAAAGGCAGCGTATCGTCACGCAGCGCGATCCGGCTGCGCATCGCCCAGGTCATGGCGCGGATGTCCAGCGCCAGCGCCCCGGCCCAGTAATCGAGACAATACCAGTTTAGCGTATGGGCGACGGCCTGATACTTTTCCGCGATGATCGCATCGGCTTCTGCCCGGGCGATGCCGCGCTGCTGGCTGAGCTGTTCAGGCACATGCTCCAGCCAGAAGTGACGGTCAAACGCCAGATCCAGCAGCGTGCCGTCCATGTCGAGCAGCACGGTATCAATCTCAGACCAGTTAAGCATTGCGGGGTCTCACCCTGAAAAAAACCGGGCGACAGGGTAGCACAGAAGGGCAGGGCTCAGAATATCGAGCGCACGCCCTGTAAAGTCCCGAGGTTGTGGTTGAAGCACTTATCGTAATATTGCTGGATATCGATCATGCGCTGACGGTTGCGGTGCATACGACGCAGCGCCAGCACGCCGTTGAACACACCGCAGATCATCAGCACCAGCAGCAGCAACACGGTGCCCAGGTAGCGCCACTGCGCCATGGCATCCGGCTCGTTGTGCAGCGCGATATGCCGTGTTCCGTTGGCATCGGTGGAGATGCTGGTGATAATGCCGCTGGCGCTGAAAGGCGTGTGCAGCAGCATGGCGGAGAGCCGTTGCAGCTCGCGCCACTGAGAAGGGGGATCGAGGTCGAACAGCGATACGGTTGGCTGAGGCTGATTCACCAGCTGACGGCCTTCGTCGCTGACGATCAGGAAGCCACCCGGCGGCGGGCTGTTAAGATTCTCTGCCGCCCGGCGGGTTTCGCGGAAAAAGAAGGTCGAGGTGGCGGTATTCACCAGGTTTTCCAGCGCTTCTGCGCTGACCGGACGCAGCAGCACATTCATGCCGTTGAGCTGGCCGGAGTCCGCCCGGCGCATCAGCGCCTCCCAGTCTTTGGCATTACCCAGATTCACCAGCGCATTCTTCAGGCGCAGGCAATCCTGCGGCTGATTACAGAGGTCCTGGGTCTTCATCACCAGATCGGAGAAATCGTCCAGCAGGATCATCCCGGACTTCTGAATCGCCGAGGCCAGTTGCGGGTTCAGTTTGGGATCGGTATTAGTTTCCGGATGCAGCTGCTTTGTCGTGGTATCCAGCAGCGCCGAGGCTTTGTCGATAATGTCCGACTGAGGCTGCGGCAGCGGCGTAGCGTTGTTCCAGTAGACTGCAGAGCAGTCAAAGGGCATATAGGCGTAACTGCGGTTGCTCTGATAGTTATCCGGTACCGAACACATCCCGGTGCCGCTGACTTTAAGGCTGTCGCCAATGTTCAGCGCCACACCGCTGAGTTTATCGACGCTGCTGACTTCCAGGCTGTCTGTGCCTCTGGCCCAGGCCAGGCTGAGCTTCACCGGCATCCCGAGCGGGATCCAGGTGACCAGCAGGGTCAGCACCATCAGTGAACCGCAGGCCAGCACTACATTTTTCCGCCAGCGCTGAATCGGGAAGTTTTTCACTTCATCCTGCAGTGACAGAAAGCGGCCCTGACGCACTACCTGACGATTGAGGTAGATCTCCACATCGGTGATCTGACCGAGATCGTGCGCCACGTAAGGCTGCCAGTGCGGCGGATAGGCGAGGTCGATAATCCCCAGGGTAATGTTGCTCTGCTCCTGGTTCGACTCGCTGAACAGGCCCCAGCGTTTCGGCGCACCGCGCAGACAGTGGATATCGCGCAGGCCGCGCTCGCCGGGAATGCGATAGAGCAGCCACAGGCTGGCCGCAATCATCAGGGCACCGGTCAGCACCAGCCAGATCATCAGGGAGGCGGGCACTAACAGGCTGAAGAAGAACAGGAGAAAGGCCAGGGAGATCATCACCGCTTCACGGGTGCCGTCAGGGCGTGACAGTCGATACTCTTCCGGCGTCTCTTTGCGCACCTTCAGCAGCTCAATATTTTCCGTTTCTGCTTTGCGGATAGAGGCGTTGGTCGACATCGGACGCATCAGCGTCGGCAGCGACTGCTGATCCACGGCGTAATCGGCCAGCGAATGGCCGTTCAGCGAGATCACCAGCGGAATGGATTGGGTGCGGATTAACTCAACATAGTTTTCGTCGGTGATGTACTGCTCCCACAGCGGCGGCAGATGAACTTCGACTTCATCCAGGTAGTAGCGCCATTTGTGGGGGTCGTCCGTTGACAGGCCGTAGCGGGTGATCGCCCGGGTAACCGGATAGACGTTATTGCTCTGTGCGGTCAGCGCCAGACGTTCAGATGCCCTGCGTTTATCGGTGGTTACCGTAGTGCGGGACTGCTTTTCCAGCGCGGCGACATACTTGTCGACGGCCTCCCGCTCCTGAGCAGAGAGTTTACGACAGGGCGGGCTGATAAATGGCAGTGGTTTCGCCAGGGGCGGGCGATGCCGCATCGCGTACCAGAACCCAATACCTGCCAGGATTGAACAGGTCAGCACTATGGCCAGGATCATAAAGATTGTGCTCATGCTCTGCTCAACTCAGCCAAAATGCTGCCTTCACTTTTAACTTACGCTTCCGGTCGTGCGCACGGTCAGCGCGGCACAGCGGAAGATTATATAACCCCAGGGTGTCAGGCATCTGATGAAATAGTGCCAGCGTATATCTGATTAGCATTTGTTAAACCATGCCTTGTCCGAATGGTAACCGGCCCAGACTGGATTAAATATCGGTATTATCTGAAACTTATCGCAGCATATTGACTAATGCAAATTTAGTCTTAACTGGTAACTAAAGGCTGTTATTCAATCGT
Organism: Pantoea graminicola; assembly: GCF_048452665.1. Taxonomy (NCBI): domain Bacteria; kingdom Pseudomonadati; phylum Pseudomonadota; class Gammaproteobacteria; order Enterobacterales; family Erwiniaceae; genus Pantoea; species Pantoea graminicola. The sequence continues at coordinate 50,775 of NZ_JBLWSJ010000009.1, read as the reverse complement.
CAGAATCTATGCAACGATAACGTTCTTGTCTGACTGTCGCACAATTGTCTGTGGTTAGGTATGCTAATTTGCTCCCGCCAGGAGGCGCAGATTACTTTGAGGCTGATATGAAAATTCCAAAAAAACCTGACATCCTCAATATCACTGCCGTGGCGCGTTCGCGGTTATTCACGATTGAATCGGTCGACCTGGCCTTCAGTAATGGCGCACGTCGCGTTTATGAGCGCATGAAGCCCTCAGAACGGGAAGCTGTGATGATTGTACCGATTATCGATGATCATCTGATCCTGATTCAGGAATATGCTGTCGGACTGGAAACTTATGAGCTCGGCTTTCCGAAAGGGCTGATCGACGCCGGGGAAACCGTCAACGAGGCCGCGGTGCGTGAACTGAAGGAAGAGGTCGGTTTTGGCGCAAACGCGCTGACGACGCTGGGCAAACTCACGCTGGCCCCCTCCTATTTCTCCAGCAAAATGAATATTGTGGTAGCGGAAGGGCTCTACGCCGAAAGGCTGGAAGGGGATGAGCCGGAGCCGCTGATTGTTCATCGCTGGCCGCTGAGCGATATGATGTCGCTGCTGGCAGAGCCCGACTTCCGCGAGGCGCGCAACGTCAGTGCGCTGTTTATGGCCCGTGAATGGCTGGTCAGACAGGGACGGCTGAGCTACTGATTGCGCCAGCCAGCGGCGCAATCAGCAGAGAAGGAGCGTAATCAGTCCGTCAGCGCGCCTGTCTGCCGCGCTGATAGCCGCCTGGACAGAGGCGCCGCCACCAGATAAGCCAGGCAGGCGACGATTAACGAGTTGAAGACCGGGACGCCGCGCTCAATAAACAGGCCGGTGGCCGCACCCGCGAGGCTGGCGATCAGTGCCGGCCAGCCAATCGACACCGAGACGGGCGGCAGGGCATTCTCCGTGCGGCCCAGCGCAAGCGTCTGACGGCTGGTTTTCAGCACGTAGTAATCAATAATCATCACCCCCAGAACCGGTGGGAAGACCACACCCAGCAGCTCCAGAAAATCGACGAACCGGTCGAGGATCCCCAGAATAGAACAGAGCGTGCCGAGCACCCCCAGCAGCAGCGTAATCACCTGATAGCGCGGCTTATAGCCCGTCACCCCCTCGATCGCATTGCTGATGCCCAGGGTGGAGGAGTAGAGATTCAGATCGTTAACGCGCAGGGTTGAAAAGACTACCGCAAACAACCCCAGGGTGCTGGTGGTCTGCGTAATGATGGCAATAATGTCGGCAGTCTGCAGCTCTCTGGCGACCAGAATCGCCAGGCCATTGATCCCATATTCGCCCGCCAGAATAGTCAGCAGCGTAATGGCAAACACATCTTTTCCGTTGCGTGAGAAACGGGTCAGATCGGGCGTCATCAGGCTGGCCAGGATTGCGCCGCCAATCACCATGGTAATTGCGGCGCTCACGGTAATGGGATCAGCCGCTACCGCTGGCTGAGCAACAGGGCCAGCCTGACCGTGAAAGGCGTGCCAGAAAATCCAGCCCACCAGTGCAATAAAGAGTGGTACGGCAATGCGGGCGGTAAACCGCAGCGCCCGGAAACCAAAGGTCACCAGCAGGGTCAGGACACCCCCTGACAGGGCTGCCGCTTCGGCGAAGCTGAGCCGGCCATCGAGCGCATAGCTCAGCGACCGGGCGAAGACCGCATTCTGGATGCCGAACCACCCCAGCAGGCTGATTGCCACCAGCAGGCCAATCAGCACCGAACCGTGACGGCCAAAGCCGCACCAGCGTGCCAGCAGGCTACCGGGCAGACCTTCGCGCATTCCGGCATAGCCGAGCGCAAACGTCAGCACACCAAACAGCAGGCTGGCCAGGGTAATCGCGGTAAAAGCTTCACCCGTGGACATACCGTTGCCCAGCACGGCCCCGAGCATAAACTGGTCCAGCGCCGTCAGCATACCCATGTGCACAATCGCCACGCTCAGCAGCGAAAGTCGTTTATTTTCAGGCACGCGACTCAGGGGGTAATCGTCAAATTTACTCACTGCAGGGTTTCCTTACCGATTTAAATAAAAATAACGCCAGCGCTGAGAAAGCGCTCTGGCAGATAACTTTCCAGCGATTCCGCGTAGCAGTAGCTCTCAAATTGCTGAAGCGAATGGACTCCGGCTTTCTGATAAAGCGTCGTGATGCGGTTGCTGATGGTTTTTACGCTCAGGTTATAGATACGCGCGATCTCTTTGGCATTGAACCGCCGCAGCAGCAGGAAGATGACATCCAGTTCGGCGGAGGTAAACAGGGGATGCGCCAGCCGCGTGGTCAGAACGGACGCCTTCTTTTGATCGATAAAGCGCATCGCGGAGAGATTATCGACCGGACGTGCATTCCAGATACAGCCCAGCAGCTGCTTATTGTGGTCGAACACCGGATATTTTTCGCTGATAAAAGGGGAGAGGTAGTTATTGCCGTACCAGTAATGTGTTTCAATCACGGCAACGCTGCCTTTTGCCGCTTCAGCCTGTTGATCGTGCTCGCAGAATTGATCGGCACAATCGCTCCAGGGGGTAGGGAATTCATTGTCCCTCTTACCCTCTAAGCGATAATTTTCAGGCGTCGCCGTGTACTTTCTGGCCGCTTCATTCATATAAAGATGCTGTGAAGCCGCATCCTTAAATCCCCACGGGGTCGGTAACAGATCCATTGTTGTGGCGAATGGGGCAATAAACTCATCGATACTACGGTAGGGGCTATCCATGGCACCTCGCTGAAATCATTCAGGTTATAATCGTTTTGCCAGATAGTAGCGTGCGTAGCGCTCTGCATAGCCTTCCTGTTCGCCATAAACGCGATAACCTAATTTCTCGTAGAAACCGCGAGCCTGAAAACTCAGTGTGTCTACCACTGCCATATGACAGTGTCGGTTACGCGCCTCTTCTTCCGCTGCCTGCATCATCTTACGCCCTGTGCCATGCATGCGCTGCGCCTCGGCTATCCAGAAATAGTGGATATCCAGCGTGCCGCACCAGGTGTGCGCTAACAGGCCACCCTGAATATTTTTCTCATCGTCATACAGGATAACATTCAATGTTTTCATGTTGATGTCAGCGAAAGCACTATTATGCTGCCAGAGTTGCTGAATAATATATTCTTCACTCTTCTGGTCCGGCACATCGCCAATTTCAATTTCCATATATAAACAGTTTCCGCGAATAATTAAATATGAGCAATCTGGCAGGCTTCTTATCACGATAAAAAGCGAGGCGCAAGAGCCAATATCCCCCCTGTTATCCGAAGCGGTAACTATTATGCTGGCCCGACGTATTGCGTTGCCATGCAATCTGTTTTATCCGCTGGCGCCAGGGAAATGCGATTTTCAGCACTATAATAACATGCGATTGACTTTTTTCGTGACAGTCACAAATAAGCCAGGACGCTGTCGCCTTATAACATAAGGCACAAAAAATGCCGGTCACTGATGTGGGCGGTATTTTTTTATGCGTGTCGCCGCTGAACCTCTGATTTGATTCTGTCCCCCCGCTACTTTATCCCCATCGATCCAGACTACGCTCTGATACTCCCTGCTGATGGCAGCAAAGCAGAGGAGGGCAGTGATGTGAAAACGCAGCGTTGCGTATCCTTTTTTAAACCCCTGGGCCATCCCCTTTTTACGCAAAAAAAAGCCGATCGTCAGAGCGATCGGCTTTGTTGATTTCACACGCCAGCGGTTACGTCAGAACAGCTCGTGACTCTCGCCATTGTCCATGATGGTGGTGCCCACATCATGAACCGAATATTCGGTCGGCTGGGTGCCATTGATGAAATATTCCTGACGGGTATTGCCGCCACCATTAGCCAGTTTGCCGGTGCTGCGGTCGATGGTGACCGTCACCACCCCGTCCGGCGGCGTTAACGGCTGCACCGGGACGCCTTCCAGCGCGCTCTTCATGAACTCATCCCATGCCGGTTGCGCACTCTTCGCGCCGCCTTCATAGCCCGAAATCTGATCGGGAATGGCACCGGAGAGCGTGCTGCGGCCCAGATCACGGCGCGCATCATCGAAACCGATCCAGACGGAGGTCACCACACCCGGGCCGTAGCCCGAGAACCAGGCGTCTTTCGAACTGTTGGTGGTACCGGTTTTACCGCCGATATCATTACGTTTAAGGTCACGGCCGGCACGCCAGCCGGTGCCCATCCAGCCCGGTTCGCCGAAGATATTACTGTTCAGCGCACTCTTGATCAGGAAGCTAAGCGGGGTATTGATGACATGTGGCGCATACGCCTGACCGCCCTGCTGGGCCTGAGCCGGCACCTGCTCCAGTGCAGGCTGAGGCGCCGCCTGATTCTGCTTAGCGTCTGAGGCTGCGACGTTCTCTACACTCTCTTCGTTCAGCGCCAGCGCTTTCCTGGTTTCACCGTAGATCACCGGCAGATTGCACTGTGGACAGGCGATCTTCGGTTTCTCTTCGAACACGGTGTTGCCCTGTTCATTCTCAATCCGGCTGATGAAGTAGGGGTCAATCAGGAAGCCACCATTCGCCATCACGGAGTAGCCGCGCACCACCTGGAGCGGGGTGAACGAGGCGGCGCCCAGCGCCAGCGACTCGGTGTGAATGATGTTCTGCGCCGGGAAACCAAAGCGCTGCAGATACTCTGCGGCGTAATCCACGCCCATCGCACGCATCGCCCGCACCATCACGACGTTTTTCGACTGCCCCAGGCCCTGACGCAGACGAATCGGACCATCATAGGTTGGCGGTGAGTTCTTGGGACGCCAGTCCGCACCGGCTCCTGCATCCCAGCGTGAGATCGGCACATCGTTAAGGATCGAGGCGAGCGTCAGCCCGCGATCCATCGCAGCGGTGTAGAGGAAAGGCTTGATGTTAGAACCGACCTGTCGCAGCGCCTGGGTGGCACGGTTAAACATGCTCTGGTTAAAGGCGAAACCGCCCACCAGCGCACGTACCGCACCATCATCAGGATTCAGTGAAACCAGCGCTGAATTGACATCCGGCACCTGGCCCAGCCACCAGTCGTCACCCACTTTGCGCACCCAGATCTGCTGACCGGCCTGCAGGACCTGCGTCACGCTCTTCGGCGTCGGCCCCTGCACGGTGTCGGACTTGTAGGGACGCGCCCAGCGTACACCGGCTAACGTCAGCGATACGTTGCTGCCATCTTTCAGCATCACCGTCGCTTCATCGCTGCGCGCATCCGTGACCACTGCCGGATGGAGCGGACCGTAGACCGGCAGCGGCTTCAGCGTGTTCTCAATCTTTGTCTGATCCCAGGCGGGTTCACCCACTTTCCACAGCACACGAGTCGGCCCGCGATAGCCATGACGCATATCGTAGGCCATGACGTTGTTGCGCACCGAAGTCTGTGCGGCTTCCTGCAGACGACGGGTCACGGTAGTGTAGACCTTATAACCGTCGGTGTAGGCGCTGTCACCGTAACGCTTCACCATCTCCTGACGCACCATTTCGCTCAGATAGGGGGCAGAGAACGCAATTTCAGGACCGTGATACTTCGCGACCAGTGGCGTGTTGCGGGCTTCGTCATACTGCTGCTGGGTGATGTAATGCTGATCCAGCATACGCGCCAGCACGACGTTGCGGCGCGACAGGGCGCGGCTCGGTGAGTAAAGCGGGTTGAAGGTTGAGGGCGCCTTCGGCAGTCCTGCAATCATCGCCATCTCACTCAGCGACAGCTGGTCCACCGGCTTACCAAAATAGACCTGCGAGGCGGCTCCGATGCCATAAGCCCGGTAGCCCAGATAGATCTTGTTCAGATAGAGCTCAAGAATCTCATCTTTATTCAGCAACTGCTCAATGCGGATCGCCAGGAACGCCTCTTTTATCTTACGCATCAGGGTGCGTTCAGGGCTCAGGAAGAAGTTACGGGCCAGCTGCTGCGTAATGGTACTGGCACCCTGGGAGGCATGACCGGAAACCAGCGCAATGCTGGCCGCACGGAAAATTCCCACCGGGTCCACGCCGTGATGCTCATAAAAGCGGCTGTCTTCGGTGGCGATAAAAGCTTTCACCATCACCGGTGGCACCTGTTGCAGCGTCAAAGGAATACGGCGCATCTCGCCATACTGGGCGATCAGATCGCCATCGGCGCTGTAAACCTGCATAGGGGTCTGCAGACGCACATCTTTCAGCGTGTTGACGTCAGGCAGCTGCGGCTCTATGTATTTGTATAAACCATAAATCGAGCCAGCTCCCAACAGGATGCAACACACTGCAAGGATCAATAAATACTTTACGAACTTCACCTGGAATTTCCCATCTGTTGTCGTTTGAGCAGTTTATAAACAACCGCGCGGTAGTATAAAGGCAAGCCAGACGCTTTGATATGTCCATTTTCCCGGACGATAAGGAGATCGCGCGGATGGCTTTTCATACCTGGCAAATTGGGCTGGATATTCAGAATAGGCAGATTTGCGCCCTGGCCCTCCAGCCCCGTCGTGATGGCTGGCAGCTACGCCACTGGTGGCAGCAGCGGCTGCCGCAAGATACGTTAAGAAACGACGTGCTGCAATCTTCACCTGAGTTACTGGCGGCCTTAACCGCCTGGCGTCAGCGATTGCCGCGCCGTTACTCGCTGCGGGTCGCACTGCCCGCCCGGCTGGTGCTGCAGCGTCAGCTCCCGCTGCCCGCGCAGCCGCTGAAGGCGCAGGCACTGGAACACTATGTGCAGGCGGCTGCGCGCCGTCTCTTTCCGCTGGAGCCTGCCGCGCTGGCGCTGGATTATCGCCCGGCGGCACAGGAAGGTCAGCTCTGCGTGACGGCAGCACGGCTGGAGATCATCGAACAGTGGATGACTCCCCTGTTGCAGGCGGGACTCACGCCGCAGGTGTTTGAACTCACGACCGACGCGCTGAAGCGACTGGTCCGGCAGGCAGCATGGCCGCCGGGCGCGGTGCTGGCCCTGCATCAGGATGAACGCTGGCTCTGGAGCGATGCGCATACCGCTGTCGATACCGCCGGGGTTGCCACGCCCGAGGCTCTCCGGCAGGCTTTTCCTGACGCGCCAGCTGTCGCCTGGTGTGCAGCCGGAGAAGCGGTGCTGCCGGCTGACGCCACTCTGTTTTCTCCTTTCGATCTCTTTCGCTATCAACAGCCGCCTCTGCCGGAAAATCCGGGCGCGTTTGTGCTGGCCGCCGGACTGGCGCTGCGCGGGGACGAATAATGCATATCGCGGTTAATCTGCTGCCCTGGCGGCAGCGACGTCTTCAGCAGCAGCGACGGCAGAGCCTGGCGGTGCTGTTACTGGTGGCCATCAGCCTCTTATTGGCGGTGATGCAGCAGGCATGGCGTATCCAGCAGGCGCGTCAGCATGTGGCGCAGGCTACCGGTGTGCAGCAGCAGGCGCTGAACCATCTGGCAAAACAGCTGGCGGAACAGAAGGCGTTGCTGGCGCAGCTCGCGGTCGTACAGAAGCAGCAGGCGAAGCAGCGCAGGCAGCGGGCGCAGCGGGTCGCCTGGCAGCAGTTCTGGCTGGATTTACCCGCATTGTTACCCGACAGCGCCTGGCTGACCCGGCTGGAGAAGCGCGACCAGCGTCTGATGCTGGAGGGAATGGCACAGGATATGGTGGCGATCCGGCAGTTCCGCCAGCGGTTAACCACTGTCACCCTGTTTGACCAGGTGAAGCAGGGCGGCGTTAAGCGCCAGCCTGATGGCCGTTATCACTTTTCACTGCAACTGACGTTGCGGGAGGTGAATGATGAGTGAGTGGTGGGATCGCTGGTGGCAGATGACTGCGTTGCCACGCTACGGGCTGCTCGCGATCGTCTCTGCCGGGCTGTTGCTGCTCTTCGGGGTCGCTCTGTTACGCCCCCGGCAGCAGGCGCTGATCGTGGAACAGCAGATGCTGTCGCAGTTAACCCACACTCTGCAGCAACGCCAGCAGCAGTGGCAGCAGCATCCCGCTAGTGCGCAGCTGAAGGCGCAACTGCAGGCCCTGCAGCGCGCCAGACCCGATTCGGACGGGGCCATGGACGCGATTCTGGCCGCACGTCATCACCAGCTTGAGGCGTGGCAGCCCGATACCGCTTCGCGCACGCTGACGCTGCATCTGCAGTGGCCGGCGTTCCAGTCGCTGTTTGCCGAGCTTGCCGAAGGTGATGCGCCTTTTCCGCACCATTTTCAGCTGCGCTCACAGCCGCCGTTTCTGGTCGCGCAGCTCTGGCTGGACCCTGACGATGCGCTATAGCCTGCTGATTCTGCTGCTCTGCGGTGGCGGCGTGCTGGCGCGGGATCCGTTTCAGCCTGTCGCAACGTCGCTCTGCAAGGCCGTCGTCGCGCCCCTGACCGGCTGGCGGCTGCAGGGGATCGTCGGGCGCGAGGCGCATTATCACGCCTGGCTGCTGACCCCACAGGGGCAGAGCATAATGGCCCGCAGCGGCAGGCCGTTTCCCGTTGCCCCCTGGCAGCCTGCTGATATCCGCCGTCACAGTATCACCCTGGTGGTGCCGGATAGCTGCGAGGCACAACAGACCCGGATCTATTTAAACGGAGGAGCGCATGACAAGGATAGCCCTGCTGCTGCTGGCCCTGAGCGGCCTGCTGCCGGTTTACGCCGCCGATGAAGAGCCGCTCAGCCTGACGTTTGATCATGCGCCGGTGACGCGTATTCTGCAGGCACTGGCGGATTATCAGCAGATCAACCTGCTGATTGCGCCGGACGTGGAGGGGACGCTGTCTCTGCGGCTGGATAATGTGCCCTGGCATCAGGCGCTGGATCTGGTGGCGCGCATGGCAAAGCTGACGCTGATCGAACAGGACAATGTCCTGATGGTCTACCCGGCCAGCTGGCAGCAGGCTCAGCAACAGGCGCGTCAGGCTGAGCAGCAGGAAGCGTTACAGCAGCGCCCCCTGCAGCAGCGTAGCGTAGTGTTGCGCTATGCCAGCGCCAGTGAGGTCCATGCGAGTCTGCTGAGTGAACGGCAGACACTCATGACGCCGCGCGGCAGCGTAACAATCGATAAACGCACCAATGCACTGCTGTTGCGCGATACGGCGGCCGCGTTAAAAGAGACGGAGCGCTGGATACGGGCGCTGGATCGGCCGCTGGAGCAGATCGAGCTTTCGGCGCACATCGTGACCATCAGCGAAGAGCATCTGCAGGAGCTGGGGGTGAAGTGGGGGCTGCAGGCGGGTGATGCGGCGGTGACCGACATCCTGCATCATCCCCGGCTGGCTATTCCGCTGGCGGTGAGTTCTCCGGGCATCAGCGTAGGGATGGCGCTGGCGCGCATCGGCGGCGGGCTTCTGGATCTGGAGCTCAGTGCGCTGGAGCAGGAGAACCAGATTGAAATTATCGCCAGTCCCCGTCTCTTTACCTCGCATCAGCAGACCGCCTCGATCAAGCAGGGCACCGAAATTCCCTATGCCGTGTCGGCAGGCAACAGCGGCGCCACCAGTATTGAGTTTAAAGAGGCGGTGCTGGGCATGGAGGTGACGCCCGCCATCTCCGGCAAGGGCCGCATTCAGCTGAAAATCCATATCAGCCAGAATATGCCGGGTCGCACCATCCGAAGCGGCGACAGCGACATATTATCTATTGATAAACAGGAAATTGAGACGCAGGTCACGGTCAGCGACGGGCAAACGCTGGCATTAGGCGGTATCTTTCAGCAGCAGCGCACGCGCGGGCAGAATCAGGTGCCGCTGCTGGGAAACGTGCCGCTGATTGGCGGGCTGTTTCGCCAGCATTCGGAACAGCGCAAAAAAAGAGAGCTGGTCATCTTCATTACGCCGCGATTGGTCAGGGAATCAGCGCTTACGGGTGGATAAAACGGAAAATGTGTTCCTGAAGGCCAACTGCGTTGACGCCGGAGAGGAATTAGCTTACAAGGTTTAGCGATTTTCAATACGGTGTAACCGTCTATGCCCGGTAAATCCAGGCAAGCAGATTAGTAAACTCCTCTGTAAGCCGCGTTGTAAAGACGCAGCGCTGGCGCGTTACAGTTTCGCGAACACAGGCCAATCCAGAAATGGATGTGCTGAAGGCAATATAATCGGTTGCCAAACAGCCTTGAGTGTTGAGATAATTTTTCATCTGACTCTTGCTAACGCTCATGAGGTCTCAGTTCCTGTCCCGCCAGCAAATGCTGAACGCGGGGTATCATTAACGAATTCTTAGTAATACCGACAAAATGGCAGAGAAACGCAATATCTTTCTGGTTGGGCCGATGGGTGCCGGCAAAAGCACTATTGGCCGTCAGTTGGCTCAGCAACTCAACATGGAGTTCTTCGATTCCGATCAGGAAATTGAGCGACGCACCGGAGCGGATGTGGGCTGGGTTTTTGATGTCGAAGGCGAAGCTGGCTTTCGCGATCGCGAAGAAAAAATCATTAACGAACTGACCGAGAAGCAAGGCATCGTCCTGGCGACAGGCGGGGGTTCCGTCAAATCCCGGGAAACGCGTAATCGTCTCTCCGCCCGCGGTGTTGTGGTTTATCTTGAAACCACCATCGAGAAGCAGCTGGCGCGCACCCAGCGTGACAAAAAACGTCCGTTGCTGCAGGTGGATTCGCCGCCGCGCGAAGTGCTCGAAGCACTGGCCGGTGAACGTAATCCGCTCTATGAAGAGATCGCCGATGTCACCATCCGCACCGATGATCAGAGTGCCAAAGTGGTGGCGAATCAGATTATCCACATGTTGGAAAAAAGTTGATCCAACGTTCGAAGACTCTTTAACAGGTATCGGGCATCATGGAGAAGATCACCGTCTCACTGGGGGAACGCAGTTACCCCATCACTATCGCCGCCGGACTGTTTAACGATCCGGCTTCTTTTTGGCCGCTGAAGGCGGGCGAAAACGCCATGGTGGTGACAAACCAGACGCTGGCCCCGCTCTATCTTGACCCGCTGATAGCGCAGCTGACAGCGGCAGGGGTCAATGTGGATCAGGTGATCTTACCCGACGGCGAGCAGTATAAGACGCTGGCCGTGATGGATCAGGTCTTTACCGCCCTTCTGCAAAAACCGCACGGTCGTGATACGACGCTTGTCGCCTTAGGCGGCGGCGTCATTGGCGATCTGACCGGTTTTGCTGCGGCGAGTTATCAGCGTGGCGTTCGCTTTATTCAGGTGCCGACCTCCTTACTGTCGCAGGTTGACTCGTCGGTTGGTGGCAAAACGGCCGTTAACCACCCGCTGGGCAAAAACATGATCGGTGCGTTTTATCAGCCCGCATCGGTGGTGATCGATACAACCTGTCTGCAGACGCTACCCGCGCGCGAACTGGCGTCCGGTCTGGCCGAAGTGATCAAATACGGCATCATCCTTGATGGCGCATTTTTCCAGTGGCTGGAGCAGAACCTGGATGCGCTGCTGGCGCTGGATGCGCAGGCGCTGGCCTACTGCATCCGTCGCTGCTGTGAACTGAAAGCGGACGTGGTGGCTGCCGATGAGCGTGAAAACGGTCAGCGGGCGCTGCTCAATCTGGGTCATACCTTTGGCCATGCGATTGAAGCCCACATGGGCTACGGCAACTGGCTGCATGGCGAAGCGATTGCCGCAGGCATGGTGATGGCGGCGCGCACGGCGGAACGTCTGGGACAGTTCAGTGCGGAAGAGACAGACCGCATTATTGCTCTGTTGCGACGTGCCGGTTTACCGGTACACGGGCCGCAGGCGATGAGTGCAGAGATGTACCTGCCACACATGATGCGCGATAAAAAAGTTCTGGCGGGCGAATTGCGGCTGATACTCCCGCTGTCGATTGGCCGCTCTGAAGTGCGTGGCGGCGTGGCACATGATATGGTGCTGGCTGCAATTAACGATTGTCAGCAACCCTGAGATTAAGCAGTTGAGTGGTGACGCGGCGCGCAGGGTGCGCAGTGCGGAATGCCGCTTTACGGAGGAGGCAAAATGGATGAGTTTAAACCGGAAGACGAGTTAAAACCTGACGCCAGCGACCGCCGTCCCTCGCGCCCTCGTAAGTCGTCTACCGCAGCCAGAATACCGGTTTCGCGCCAGCGTATCATGATGGGTGTCGGGATCCTGGTCCTGCTGTTACTGGTGCTGGGCATTGGATCGGCACTGAATGGCCCGGATGAGAAGAAATCCACCACGGCGGCGGGTGGCGGTTCCGGCAGCGAGAAAAATATCGATCTGACCGGTTCCTCCTCTATGTCAGGTGCACAGAATAGCCCGGCCACGACCGAAAACAGCCCGGCGACCAGCGCAAATAGTGGATCTGACGCGCAGCGCGACATCTCGATGCCGCCTGTAGCCTCCACGCCGACGCAGGCAGCACCGGTTGATACGCCCGCCAGTCAGCAGCGTGTAACGCTGCCGGGCGACCTCAACAGCGCGCTGACCAATCAGCAGCAGCAGGTCGATAACGCCGCGATGGGCTCGCAGGGGGGCAGCTCTCTGCCAACCGCGCCTGCGACCGTCAGCGGCACGGCGGGCACGTCCGGCACGGCAGCCAACCCGGTTACCGCACCGGGCCGCCAGACGCCAAACCGCACCACGACTGCGGCCCGTCCGGCGCACGAGTCATCGCACAAAACGGCCACCGCGTCGAAGCCGGTTACCCGTGACAGCAGAACCCACACGACGCCCGCGCGGACACCTGCCACCTCTGCGCCTGCTACGTCCGTCGCCGGCAGCGGTACGGCCAGCAAATCCCTGCCTGGCGGCAGCTACACGCTGCAACTGAGCGGCGCGTCGAAGCCGGAAAGTCTGAACGCCTGGGCGAAGCAGCAGAATCTGAGTGGCTATCACGTCTACAAAACCACCCGCAGCGGTCAGCCGTGGTACGTGCTGGTCAGTGGCTCCTACGCGACGCCAGCGGATGCTAAACGGGCAGTGGCCTCACTGCCTGCAGACGTGCGTGCGAAGAACCCGTGGGTGAAGCCCGTCAGCCAGGTGAAGAAAGAAGCCAGCCAATAGCGGATGTGGGGCCACTCGCTGGCCCCGTTTAAAGCGCAGATCTGCTGTCGGTTCAGCCACAGCCTCACAATAAGATGTAATAACCACGACAGCATGAAAAAAAATCGCGCTTTCCTGAAATGGGCAGGGGGAAAATTTCCCTTAGTAGAAGAGATCCATCGCCATCTGCCGCAGGGCGACTGTCTGGTCGAGCCATTTGTTGGCGCAGGTTCGGTGTTTCTGAACACTGAATTTGATCGCTATCATCTTGCCGATATTAACAGTGACCTGATCAATCTCTACAACATCGTTAAAACGCGCACGTCGGACTTTATCCGCGATGCGCAGCGGCTCTTCACGCCAGAAAATAACAACGAAATCTGTTATTACCAGCACCGCACTGAATTTAATACCAGCACGGACGCCTATCAGCGTGCGCTGCTGTTCCTCTATCTGAACCGTCACTGTTACAACGGTCTGTGCCGCTATAACCTGCGGGGTGAATTCAACGTCCCGTTCGGCCGCTATCGCAAACCCTACTTTCCCGAAGCAGAACTGTTATGGTTTGCTGAGCGTGCACAGAAAGCGACGTTTGTCTGTGAATCGTACGATGTTACCCTGAAGAGTGCCGGTAAAGGATCGGTGGTTTATTGCGACCCGCCTTATGCGCCGCTGTCGGCAACGGCCAATTTTACGGCTTACCACACCAACAGCTTCAGCCTGCGTGAGCAGGAGAATCTGGCGGCGCTGGCCGCAGAGATCTCTTCATCGGAGCACCGGATTCCGGTACTGATTTCCAACCACGACACTGCACTGACGCGTTTGTGGTATCAGGGTGCAGTGTTACATGTGGTCAAAGCCCGGCGTTCTATCAGCCGGAGCATAACCGGTCGCACCAAGGTCGACGAACTGCTGGCACTTTATCGCTAGTCTGTTTCGTCCGCGACCAACGCATTACGCCAGCCGCAGGGCTGGCGCACAACAGTGGGAGAATCGGATGAAACAATATTTGCTGGCCCCTTCAATCCTTTCGGCAGACTTTGCTCGCCTGGGCGAAGATACGGCCAAAGCGCTGGCGGCCGGAGGTGACGTGGTTCACTTCGACGTGATGGACAACCACTACGTCCCTAACCTGACCATGGGTCCGATGGTGCTGAAAGCCCTGCGCGACTATGGCATCACCGCCCCCATCGATGTGCATCTGATGGTGAAACCGGTGGATGCGCTTATCCCCGAGTTCGCCAGAGCAGGCGCCACCTATATCACTTTTCATCCCGAAGCCAGCGAACATGTCGATCGTACCCTGCAACTGATTAAAGAGCATGGCTGCAAAGCGGGCCTGGTCTTTAATCCGGCGACGCCGCTGAGCTACCTCGATTACGTGATGGACAAGCTGGATATCATTCTGCTGATGTCCGTCAACCCCGGTTTTGGCGGTCAGTCCTTTATTCCTGGCACGCTGGATAAGCTGCGCGAAGCGCGCAGACGTATCGATCAGAGCGGCTACGACATTCGTCTGGAAGTGGATGGCGGCGTCAAGATCGACAACATCGGCCAGATCGCGGCCGCCGGGGCGGATATGTTTGTGGCCGGCTCGGCCATCTTTGGTCATCCCGATTACAAGAAAGTGATCGACGATATGCGCAACGAACTGGAGAAGACCAATGGCTCATTTCACTGATATCCGTGCGCTGGCGTTCGATCTGGACGGCACGCTGGTCGATAGCGCGCCAGGCCTGGCCGATGCAATCGACCGCACGCTGAACGACCTTCGTCTGCCGCAGGCGGGTCTGGCGCGTGTGTCAACCTGGATTGGTAACGGTGCCGATATCATGATGGCCCGCGCGCTGACCTTCGCGCTGGGCCGCGAGCCGCAGCCAGAAGAGCAGCGTGATGCCCGGGCGCTGTTTGACCGTCATTATGCCGACACCGTCGAGGCGGGCAGTACGCTGTTCCCGCAGGTGAAGGAGACGCTGGCCGCCTTCAAAGCCGCCGGGCTGCCGATGGCGATTGTCACCAACAAGCCGACGCCGTTTGTGGCACCGCTGCTCGCGTCGCTGGGTATTGAGGATGCGTTTTCACTGATTATCGGTGGCGACGATGTGCCGGTTAAAAAACCGCATCCGGCGGCGATCTTTAAGGTGCTGGGCACCTTTGGTCTGCTGCAGAAGGAGTTGCTGTTTATCGGTGATTCCCGCAATGATATCCAGGCTGCGCAGGCGGCGGGCGTTCCGCATGTCGGCCTGACCTTTGGCTACAACTATGGCGAGCCGATTGCCACCAGCCAGCCCGATTTAACCCTCGACTCTTTCGACGAACTATTGCCCGCTCTGGGGCTGTAAATATCAGGACATAAGTATGAAACCCATCGTTTTCAGCGGCGCACAGCCGTCCGGCGAACTGACCATCGGCAACTACATGGGAGCACTGCGTCAGTGGGTGCAGATGCAGGATGATTTCCACTGCATCTACTGCATCGTGGATCTGCATGCGATCACTGTGCGTCAGGATCCTGCTGCACTGCGTAAGGCGACGCTGGATACGCTGGCGCTCTATCTGGCCTGTGGTATCGACCCCGAAAAAAGCACCATCTTCGTGCAGTCACATGTGCCGGAGCACACGCAGCTGAGCTGGATCCTGAATTGCTACGCCTACTTCGGTGAGCTGAGCCGCATGACTCAGTTCAAGGATAAATCCGCGCGTTACGAAGAGAACATCAACGCTGGTCTGTTCGACTATCCGGTGCTGATGGCGGCTGACATCCTGCTCTATCAGACCCATCAGGTGCCGGTCGGTGAAGATCAGAAACAGCATCTGGAGCTGAGCCGCGATATCGCGCATCGCTTCAACGCGCTTTATGGCGAGATCTTCAAGGTGCCGGAGCCGTTTATTCCGAAGTCCGGCGCGCGCGTAATGTCGCTGCTGGAGCCGACGAAGAAAATGTCCAAGTCTGACGATAACCGCAACAACGTTATCGGCCTGCTGGAAGATCCTAAAGCGGTGGTGAAGAAGATTAAACGTGCCGTGACCGACTCTGAAGATCCGCCTGTCGTGCGTTACGACATCAAAGAGAAAGCGGGCGTCTCTAACCTGCTGGACATTCTGTCAGGCGTGACCGGCAAAACCATCGCCGAGCTGGAGCAGGAGTTCGAAGGCAGGATGTATGGCCACCTGAAGGGCGCAGTGGCGGATGCCGTCTCCGGTATGCTCTCTGAGCTGCAGGAACGTTATCACCGTTTCCGCAACGATGAAGCGCTGCTGGAGCAGGTGATGCGTGATGGCGCGGCCAAAGCCCGCGCCCAGGCGCAGGAAACGCTGAAGAAGGTGTATGAAGCGGTGGGCTTTGTCGCGATGCCGTAACGGCGAAAGCGACAGACAGAACGGCGGGCATGGTGCCCGCCGTTTTTATTTACAGGCTCAGAACCAGCGCAGCGTGTCACGCAGCGCGACCACGCTGCCGATAATCATCAGGCTGGGGCTGGCGACCTGAGCCGCCAGTGCTTCCAGCTCGCCGAGTGTTCCACTGACCACACGCTGACGGGGCGAGGTGCCGTTTTCCACCAGCGCCACCGGCATATCGCGGCGCATACCGTGCGTGATCAGCTGCTGCTGTATCTCTGCGGCCTGGGTCAGGCCCATATAAAACACCAGCGTCTGCTGTTCCGCCGCCAGCGTCTGCCATTCGAGCGAGCCCGTTTTCTGCAGATGCCCGGTAATCAGCCTCACGCTCTGCGCATGATCTCGGTGGGTCAGGGGAATACCGCTGTAGGCGGCACAGCCCGAAGCGGCGGTGATGCCGGGCACCACGCTGAACGGGATCTGCCGCTGCGCCAGCGCCTCCAGCTCTTCGCCGCCGCGCCCGAATATAAAGGGATCGCCCCCTTTCAGCCGCACCACCCGTTTACCGCGCTGCGCCTGCTCGCAGAGTAACTGATTGATTTCCTCCTGCGGCACGCAGTGGTATCCGGCCCGTTTACCGACAAAAATGCGTTCGGCATCGCGACGCACCAGATTCAGAATCGCATCAGAAACCAGCCGGTCATAGACGATGACATCCGCCTGCTGGATCAGCTGCAGGCCTTTCAGGGTCAGCAGTCCGGCATCGCCAGGACCAGCACCCACCAGCGCCACTTCTCCCCGCACGGCAGGATCGGCACTCAGGAGCGTCTCCGTGATCTGCGCGGCGCGATCCTCATCACCGTTTGCCAGCGTCTGCGCCAGTCGTTCGCTGTTGAAAAAGCGCTCCCAGAAATGGCGGCGGCCATTGAGAGAGGCGAACTGCGTTTTCACCCGGTCGCGTAGAGTACCTGCCCGCTGCGCCAGCTTGCCGAGATGCTGCGGCAGCATCGCCTCCAGCTTCTCCCGCAGCAGACGCGCCAGCACCGGCGCACGTCCGCCGGAAGAGACGGCGACCATCAGCGGTGAACGGTCGATGACGGAAGGCATAATGGCGCTGGCCTGCTGCGGGGCATCCACCAGATTGCAGAAGATCTGCTGCTTTTCCGCCGCGTCAGCGACCTGCTGATTCACGGCGTTGTCGCTGGTGGCCGCCACGACCAGCCAGCAGTCCGTCAGCCAGTGCGGCTCAAAAGGGCCATGCAGCAGCGTCACAGCCTGCTGCTGTGCCCAGTGCCGGAACACGGGGGAGAAATCAGTCGCGCCGACCCAGAGATCGGCCCCGGCCGCCAGCAGCAGGCGGGCTTTTCGCTCCGCCACATCACCTGCGCCTACCAGCAGGCAGCGTCTGCCCTGCAGACGGCAGAACAGGGGAAAGTAGTCCATCAGGCGTCCTTAATAAAAAGCCCGCGCAGGCGGGCTGTTGACGGGCGTTACAGGCAGACTTCAACCTGTCCGGCGTTGACCCGCACCGGCCAGACCGCGACGGAGCGGGTCTCATCCTCCATGCAGTAGCCATCGCTGAGGCGAAACCGCTGCTTCTTCAGCGGGCTGGCGACCCAGAGCGTGCCCTCGTGTTCGGCAATAATGCCGCGTGACAGTACGCTGGCATGAGCAAAGGGGTCAATATTGCTGAGGGCATAGAGCTGTTCATCGTCGCGGGGACGGAAGATCGCAACCTGCTGGCCTGCTATCAGCGCACAGACGCCGGTGGCGGGCAGGATCTGCGTCAGCGGGCAAACCGGATTCCACTGGCTCATCGTTCAGTCTCCTCAATCAGGGTCACAGCGATACGTTCATCAACGCGTGCCGGGCGATGCTGATCGCGCTCGGCAACCCACTGCACATCAGGATCGCGCTGTGATGAGTTGATAAAGTGGGCGAAGCGCGTCAGATGCGCTTTATCCTCCAGCGTGGTTTTCCATTCACAATGCGCCGTAGCGCGCAGCGCGGCCAGCTGCTCTTCCATCTGGCTGTTGAGGCCGAGCCTGTCATTCACGATCACGTCGCGCAGATAATCGATGCCGCCTTCCAGACTCTCCAGCCACAGCGAGGTACGCTGCAGACGGTCGGCGGTGCGGATGTAGAACATCATGAAGCGGTCAAGAAAGGTGATGAGCGACTGCTGATCCAGATCGGCCGCCAGCAGATCGCCGTGGCGGGGCTTCATGCCGCCGTTGCCGCAGACGTAGAGGTTCCAGCCTTTTTCCGTGGCGATTACGCCGACATCTTTGCCCTGTGCTTCCGCGCATTCGCGGGTGCAGCCGGAAACGCCAAACTTCATCTTGTGCGGCGTCCGGATCCCTTTGTAGCGGTTCTCCAGCATCACGCCAAGGCCGAGGCTGTCGCCCACGCCATAGCGGCACCAGGCGCTGCCGACGCAGGTTTTCGCCATACGCAGCGCCTTGGCGTAGGCCTGGCCGGTTTCAAATCCGGCGTCGATCAGCTGGGACCAGATCGCAGGCAGGTCATCTTTCTGCGCGCCAAACAGACCAATACGCTGGGAGCCGGTGATCTTGGTATAGAGGCGATAACGTTCGGCGACCTCACCGATCGCCTTGAGGCCCTGCGGCGTAATCTCACCGCCGGGTGAACGCGGGATCACCGAATAGGTGCCATCTTTCTGGATATTGCCCAGATAGAGGTCGTTGCTGTCCTGTAACGGCGTATGCTGAGGCGCCAGCACATACTCATTCCAGCAGGAGGCGAGCAGTGAACCCACCGCTGGCTTGCAGATTTCACAGCCGTAACCCTGACCGTAGCGCGCCAGCAGCTCATCAAAGGTTTTGATCCCCTCCACCTGAATCAGGTGATAAAGCTCCTGACGTGACCAGGCGAAATGGGCGCAGAGATGGTTAGTGACCTCAATCCCCTGACGGCTGAGTTCGCTGTTCAGCACCTGGGTAATCAGCGGAATACAGCCGCCGCAGCCGGTGCCTGCGCGGGTCGCGCTTTTCAGGGCCGCCACGGTATGACAGCCGCCCTGAACCGCCTTCACGATATCGCCTTTGCTGACGTCGAAGCAGGAGCAGATCTGCGCGCTATCCGGCAGGGAATCGACGCCAATCGCCGGTTTGTCCCCGCTGCCTTCAGGCAGGATCAGCGCCTCCGGATTGGCCGGCAGCGGAATCGCATTCAGCACCAGTTGCAGCAGGTTGCCATAGTCGCGGGTGTCGCCCACCAGCACGGCACCCAGCAGGGTTTTCTGGTCGTTGCTGATCACCAGACGTTTGTAGATTGATTTGCCTTCATCCAGCCAGACCACGCTGCGTGCGCCGGGCGTGGTGCCGCGGGCATCGCCAATGCCGCCCACATCCACACCCAGCAGTTTCAGCCTGGCGCTCATGTCCGCGCCGGTAAAGGCATTATCGCGGCCCAGCAGGTGGTCGCTGGCGACCTGCGCCATTTTGTAGCCCGGGGCCACCAGGCCATAGACGCGATTCTGCCAGGCGGCGCACTCACCAATCGCATAGATAGAGGGATCGCTGGTGCGGCACTGGTCATCAATGGCGATGCCGCCGCGCGGCCCCAGGGTCAGCCCACACTGTTTTGCCAGTTTGTCCTGCGGACGAATGCCGGTGGAAAAGACGATAAAATCGACCTCCAGCGCACTGCCATCGGCAAATTCCAGCGTTTTGCCGCCGTGCTTGTGATGCACAATCTGCCGGGTATTTTTACTGGTATGTACCCGCACGCCCATCTGTTCAATCTTGTGACGCAGCAGTTCTCCGCCCTGCTGATCCAGCTGCTCCGCCATCAGTACCGGCGCGAACTCGATAACGTGGGTTTCGATGCCCAGATTTTTCAGCGCGCCCGCCGCTTCCAGCCCCAGCAGCCCACCGCCAATCACTGCACCGCGTTTGCAGCGACGTGAGCAGGCTTCAATGGCGTTGAGATCTTCGATGGTGCGATAGACAAAGCAGTCGCTGCCTTCTGCCCCGGTAATGGGTGGGATCCACGGATAGGAGCCGGTCGCAAAAATCAGCGTGTCGTAGTGCACCGCGCGTCCGGTGCTGGAGTGGATGAGCTTCTCATCACGGTTAATGGTGATGGCGCGCTCGCCCAGCAGCAGGGTGACCTGTTGTTTGTCGTAATAGCCTTCCCGGACCAGCGACAGTTCTTCAGCAGTATGATGGGAGAAGTAAGCGGACAGATGGACACGATCGTAGGCGACGCGGGGTTCTTCACAAAAGACGGTCAGCGAAAACTGGTCGGGTTCCGCTTTCTCCAGTAACTCTTCGATGAAGCGGTGGCCGACCATGCCGTTACCGATAACGACGACATTGTGCTTGCTCATTTTTGCCTCAAATTTGCGATATCTGCGGCTACAATAGCGCGCCGTTTCTGACGCTTATTGATATGCATCAACCACAACGCCATATACCTATTAAGGGGTATATATATGATTTTCATTAATTTTATCGGATGCGGCTAACCTGCTGAATAACCTGCATTGCTGTTCCTGGTATGAATCGTGCTAGTTTTAACCACACAGGTTAATCGGATAAGGAATCAGCCATGCAGTCACCCGGCAGAATCAATAACGTGCGCTTGCCCGGACGGGAAGGGTTGTGGCAAATCGACATCGCCGACGGCAAAATCACCCGGCTTTCGGCCCAGCCGCAGCCGCTCCCGGTGACAGAGCAGGTGCTGGATGGAGAGGGCGGCCTGGCCTGCGCCCCCTTTGTTGAGCCGCATATTCATCTGGACACGACCCAGACGGCGGGTGAGCCTGCCTGGAATCAGTCCGGCACCCTGTTTGAGGGGATCGAACGCTGGGCCGAGCGCAAAGCCCTGCTCAGCCACGAAGATGTGAAACAGCGGGCGCTGCAGACGCTGAAGTGGCAGATCGCCAACGGCATCCAGTTTGTCCGCACCCACGTCGATGTCTCCGACCCGTCGCTGACGGCCCTGAAAGCGATGCTGGAGCTGAAGACAGAGATGGCCCCCTGGATCACCATTCAGATCGTCGCTTTTCCGCAGGAGGGGATTCTCTCCTATCCCAACGGCGAAGCGCTGCTGGAGGAGGCACTGCGGCTGGGCGCGGATGTGGTCGGCGCGATCCCGCACTTCGAATTTACCCGCGAATATGGCGTCGAATCGCTGCATAAGACCTTTGCGCTGGCGAACCGCTACGATCGCCTGATCGATGTTCACTGCGACGAGATCGACGATGAGCAGTCGCGCTTCGTTGAAACCGTGGCGGCGCTGGCGCATCGCGATGGCAACGGAGCGCGGGTGACGGCCAGTCATACCACCGCGATGCACTCTTACAACGGGGCTTACACCTCGCGGCTGTTCCGGCTGCTGAAACTCTCCGGCATCAACTTTGTCGCTAACCCGCTGGTCAATATCCATCTGCAGGGGCGTTTTGACACCTACCCTAAACGGCGCGGCATCACGCGGGTAAAAGAGATGCTGGAGGCGGAGATTAACGTCTGCTTCGGTCACGACGATGTGTTTGATCCCTGGTATCCGCTGGGCACCGCCAGCATGCTGCAGGTGCTGCATATGGGATTGCATGTCTGTCAGCTGATGGGCTATGAGCAGATCAATGCGGGCCTGGATCTGATTACGCATCACAGCGCCAGGACGCTGCAGCTGCCGGGTTACGGCATTGAGGTCGGCCATGACGCCAGCCTGGTGATTCTGCCTGCGGAGAGTGGTTTTGATGCGGTAAGAAGGCAGGTGCCGGTGCGCTATTCGCTGCGTCAGGGTACGGTAGTGGCAGAGACGAAGCCGGCAGAGAGCGAGATTTACTGGCGGGCGCGGGAGCGGGTGGACTTCCGGCGTTAACGGGCAGGGCGGCGCCAGAACGCCGCCCCGAACAATTAGTGCATGACGTGACCGTGAGAGCGGTGACGGCTGACAAAGCCAAGCAGGGCACACATCACAAACACCACAGCGTAGAGCGCGTTCGCCGTTGCCAGTGCAGTATGCACACCACTCTTCTCCACGATAGGCGCGGTCACCACGAAGGTCAGCATGGTGCCGACCGTGCCGCAGGTCAGAATGAAGTTTACCAGCTTCGGTGAGGCCACTCGGGTCTGCAGCGAACCCAGGGTGATAATGGTGGTGTAGATGGCGCTGGAGCTGAAGCCCAGAATCATGATGATCCATTTCAGCATCCCGGCATCGCTGCTGCTGACGAACCAGTACATCAGCAGGGTAGCCAGACCCGCCAGCACCATCAGAATGCGTTGCAGGTCGAAGAAACGCAGCAGGAAGCTGAAGGCCCACATGCCGACCATGTACGCGGTCCAGAAGCTGCCGACCAGCTGTCCGGCGTCATCAATATTCATGCCCATCACTTTGGTGGCATATTCCGGCACCCAGGAGATGAAACCGAGCTGGCCCAGAATGTAGCAGAGTGCCGCCACCGCCAGCAGCAGGACGCCCACGCCCCATTTTTCCTTCTCAACCGTCGGGCTGTTCTCGGGTTTACGCAGCACCGGGAACTCCACAAACAGCGTCATGATGAAGATGGCGACGTAGATAAAGCCGATGCAGACATAGACCCAGTACCAGGGCAGCTGACGCGCCAGCAGAATGCCTGCCAGCACCGGAAACAGCGTGCCTGCCATGCTGAAGAAGGAGTCGGTAAACAGCAGGCGGGAACCGCGCTGACGGCCTTCATACAGGTGGGTGATCAGGAAGGTCCCGATCGACATGGTGATGCCGCTGACCACGCCCAGCACGAACATACAGAGCGAAAAGACCGTCAGATCGCGACTGGTCATTAATCCGATGATCGCCAGCACCATCAGGACGAAGCCAAAAATCAGCTGACGCTTCAGTGGCACGATGACCATCAGCCAGGCGTTCAGGAAAACGGCCGCCAGGATGCCGCTGTTCAGGAAGGTGAAGGTGTTACTCATGCTGGAGATGGGGATCTGAAAATCTTTGGCGATATCGCCCATCACCATACCGGTAACGATCACCAGCGCGCCGGTCAGCGCGTAGGAGAAGAAGCTTATCCAGGTGAGGCCAATACGATTACGGTTTGTCATGTTCTGAACCTGTTGAGAACCGGGTGGCAAAAAGTGTCAGAAAGTGTAAACGGAACTGTGATCTTAATAAACAAGCAGTGAAACATGAGATCCATATTTCATGTGTTGTGTGATTTTAATCACGCTGTAGCCCTGGTTTATCGTTTGCTCCCGGCTTTTACCGCCACAGCGTAAATATAGGTAAAACACTGGCTCCTGGAATAGAGTCTCTTTACAATCAATCACGTTTTTGTGCCCGCTCTCCCAGGTAAGGAATCTTTCATGTTTAAACGTACTTTAGCAGCGGCCTTTACCCTGTTCGCGCTCTCTTCCGTTTCCGCCCAGGCGCTGGCCGCCAAAGGTGACACGCACGTTCTGCTCACCACTTCTGCCGGCAATATCGAACTCGAACTGAATAATCAGAAAGCGCCGGTCTCCGTGAAAAACTTCGTTGATTACGTGAACAGCGGTTTCTATAACAACACCATTTTTCATCGCGTGATCCCGGGCTTTATGGTGCAGGGCGGGGGATTCACCACCGACATGCAGCAGAAGCAGACTAATGCGCCGATCAAAAATGAAGCGGATAATGGCCTGCGTAACCTGCGTGGCACTATCTCGATGGCGCGTACCGCAGACAAAGACAGCGCGACCAGCCAGTTCTTCCTGAACGTGGCGGACAATGCGTTCCTGGACCACGGACAGCGCGACTTTGGCTATGCCGTGTTTGGTAAGATCGTGAAAGGTCAGGATGTGGTAGAAAAAATTTCGCAGGTGCCGACCAAAGATGTCGGTCCTTACCAGAATGTCCCGTCAAAACCGGTCGTCATTCTCTCCGCCAAAGTCCTGCCTTAAGCCTCCGGATCGCCATCTGCGGATGGCGACGGCCTGCCGTCTCCGGCAAAGCCAGAATTTGCTCTTATACTTAGGGCAAAAAACCTGAGCAGGAGGCGGTATGGCGAACAGACTCACCGAAAAACAGAAAGTCACCCTGTGGCAACAGCGGCGTAGCGCCAGCTATCAGGCCAGTTGCCGTCTGGAGGGCTTTGCACCGACTGAAACCAGCGTTAACAGCGATGATGCGGCGGCACGCCTGGCATCCCTGAGGAGGCAATATGGACTCTAACAGCGCCGTCAGTCAGGATCCTTACCTGTGGCAGCATGACAACGTCCTGAAAAACCTGGCCGATATTCACGATCCCGCCCAGCTGCGCAAGGCTGAGCTGAGCTTCAGCGCGGCGCGGGCCGCGACACTGGAGCTGGGCCCGCGCAATCCGGGATTGCCCTACCTGCGTCTGATCCACCGCACGCTGTTCCAGGATATCTACAGCTGGGCCGGTGAGCTGCGCACCATCGATATCTGGCGTGATGAGACGCCGTTCTGCCATTTCGAATATATCGAAAAAGAGGGCAACGCACTGATGGCCGCGCTGGAGGAGGAGAAGGGGCTGGCGGAGCTGCCGCGCGAGGAGTTTATCCGCCGCATCGCGCACTACTATTGTGAAATCAATATGCTGCATCCGTTCCGTCATGGAAATGGCCGCGCACAGCGCATCTTCTTCGAACAGCTGGCGCTGCATGCCGGTTATCTGCTGTCGTGGGATGAGACGGATGCGGAAAGCTGGAAAGCGGCGAATCAGGCTGGCGTAGCCGGAGACCTGGAGCCGCTGGAGCAGGTGTTTGCGAAAGTGGTGAGTGAGGCGGCGTAACCGCGTAGAATAGCCGCGCGGGTTATCACTCTGGATGGTTCATGCTGCTGCTTATCGACAACTACGACTCCTTTACCTGGAATCTTTATCAATATTTCTGCGAACTGGGTGCAGAGGTGCAGGTGGTGCGCAATGATGCTATCACCCTGGCGCAGATGGCGGCCTTACCGCTGACTCATCTGGTGATCTCACCAGGTCCCTGCACGCCGTCGGAGTCAGGCATTTCGCTGGCGGCGATCCGGCACTTTGCCGGGAAGCTGCCGGTGCTGGGCGTCTGCCTGGGGCATCAGGCTATCGCCCAGGCGTATGGGGCACAGGTAGTACGGGCGCGTCAGGTGATGCACGGTAAAACGTCCGCCATTCAGCACACCGGTCAGGGTGTGTTCCGCCATCTCAACAATCCCCTTACGGTGACCCGCTACCATTCGCTGATCGTCAAACGCGACTCCCTGCCGGAGGCGTTCGAGATAACGGCCTGGACAGTGCGTGACGGCGAACCCGACGAAATCATGGGATTCCGCCACAAAACCCTTGCGCTGGAGGGCGTGCAGTTCCATCCCGAGAGCATTCTCAGCGAGCAGGGGCACCAGCTGCTGCGCAATTTCCTGACGCAATAAGTTGCCTTTGAGTGATTTTTTATGCATATTTTGTGATTATTATTTCATGATTGCACAAACATCATTCAAATGGGGTCATCAATGGCAGCCGAAAAAATTGCGGTCACGCGGGAGACGTTCGATAACGTTATTTTGCCTGTTTATGCACCTGCGCAGTTCGTGCCGGTAAAAGGCAAGGGCAGCCGTGTATGGGATCAGCAGGGCAAAGAGTATATCGATTTCTCGGGTGGCATCGCCGTCACCGCACTTGGACACTGCCATCCTGCGCTGGTGGAGACGCTGAAAAGCCAGGGTGAGACGCTGTGGCACACCAGCAACGTCTTCACCAACGAACCGGCGCTGCGTCTTGCCAGTAAGCTCATACACGCGACCTTTGCCGAGCGCGTTTTCTTCGCGAACTCCGGCGCCGAAGCCAACGAAGCGGCGTTTAAGCTGGCGCGTTATTACGCCTGCAAGCGTCACAGCCCGTTCAAAAGCAAGATCATCGCCTTCCACAACGCATTTCATGGCCGGACGCTCTTTACCGTCACGGTCGGCGGGCAGCCAAAATATTCAGACGGATTCGGGCCTAAACCGGCGGATATCGTTCATGTGCCGTTCAACGATCTGGATGCGGTAAAAGCGGTGATCGACGACCATACCTGCGCCATCGTGGTTGAGCCTGTTCAGGGCGAAGGCGGCGTGATGCCGGCCACTCCGGCCTTTATGCAGGGATTGCGTGAGCTTTGCGATCAGCATCAGGCGCTGCTGGTGCTGGATGAGGTGCAGAGCGGCATGGGGCGCAGCGGCAAGCTGTTTGCCTATGAGCACTATGGCATTCAGCCCGATATCCTGACCTCTGCCAAAGCGCTGGGCGGCGGCTTCCCGGTCAGCGCCATGCTGACCACCAATGAGATCGCCTCGACGATGGCACCGGGCGTGCATGGTACCACCTATGGCGGGAATCCCCTGGCCTGCGCCATCGCCGAAACCGCGCTGGATATCATCAACACCCCGGCGGTGCTGGCGGGCGTGGAAGCGCGTCGTCAGCACTTTGTGACGGCGCTGCAGGCGATTGACGCGAAGTATGATCTGTTCAGCGATATCCGCGGCAAAGGCCTGCTGATTGGTGCGGCGCTGAAGCCTCAGCATGCCGGTAAATCGCGCGACATCCTGAATGCCGCTGCGGCAGAAGGGGTGATGGTGCTGGTCGCCGGGACTGACGTAATGCGTTTCGCGCCGTCGCTGATCATTGAACCGGCTGACATCGAAGAGGGCATGCATCGCTTCGCCACGGCGGTCGGCAGGGTGCTCAACGGCTGAATCAGCTTTTCCGTAAATGACGGATCAGCCAGCGGCCATGTTGCGGTCGCTGGCTCCACGCCAGTGAAGAGATAGTGTGCATCACGCTCAGATGATCGAGAATACGCCGCACATGCTGCTCCACGACCGTCACCGGCCCCTCACTGATATTCTCCAGCTCATCCAGCAGATTAACCTGTGAGCTTGCCCCATCATATTCCAGCCGCTGCTGACACCGCTGCAGCGCGATTTCACAGGATTGCAGATAGCGCTGGGCCAGCGAGGCCGTGAGCATGGTGTGTTCGCGCGCCAGAATCGTCATCGCATTAATGTGCTCGACGATAAACTGGCTGTGCGTTACCCAGAGCCGCATATCTTTCAGATACTGGGCGTTGAATGCCGGCTCCTGCATCGCCTGATTCAGGGAGTTGAACAGCGCATTGTGCGCCTGATTCACCTGCACGCGCTGGTAGGCGAGTTTGTCGGGTGATTGCTCATCGCCCAGCAGCAGACGCAGCGCATCCTGATAGGTTTCCAGCGCATCATGCGCGTTCTGCCGCAGTAAGCCGCTCTGCCACTGCGGCCAGAGCCAGAGCATTCCGCCAAAAGCGATCAGACAGCCCATCAGCGTATCCATCAGGCGCGGCAGCAGAAACTGTGCGCCGTTCAGCGACAGCAGCTGCAGCGAATAAACGGCAGTCACCGTGAAGCCAATCATCGACCAGCCATAAAACTGACGGGTAAAGCGATAGCTGATAAAGGTAATCGCCAGCATGATCAGCAGCACCAGTGACTCCGGCACCGCCAGGCGCAGCGTAGCGGCCGCGATCACCAGCCCGGCAAACGTGCCCAGCGCCCGGTGCTGGATGCGGACACGGGTGGCGCTGTAGCCGTTCTGGCTGACGAACATGATGGTCATCAGGATCCAGTAGGGCTTGGGAATGTTGAAGAACAGCGCCAGTGCGCTGCCCAGCATCAGCATGACCGCAAAACGACCGGCGGTGCGCAGCGCCGAGGAGCGCAGGGAGAGATAGTTGCGCAGGGCAGGCAGCAGCGGCAGGCGGCGCTGGCGGTCGGCCATCAGGTCGCGCTGATAGAGCGGTTTCTGCGTGCGCAGGACCCGGGCAATCCGGTTGAAGTGATAGAGGCAGAAGTGCCCGACCGGGTTGTCGGGATGCTGCCAGGTGATTTTCTCCAGCGCGCCGAGCTGCTTGTCCATCGCAAAGCGTTCGGGTAACTGGTGATAAAGAATATTATCCGCCAGCACCCGCAGCCGGGCCGAGATCGTTTTGGCATTCCAGCGGATCACCGCTTCGGCGTGGCTCTGCTCCACCAGCTTCTGCACCTCTTCCGGCCGATGCAGGCTGACTGAGATATGCTCCTGCAGATCCAGCGCCACCTGAAAGGCGCGCGTCAGCCGCTTATGACTGTGGTCGCGGCTGGCCGACAGCATATGCATCTGCTGATAACAGGTGTTGATCAGGTCGACCACTTTCTGCTGGCGAGCCAGCAGCGGCGGCAGGGCCTTCTCCGGATCGGTCAGCTGTGTCAGCAGGGTATATTTGGCGTCGCAGTAGTTAGCCAGTTCGCGGTAGATCAGACTCAGGCTCTCGCGCATCGGCTGCTCTTTCCACAGCCAGAACCAGAACCAGTTAAACAGCCCATACCAGAGCGTGCCGCCGATATAGAGCAGGGGCGGAACATAGATCGGCATGCGACCCACCAGGCTCAGGGTAAAGATGGCGGCGATAAGGGTGCCGGGCAGCAGACGGCCATGCAGTGGACTGATCTCTCCGGTTACTCCGAGCAACAGCGACATGGCGAACAGGATCAGCGGCAGCGGCACCGCCTGCAGGGTGAGCCACTGGATCAGGAAGCTGCCGAGGGCAAACAGGCTGCCGCCCACGATCAGGCGTTTGAAGAAGCGTTTATGCGGGGTATCCAGACCAGCGATATTGCAGCAGGCGGGCACCAGCGAGAAGAGCAGGCCTTTTTGCAGGTCGCCCGCCAGCCAGCCCAGCGCCACCGGCAGGCAGAGCACCAGCGTTTGCCGCAAAGCGTAGTTCACTTCAGGGTGGTAGATTATTCGACGCCACATCGGCTCAGCACAAACAATAACGGCGTGATGTTGCCATCACGCCGTGGGTGACAGGAATCAGCGGGTGCCGTAAACGACGATGGTTTTGCCGTGTGCGGAGATCAGGTTCTGATCTTCCAGCATCTTCAGAATACGGCCCACGGTTTCGCGTGAACAACCAACAATCTGGCCAATTTCCTGACGAGTGATTTTAATTTGCATGCCGTCGGGATGCGTCATGGCATCTGGCTGTTTCGCCAGGTTAAGCAGGGTCTGTGCAATGCGCCCGGTCACGTCAAGGAAAGCGAGATTACCCACTTTTTCAGACGTGACCTGCAGGCGACGCGCCATCTGCGACGAGAGTCGCATCAGGATATCAGGGTTAACCTGGATCAGCTGACGGAACTTCTTATAAGAAATCTCTGCCACTTCACATGCGCTTTTCGCACGTACCCAGGCGCTGCGCTCCTGGCCTTCTTCAAACAGGCCAAGCTCACCAATAAAATCACCCTGATTCAGGTAGGAAAGAATCATCTCCTTGCCTTCTTCATCTTTAATCAGAACCGCAACGGAACCTTTCACGATGTAGTAAAGCGTTTCGGCTTTTTCACCTTGATGAATCAGCGTACTTTTGGATGGATACTTGTGAATATGGCAATGGGACAGGAACCATTCGAGTGTAGGGTCTGTTTGCGGTTTGCCGAGAACCATTCGCTATTATCCTCTGTTGTAATCGTGCCCAAAACACAGGGGGCAGTTTTCCCTGTCAGGCGGTGAAAGCTTCAAGCGTTTTCCATTTCAGGAAATTATTCGGGCCGCATCAGGCGCAGTGCGCATCATTCTTCCCGGCTTCGTCATCGGGTGACGAAAAATATTTTCAGCACTGTTTGTAGCACAGCTTAAGCCGACTGTCTTCTGTTGTCTCGCTTCAGCTACGGGCGGATTTCTCCGGATTGCTGTTTACCAGGGGAAAGCGTACTCTGACGACAAAACAGCATATTCCGGAGCAAAAATCATGCAGGCAAGAGTGAAATGGGTAGAAGGGCTGACATTCCTCGGAGAATCCTCATCGGGCCATCAGATCCTGATGGATGGCAATTCAGGGGATAAAGCGCCCAGCCCAATGGAGATGGTGCTGATGGCGGCGGGCGGATGCAGCGCAATCGACGTGGTATCAATTCTGCAAAAAGGCCGCAACGATGTGGCTGATTGTGAAGTAAAACTGACCTCAGAACGTCGTGAAGAGGCGCCGCGAATCTTTACGCACATCAACCTGCATTTTATCGTCAGTGGCAAAGCACTCCAGGATAAAGCGGTCTCACGCGCCGTCGATCTTTCGGCGGAAAAATATTGCTCGGTCGCCATCATGCTGGGTAAAGGCGTAACGATTACCCACAGCTACGAAGTGATTGAACTGTAATAGCCGCAGGATTTTTAACGTTGCCGGCACGCTGTTGTAAGACCGTGCCTGCACAGAGAACCGGGTCAGATCAGAAGGTCGCCTGAGCCAGTCCCTGACCGCTCGTCCCGCGCTGTCCCTGGCGGGGGACGCTTTCCTCTTCTGATCCGGTTCCCTGCGTGTTGAGCTTATGGGCTGCTGTCAGATCCTTTGTGTCCGGGTTTTGCCTGTAGCGACCTTCCTGAAGCCTGCGCATGCCGTCCCTTACTCTATCCGTTTGCCTTGCATCAGCCGCTTCACCAGCGGGCCCATAATTAACTCCATCGCCAGACCCATTTTGCCGCCCGGCACCACCAGGGTATTGATGTGCGAGATAAAGGAGCCCTGCAGCATCGCCAGCAGATAGGGGAAGTCGATATCCTCCAGCGCCTGGAAATGAATCACCACAAAACTCTCATCCAGCGATGGGATGGCACGGGCAGCGAACGGGTTGGAGGTATCTACGGTCGGGACACGCTGAAAGTTGATATGGGTGCGGGAGAACTGGGGCGTGATGAAGTTGATGTAATCCTCCATCGACCGGACCACCGAGTCCATCACCGCTTCACGGGAGTGGCCGCGCTCGCCGGTGTCGCGCACCAGCTTCTGGATCCACTCCAGGTTTACAATCGGGACCACGCCAACCAGCAGATCAACCTGCTCCGCCACATTGTGCTGCGCCGTTACCACACCGCCATGCAGCCCCTCATAGAAGAGAATATCGGTGTTCTGCGGCAGCGGCTGCCACGGCGTAAAGGTGCCTGGCACCTGATTCCACGGCACCGCCTCATCGTAAGTGTGCAGATATTTGCGCGACTGCCCCTGTCCGCTATAGCCATACTCTTTAAAGCTCTGCTCCAGCAGGCCAAAGTCATTGGCTTCGGGGCCGAAGTAGCTGACGTGGCGTCCTAAATCGCGCGCTTTACGAATCGCCATATCCATCTCAGGACGGGTAAAGCGGTGAAAGCTGTCACCCTCCAGCTCCGCCGCATGAAGATCAAGCTGCTGAAAGATTTTGCGAAACGCCAGGCTGGTGGTGGTGGTTCCTGCACCACTGGAACCGGTCACCGCGATAATAGGATGACGTGCAGACATAGAGAAGCTCCCTGTGAGATCGGGTAACAGGCATTGTTAGCATGAAATGGCGGCGGGTGCATCAGCCACGAAAGGCGTTGCGCGGCATAATATTGACCGACTCATGCAGTTCTGACCATACCAGCACCACTTCACCGCTTTCCAGCTGACGTCGCACGTCCGCCACTTTGTCCAGCAGGCTGCGCTCCTGCTCGCCGTAGTCTGTGCCTTCGCGCAGCACAAAGGTTTCAATCAGGTTTTCAAGGGTCTCAGGCGAGACCTGTTGCCAGGGAATAATCACGAGATCAGTTATCCAGAAAAGGGGCGATCCACTGAGGGATGCGCTGTTCCAGCCACATTTCAGGCTGGCGTAATGTGCCGCCGACAAACCCTACGTGGCCGCCGTGTGATGTCAGTTGATACGTAATAGTGGCAGATAATTGACTGCTCTGCGGGATCACCTCATCACTCATAAAGGGATCGTCCCGGGCGTGCAGGATCAGCAGCGGTTTTTCTATCTGCTTCAGCCAGGGCATGGCGCTGGCCCGATGATAGTAATCTGCCGCATCCATAAAACCGTGGGCGCGCGCCGTAATCGCATCATCGAAGTCGCGCAGTCGCCGCAGCCCCTTGAGCTCTGCCAGATTCACCGGCAGCGTATCCGGCCAGGCGTGCAGCTTACGGCGGGCATTCTTCTTGAGCTGTGCCAGCAGATAGTATTGATAGAAGCGCGAAAAACCGCGTTCCAGTTTTACGCTGCAGGGCTCCAGCAGCAGCGGCGCTGAAACAATCACGCCAGCGTCGACCTCTGCGGCGGCGCCCTCCTGACCCAGCAGGCAGCCCAGCATGTTGCCGCCCAGCGAAAACCCCACGGCGGCGGTAGGCACGCGGCCCCAGCGGGTGTGCAGCCAGCGCAGGAAAAAGCGGGCGTCGTCGGTTTCACCAGAGTGATAAATGCGGTTCAGCCGGTTAGGTTCGCCGCTGCAGCCGCGAAAATGCATCACCACCGCCAGCCAGCCGCGCGCGCGGCAGATCATCATCAGGCCGTGAATATAGGGGCTGTGAAAACTTCCCTCCAGCCCGTGAAACAGCACCACGCGTGGCTTATGCTGCGCAGAGTGCGGATCTTCACTCCAGGCGAGATCGACAAAGTCGCCATCCGGCAGATCGAGACGCTGCCAGTGGGGAACCAGCGTGCTGCGCCGGCGTAACAGACGCGGCAGCATCGTCTGCAGATGCGCGTTACGCAGCCCGGCAGGCGGCGTGAACTGCTCGTTTTCCGGTCCGGTAAATTTCATGTGGTAAAAGCTTGTCTGTTCCATATCACACTGTTAGCTTCGAGAGGTTTTTTCTTACCGGGGCAGGGAGTACCCGATTGTCATGGAACTGAGTCTTTTCTTCTCAATGTTGGGCTTTCTCTGGGTCGCGGCGATTACGCCCGGCCCCAATAATATGTTACTCACCGCCTCGGGTGCTAATTTTGGCTTCGTGCGCACCTTTCCATTGATGATTGGCATCATGATCGGGATGCAGGTGATGCTGCTGATGGTGGCCTTTGGCGTAGGGGGGCTGATCCTGCTCTATCCTTCGCTGCATCTGGTGCTGAAAATTGCTGGCAGCCTCTATCTGCTCTGGCTGGCGTGGAAAATCGCCACCGCCAGCTACGAGAAGCTGGAGACTGACCAGGCACCGGATGCGCCTATGCCGTTCTGGCAGGGCGGGCTGCTGCAGCTGATCAATCCCAAGGCCTGGCTGATGGCGCTGGGCGCGGTCGCCAGCTTCAGCCTGGCCGGTGACGCCTATCGTCACTCTGTAATGGCGATTAGCGTCGGCATGTTTCTGGTTAACCTGGTCTCGGGCGTCATCTGGATGGGATTTGGCGCGATGATTGGCCGCATCCTGCGCAGCCGTCGCGCCTGGAAAATCTTTAATCTGGCGATGGGGCTGCTGACTGCCGCCTGCGTCCTGTTAATCTGGCACTGAGTCAGCTGGATGCGCGTTCAACGCGCGTCCAGGGCAATACCTCATGGATCACTGGCGCGTTAGGCTGACGGATCTTCTGCAGCAGCAACTGCACGCTGCGTGCGCCCAGTTCGTTCATCGGCTGCTCGATGGTGGTCAGCGGCGGGTTAAGGCTGCGGGTAAAGGGCACGCCATCGAATCCGACGACCGCCAGATCCTCCGGCACGCGCAGGCCCGCCTCCAGCGCCGCGTGAACCACGCCTACTGCCAGCACATCGGACACGGCAAACACCGCATCGGGCGGCTGCGGCAGCGCCATCAGTTCGCGCAGCGCCTGACTCCCCGCTTCGGGCGTAATTTCATAGGTATAGGCGACGGCAGACCACGCATGGCCCAGCTCCTCTATCGCCTGCCGGTAACCCTTTTCCCGATGATGCGAATAGAGGTAGCGCATGTCGCCATTCACCAGCCCGATGCGCTGTCGCCCTTTGCCCGCGAGGTAGTGGACGGTGTCACGCGCCGCCTCAAGGTGGTCGATACTGACGGAAGAGGCGGGGATCGCCGGATCGAATTCACAGCACTGCACCCAGGGCGCACCCGCAATCAGCGCCTGCAGATCCTGTAAGCCGGACGCCGCATCCATCGTGATCACGCCATCCACCACTTTGCCGGTCAGCAGACTCAGATAGGCGGCTTCGCGCTGAAGCTGCGAGGCGGAGTTGCAGAGCAGGATATGGTAGCCATGCAGTTCGGCTTCGGCCTCAATGCCCTGAACCACGCGCGAACAGAAGGGGTTGGTGATATCCGAGATCAGCACCAGCAGCATGTGGCTCTGCGCCGTGCGCAGCTGACGCGCCAGCAGGTTAGGCTGATAGTCGCAGGCAGAGATGGCCGCCAGAACTTTTTCACGCGTATGAGGCTTTACGCCGGGATTCGCGTTGAGAACCCGCGATACCGTGGCTTTAGAGACGCCAGCCAGCTGAGCGACTTTCTCGATCGACATCAGATACAGAGACCTTAACAGGCAGTAATTGGGAATGCATATCAATAACACAGGGACAATGTGAGCGCCTGACATTTTTGCTTACTTTAGCCTTTTTCAGCAATTGCGATTTCCGACTTACGTTTGCAGATAGTGATCTAAGAACTTATTTCTATAGGGGATAATTTTTAATTCCTTTATGAAATTATAGCGCCCGGAGACACTGCCCCCACGATAAAAACAGGGGGACGCGATCATGGCAGCAACACGTTTAACATTTTTAGCGGCGGCGCTGGCGCTGCTGGCTTTCAGGGCAGAGGCGGTCAACGTCACCGTCGCCTGGCAGACCTCAGCGGAACCGGCAAAGGTGGCGCAGGCCGACAACACTTTTGCTAAAGCGAGCGGGGCCAGCGTTGACTGGCGCAAATTCGACAGCGGCGCGGGCGTGCTCCGCGCGCTGGCCTCCGGCGACGTGCAGATCGGCAATATCGGCTCCAGCCCGCTGGCGGTCGCAGCGGCGCAGAAGCTGCCGATCGAAGCCTTTTTACTCGCCTCTCAGCTGGGGAACTCTGAAGCGCTGGTGGTGAAGAAGAGCATCACGAACCCCCAGGATCTCATCGGCAAGCGTATCGCTGTACCCTTTATCTCCACCACCCATTACAGCCTGCTGGCGGCCCTGAAACACTGGGGCATTAAACCGTCGCAGGTCCAGCTGGTGAACCTGCAGCCGCCCGCCATTATCGCGGCCTGGCAGCGGGGCGATATCGATGGCGCCTACGTCTGGGCACCGGCGGTGAACGAGCTGGAAAAAGAGGGCCGGGTGTTAACCGACTCGGCAGACGTGGGCCGCTGGGGATCGCCAACGCTGGATGTCTGGGTGGTGCGCAAAGATTTTGCGGAGCAACATCCTGAGATCGTTACCGCCTTCGCCCGCAGCGCGATCGAGGCTCAGCAGGCCTATCTTAACAGCCCCGACAGCTGGCTGAAGCAGCCGGAGAACCTCAGTAAGCTCTCCCGTCTGAGCGGTGTGCCGGAAGCGCAGGTGCCGGGCCTGGTTAAAGGCAACACCTATCTCACGGCGCAGCAGCAGGTTGAGCAGCTGGGCAAACCAGTTAATCAAGCGATCGTCGATACCGCGCACTTTCTGAAAGCGCAGGGCAGAGTGCCGCAGGCGGACAACGACTACAGCAGCTACGTGACCTCGCGCTTTGTCGCACCACTCGTGAAACCTTAAGGAGGCACCATGCTGCGCATCGCTCACCTCAATGCTCGTTATGCCGGACAGCCGGTATTGCAGGATATCAACCTGCAGCTGGAGAGCCATGAACTGCTGGTGGTGCTCGGCCCCTCCGGCTGCGGCAAAACGACCCTGCTCAATCTGGTTGCCGGATTTCTGCCGGTGGAGTCGGGCAGCATCACGCTGGATAACCAGCCGGTGACCGGCCCTGGCGCGGAGCGCGGCATGGTGTTTCAGCACGAAGGTCTGCTGCCGTGGCGTAACGTGCTGGAGAACGTGGCCTTTGGCCTGCAGCTGGCGGGGATGGCACGCGAGGCACGCGAGACTATCGCACGGAGGCTTATCAGGCAGGTCGGCCTGGAGGGTGCAGAAAAGCGCGCCATCTGGCAGCTCTCCGGCGGTCAGCGGCAGCGGGTCGGTATCGCGCGTGCGCTGGCCACCGATCCGCAACTGCTGCTATTGGATGAACCCTTCGGCGCGCTGGATGCCTTTACCCGTGAGCAGATGCAGACCCTGCTGCTGACGCTGTGGCGCGACAGCGGCAAACAGATCCTGCTGATTACGCACGATATAGAAGAGGCGATCTTCCTCGCCAGTGAACTGATCCTGCTGTCGCCGGGGCCGGGCCGCATCGTTGAGCGGCTGCGCCCCGGCTTCGGTCAGCGCTTTGCCGCGGGCGAGTCGTGCCGCAGCATTAAATCCGATCCGGACTTTATCGCTCAGCGTGAATATGTGCTGAGCCGGGTATTCGACCAGCGGGAGGCGTTTGCATGAGCGCCTTCACGCACGACAAGTCGCTGCCGGTCCGTCGCCGCCTGCGCTGGCCCTTTTCGATCCCCTTTACGCTAAGCCTGCTGAGTCTTTCACTGCTGCTACTGATCTGGTGGGGTGTAACCGCGCTGGGCCTGATCGCGCCGCTCTTTCTGCCGTCGCCGCAGCAGGTGTTCAGCAAGCTGCTGGTGATCGCCAGCGCGCAGGGCTTTATGGATGCCACGCTGTGGCAGCATCTGGCCGCCAGCCTGACGCGGATGCTGATTGCGCTGACGGCTGCGGCGGCGATGGGTATTCCGGTGGGGATCCTGATGGGGCTCAGCCCGGTTGCCCGCGGGCTGCTCGATCCGCTGATCGAACTCTATCGGCCGATTCCACCGCTCGCCTATCTGCCGCTGATGGTGATCTGGTTCGGCATCGGGGAAACCTCGAAGATCCTGCTGATCTATCTGGCCATCTTCGCGCCGGTCACGCTCTCGACCCTGGCGGGGGTGCGTAACACGCAGCAGGTACGACTGCGGGCGGCCCGTTCACTGGGGGCGAATCGCTGGCAGCTGCTGCGCTGGGTGATTCTGCCCGGTGCGCTGCCGGAGATCCTGACCGGCCTGCGTATTGGCCTGGGAGTAGGCTGGTCCACCCTGGTAGCGGCGGAGCTGATTGCCGCCACGCGGGGCCTGGGATTTATGGTGCAGTCAGCAGGAGAGTTTCTCGCCACGGATGTGGTGCTGGCGGGGATCGCAGTGATCGCCCTGATCGCTTTTAGTTTAGAACTCGGGCTGCGCGCGTTGCAGCGTCGCCTGACGCCCTGGAGTGGAGAACAGTCATGAATGAACGTCTCAGTTTTACCCCGCTTGGTCCCTGGATTGGCGCGCAGGTGTCAAACCTGGATCTCTCCCGCCCGCTGAGCGATGCGCAGTTTGAGCAGCTCTATCACGGCCTGCTGCGTCATCAGGTGCTGTTTCTGCGCGACCAGAAAATAACGCCGGAACAGCATCGGGCGCTGGCGATCCGCTTTGGCGATCTGCACATCCATCCGGTCTACCCTCATGCGGAGGGCGTCGAGGAGATTATCGTGCTGGATACCCACCAGGATAATCCGCCGGATAACGACAACTGGCACACCGATGTCACCTTTATCGACACGCCTCCGGCCATCGCTCTGCTGGCCTCAAAGGTGCTGCCGGAAGCGGGCGGCGACACGCTCTGGACCAGCGGGATTGCGGCTTACGAGGCACTCTCTGAACCCTTTAAGCAGCTGCTGGCCAATCTCCACGCCGAACATGATTTCAAAAAGTCCTTCCAGGAGTTTAAATACCGCAAAACGGAAGAGGAGCATCGGCGCTGGCAGCAGGCGGTGGCGAAGCATCCGCCGGTGCAGCATCCGGTGATCCGTACCCACCCGGTCAGCGGCAGGAAAGCGCTGTTTGTGAATGAGGGCTTTACCACGCGGATTGTGGATCTTAGCGAGAAGGAGAGCGATGCGGTGCTGAGCTTTCTGTTTGCCCACGCCACCAAACCGGAGTTTCAGGTGCGCTGGCGCTGGCAGCCGGACGATCTGGCTATCTGGGATAACCGGGTGACACAGCATTATGCCAATGCTGACTACTATCCTGCCCGGCGGGTCATGCAGCGGGCGACGGTGCTGGGTGACAGACCGCGCTAAACGCGCCGCGTTCTCCCTGCGGGCAGGGAGAACGCCTGCGTGTCAGGCACTCATCATCTGTTCGAGCTGTTCCTGCGCGTCGAGCCACGCCATCTCCACCTCTTCCAGCGCCGATTTACTCTCCGCCTGACGCTGCAGCGCCGTGGTCAGATCGGCTTTACGCCCCGGCTCATAAATCGCACTGTCGGAGAGCTGCGCTTCCGCCTCGGCGAGCTGGCTCTGCCACTTGCTCATCTGCTTTTCCAGCTTCTCGATCTCTTTACGCAGCGGCTGCGTCTGGGTGCGCAGTTCGGCATCGCGGCGTTTCTGATCTTTGCGTGCCTGGGCGCTGTTGCCATTATCCGCTTTCGGCGCGGCCTCCTGCTGCGCCTGCTGCTTTTGCAGGTCGCTCAGCCACTGCTGATAATCTTCGAGATCGCCGGCAAACACATCGACTTTGCCATCGTGTACCAGATAGAGGTCGTCGGTGGTGGCGCGCAGCAGATGACGGTCGTGCGAGACCACCACCAGCGCACCTTCAAAGTCGATCAGCGCCTCGGTCAGCGCCTGACGCATATCGAGATCGAGATGGTTGGTCGGTTCATCGAGCAGCAGCAGGTTAGGGCGCTGCCAGACAATCAGCGCCAGCACCAGCCGCGCTTTTTCGCCGCCGGAGAAACGCTCCGTGTTTTCAGTCACCTTGTCGCCACGGAAATCGAAACCGCCCAGATAGTCGCGCAGCTGCTGCTCCAGCACGTTGGGCGCAATGCGCGCCAGATGCTGAAGCGGCGATTCATCGGCCCGCAGATATTCCAGCTGATGCTGGGCGAAGTAGCCGAGCTTGATCCCTTTCGACAGCCCGATCCTGCCCTCCATCGCCTCCAGCTCGCCCGCCAGCAGCTTGATCAGCGTCGATTTACCGGCACCGTTGCGCCCCAGCAGGCCGATCCGTGAACCCGGCACCAGGTTAAGTTTGATGGCGTCCAGAATGATGCGATCGCCATAACCCGCGGTGACCTTCTCCATCTTCAGCAGCGGATTGGGCAGGTTTTCCGGCTTGCGGAAGGTGAAGCTGAACGGGTTATCGACATGGGCGGGCGCGATCATCTCCATACGCTCCAGCATCTTGATGCGGCTCTGCGCCTGCTTCGCCTTGGTCGCCTGGGCGCGGAAGCGATCGATGTAGCTGTGCAGGTGCGCCACTTTCTGCTGCTGGCTCTCATACAGCGACTGCTGCTGCGCCAGTTTGGCGACGCGCTGCCGCTCAAAGGAGCTGTAGTTGCCGGTATATTCGAACATCGACGCCTGTTCGATATGAATGATTTTGTCGACGACCGGATCGAGAAAGTCGCGATCGTGCGAGATCAGGATCAGCGTGCCTTCATAACTCTTCAGCCAGCGCTCCAGCCAGATCACGGCATCGAGATCCAGGTGGTTGGTCGGTTCATCCAGCAGCAGCAGATCGGAGCGGCAAATCAGTGCCTGCGCCAGGTTCAGTCGCATGCGCCAGCCACCGGAGAAGTCGCTGACCGGGCGTTGCAGCTGCTCCTGGCTGAAGCCCAGACCGTGCAGCAGGCTTGCGGCGCGCGCATGGATACTCCACGCCTGCACCGCATCCAGCTTGCCATGCAGCAGCGCGATGGCGTTGCCATCGTCACGCAGATTGGCGTCCGCCAGTTCCGCCTCCAGCTGGCGATAGACGCGGTCACCGTCGATGACATACTCCAGCGCGGCTTTGTCGAGCGCCGGGGTTTCCTGATTCACCCAGGCCAGCGCCCAGTGTGCCGGAAGCGTAACGGTGCCGGCATCGCTGGTGATTTCACCTTTTAACAGCGACAGCAGCGTGGATTTACCACAGCCGTTTTTTCCCACCAGCCCGACCTTCTGACCCGGATTGATGGTGGCGGTAGCGTTGTCGAGCAGGACGCGGATGCCGCGGCGAATTTGTAAGGCAGAGAAGACAATCATGTAAGCGCCGTATCGTCAGAATATGTTAATTTACTGGCAACATAATGAGATTTTGCTGCGTCGTGCATGGTAGCGGAAATCCGCCTCAATGACGACGCTTTGGAGGGAAAGGATGTCGCAGCCACCCAGGGTATTACTGCTTTTTGCTCATCCGGAATTACAGGATTCGGTGGCTAACCGGATTCTGCTGCAGCCGGCTCAGGCGCTGGAACATGTCACCGTGCACGATCTGTACGCGACCTATCCGGATTTTTTTATCGATATTCATCACGAACAGCAGCTGCTGCGTGAGCACGATGTCATCATTTTTCAACATCCGCTCTATACCTATAGCTGTCCGGCCCTGCTGAAAGAGTGGCTGGATCGCGTATTGTCGCGCGGCTTCGCCAACGGCGTGGATGGCAATGCGCTGGAAGGAAAGTACTGGCGCAGCGTCGTCACCACTGGCGAACCGGAAAGTGCCTTTAAACAGCAGGGGCTGAACCGCTACTCGCTCAATGACATTATGCGTCCTTTTGAGCTGACCGCGCAGATGTGCCGGATGCACTGGATGCCGCCGATGATCGTCTACTGGGCGCGTCGTCAGGGGCCGGAATTAATGAAAAACTACGCCCGCGCCTATGGCGACTGGCTGGCAGCACCGCTGCCGAACGGAGGAGTATAGATGGAAGGACAAACGCTGCTGACCGCCGGGGTGATCTATCTGGTCGCGGCGGTCTTGCTGGTTCCGGTGGCCGCTCGTCTCGGGATTGGTGCCGTGCTGGGCTATCTGGTTGCGGGTATCGCTATCGGCCCGTGGGGATTGGGCTTTATCAGTGACGTCGAAGAGATTCTTCATTTCTCGGAGCTGGGCGTGGTCTTCCTGATGTTTATCATCGGGCTGGAGCTGAACCCGGCAAAGCTGTGGGCGCTGCGCCGCTCCATTTTTGGGGTCGGCGCGGCGCAGGTTATCTTCTCCGCCGCGATCCTCGGCGGGTTGTTGTGGCTGACGGACTTTAGCTGGCAGGCGGCGATCATCGGCGGCATCGGGCTGGCGATGTCTTCGACCGCGATGGCGCTGCAGCTGATGATGGACAAGGGGATGAACCGCAGCGAAGCGGGGCAGCTGGGCTTTTCGGTTCTGCTGTTTCAGGATATCGCGGTCATCCCTGCGCTGGCGCTGATCCCGCTGCTGGCGGGCACCGACAGCGGCCATATCGACTGGATGAAAGTCGGCATGAAGGTCGTGGCGTTCGCCGGGATGCTGGTGGGCGGACGCTATCTGCTGCGGCCCATCTTCCGCTATATCGCCGCATCGGGCGTGCGCGAGGTCTTTACGGCGGCGTCACTGCTGCTGGTTCTTGGCTCGGCGCTTTTTATGGATGCGCTGGGGCTGTCGATGGCGCTGGGCACCTTTATCGCCGGTATCCTGCTGGCGGAGAGCGAATATCGTCACGAGCTGGAAGTCGCGATCGAGCCGTTTAAGGGGTTACTGCTGGGGCTGTTCTTTATCTCGGTAGGCATGGCGCTTAACCTCGGGGTGCTCTATACCCATATTGTGACCATCCTGCTGGGCGTGATCACGCTGGTGGCGGTGAAAACGGTGGTGCTCTATCTGCTGGCCCGCATTTATGGTCTGCGCAGCTCCGAGCGGCAGCAGTTTGCAGGGGTGCTGAGTCAGGGCGGTGAGTTCGCCTTTGTGCTCTTTTCCGCCGCGTCGTCGGCAAAACTGTTCGCTGGCGATCAGTTGCCAATGCTGCTGGTCACCGTCACGCTGTCGATGATGACCACGCCGCTGCTGATGCAGGGCATCGACCGTCTGCTGGCGCGACGCTTCAATGAGCCGGACGACGAGGCGGAAAAGCACTTCGTTGAGGACGATCAGCCGCAGGTGATTGTGGTGGGCTTTGGCCGCTTCGGGCAGGTGGTGGGTCGTCTGCTGATGGCGAACAACAAACGCATCACCGTGCTGGAGCGCGACATCAGTGCGGTCAATCTGATGCGGAAATATGGCTATAAGGTCTATTACGGCGACGCGACCGAGCTGGAGCTGCTGCGGGCCGCCGGTGCGGCCAGCGCCCAGTCGATAGTGATTACCTGTAGCGAGCCGGAAGATGTGATGACCATCGTGCATCTCTGCCAGCAGCACTTTCCGCAGTTGCAGATTCAGGCGCGCGCCCGTGGTCGTGTGGAAGCGCATGAGCTGTTACAGGCGGGCGTCACACAGTTCTCGCGCGAAACCTTCTCCAGTGCGCTGGAGCTGGGGCGCAAGACATTGATGTCGCTG
This sequence comes from Pantoea graminicola, assembly GCF_048452665.1. Classification (NCBI taxonomy): domain Bacteria; kingdom Pseudomonadati; phylum Pseudomonadota; class Gammaproteobacteria; order Enterobacterales; family Erwiniaceae; genus Pantoea; species Pantoea graminicola. Next base: position 8,503 of record NZ_JBLWSJ010000009.1, on the reverse strand, counting down.
GGGATGCATCCGCATCAGGCGCACCGCGCCCAGCAGCATTTCCGCCGGCTGGACATGCGGATGCTGCGCGAGCTGATGCCCAATCCGGCTGAAAGCGCCCAGGCTTCACGCGTCCGTGAAGCGCGGCGTGAACTGGAAGATATCTTCCAGCGCGAAATGCAGCGCGAGAAGCGGCAGATCGACGGCTGGGACGATGATCAATAATCTCTTTAAACAGGCAGAAGCTGATGCGTAAACGTTTTATTGCAGGTGCGACATGCCCGCACTGCCAGGAGAAGGACACGCTGGCGATGTGGCGTGAAAATAATGTCGATGTGGTGGAGTGCGTGAAATGTGGTCACCAGATGCGTGAGGCCGATAAACAGGCCCGCGATCAGGTTCGCACGAATGAGCAGGTGATCGGCATTTTCCACCCGGAATAGCGTAAACGACCAGCTTTTTTTACGCTTAAACTTACAGCGGCATTGAATTCCGTTACAATTGACGCCATTAAGGCTGGAGTCGCAAGAGAAAGTGAAACCCCTCTTGTACTCAGCCCCGAACCTTTCTGGTTGGTGTTATTGCACGCAAGAATAGACCAATGAGACGGGATCTCAGCTCTCAACGGTTAGGAGATATCATGAAAGTAGCAAAAGACCTGGTGGTAAGCCTGGCCTATCAGGTACGTACAGAAGACGGCGTGTTAGTTGACGAGTCACCGGTGAGTGCACCGTTGGACTACCTGCACGGTCATGGTTCCCTGATTTCTGGTCTGGAAAATGCGCTGGAAAACCACATTGCCGGCGACAAGTTTGACGTGCATATCCCGGCAAACGATGCCTACGGTCAGTATGACGACAACCTGGTGCAGCGCGTTCCTAAAGACGTGTTCATGGGCGTTGACGAACTGCAGGTCGGCATGCGCTTCCTGGCAGAAACCGATCAGGGTCCGGTACCGGTAGAAATTACCGAAGTGGAAGATGATCACGTTGTGGTTGATGGTAACCACATGCTGGCGGGTCAGAACCTGAACTTCAACGTTGAAGTGGTTGCTATCCGTGAAGCCACCCCGGAAGAACTGGCTCATGGCCATGTTCACGGTGCTGATGGCCATCATCATGACCACGATCACGGCCATGATCACGACCACGATCACGGCAAAGGCGGTTGTGGCACAGGCGGCTGTGGCTGCAGCCACTAAGTCTCAACAGACCGTTCAAGGCCACCTCCGGGTGGCCTTTCTTTTGGCGCTCATCGGGTCCGGCGCATCTGAGAAACGCCAGACAGGCTGCGCTTAATAGTGCGGCGGGGGTGTCTCTTCCGATTGCGAGGCGACCATAGAGGGCGCATTCGCCTTGAGCTTGTCGGTTAAAATCCGCATCTGCTCCCGCAGCTTGCTCATCTGCAGTTCGTGCTCGACGACCGCATTGTTCAGCTGATCAATCGTCATCTCCTGAAAGGCCAGTTTGCTCTCTAACGTCTCCAGACGCTGTTCCCACTCAGATTGTTGCATGACCTGTTCCTCTGTTAAGGTGCGACTCGGGGCGTGATTCTACGACCTGACTGCCAGGAATCACCTGTTTTTTTCACGATCTCCGGCGTTGCGCTTGAAAAAACGGGGCGCGCCATCATCTCTGATGAAACTTCCCGATGTTATAAAGGTCGGAGGTAGACCGGGTAATTACATTGTGGGAGTGTTCGACACTGCCACGTAAAGTTATAGTGTGGACTCCCAGGTCCGCAATGTTTCCCGAGGTTAGACGCTTCGGTTTTGGAGAAAGGATGAAATCACTGTTTAAAGTCACATTGTTAGCTACCACAATGGCTGTTGCGCTGAATGCTCCGCTGGCAATGGCGGCAGAGACGGCTGCGGCGCCACAGGCTGCACCAGCCGCGGCACCCCAGTCTGCGCCGCAGGCACCGAAAAATGCAGCCTTCAAAGATGAAGACCAGCAGTCTGCTTACGCACTGGGTGCTTCACTGGGTCGCTACATGGACAACTCCCTGAAGGAGCAGGAAAAACTGGGCATTAAGCTGGACAAGCAGCAGCTGATCGCAGGTGTTCAGGATGCATTCGGTGGCAAGAGCAAACTCTCTGATGAAGAGATCGAGCAGACCCTGCAATCCTTCGAAGGTCGCGTGAAAGGCGCAGCCTCAGCGAAAATGGAAAAAGATGCGAAAGAGAACGCCGATAAGGGCGCAGCTTACGCAACCAAATTTGCTAAAGAGAGCGGCGTGAAGAAATCTGAAACCGGCCTGCTCTATAAAGTCGAGAAAGAGGGCACCGGCGACGCACCTAAAGACAGCGACACCGTAGTCGTGAACTATAAAGGTACGCTGATCGACGGTACGGAGTTCGACAACTCTTACACCCGTGGCGAGCCACTTTCGTTCCGTCTGGATGGCGTGATCCCGGGCTGGACTGAAGGTCTGAAGCATGTGAAGAAAGGCGGCAAGATCAAGCTGGTGATCCCACCACAGCTGGCCTACGGTAAAAATGGCGTTCCGGGCATCCCGGCTAACTCCACTCTGGTGTTCGATGTCGAACTGCTGGATATCAAACCGGCACCAAAGGCCGATGAAAAAGCACAGGCGCCAGCGCCTGCTGCCGCTGCACCGAAAGCGCAGTAATCTGCCAGCCGCCGCCTCCGGGCGGCGGTTTCATTTCCGCTTCACGACAAACCTCTGGCATAAGCCGGTGACATTTGCCAGACTAATGCCTGCCGAATTATCCCAATATTGAGTCTGCCCATAAGCCGCTGTGACAGGCTCCAGCCATTCAGGGTGAAACTCTTCAATGTCTAATCCATTCAATCCGGGTGAACTGAGCGACTTCGATCTGCTTGAGCAGCGCCCGTTCGAACAAACTGATTACGATATTCTGAAATCGTACGAGGCTGTCGTGGATGGCCTTGCCATGCTGATTGGCTCCCATTGCGAGATTGTCCTGCATTCGCTTGAAGACCTTAAGTGTTCGGCTGTGCGCATCGCCAATGGCGAGCACACGGGGCGTAAAGTCGGTTCGCCGATTACCGATTTAGCCCTGCGGATGCTGCACGATATGCATGGGGCGGACAGTAATGTGTCGCGCGCCTATTTCACCCGGGCCAAAAGCGGTGTGCTGATGAAGTCGGTCACTATCGCTATCCGTAACCGTCAGCAGCGGGTGATTGGCCTGCTCTGTATCAACATGAACCTTGATGTGCCGTTCTCGCAGATCATGTCGACCTTTATGCCACCGGAGATGCAGCAGGTCGATTCCAGCGTTAACTTCGCCAGCTCGGTAGATGATCTGGTGATGCAGACGCTGGAGTTCACCATCGAAGAGGTGAGTGCGGACCGCAATGTCTCGAACAACGCCAAGAACCGTCAGATTGTGCTGAATCTCTATGAGAAGGGGATCTTCGACATCAAGGATGCGATAAACCAGGTGGCGGATCGCCTGAACATCTCGAAGCACACGGTCTATCTCTATATCCGCCAGTTTAAAAATGGCGACTTTCAGGGGCAGGAGCGGTAATGCGTTACACCCTGCTGGTCACCGGCCCGGCCTATGGTACGCAACAGGCGACCAGCGCGTGGCTCTTTGCCCGTGCGCTGTTAGCGGCAGGCCATCAGCTGGAGAGCGTGTTCTTCTACCGGGAAGGCGTACTGAACGCGAATCAGTTGACTGCGCCAGCCAGCGATGAGTTCGATCTGGTCCGGGCGTGGCAGACATTACATCAGGAGCAGGGCGTGGCACTGAATATCTGTGTGGCGGCCGCGCTGCGGCGTGGCATAAGCGATGCGCAGGAGTCGGCACGGCTTCAGCTGGCGGGGAGTAACCTGCAGCCGGGCTTTACCCTGAGCGGGCTGGGGGCGCTGGCCGAGGCGGCGCTGCGCTGCGAACGTCTGGTGCAGTTCTGATGAATCGCATCGCATTTGTTTTTACGCAGGCACCGCACGGCAGCAGTGCCGGACGCGAAGGGCTGGACGCGGCACTGGCAACGGGCGCGCTCAGTGAAGATATTGGCCTGTTCTTTATCGGCGATGGCGTACTGCAGCTCAATCTGCATCAACAACCCGAGGCAATTAAGAGCCGTCACTACGCGGCGACCTTTGGCGTACTGGCTTTGTATGACATTGATCAGTGCTATCTCTGCCGGACATCGCTGCTGGCGCGGGGGCTGGATGCTGAGGCAGAACGGTTGCTGGACGTTACGCTGCTGGATGCGCCTGCGTTGCGCCAGACTCTGGCCCGTTACGACCGTATCCTGACTTTTTAAGAGGCGCGAATGCTGCACACTTTACTGCACTCTCCGTCACACAGCGATCTTGAAACGCTGATATCCATGACAGAAGCCGGAGATGACCTGCTGCTACTGCAGGATGGGGTACTGGCAGCCGTGGCGGGCAGTCGCGCGCTGCAGCGGCTGGCCGCCAGCCCTGCAACGCTGTGGGTGCTGGAGGAGGACGTCCAGGCGCGCGGTCTCGCTGGACAAATTTCGACCAGCGTGCAATCCGTAGACTATAATGGGTTTGTCACGCTAACGATCAGGCATCCGCAACAAATGGTCTGGTGATCGGCTAAAACCTGGTTATTTCTTGACACCCCTTTGACGCAGCCCTAAAATTCTGCCTCCTCGTAATTCTACGAGGCGATTTATTACGTGTTTACGAAGCAAAAGCAAATCCAGGAGCTATTTAATGGCAACAGTTAACCAGCTGGTTCGCAAACCACGCGTCCGCAAAGTTGCAAAGAGCAACGTGCCGGCGCTGGAAGCTTGCCCGCAAAAACGTGGCGTTTGTACTCGTGTGTACACCACCACTCCTAAGAAACCAAACTCCGCACTGCGTAAAGTCTGCCGTGTGCGTCTGACCAACGGTTTCGAAGTCACCTCCTACATCGGTGGTGAAGGTCACAACCTGCAGGAACACTCCGTGATCCTGATCCGTGGCGGTCGTGTAAAAGACCTGCCAGGTGTGCGTTACCACACCGTTCGTGGCGCGCTGGACTGCTCAGGTGTTAAAGACCGTAAGCAGGCTCGCTCCAAGTACGGCGTGAAGAAGCCAAAGGCTTAATGGTTCTCCGTTAAGTAAGGCCAAACGTTTTAAATTAAATGTCAAAATAAACTCATAGAGTTTTGGACAATCCTGAATTAACAACGGAGTATTTCCATGCCACGTCGTCGCGTCATTGGTCAGCGTAAAATTCTGCCAGATCCTAAGTTCGGATCAGAGCTGCTGGCCAAATTTGTAAATATCCTGATGGTAGATGGTAAAAAATCTACTGCAGAATCTATCGTTTATACCGCGCTTGAGACCCTGGCTCAGCGTTCAGGTAAAAACTCTCTGGAAGCTTTTGAAGTAGCACTGGAAAACGTGCGTCCGACTGTCGAAGTTAAGTCACGTCGCGTTGGTGGTTCTACTTATCAGGTTCCTGTTGAAGTCCGTCCGGTTCGTCGTAATGCCCTGGCAATGCGCTGGATCGTAGATGCTGCTCGTAAACGCGGTGATAAATCAATGGCTCTTCGCCTGGCGAACGAACTTTCTGATGCTGCAGAGAACAAAGGTACTGCAGTTAAGAAACGTGAAGACGTTCACCGCATGGCAGAAGCCAACAAGGCGTTCGCTCACTACCGTTGGTAATAACCACGTAGTTGTTAAACCAGCGGGCGCTCAGATAGCCAACCCGCTGGGGTCGACTTACCTTGAACGTCCGAGAATCAGAGGAATCAAATGGCTCGTAAAACACCCATTGCTCGCTACCGTAACATCGGTATCAGTGCGCACATCGACGCCGGTAAGACTACCACTACCGAACGCGTTCTGTTCTACACCGGTGTAAACCACAAAATCGGTGAAGTACACGACGGCGCAGCAACCATGGACTGGATGGAGCAGGAACAGGAACGTGGTATTACCATCACGTCCGCTGCGACCACCTGTTACTGGTCTGGTATGGCTAAGCAGTTTGAACCACACCACATCAACATCATCGACACCCCAGGACACGTTGACTTCACCATCGAAGTAGAACGTTCTATGCGTGTGCTTGATGGCGCGGTAATGGTTTACTGTGCAGTTGGTGGCGTTCAGCCACAGTCTGAGACCGTATGGCGTCAGGCTAACAAATATAAAGTTCCACGCATTGCGTTCGTTAACAAAATGGACCGCATGGGTGCTAACTTCCTGAAAGTTGTTAACCAGATGGAAGTTCGTCTGGGTGCAACTCCAGTTCCTCTGCAGCTGGCTATCGGCGCAGAAGAGAAATTCACCGGTGTTGTTGACCTGGTGAAAATGAAAGCAATCAACTGGAACGACGCCGATCAGGGCGTAACCTTCGACTACGAAGATATTCCAGCTGATATGCAGGAACTGGCTGAAGAATGGCGTGCGAAGCTGGTTGAAGCCGCTGCTGAAGGCTCTGATGAGCTGATGGAGAAATTCTTCGGTGGTGAAGAACTGACTGAAGAAGAGATCAAAACATCTCTGCGTAAGCGTGTTCTGAACAACGAAATCATCCTGGTAACCTGTGGTTCTGCATTTAAGAACAAAGGTGTTCAGGCGATGCTGGATGCAGTGGTTGAATATCTGCCAGCACCAACTGACGTTACCGCGATCAACGGTATGCTGGACGACGGTAAAGACACGCCGGCTGTTCGTCACTCTGACGACAACGAGCCGTTTGCTGCACTGGCGTTCAAAATCGCTACTGACCCGTTTGTAGGTAACCTGACCTTCTTCCGCGTTTACTCTGGTGTGGTTAACACCGGTGACACCGTGTTTAACCCGGTTAAGTCAAACCGTGAGCGTCTGGGCCGTATCGTTCAGATGCACGCTAACAAGCGTGAAGAAATCAAAGAAGTCCGTGCGGGCGATATCGCAGCTGCGATCGGCCTGAAAGATGTGACCACTGGTGATACCCTGTGTGACCCAGACAACGTCATCATCCTTGAGCGCATGGAGTTCCCGGAGCCGGTAATCTCTATCGCCGTGGAACCAAAAACCAAAGCTGACCAGGAAAAAATGGGTCTGGCTCTGGGCCGTCTGGCGAAAGAAGACCCATCATTCCGCGTATGGACTGATGAAGAATCTAACCAGACCATCATCGCCGGTATGGGTGAATTGCACCTCGACATCATCGTTGACCGCATGAAGCGTGAGTTCAACGTTGAAGCAAACGTGGGTAAACCACAGGTTGCTTACCGTGAAGCAATTCGCACCAAAGTTACCGATGTTGAAGGTAAACACGCCAAGCAGTCTGGTGGTCGTGGTCAGTATGGTCATGTTGTTATCGACATGTACCCACTGGAGCCAGGTTCGAACCCGAAAGGTTACGAATTTATCAACGACATCAAAGGTGGTGTGATTCCTGGTGAATACATCCCTGCGGTTGATAAAGGTATCCAGGAGCAGCTGAAATCAGGCCCACTGGCTGGTTATCCGGTTGTGGATCTGGGTATTCGTCTGCACTTTGGTTCTTACCATGATGTCGACTCCTCAGAACTGGCGTTTAAACTGGCCGCGTCTATCGCCTTCAAACAGGGCTTTAAACAAGCGCAACCTGTTCTGCTTGAGCCTATCATGAAGGTTGAAGTTGAAACGCCGGAAGAGAACACAGGTGATGTCATCGGTGACCTTAGCCGTCGTCGTGGTATGCTTAAAGGGCAGGAATCTAACGCTACTGGCGTTCAGATTCACGCTGAAGTTCCGTTGTCTGAAATGTTCGGATACGCAACTCAGCTGCGTTCTCTGACCAAAGGTCGTGCTTCTTACTCCATGGAGTTCCTGAAGTATGACGATGCGCCGAACAACGTAGCGCAGGCCGTTATTGAAGCTCGTAGCAAATAAGCTACGGTTTAAATTTGAACTGATGCCTTCACCCGAGGGTGAAGGCACAACGTAAGGAATTATCGCCATGGCGAAAGAGCAATTTCAGCGTAACAAACTGCACGTAAACGTGGGCACCATCGGTCACGTTGACCACGGTAAAACCACCCTGACTGCAGCTATCACCACCGTACTGTCTAAAACTTACGGCGGCCAGGCGCGTGCATTCGATCAGATCGATAACGCACCAGAAGAGAAAGCTCGTGGTATCACCATCAACACTTCACACGTTGAGTATGAAACCCCGACTCGTCACTACGCACACGTTGACTGCCCAGGCCACGCCGACTATGTGAAAAACATGATCACCGGTGCTGCGCAGATGGACGGCGCGATCCTGGTTGTTGCTGCGACTGATGGCCCGATGCCACAGACCCGTGAGCACATCCTGCTGGGCCGTCAGGTTGGCGTTCCTTACATCATCGTGTTCCTGAACAAGTGTGACATGGTTGATGATGAAGAGCTGCTGGAACTGGTTGAGATGGAAGTGCGTGACCTGCTGTCAGCTTATGACTTCCCAGGCGACGACACCCCAATCGTTCGTGGTTCTGCGCTGAAAGCGCTGGAAGGCGACGCTGAGTGGGAAGCAAAAATCATCGAGCTGGCTGAACACCTGGACAACTACATCCCGGAACCACAGCGTGCAATCGAT
>NZ_JBLWSJ010000008.1:0-249679 GCF_048452665.1 Pantoea graminicola | reverse complement strand
TCAACGCGCTTCCCGTTGCCGGTGTGCCGTGTTGATGGAGGCGCATTATAGGGAGTTTCGCCGGGCTGACAAGCGTTTCTTTAAATTAATTTACTGAGCGCCTCTTTTTTAAACGAACGGCTTAAAAAGCGACATTTAATGGCCGAATAGCGCACAAATATCGCCATGAAACGTTGTAAAGAGACCTGATGTGGCTGAAGGCTGGTGCTATTATTTTGCTTCTTCTCGCAGGAAACCCCAGGAAGGATACTCAATGATCAGATCTGCGCGCAGCATGGCTGGTTTGCCATGGATAGCGGCGATGGCCTTTTTTATGCAGTCGCTTGATGCCACCATACTGAATACTGCCCTGCCCGCTATCGCCACCAGCCTCGACCGTTCTCCCCTCGCTATGCAATCTGCTGTTATCAGCTACACCCTGACCGTTGCGATGCTGATCCCGGTCAGCGGCTGGCTGGCCGATCGCTTCGGCACCCGCCGGGTGTTTATCATTGCGGTTTCCCTTTTTACCTTCGGATCACTGGCCTGCGCGCTGTCGCCAACGCTCCAGGTGCTGGTCATATCACGCGTCGTGCAGGGCATAGGGGGCGCCATGATGATGCCGGTCGCACGACTCGCGCTGCTGCGCGCCTACCCGCGCAGTGAACTGCTGCCGGTGCTCAACTTTGTGACCATGCCCGGATTAGTCGGTCCGATCCTGGGTCCGCTGCTGGGCGGCGTGCTGGTAACCTATGCGACGTGGCACTGGATCTTCCTGATTAATATTCCGATAGGCATCATGGGCATTGTCTACGCCCGTAAATATATGCCGGACTTCACTACCCCTAAACGCCGCTTCGACTTTTTCGGCTTTCTGCTGTTCGGAGCCGGACTGGTGATGATCTCGATCGGGATTGAGCTGTTTGGCGAACGCGTGGTTTCTGCCTGGCTGGCGGGCGGAATATTATTCAGCGGCATTGTGCTGTTGCTTCTTTATATCGTGCATGCCCGGCGTCACCCTTCGCCGCTGATTAATCTGCCGATGTTTAAAACCCGCACCTTCTCCGTCGGCATCGGCGGCAACATAGCATCCCGTCTCGGAACCGGCTGCGTGCCATTTTTAATGCCGCTCATGTTACAGGTGGGTTTTGGCTACTCTGCGATTATTGCCGGCTGCATGATGGCGCCTGTCGCCATCGGTTCAATACTGGCGAAGTCGACGGTGACCCAGCTGCTGCGCTGGCTGGGCTATCGTCGCCTGCTGGTCGGCATCACAACGATTATTGGTATTCTGATCGCCAGCTTCTCTCTGCAGTCTCCGGCAGAAAGCATCATCGTGCTGCTACTTCCGCTGTTTATTCTCGGCATGGCCATGTCAACGCAGTTCACCGCCATGAATACCATTACGCTGGCCGATCTGGATGACGATAACGCCAGTGGCGGTAACAGCGTGCTGGCCGTGACGCAGCAGCTGGCCATCAGTTTTGGTGTGGCGGTCAGTGCAGCCGTGCTCCGCTTCTATCAGGAGTTTGAAACGAGCACCATTTCCCAGTTTCACGCCACGTTCCTGACGATGGGGGTAGTGACGGTGCTGTCGGCGCTGACCTTTATGCTGCTGAAAAACGGAGATGGACGAAATCTGATTAGCGATCGCGATAAGAAGAAAAAGCGTTAGACGGAGCCTCGCATGACCAGTTCCGGCGTCAGCACCAGCGTCTGCTGGCTGGCGTCGGGATGGCTGAGCCGGTAAAGCAGGGTATCAATCGCCAGTTCACCCAGCGCATCTTTGGGCTGATGAATGGTGCTGAGGGGCGGAGTGAGATAGCGCGCCAGTTCGATATCATCATATCCCATCACCGCCATCTGCTGCGGAACCTGTATGTCAGCCTGATAAAGTGCATGATAGACACCAACCGCCATCGCGTCGTTGCTGGTAAACACCGCCTGCGGCGGCGTTTCCAGCGACAGCAGTTCAACCATGCCGTTGTAGCCGCCCTGAAATTCAAAGTCGCCACTCACCACATAGCCAGGCAAAATCTCCAGGCCACTCTTTGTCATGGCGTTGCGATAGCCCTCCAGCCGCATACGCGCCGGGGTTTTATCCTGCGGCCCGGCGATACAGGCGATGCGGGTATAACCGCTGTCGATAAGGTGCTGCGTCGCCAGCTCGCCACCCAGCAGCGCGTTATCCTGAATGATGTCACCCCGCCCTTCAAAGGGTGCCCAGTCCATCATGACGGCCGGAATGGCGGGATAGCGGTTCAGGATGTCGGCCGACGGCAGATGACTTTCGGTGCACATGATCAGCAGGCCATCCACGCGCTTCTGCATCAGCGTTTCCAGGCTGCGGTTCATCCGCTCCTCGTCGCCCGCCGTGTTGCAGAGGACCAGGCTGTAGCCACGCTGGTAGCAGCTCTCCTCCACGCCCCGCACCACTTCAGCATAAAACGGGTTGCTGCTGGTCGTCAGCAGCATACCGATCGTGTGCGTCTGATTGATTTTCAGACTGCGCGCCAGGGCGGAAGGGGCATAATTGAGATGGCGTATCGCCTGCTCAACCTTCTCCCGTACACCGTCACTCACAAAGCGGTTGTTATTAATAACGTGCGAGACGGTGGAGGTGGAGACGCCCGCCAGCCGGGCGACATCTTTCATGGTGCTCAAGCGCTTAGCCCTGCTGCTGCAAAAATTCATCGATCTCCGCGCGCCACGGCACGGAGGGCTGCGCACCCGGTCGGGTGACGGCGATCGCGGCGGCGGCATGAGCAAATCGCACCGCGTCATACATCGGTTTCTGCTCCAGTCGCGCCGTAATAAAGGCACCGTTAAAGGTATCGCCCGCCGCAATAGTGTCGATGGCCTTTACGCTGAAGCCGGCAATACGCTGGCCCTCTCCCTGCTCGCTCAGCCAGACGCCGCGACGTCCCAGGGTAATCAGGACCGTATGGATGCCTTTGGCATGCAGCACTGCCGCCGCGCGCGCCGCATCGTCGTCGCTGTTGACCGCAATACCGGTCAGACTCTCCGCTTCGGTTTCATTCGGTGTGATGATATCGATTAACGCCAGCAGCTCATCGGAGAGCGGGGTGGCGGGCGCCGGATTCAGGATCACCTGGGTCTGATGCTGTCGGGCGAGTCTGGCAGCAGCCAGTACGCTCTCCAGCGGGGACTCCAGCTGCATTAATAGCGCATCAGCATCGGCGATCACCTGCTGATGACGCGTGACGTACGCGGGTGTCAGCGCCGCATTCGCGCCGGAGTAGATGCCGATATTGTTCTCACCTTCGCCGTTGACGAAGATCATCGCCACGCCTGTCGACTCACCCTCATCGATTCCGACCGGCGTGGTATCAATGTTGTCCTGCGCCAGCTGCTGACGGATACGTTCGCCGATGTCGTCAGCGCCCACACAGGCGATAAAGGCGATATCGGCACCCGCACGTCCGGCTGCGACGGCCTGATTGGCACCTTTACCGCCAAACGCAATCTGATAACCCTGCCCGATCACCGTTTCACCGGGACGAGGGAAGTGCGCCAGATTAAGGATGTGGTCAGCATTAATGCTGCCAAGAACGGCCAGTTTTGCGTTTTTGCTCATAGGGGAGTCCGGAATAAGTGCGCCACCGGAAGGGTGGCGCGGTGCCCTGCTTTTCTTTGAGTTATTGAGTGACCAGCTTCAGGTCGACCGGGTTGATCGCCTTCACCTTTTCACCCTTCAGCACTTTATCAGCGGTATCCACGCCGATCATGCCAATTTTGTCTGGCATCTGTGCCACGGTCGCAGACAGTTTGCCACCTTCGACGGCTTTCACGCCATCCGCGGTGCCGTCAAAACCTACCACGATCACACCGGTTTTACCGGCGGTCTGCAGCGCACGCAGTGCACCCAGCGCCATTTCATCGTTCTGAGCGAAGACAGCCTGCACATCCGGATGGGCCTGCAGCAGGTTCTGCATGACGTTCAGACCCTTGGTGCGGTCGAAATCAGCAGGCTGGCTGGCGAGGATCTGGAATTTGTGTGCATCTGCGGCTTGTTTGAAGCCTTCGCCACGTTCGCGGGCGGCAGACGTTCCGGCAATGCCCTGCAGCTCAATAATTTTGGCGTTTTCGCCCACTTTCTTCGCGATGTAGTCACCCGCCATTTTACCGCCGAAACGGTTATCCGAGGCGACGTGGCTGACAACGGTGCCCTGTGCGGCCACGCGGTCCAGCGTAATCACCGGGATCTTCGCCTGGTTCGCCATCTTCACGGCATTGCCTACAGCATCAGAATCGGTAGGGTTGATCAGCAGCAGTTTGGTGCCGCGCACCGTCAGATCCTGCACGTTCGCCAGCTCTTTCGCCGGGTTGTTCTGAGAGTCCAGCACCACCAGGTTGTAGCCCAGCTTGTCCGCCTCTTTCTGAGCACCCTCTTTCAGCGAAACAAAGAACGGGTTGTTCAGGGTTGAGACCACCAGTGCGATGGTATCTTTTGCCATCGCGCCGGTGCTGAGCGTTGCGCCAAGGATCGCAGCCAGTATGGTTAACTTTTTCATCTTGTTATCCTGTGTAAGGTCAGAGTTATTTACTGCTTTTATTATCCACCAGCACCGCCAGCAGGATGACTACCGCTTTAACGATCATCTGGTAGTACGAAGAAACACCCATCAGGTTCAGGCCGTTATTCAGAAAGCCGAGGATCAGCGCGCCAATCAGGGTGCCGAAAATACGCCCTTTACCGCCCGCCAGGCTGGTTCCGCCCAGCACGACCGCCGCAATCGCATCCAGCTCATAGCCGGTGCCTGCCGTAGGCTGTGCCGAGGAGAGACGTGCTACTTCGATCGTGCCCGCCAGCGCCGCCAGCATGCCACTCAGTGAGTAGACGATGATTTTGACGCGATTGACGTTAATGCCGGAAAGACGCGTTGCCGCCTCATTTCCGCCAAGGGCATAGATGTAGCGGCCCAGACGGGTGTGCTGCAGCATGTACCAGGCGGCGATGAAGACCAGCGCCATCAGCCAGACCGGCGCAGGAACGCCTAGCGGACGACCGATACCAAACCAGCCCAGCAGATCGGCATTGGCGCTGAAACCGGTGTTAATCGGGCTGCCATCGGTGTAGACCATGGTGACACCGCGCAGCAGCAGCATCATAACCAGGGTGGCGATAAACGCCTGTACCTTGCCGCGTGCCACAATCGTGCCGGTCACGCCGCCGATAGCCGCCCCCAGCGCCAGCGATGCCGCCACCGCGACGAGGGCATTCACTTCCATACCGACCAGCGAGGCGCCCACCGCACCGGTCAGGGCCAGCAGCGACCCCACAGAAAGGTCGATACCGGAGGTCAGGATCACCAGCGTCATTCCCACCGCCATAATGGCGTTAACCGAGGTCTGCTGCAGGATGTTGAACAGGTTCGCTACGGTAAAGAAGTTCGGGCTCTGGCTGGCCACCACGGCGATCAGCACCAGCAGCGCAATCAGCGACTTCTGTTCAAGCAGCCAGCTTTTGCTAAACCAGCGACGGCTGGCAGGTAAAGTTTGGGTCGTCATACCACTAAATCCTCGCTGTGTTGCTTGCCTACGGCGGCGGCCATCAGGCTCTCCTGAGTGGCCTCTTCCCGGGTAAATTCGCCGCTGATACGGCCTTCATGCATCACCAGAATCCGGTCGCTCATGCCCAGCACTTCCGGCATCTCCGAGGAGACCAGGATGATGCTCAGCCCTTCGGCTTTAAACTGGTTAATCAGTTGATAGATCTCTTTCTTTGCGCCGACATCCACACCGCGCGTCGGCTCATCCAGAATCAGCACGTCCGGACGGGTCATCAGACCGCGGGCTATCGCCACTTTCTGCTGGTTTCCCCCCGACAGCAGGCCGATCGGCTGCTCCATAGAGGGGGTTTTGACGTTAAACAGCCGGATGAAGTCGCCCACCGCCAGCTGCTCCGCCGCATGTTTCAGGGTGCCGCCACCGTGACTGAAATAGCGAAGCGCCGTCAGCGACATGTTCTCTTTTACTGACATCCCCAGCACCAGACCATCGCGCTTACGATCTTCAGAGATGTAGACGATGCCGTTAGCCAGCCCATCCTGCGGTGAACGCGTGACCACATCCCGGCCATTGAGCCACAGGGATCCGGCCCGACGCGGCAGCGCGCCATAGAGGACTTTCATCAGTTCGGTCCGGCCCGCGCCCATCAGGCCAGAGATGCCCAGAATTTCACCTTTGCGCAGGCTGAAGCTGACATCCTCCACGCCCGGGCCGCTGACGTTCTCCACCCGGAGACGCACCTCGCCGGGTGCCTGGTCGATATGGGGGTATTGATCTTCCAGTTTGCGGCCGACCATCATCTCGATCAGGCTCTCTTCGGTCAGCGCGCTGACCGGACGTTCAGCGATAAACTGACCATCGCGGAACACCGTGACGTCATCGCAGATCTCAAAAATCTCTTTCATACGATGCGAGATATAGACGATGCCGCAGCCCTGCGCTTTCAGCTCGTTGATCACCCGAAAAAGCGACAGCGTTTCGGTATCGGTGAGCGCATCGGTCGGCTCATCCATGATGATCACTTTTGACTCAAAGCTCAGCACCTTGGCGATCTCAACCATTTGCTGATCGCCAATCGACAAATCGCCCACCAGCTTATGGCTGCTGAAGCGCAGATTGAGTCGCTTCAGCAGTGCATCGGCTTCGGCATACATCCGTGACCACTGGATACGGCCAAACGTCGTGACATATTCGCGACCGAGGAAAATATTCTCCGCCACGGTTAACTGCGGGATCAGGTTCAGTTCCTGATGGATAATGCCAATACCCGCTTCCTGCGAGGCCTTTGGCCCACTGAAACGGGTCTCTTTGCCCAGCCAGCGCAGCGTACCGGCATCATACTGATAGATCCCGGTCAGCACTTTCATCATGGTGGACTTGCCTGCGCCGTTTTCGCCCACCAGCGCCATGACGCGTCCGGCCCGGACATTCAGCGACGCGCCTTTCAGGGCTTTTACACCCGGAAAGGATTTTTCAATGCCGTCGAGTTGCAGTAAAGGTTGCATAGCCGCCTCAGAAGGTCACACCGGCGCTGAGGATGACATTCGCAAACGGAGAGCACTCTCCGCTGCGAATGACCGCCTGACTACGCTGCGTTTGTTGTTTGAATGTCTCATGACTGATGTAGCGGATGGTGATGGTATTTCCCTGGTGCTGTTGCAAGGCTTCGAGCACGGCGATCAGCGCGCCATGAAGTGACGGATTGTGCTGCTTAATCTCCTCGGCGATCAGGGCGCCCTCGACCTGCATCTCCAGTGCAACGGCATTCACCACCTGCATAAAATCGGGCGTACCCGGCGTGAGCGCCAGATCGATGCGCTGCGGTCCTGCCGGGATCGGCAAGCCTGCATCGGCAATCGTCAGCGTATCCGTGTGTCCCAGGCGGGCAATCACATGAGAGAGTTCAGCGTTTAACAGGCGACCTTTTTTCATCTTTTCACTCCACAGCGAAACGTTTCGCTTCCGGGAGTGTATGAAAAGCCGTCAACAACTCAATCAGCAGATCAGAAATCTGTGATCGCTATCGAAACGTTTCGCTTACGCGGAGGACAATTTGCGTTAAGGTGGGAAGGAGCCGGAAAAAAGGGGCCGCAGAGGCGGCCCGGCATGAACGGAGACTGTCGGGTTGCGGTCGGTGAAATGAACCTGTACCGCGAGGGTTAAGGCAGCTTCTTAACCTGTTTTACATCCAGCTCAACGCTGTTGAAATCTTTATCCAGTTCACCCGTCAGCTCAACGTTGTCCTGCGGCGAAATGGTCTGTCCGTTCCAGTGCTTACGATCGATCTCCACCTTCATCGTTCCGGTCTGGTCACGGAACAGATAATCTTCATGGCCGATCTGCTTTTCCAGCTTGCCACGCACGGTGATCCAGCTGTCATCCTTCATCTCTTCCGCCTGCTTCACGGTCACGACGCTGGTGTGGTCGGCTTTGAATCCGCCCTGACCCTCTGCGGTCTGCGTCTGCGCGGCGGGTGCGCTGGGATCAACAAATCCGCCCTGCTGGGCAGCAAAAACCGGTGCGGAAGCCAGCATTACGACGGCCAGAATTGCAGCGTGCTTTTTCATGGTGTACCCCTTTTTTTAAGTCATGTTGCCGGTGTGAATGAGCCCAGTAGACCACAGGGTTCTTAACAGCTTCTTAAGCGTTAAAAATAAGCGCGCTGCGCCGGAATCCGCTGTACAAGGCGGGAGGGGCTTCGTATAAAACGCTATCAGCAGAGGGAGACGGGATGCGTATTTTACTGATTGAGGACGATCGCCTGATTGGCGACGGCATTAAGGCGGGGCTGAGTAAGCTGGGTTTCAGCGTGGACTGGTTCACGT
This sequence comes from Pantoea graminicola, assembly GCF_048452665.1. Lineage (NCBI taxonomy): Bacteria > Pseudomonadati > Pseudomonadota > Gammaproteobacteria > Enterobacterales > Erwiniaceae > Pantoea > Pantoea graminicola. The sequence goes on along the minus strand of NZ_JBLWSJ010000008.1, from coordinate 241,343 downwards.
CGGGTGAGGCGGGCTTTAACGCCCTGGCGGCAGCGCCCTGGGATGCGGTGATCCTGGATCTCTCGCTGCCTGAGCGTGACGGCCTTGATATCCTGCGGCAGTGGCGACAGCAGGGCAACGATGTGCCGGTGCTGATCCTCACCGCCCGCGATGCGCTCGACCAGCGGATCGAAGGGCTGCAGCAGGGCGCTGACGACTATCTGTGCAAACCCTTCGCCCTGACCGAAGTGGCCGCTCGCTTGCAGGCGCTGATCCGTCGCCGTCACGGCCAGCTGCAGCCTGAACTGCGTCACGGCAATGTGGTGCTGATCCCGGGCAGCCACAGTGTGATGTGCGATGGCGAGCCGGTTGCGCTGAAAAGCCGCGAACTGGCGCTGCTGGAACTCTTTCTGCGCAACCCCGGCCGGGTGCTGACGCGCAGCCAGCTGGAAGAGAAGCTCTACAGCTGGGATGCCGATGTCTCCAGCAACGCCGTGGAAGTGCATATCCATCATCTGCGTAAGAAGCTGGGCAGCCACTTTATCCGAACGCTGCATGGCGTCGGTTACACCCTGGGAGCCACCGGATGCGATCAATGAGCCTGTTTCTGCGGCTCGGCCTCGGTTTTGTGCTGCTGCTGGCGATCTGCTGGGGCAGTGCCAGCCTCAGCGCCTGGCATCAGACCCGCGAAACCCTGGATGAGCTCTTTGATACCCAGCAGATGCTGCTGGCCAAGCGCCTGCTGACGCTGGATTTCGCCTCGCTCGACAACGTTACACTGCCCACCACCAAAGCGATGCTGCGCCACCATCGCGGCGATCAGGATGACGACGCCCTGGCGTTTGCGGTCTTCACGCGTGACGGCAGGCAGGTGCTGAACGATGGTGATAATGGGCGCTATCTGCCGTTTGAAGCTGAGTATCAGGGATTTCACGAGGGGCAGCTCACCAACGATGACGATCGCTGGCGGTTCGTCTGGCTGACCACCCCCGACAGGCAGTTCCGCGTGGTAGTGGGTCAGGAGGTGGAGTACCGTGACGACATGACGCAGGATCTGATGCGAGCCAGCGTCCTGCCGTGGCTGCTGGCGCTGCCTTTTATGCTGATGTTGCTGATCGCGCTGGTCTGGTCTGAACTGCGCCCACTGAAGACGCTGGCGCGACAGCTGGCGCAGCGCGCGCCGGATGACGACACGCCGCTGCAGGCTGACCGCGTGCCGAAAGAGGTTCAGCCGCTGATAGTCGCGCTCAACGGGCTGTTCAGCCGCATCAGCGCCATGATTCAGCGTGAACGACGCTTTACCTCCGATGCTGCCCATGAGCTGCGCACTCCGCTGGCCGCGCTGCAGGTACAAAGCGAGGTGATCCAGCTCACGGCGGATGATGAAGTGATGCGTACCCATGCACTGCGGCAACTGGATACCGGCATCATCCGCGCGACCCGGCTGGTGGACCAGCTGCTGACGCTCTCCCGGGTGGAAGCGGAGGATGCCCGCAGCGCCTTCGAACCGGTGGCGCTGAAACGCACTGTGCAGGAGACGCTGGCTGCCCAGCTGCCGCTGGCGGATAAAACGGGCGTCACCCTGCGACTGCATGCGGAGGCCGATCCGCAGCTTCAGGGGAATCCGCTGCTGCTGTCACTGCTGGTGCGCAATCTGCTGGATAACGCCATTCGTTATACGCCCGCGGGCAGTGAAGTCGATGTGCGGTTAGCGGCGAACAGCCTGTCGGTTGAGGATAATGGCGAGGGGATGCGTGACGCCGATCGGCAACGGCTCGGTGAGCGTTTCTGGCGACCGCCGGGTCAGGAGAAAAGTGGCAGCGGACTGGGATTATCAATCGTCCGTCAAATCGCGCAGCTGCATGGGATGGAGGTCGCCTTCAGCCAGCGACCCGGCAGCGGACTCTGCGTCACGCTGCGCTGGTCAGCGCCCACCCCGTAAGGCGGGCGCGGCCGATCAGATCTCGACCTGGGTTCCCAGCTCAATCACCCGGTTTGGCGGGATCTCAAACTGGTCCGGCGCACGGAGCGCATTGCGCTGCAGCGCCAGGAAGAGTTTGCCGCGCAGGCGCAGATACCACGGACGCTTGCCGATGATCAGCGACTCGTGCGACATAAAGAAGGAGGTCTCCATCATGCGACAGTTCAGCCCTTCCAGCCCGCACCGATGGAAAATCTCCTCGACGTTAGGCGTTTCGCGCCAGCCGTAGCTCGCCACCACCCGCCAGAAGGTGGGCGACAGCTGCTCAATGGTGACGCGCCGCACGTTGTGAACGTAAGGGGCATCTTCTGTCCGCAACGTCAGCAGCACGACCCGCTCATGCAACACCTTGTTGTGCTTGAGATTGTGCAGCATGGCAAACGGAATCACATTCAGGGCGCGCGACATATAGACCGCCGTGCCAGGCACCCGAACCGGCGGCGACTTCTCCAGTGAGGCGATCATCGCCTCCAGGGAGTTGCCGTGCTCATGCATACGGCGCAGCAGGCGGAAACGTTCGCTTTTCCACGTCGTCATAATGATAAACATCACCATGCCGAGACAGAGCGGCAGCCAGCCACCCGAAAAGATTTTCACCAGGTTCGCCGTAAACAGCGGCACGTCGATACAGAGCATCAGCACCAGGATGACGCCGACCGCCAGCTTATGCCAGTGCCAGTTTTTCACGGCCACGGTGCAGGAGAGGATCGCGGTCAGCACCATCGTGCCGGTTACGGCGATACCATAGGCCGCAGCCAGGTTGCTGGAGTGCTCGAAGCTGATGATCACAATCAGCACCGCAAAATAGAGCACCCAGTTGATGACCGGAATATAGATCTGGCCCGATTCCCGCTCAGAGGTGTGAATGATGCGCATCCCCGGCAGATACCCCAGGCGCACAGCCTGACGGGTCAGTGAGAAGACCCCGGAGATGACCGCCTGTGACGCGATAACCGTCGCCAGCGTTGCCAGAATCAGCATCGGGATCAGCGCCCAGTCCGGTGCCAGCAGAAAGAAGGGGTTCTTAATCGCTTTGGGATCGCTGAGTAACAGCGCACCCTGACCAAAGTAGTTCAGCACCAGCGAAGGCAGCACTACCGAGAACCATGCCAGCCGGATCGGCACTTTACCGAAGTGCCCCATATCGGCGTAGAGTGCTTCAACCCCGGTTATCGCCAGCACCACCGCGCCCAAGGCGAAGAAGGAGACCGATTTATAGTGCAGGAAGAACTCCACGGCATACGCGGGATTCAGCGCGTGCAGCACCTCCGGATTCTTCATGATGCCAAGACCGCCAAGCACGGCCAGCACCAGGAACCACACCAGCATCACCGGAGCAAAGAGTTTTCCCACCATGCCGGTGCCATGTTTCTGGATCACGAACAGCAGCGTCAGGACCGCAATCGACATCGGCACAATAAAGGGATCCAGCGACGGTGCGGCAATCTCCAGGCCTTCAATAGCTGACATCACCGAAATAGCCGGCGTGATCACCACCTCGCCATAGAAGAAGCTGCCGCCAATCAGGCCCATGATCACCAGTATCGCCGTGGCGCGCCCCCCGGTATGCCGGCCCGCCAGCGACATCAGTGTCAGAATGCCGCCTTCACCGGCGTTGTCGGCGCGCATCACATAACTGATATATTTCAGTGAGACCACCAGCACCAGCAGCCAGAAAATCAGCGACAGAAAGCCAAATACCGCTTCCCGTTCAACACCGAAGCCAAACTGTCCGGAGAGACATTCACGCAGGGTGTACAGCGGACTGGTGCCGATATCCCCGTAAACAACACCAATCGCGGCCAGCGTTAATCCACGAAGTGACTGCTTATTATCCGAGCTCATAGAGTTATCTTTTGTTGGAGTCTAAGAGGCGCAACACCCCTCGCTCAGGCCATCAAAAAGCGCACAGTATGCACGTATTGCCGAAAATTCCTATACCCGCTTCGCCTCTCAGTCCGGCTCACAGGGCCGTTTCAGGCGGTAAAGTCTCATTTAACGCCACTTTTAACCACGCAAACCTTCTGAAACAAAAAAGCTGACAGCTATCAACGCTTTCGCGCATGATGATCTATAGAGTAAGGCGCTTGCTTAAGCGCGGCGGCCCGACGATCGTAAGGATATTGATGTGATTATGGCTCAACCCCACCTTTTGGCAGAAAGAATTTCTCGCCTCAGCAATGCGTTAGAAAAAGGATTGTATGAGCGTCATCACGCCATTCGCCTCTGCCTGCTGGCGGCGCTGAGCGGTGAGAGCGTATTCCTGCTGGGACCGCCCGGTATCGCCAAGAGTCTGATTGCCCGCCGCCTTAAATATGCCTTTCAGCACGCCCGCGCCTTTGAATATCTGATGACCCGCTTTTCCACGCCGGAAGAGGTGTTTGGCCCGCTCTCCATTCAGGCGCTCAAGGATGAAGGACGCTATCAGCGTCTGACAAAAGGCTATCTGCCCGACGCGGAAATTGTCTTTCTGGATGAGATCTGGAAAGCCGGTCCGGCGATCCTGAATACCCTGCTGACCGCCATTAACGAACGCCGCTTCCGCAATGGTGACAGCGAAGAGAAAATCCCGATGCGGCTGCTGGTTACCGCCTCCAACGAGCTACCGGAAGCCGACAGCGGCCTTGAGGCGCTCTATGACCGGATGCTGATCCGTCTGTGGCTGGATAACGTGCATGAGAAGCAGAACTTCCGCAGCCTGCTGACCCACCAGCAGGATGAGCACGCCAATCCGGTGGCGGAATCGCTGCGCATCAGCGATGAAGAGTATGCGCAGTGGCAGCTTGGCATCAGCCAGGTCTCTCTGCCCGATGCGGTGTTTGAGCTGATTTATCAGCTGCGCCAGCAGCTGGAGAGCCAGCCCGCCGCACCCTACATTTCCGACCGTCGCTGGAAGAAGGCCATTCATTTGCTGCAGGCGAGTGCCTTTTACAGCGGGCGCAACGCCATTGCCCCTGTCGACCTGATCCTGCTGAAGGATTGTCTCTGGCACGACGTCGCCTCCATGCAGCTGCTGGAACGCGAAATCGATCAGCTGATGACGTTACACGCCTGGCAGCAGCAGTCGATGCTGCTTAAACTGCAGCAGATCAACGCGCGCCGCCTGGCGCTGCAGCAACAGCAGAGTATCGCCCAGGCGATCACCCTGGAGAAGCACAGCGGTATGTTCAGCCGCAAACCCCATTACGATATGCCGGAAAATCTCACCGATGAGCAGCTGACGCTGATGCTGCAGAAGCCGCTGACGCTGCACGATATGCAGGTGACGCATCTGGTGATCGCCCGTGACGCCCTGAATCAGTGGCTGCAGAAAGGGGGCGAGGTACGCGGCAAGCTGAACGGCATTGGCTTTGCCCAGAGTCTGGATTTACAGGTGGATGCGCAGCACTGTCTGGCGGTCCGGGATGTCAGCCTGCAGTCGTCGCGTCTCACCCTGCCTGGCGTCAACACCCGCGAGCCGCTGCCGGGTGAGATCAGTGAGGCACTGGATGCGCTGGAGAGCGAGCTGCGTTCCCAGCGCCATCTCTTCAGTCAGCATCAGCGCTGCCTCTTTATCAGCGATGACTGGCTGGCGCGGGTGGAAACCAGCCTGCAGGATGTGGCGGAACAGCTGAAACAGGCGCGTAAATGATCTCCGTGGAGACGCTCAGCACCCTGCTCTCGGTGGGGGAGACTGAACTGATTGAAGAGCTGATTATTGCTCTGCTGGCGTCTCCCCAGCTGGCGCTGTTTTTTGAAAAATTTCCCGGACTGAAAAAAGCGCTGCTGCGCGACGTGCCGCGCTGGCGCGCAGAGATCAATGCAGAACTCAAAGCTACGCCCGTTCCGGCGACGCTGGCGGAGGAGTTTCAGCTGTTTCAGCGGGTACAGCTGTTCAGCGATCGTGAATTCAGCCACCAGCTGGATACCACCCTTCAGGCGCTTGAAAGCCTGCCATCCCCTTTCCTTGATGAAGCACACCGGCTGCTGCAGCACGCGGAGACCCGTCAGCTCAGCAGCGCACAGCATCAGCTTTTTTTGCAGCGCTGGCGACTGAGCCTGACCTTACAGACCCTGACGCTGAATCAGGATTTGCTGGAGCAGCAGCGCGAGCGCCTGATGGCGCAACTGCAGCAGCGCATGGCGCTGAGCGGCCAGCTGGCACCGGTTCTCGGTGACGATGATGAAGCAGCCGCTGGCCGGTTGTGGGACATGAGCAAAGCGTCACTGCAGCCCGGCGACTATCAGCTGATGCTGCAGTATGGCGATTTTCTGGCGCAGCAACCGGAGCTGATGACGCTGGCCCGGCAGCTGGGACGCAGCCGGGAGGCCAAATCGGTGCCGTCACAGGAGGCCCCTCTGGAGGCCTTCCACCAGCTGGTGCAGGAGCCTGACGCCGTGCCGGAGGAGGTCAGCGGCATTCATCAAAGCGATGATGTGCTGCGTCTGCTGCCACCGGAACTCGCGGCGCTGAGCATCAGCGAACTGGAGCTGGAGTTTTACCGGCGGCTGGTTGAGAAACGGCTGCTGACTTACAGGCTGCAGGGTGACGCCTGGCATGAGAAGGTGATGATGCGTCCGGCCAGCCATCAGCAGCATGAAGAGCAGCCGCGCGGTCCTTTTATCGTCTGCGTCGATACCTCCGGTTCGATGGGCGGCTTTAACGAGCGCTGCGCCAAAGCCTTCTGTCTGGCGCTGCTGAAGGTCGCGCTGGCCGATCGTCGTCGCTGCTACATCATGCTGTTCGCGCATGAGGTGATTGGCTATGAGCTGACCGGCGATGACGGGCTGGAACAGGCGATCCGCTTCCTGAGCCAGCGTTTTCGCGGCGGCACCGACCTGGCCGCCTGCCTCTCCTCGGTGGTAACCCGAATGGAGGGCAGCCTGTGGCAGGAAGCGGATGCGGTGATCGTCTCCGATTTTATCGCTCAGCGCCTGCCGGAAGAGGTGATCGGCGCAATTAAAAAACGCCAGCGACATAATCAGCAACGTTTTCACGCCGTGGCGATGTCGGCCCACGGAAAACCCGGCATTCTGCGCATCTTCGACCATATCTGGCGCTTCGATACCGGCATGAAAAGCCGTCTGCTGCGCCACTGGCGCCGTTAAGTCATCTGACCGAAAAGCTTCTTTGCTATAGTAAATTACCGTTTCACTTACTCAGCAATCTGGAGCTTCCTGTGACGCTTGCTCAACCCCACCGCGATTTGCCAGCCCCGACGCGGACGTTATTGCTCTCCGGCCAGAACATTGAACAAAAACGTGCCGAATTGCTGGCCTATTTTCTTCAGACCTGGGAACAGTATGAAAGCCTGTTCACCTGTCTGGCCGATTCAAAGGCCTGGTTCAACAAAGCCATTCCGCTGCGCCATCCGTTGATCTTCTATTTTGGTCATACCGCGACGTTCTACATTAATAAGCTGATGGCCGGTCGCCTGATCGACGCCCGCATGGACGATCGCATCGAAGCGATGATGGCGATCGGCGTGGATGAGATGAGCTGGGACGATCTCAACGACAGCCACTATGACTGGCCGACCATTGACGCCGTGCGCGAATACCGCGGGCGCGTGAAGGCGCTGGTCAGCGATCTGATCCAGACCATGCCTGTTACGCTGCCAATCACCTGGGAAAGCCCGGCCTGGGTGATCCTGATGGGTATCGAGCATGAACGTATTCATCTGGAAACCTCCAGCGTGCTGATACGCCAGTTACCGCTTGAGTGGGTCCGGCCGCAGGCCGCCTGGCCGGTCTGTCCGATGGCGCGCCACCAGCGCGAAACCGTGCCCGCTAACAGCCTGCTGCCGATGCCCGGCGGCACCGTCACCCTGGGAAAAACCGACGATACCTATGGCTGGGATAACGAATATGGCCGTCAGCAGATCACGCTGCAGCCGTTCCAGGCGAGCAGGATGCTGGTCAGCAACGCGGAATATTTTGCGTTCGTCGAGGCTGGCGGCTATCAGGATCGCCGCTGGTGGGATGACGAAGGCTGGGGCTGGTGTCAGTTTGCCGGTGCGGTAATGCCGACCTTCTGGGTGGGCACGCCTGAGATGCCCGATCAGCTAAAACTGCGCCTGATGTGCGAAGAAGTCGCCATGCCGTGGGACTGGCCTGCCGAGGTCAATCAGCTGGAGGCGGCCGCGTTCTGTCGCTGGAAAGCGGCGCAGACCGGTATGGCCATTCAGCTGCCCTGCGAAGCCGAATGGGCGCAGCTGCGTGAGCAGGTGGCTGGCGATCAGCCGGACTGGGAGCGGGCGCCGGGCAATATCAATCTGGCGTACTGGGCTTCCTCATCTCCGGTCGATCTGTTCGCGCAGGGCAGTTTCTTCGATATCGTCGGGAACGTCTGGCAGTGGACAACCACGCCGACCAACGGCTTCGAAGGCTTTAAAGTCCATCCGCTTTACGACGATTTCTCTACCCCAACCTTTGATGGCAAACATTCGCTGATCAAAGGCGGCAGCTGGATCTCGACCGGCAACGAAGCACTGAAATCGGCTCGCTATGCGTTCCGTCGCCACTTCTTCCAGCATGCCGGTTTCCGCTATGTCGTCTCCACGCATCAGGAGACCATGGCGCTGAACCCCTATGAGTCGGATGCGATGGTGTCGCAGTATCTCGATTTCCAGTATGGTCCGCGCTATTTCGGTGTCGATAACTACGCCGAAAGCCTGGTCAGGCTGGCGCTGGAGCACACCCACGCGCGCGGCGAGGCGCTGGACATCGGCTGCGCCACCGGCCGCGCCAGCTTCGAACTGGCCCGCCATTTCGACCGGGTGACCGGCATGGACTATTCGGCACGCTTTATCGATGTGGCGCTGCAGCTGGCCAGCGGCGAAGATTTCCGTTATCTGCTGCCCCAGGAGGGCGATCTGGTCGAATATCGCCAGGTTCGCCTGAAAGATTTCGTCCCGGAGAGCGCACTGGCGCAGCGGATCCAGTTTGTGCAGGGTGACGCCTGCAACCTCAAGCCACAGCCCGATCGTTACGATCTGGTGCTCGCCTCTAACCTGATCGACCGTCTGCGACAGCCTGCGCGTTTCCTGCGCGACGTGACGCCGATGCTGCGGCAGGGCGGCATTCTGCTGCTTTCATCGCCCTATATCTGGCTGGAGGCGTTCACGCCGAAGGAGAACTGGCTGGGCGGCGTGCGCGAAAACGGCGAAGCGCTGACGACGCTACAGGCGCTGCAACGTCTGCTGGCGGCCGACTTCGAGCAGGTCGGCGAACCGCAGGATGTGCCCTTTGTGATCCGCGAAACGGCCCGCAAGTTCCAGCACACGCTGGCGCAGGTCACGCTCTGGCGTAAACGTTAAGTGAACCGGCAGCGGCGCCCGTCGCTGCCGGGAGTTGCCTGAATCGCTATTTTGCTGCACATTCACCCCTGTTACTCAAGCAGACCTATAACGAGGATGGCCATGGCCGAACACCTGCAGCTCGATAATCTGGATCGCGGCATTCTGAATGCCCTGCTGGAGAATGCGCGCACCGCTTACGCCGAGCTGGCAAAACAGTTTAACGTCAGCCCCGGCACCATTCATGTGCGCGTAGAGAAGATGAAACAGGCGGGGATTATTCTGGGCACCCGCGTGGATATCGATCCCCGCCAGCTGGGGTTCGATGTCTGCTGCTTTATCGGTATCATCCTGAAAAGCGCCCGCGACTATCCGGCGGCGCTGAGCAAGCTGAACGCGCTGGATGAGGTGGTTGAAGCCTGGTACACCACCGGCCACTACAGCATCTTTATTAAAGTGATGTGCCGCTCGATCGACGCTCTGCAACAGGTGTTGATCAACAAGATCCAGACCATCGATGAAATCCAGTCCACGGAAACCCTGATCTCGCTGCAAAACCCGATCATGCGCACCATCAAACCCTGATCCCTCTCGCCTGTGCATAATCTTATCCCTGACGAATGTGGCGGCTGACAACGGCTGCGTTCGCCTCTCCTGATCTATTAACCCTGTTGTCCACAGGTGGATCACCGCTTGATCACAGCGTACAATGCTCGCCTTAATGTCCGGGAGAGCAAGATGGCCGATATTACCTTAATCAGTGGCAGTACCCTGGGTAGCGCAGAGTACGTGGCTGAACATCTGGAAGAAAAATTACAGGATGCGGGCTTCTCAACGCAGATGCTGCACGGCCCGACGCTGGATGAGCTGCCGGCCAAGGGGATCTGGCTGGTGGTCAGCTCCACCCACGGTGCAGGCGATATTCCCGATAATCTGCTGCCGCTCTTTGAAGCCATTCGTGACACGCAGCCCGACCTCTCTCAGGTGCGGTTCGGTGCCGTCGGACTCGGCAACCATGAATATGATCTCTTTTGTGGTGCGATCCGCCAGATTGAAGCACAGCTGATTGCCCAGGGTGCGCACCGGATCGGCGATCGTCTGGAGATTGACGTGCTGGAGCATGAGATCCCCGAAGATCCGGCGGAGGCCTGGCTGGAAAGCTGGAAAAGCGCGATCTGAAGGCGGTCGGGGATCGCGAAATCGTCACGATCCCCAGTGGAAGATGCTGAATTTATCCTTTTTCACTCTTTTGTTTTGTGGATAACTACCGATCAATCGTGCGTATAACCGGTAGTTATCCAAAGAACAACCCGAGAACGTTTTTTGAGCTGTGGATAAGCGGGCTTTTTGATCCCAGCTTATACGGATCAGGATCACCGATCATTCACAGCTAACGATCCTCTTTATCCTGTTGTTTCTGCTCTTATTCTGACAGATATCCACAGGGGGACGGGATCCTAATAAGAGATCTAACAGAAAGATCATATACAGATCTAAGATCCTTTCTTTTAAAACCTGACGATCCCGCGACTTTCACCCCAGCCGGAATTTGAGTAGAATCCACGCCCCAGGACGACGATCCTGCACGTTAATTAACCGAGGTACCACTTCATGTTTTATCAGGATCCTTTTGACGTCATCGTAATTGGTGGTGGTCATGCGGGCACCGAAGCCGCAATGGCGGCCGCCCGAATGGGTCAGCAAACCCTGTTACTCACCCATAACATTGATACGCTTGGACAAATGTCCTGTAACCCGGCGATCGGTGGCATTGGCAAAGGACATCTGGTGAAGGAAGTGGATGCCTTAGGGGGTCTGATGGCCCGTGCGATCGACCAGGCGGGTATCCAGTTCAGGATACTAAACGCGAGCAAAGGGCCGGCCGTCCGGGCGACCCGTGCGCAGGCGGATCGCGTGCTCTATCGTCAGGCCGTGCGCACGGCACTGGAGAATCAGCCTAACCTGATGATCTTCCAGCAGGCGGTCGACGATCTTATCGTGGAAAACGATCGCGTCGTGGGCGCGGTCACCCAGATGGGCCTGAAGTTCCGCGCAAAAACCGTAGTTCTGACCGTCGGCACCTTCCTTGATGGCAAAATTCATATCGGTCTGGACAACTACAGTGGTGGTCGCGCTGGCGATCCGCCGTCCATTCCGCTGGCAAAACGCCTGCGTGCGCTGCCGCTGCGGGTGAACCGCCTTAAGACAGGTACGCCGCCGCGCATCGATGCGCGCTCCATCGATTTTTCGGTGCTGACGCCGCAGCACGGTGACAACCCGATGCCGGTCTTCTCCTTCATGGGCAGTGCTGCTGAACATCCGCAGCAGGTGCCGTGCTGGATCACCCATACCAACGAGAAAACCCATGAGGTGATCCGCAGCAACCTGGATCGCAGCCCGATGTACGCCGGGATTATCGAAGGGATCGGCCCGCGCTATTGCCCGTCGATCGAAGATAAGGTGATGCGCTTTGCCGATCGCAACTCGCATCAGATCTTCCTGGAGCCGGAAGGGCTGACCAGCAACGAGATCTATCCGAACGGTATCTCTACCAGCCTGCCGTTTGACGTACAGATTCAGATCGTCCGCTCGATGCAGGGCATGGAGAACGCGAAGATCGTGCGCCCTGGCTATGCCATTGAGTATGACTTCTTCGATCCGCGCGATCTGAAACCGACGCTGGAGAGCAAATTTATTCACGGCCTGTTCTTCGCCGGCCAGATCAACGGCACCACCGGTTATGAAGAGGCGGCTGCGCAGGGGATGCTGGCCGGTCTGAATGCGGCCCGTCAGTCTGCTGACAAAGAGGGCTGGGCGCCGCGTCGTGACCAGGCTTATCTGGGCGTGCTGGTTGATGACCTCTGCACACTCGGCACCAAAGAGCCGTACCGCATGTTTACCTCGCGTGCTGAGTACCGTCTGATGCTGCGCGAAGATAATGCCGATCTGCGCCTGACCGAAACCGGTCGTGAGCTTGGCCTGGTGGATGATGCGCGCTGGGCACGTTTCAATCAGAAGCTGGAAGCGATCGAACAGGAGCGTCAGCGTCTGCGTGATATCTGGGTTCATCCGAAGTCCGATCATGTGACAGATGTGAACAGGGTGCTCAGTGCGCCGCTGACCAAAGAGGCCAGTGGTGAAGATCTGCTGCGCCGCCCGGAAATGACCTATCTGAAGCTGATGACCCTGGAGAGCTATGGTCCGGCACTGGCAGACGAGCAGGCCGCAGAGCAGGTTGAGATCCAGGTCAAATATGAAGGCTATATCGCGCGTCAGCAGGAAGAGATCGATCGCCAGTTGCGTAACGAGAATACGCTGCTGCCGGTGGAGCTCGACTATCGTCAGGTCAGTGGCCTCTCAAACGAGGTGATCGCCAAGCTGAACGATCATAAGCCGACGTCGATTGGTCAGGCGACCCGCATCTCGGGCATTACGCCGGCGGCCATCTCAATTCTGCTGATCTACTTGAAAAAACAGGGTCTGCTGCGCAAAAGCGCCTGATCTGAAACGGGGCGAGGTAACTCGCCCCCGCTGAATGGACTTATGCTGTGATCAACACACTCACATCGCTGCTGAAAGCAGCCGGTATTTCCCTCTCCGATCAACAAAAACAGCAGCTGGTTGCCTATGTCGGCCTGCTGGATAAGTGGAACAAAGCCTATAACCTGACCTCGGTGCGCGACCCGCAGCAGATGCTGGTCCGTCATATCCTCGACAGCATCGTAGTGGCGCCGCATCTCAGCGGGTCACGCTTTATCGATGTCGGTACCGGCCCGGGTCTGCCTGGCATTCCGCTGGCTATCGTGATGCCGGATGCGCACTTCACGCTGCTCGACAGCCTGGGCAAACGGGTCCGCTTCCTGCGCCAGGTTCAGCATGAGTTAGGACTTACTAACATTGCTCCGGTTCAGAGCCGGGTTGAAGCGTTCCCCCCTGAGCCCCCTTTTGATGGCGTCATCAGCCGGGCGTTCGCCTCGCTGACCGACATGGTGAACTGGTGTCATCATCTGCCGGGTGGGGAAGGGCGCTTTTTCGCGCTTAAAGGCGTGCGTCCGGATGATGAAATTGCTGAGTTACCGGCGGGCTACGTTACTGATGCGGTTATTAAGCTGCAGGTTCCGCAGCTGGAAGGCGATCGTCATCTGGTGATCCTTCGTCGGCAGTAAGAGCCTGATGGTCAGGAACTGCACACTTTTCTGCCACTTCCGCGATCGGCTTTGTGGCAAAAAAGGGCAGATGATGCGCCATCAATAAAAGATTTTGATTAAGACGTAACGGTGTGAGGGTTAAAAGGGTGACGGAAATTATCCGAAAAGCTCTGTTACATTTAACGATTAATTCACATTTAGTTATCAGAAATATCACCTGTATAGCGGTGTGACGGAATAGAGGTAGTCACGGATGAAAATATATCGAGGTAATAACTTCGCGTACGTAATATGAATTTCACGTTTATCAGGCAACGTTCGATGTCAATAGCGTATTTTCTGTGAAAATAGTTCCGGAAAGGCTTTTTTAAAATCCTAAGCCAATGATTTAAAAGGGTTAAAACTTTTTGCGGATTGTTCTTAAATAGCGTGAAGATAAAACTCTGGCTGGCACAAGTGCTTATTATGTGATCTAAAGCACGCTTTAAAAGCCCGACAGACGAGAATTTTTGGCCAGATGAGGGTGAATCGCCGCAGGGTAATCTTTGGAAAAATAGCCCTCCGGAAAGAAATTTAAATAATTGTTCACCTTTTCGCTACTTACCGATTGAAATCGCAGGTGCGGCCCGTATAATTTGCACGGCTTTTGCTGCTTGACTCAACTGCGCAAAGGCAGTCTTATACGACACGCGACATACCCCTAACGGGGCAGGAGAGTATCAGCGTCATGTCAGTGTCTCTTTACAGTGTAAAATTCGCCCGAACGGTGCTGATGATTCAGCTGGTGACAATAGTCATCATCGGCGCACTCTTTGCTGTGAAAGATGTCATCTGGGGTGTCTCTGCTCTGGCTGGCGGTGCGGCAGCCTGGCTGCCAAACGTATTGTTTTTGTTTTTAGCCTGGCGCCTGCAGGGGCAACCCCCCGCTTCGGGGCGAGTCGCGTGGAGCTTCGCTTTGGGTGAAATAGCCAAAGTGTTTGCGACCATCATTTTGCTCATTGTGGCGTTGGGTCTATTCGGAGCGGCTTTCTGGCCGGTCGGGATAACCTGGTTATCGGTGCTGGTGGTACAAATGCTGGCACCGGCGGTAATTAACAACAAAGGGTAAGAGGCATCATGGCTGCAGGAGAAATCTCTACTCCGCAAGAGTACATTGGTCACCACCTGACACATCTTCAGTTGGACCTGCGTACCTTCGAGTTAGTGAATCCGCACGACGCTCCCGCGACGTTCTGGGTATTAAATATCGATTCCATGTTTTTCTCTCTGGTGCTGGGAGTTATCTTCCTGGTGTTGTTCCGTAGCGTGGCGAAGTCTGTCACCAGCGGTGTGCCAGGGAAAATGCAGGCGGCTATCGAACTGGTTGTCGGTTTCGTTGATAGTAACGTGCGCGACATGTATCACGGTAAGAGCAAACTTATCGCCCCGCTGGCTCTGACAATTTTTGTCTGGGTCTTCCTGATGAACTTCATGGATCTGCTGCCAATCGACCTGCTGCCATATATTGGTGAGCATCTGTTGGGGTTACCGGCGCTGCGCGTCGTACCGTCTGCAGACGTGAACATCACGCTGTCTATGGCGTTGGGCGTATTTATTTTGATTCTGTTCTACAGCATCAAAATGAAAGGCATTGGCGGCTTCACGAAAGAGCTGACGCTGCAGCCTTTTAACCACCCGATCTTCATCCCGATCAACCTGATTCTGGAAGGTGTGAGCCTGCTGTCTAAGCCTGTGTCACTGGGTTTACGACTGTTCGGTAACATGTATGCGGGTGAACTGATCTTTATCCTTATTGCCGGTCTGTTGCCGTGGTGGTCGCAGTGGGTGCTGAATGTGCCGTGGGCCATTTTCCACATCCTGATCATTTCGCTACAGGCTTTCATTTTCATGGTCCTCACGATTGTCTATCTGTCGATGGCATCTGAAGAACATTGATTTTTTTCTCAACACTACTTTCCCTCTTGATTTCGGGCGGCAGCGCACGTCGCTGAAGCCCGGAAGATGAAGGGAGCATTTAACTGAAACAAACTGGAGACTGTCATGGAAAACCTGAATATGGATCTGCTGTACATGGCTGCCGCTGTGATGATGGGCCTGGCGGCAATCGGTGCTGCGATCGGTATCGGCATCCTCGGAGGAAAATTCCTGGAAGGCGCTGCTCGTCAGCCTGACCTGATTCCTCTGCTGCGTACGCAGTTCTTTGTTGTAATGGGTCTGGTGGATGCAATCCCGATGATCGCTGTTGGTCTGGGTCTGTACGTGATGTTTGCTGTCGCCTAAAGCCCTTGTGTTCACTCAACGCACAATGTGCAGGGGTGAACGGATTCTGCCGCTTATCACAGCGATAACGGCAGAAAAGTTAAATACTCAATCTAGAGGCATTGTGCTGTGAACATTAATGCAACAATCCTCGGCCAGGCTATCGCGTTCATCCTGTTTGTCGCGTTCTGCATGAAGTACGTATGGCCGCCGATTATGGCTGCCATCGAAAAGCGCCAGAAAGAAATTGCTGAAGGCCTTGCTTCTGCTGAACGTGCAAAGAAAGATTTGGATCTCGCGCAGGCTAATGCGACCGACCAGCTGAAAAAAGCCAAAGAAGACGCTCAGGTCATTATCGAGCAAGCGAACAAGCGTCGCGCGCAGATTCTGGACGAAGCCAAAACCGAAGCTGAAAACGAACGTAATCGCATCGTGACACAAGCGCAGGCTGAAATTGACGCCGAACGCAAACGTGCGCGTGAAGAACTGCGTAAGCAGGTTGCGTTGCTGGCTATGGCTGGTGCCGAGAAGATCATCGAACGTTCCGTGGATGAAGCTGCTAACAGCGACATCGTTGATAAACTGGTCGCTGAACTGTAAGGAGGGAGGGGCTGATGTCTGATCTGATTACTGTAGCTCGCCCCTACGCCAAAGCAGCTTTTGACTTTGCTGTTGAGCATCAAAGTATAGAACGCTGGCAACAGATGCTGGCGTTTGCCGCAGAAGTGGCTCGCAATGAACAGATGGCTGATCTTCTTTCCGGTGCATTAGCACCTGAAGCGTTGGCAGCGTCGTTTAACGCAGTATGTGGTGATCAACTGGATGAACCCGCGCAGAACCTGATTAAGGTGATGGCGGAAAACGGACGTTTGACAGCGCTTCCGGCTGTACTGGCTCTTTACATCGAACTGCGTGACGCTCACGAAGCTACCGCTGAAGTCGATGTTATCTCCGCCAGTACGCTGAGTGACGACCAGCTGAATAAAATCAGCGCCGCGATGGAAAAACGTCTGTCACGCAAAGTTAAGCTGAATTGCAAAATTGATAAGTCTGTGATGGCAGGCGTGATCATCCGTGCGGGTGATCTGGTTATTGATGGCAGCGTACGCGGCCGTCTTGACCGTCTGGCTGACGTCTTGCAGTCTTAAGGGGACTGGAGCATATGCAACTGAATTCCACCGAAATCAGCGAACTGATCAAGCAGCGCATTGCTCAGTTCAATGTCGTGAGTGAAGCTCACAACGAAGGTACGATTGTTTCTGTAAGTGACGGTATCATCCGCGTACACGGCCTGGCCGATGTAATGCAGGGTGAGATGATTGCCCTGCCGGGTAACCGTTACGCTATCGCCCTGAACCTCGAGCGTGACTCGGTTGGTGCAGTGGTGATGGGTCCTTACGCTGACCTCGCCGAAGGCATGAAGGTTAAGTGTACTGGCCGAATTCTTGAAGTACCGGTAGGCCGTGGCCTGCTGGGCCGCGTCGTGAACACCCTGGGTGCGCCTATCGACGGTAAAGGCGCCATCGACAACGATGGTTTCTCACCGGTTGAAGTGATCGCGCCAGGCGTTATCGATCGTCAGTCAGTCGACCAGCCGGTTCAGACCGGTTATAAGTCCGTCGATGCGATGATTCCAATCGGCCGTGGCCAGCGTGAGCTGATCATCGGTGACCGTCAGACCGGTAAAACCGCAATGGCAATCGATGCGATCATCAACCAGCGCGATTCAGGCATCAAGTGTGTCTACGTTGCGATTGGTCAGAAAGCCTCAACCATCTCCAACGTGGTTCGTAAGCTGGAAGAGCATGGCGCACTGCAGAACACCATCGTTGTTGTGGCGTCTGCGTCTGAATCTGCTGCGCTGCAGTATCTCTCTCCATACGCCGGCTGTGCGATGGGTGAATACTTCCGTGACCGCGGTGAAGATGCGCTGATCGTTTATGATGACCTCTCCAAGCAGGCTATCGCTTACCGTCAGATCTCGCTGCTGCTGCGTCGTCCACCAGGTCGTGAAGCTTTCCCTGGCGACGTGTTCTATCTCCACTCCCGTCTGCTGGAACGTGCATCACGCGTAAGCGCTGATTATGTAGAACGTTTCACCAATGGCGCTGTGACAGGTAAAACCGGTTCACTGACCGCGCTGCCGATCATCGAAACCCAGGCGGGCGACGTTTCTGCGTTCGTTCCGACCAACGTAATCTCGATTACCGATGGTCAGATCTTCCTGGAATCGAACCTGTTCAACTCCGGTATTCGTCCGGCGGTTAACCCAGGTATTTCGGTATCCCGTGTGGGTGGTGCTGCTCAGACCAAGATCATCAAAAAACTGTCCGGTGGTATCCGTACCGCGCTGGCACAGTATCGTGAACTGGCGGCGTTCTCGCAGTTCGCTTCCGATCTGGATGATGCAACCCGCAAACAGCTGAGCCACGGTCAGAAAGTGACCGAGCTGCTGAAGCAGAAACAGTATGCGCCGATGTCTGTCGCGCAGCAGGGTCTGGTTCTGTTCGCTGCAGAGCGTGGCTACCTGAACGACGTTGAACTGGCAAAAATTGGCAGCTTCGAAGCTGCGCTGCTGGCCTTCGCCGATCGCGACCACGCTGAGCTGATGGCTGAAATCAACCAGTCTGGCAACTTTAACAACGATATCGAAGCGAAGCTGAAAGGCCTCATCGATACGTTTAAAGCAACCCAGTCCTGGTAATGTCTGGCGGCTTGTCTGAAAAGGCAGGCCGCAAGGCTTTGAGGAGAAGCTAATGGCCGGCGCAAAAGAGATACGAAGCAAGATCGGAAGCGTGAAAAACACGCAGAAGATCACCAAAGCGATGGAAATGGTCGCCGCCTCCAAAATGCGTAAAACGCAGGAACGCATGGCGGCCAGCCGTCCGTATGCAGACACCATGCGCAAAGTGATTGGTCACCTTGCGTTGGGTAATCTGGAATACAAGCACCCTTACCTGGAAGAGCGCGACGTGAAGCGCGTCGGCTACCTGGTCGTTTCAACAGACCGCGGGCTTTGTGGTGGTTTGAACATTAACCTGTTCAAAAAATTACTGGCGGATATGAAGTCCTGGTCCGATAAAGGCGTTCAGAGCGATCTGTCGATTATCGGTTCGAAAGGGACGTCATTCTTCAGTGCTGTCGGTGGCAATATTGTGGCACAGGTCAGCGGCATGGGCGATAAACCTGCCCTGTCAGATCTGATCGGCCCGGTAAAAGTGATGTTGCAGGCCTATGATGAAGGCCGCATCGACAAGCTGATGATCGTCAGTAACAAGTTCAATAACACCATGTCTCAGACTCCGACCATCACCCAACTGCTGCCGTTAGCGCCAGCGGAAGGTGAAGAAGAGATGAAGGCGAAGACCTGGGATTACCTGTACGAACCCGATCCGAAAGCGCTGCTGGATACCCTGCTGCGTCGTTATGTCGAATCGCAGGTTTATCAGGGTGTGGTGGAAAATCTGGCCAGTGAGCAGGCCGCACGTATGGTGGCGATGAAAGCCGCAACCGACAACGGCGGAAATCTGATCAAA
Organism: Pantoea graminicola; assembly: GCF_048452665.1. Taxonomy (NCBI): domain Bacteria; kingdom Pseudomonadati; phylum Pseudomonadota; class Gammaproteobacteria; order Enterobacterales; family Erwiniaceae; genus Pantoea; species Pantoea graminicola. The sequence continues at coordinate 222,163 of NZ_JBLWSJ010000008.1, read as the reverse complement.
GAGCTGCAGTTGATTTACAACAAAGCTCGTCAGGCCAGCATCACCCAGGAACTTACCGAGATCGTCTCGGGGGCCTCCGCGGTTTAACCAGGTTTGGAATTAGGTAGAGGATTCAAGATGGCAACTGGAAAGATTGTCCAGATTATCGGCGCCGTTGTTGACGTCGAATTCCCTCAGGACGCGGTACCGCAAGTGTACAGCGCCCTTGAGGTGATGAATGGTGATGCGCGTCTGGTGCTGGAAGTTCAGCAGCAGCTGGGCGGCGGCGTAGTACGTACCATTGCAATGGGTACGTCTGACGGCCTGAAGCGTGGTCTGAGCGTCAACGACCTGCAGAAACCGATTCAGGTACCCGTCGGTAAAGCGACACTGGGCCGTATCATGAACGTTCTCGGCGAGCCAATCGATATGAAAGGCGACCTGAAAGAAGAAGATGGCAGCGCAGTAGAGATCGCCTCTATTCACCGCGCAGCGCCTTCTTATGAAGAACAGTCTAACTCGCAGGAACTGCTGGAAACCGGCATCAAGGTTATCGACCTGATGTGTCCGTTTGCCAAAGGCGGTAAAGTGGGTCTGTTCGGTGGTGCGGGTGTAGGTAAAACCGTCAACATGATGGAACTGATCCGTAACATCGCGGCTGAGCACTCAGGTTACTCTGTGTTTGCCGGTGTGGGTGAGCGTACTCGTGAGGGTAACGACTTCTACCACGAAATGACCGACTCAAACGTTATCGATAAAGTTGCCCTGGTCTATGGCCAGATGAACGAGCCGCCGGGTAACCGTCTGCGCGTGGCACTGACCGGTCTGACCATGGCGGAAAAATTCCGTGATGAAGGCCGCGACGTTCTGCTGTTCATCGATAACATCTACCGTTACACCCTGGCCGGTACAGAAGTCTCTGCACTGCTGGGTCGTATGCCATCTGCGGTAGGTTACCAGCCAACGCTGGCCGAAGAGATGGGTGTGTTGCAGGAGCGTATTACCTCCACCAAGACCGGTTCAATCACCTCCGTACAGGCCGTTTACGTTCCTGCGGATGACCTGACTGACCCGTCACCAGCGACCACCTTTGCGCACTTAGACTCAACGGTAACGCTGAGCCGTCAGATCGCCTCTCTGGGTATCTACCCGGCCGTTGACCCGCTGGATTCCACCAGCCGTCAGCTGGATCCGCTGGTTGTGGGTCAGGAGCACTATGATGTTGCGCGTGGCGTTCAGTCACTGCTGCAGCGTTATCAGGAGCTGAAAGACATCATCGCCATCCTCGGTATGGATGAGCTGTCTGAAGAAGACAAACTGCTGGTGGCACGCGCGCGTAAGATCCAGCGTTTCCTGTCTCAGCCGTTCTTCGTTGCGGAAGTATTCACCGGTTCACCGGGCAAATACGTTACGCTGAAAGACACTATCCGTGGCTTTAAAGGCATCATGGAAGGTGAGTTTGACCACCTGCCAGAGCAGGCCTTCTACATGGTTGGTGCCATCGAAGAAGCCGTGGAAAAAGCGAAGAAACTGTAATAACGGTTTCCCGGGAGGAAGATTATGGCTATGACTTATCACCTGGATGTGGTCAGCGCAGAAGAACAGCTGTTCTCTGGTCTGGTACAGAAAATTCAGGTGTCAGGTAGCGAAGGTGAACTGGGGATTTTCCCTGGCCATGCGCCGCTGCTGACTGCCATTAAGCCTGGAATGATCCGTATCGTGAAACAGCACGGCGAAGAGGAGTATATTTACCTCTCTGGCGGCGTGCTGGAAGTGCAACCGGGCAGCAGCACCGTCCTGGCCGATACCGCGATTCGCGGTACCGATCTGGATGAAGCGCGTGCTCTGGAAGCAAAACGCAAAGCAGAAGAGCACATGAACAGCAGCCACGGCGACGTGGACTATGCTCAGGCCTCTGCCGAGCTGGCGAAAGCCATTGCTAAACTGCGCGTGATCGAACTGACCAAAAAAGCGATGTAATCCAGCTTTATGCGTCACGAAATGCCAGCCCTCGGGCTGGCATTTTTTTTGTCTGACGGGCACGATCGGCCTGTTCGCCTAATTTCGGCCTGAGAAAAATGTAGTAATCTCAACCCCAAACCGCTTTACTTTCACCCGTAAAAATTCACTCAGGATGGTTATGTCTAACAGTGCGATGAGTGTGGTGATCCTGGCCGCTGGCAAGGGCACCCGTATGTATTCCGATCTGCCTAAAGTGCTGCACACGCTGGCAGGCAAACCGATGGTTCAGCATGTGATTGATGCCGCTAAAGGGCTGGGTGCGCAGCAGGTGCATCTGGTTTATGGTCACGGCGGCGATCTTCTTAAAGCGACGCTGACCGACAGCACACTTAACTGGGTGCTGCAGGCGGAGCAGCTCGGCACCGGCCATGCCATGCAGCAGGCGGCACCCGCGTTTGCCGATGATGAAGATATCATGATGCTCTACGGCGACGTGCCGCTGATCGCTGAGGCCACGCTGCAGCGTCTGCGTGAAGCAAAACCCGAGGGCGGCATCGGCTTACTCACCGTCGTGCTGGACGATCCCACCGGCTATGGCCGCATTGTGCGCGAAAACGACACTATCGTCGGCATTATCGAACAGAAAGATGCCAGCCCGGCGCAGCTCCGCATTAATGAGATCAATACCGGCATCCTGATCGCCAACGGCGGCGATTTGAAACGCTGGCTGGCGCAGCTCACCAACAATAATGCGCAGGGCGAATATTACATCACCGACATCATCGCGCTGGCGCATCAGGAGGGGCGGGTGATTAACGCCGTCCATCCGACACGCATCAGCGAAACCGACGGCGTGAATAACCGGCTTCAGCTGGCGACATTAGAGCGCACCTTCCAGGCGGAACAGGCGGAAAAACTGCTGCTGGCGGGCGTGATGCTGCGCGACCCGGCGCGGTTCGATCTGCGCGGCACGCTGACGCATGGCCGGGATGTGGAGATCGATACTAACGTCATTATTGAAGGCCAGGTCACGCTGGGCGCGCGCGTAAAAATCGGCGCGGGCTGCATCATCAGAAACAGCGTGATCGGTGATGACTGCGAAATCAGTCCCTATTCGGTGATCGAGGATGCCAATCTCGCGACCGCCTGTACCGTTGGCCCCTTTGCCCGTCTGCGTCCCGGCAGCGAGCTGGCGGCCGCCGCTCACGTAGGCAACTTCGTTGAAATGAAGAAAGCGCGCCTGGGCAGGGGATCAAAAGCCGGTCACCTCTCCTATCTCGGTGATGCCGAGATTGGCGACAACGTGAACATCGGCGCGGGCACCATTACCTGTAACTATGATGGCGCCAATAAATCGAAAACCGTGATTGGCGATGATGTCTTTGTGGGATCCGACACGCAGCTGGTGGCACCGGTCAGCGTGGCGGCAGGCACCACCATTGCGGCAGGCACCACCATCATGAAGGATGTGACTGAGGCGGGTCTGGTCTATAACCGCAAAGCGCAGAACCACAAAGCGGACTGGCAGCGTCCGGTGAAGAAAAAATAAAATTTTAACGGCCCGCTTTACGCGGGCCGGTGCAGTGCAGTGCCAGAACTATAATCCCCACTCTCTACAAGGCTCGGGGAACCGGCAACGCCGGATATCAGGTCGCATGACAACAGAAGTGGCGAAAAGCCATGTAGTCAGGAAAACATCATTATGTGTGGAATTGTTGGTGCAGTAGCACAGCGCGATATCGCAGAGATTCTGCTGGAAGGTCTGCGTCGTCTTGAGTATCGCGGATATGATTCGGCCGGGCTGGCCGTGGTCGATCGTCAGGGGCACGTGACGCGCCTGCGTCGTTTGGGAAAAGTGCAGAAACTGGCGGAAGCGGCCGAACAGCAGCCGCTGATTGGGGGCACCGGTATCGCGCATACGCGCTGGGCCACCCACGGTGAGCCGTCTGAGGCGAACGCGCATCCGCACGTCTCAGAGCACATCATCATCGTGCATAACGGCATCATTGAGAACCATGAGCCGCTGCGCGCAGAGCTGATCGCTCGCGGCTACGTCTTTGCCTCCGAAACCGACACCGAAGTGGTGGCGCATCTGATCCACTGGGAGCAGAAGCAGGGCGGTTCGCTGCGCGAAGTAGTATTGCGTGTGATCCCGCAGCTGCGCGGTGCCTACGGTATGGTGATCATGGACAGCCGCGATCCGTCACTGCTGGTGGCCGCCCGTTCAGGCAGTCCGCTGGTTATCGGCCGTGGCGTTGGCGAAAACTTCATCGCCTCGGATCAGCTGGCCCTGCTGCCGGTCACCCGCCGGTTCATCTATCTGGAAGAGGGCGACATCGCGGAGATCAGCCGTCGTGATGTCACCATCGTCGATCGTGACGGCAGCATCTTGACGCGCGCGGAGATCGAATCGAACCTGCAGTATGACGCCGGTGACAAGGGCATCTACCGTCACTATATGCAGAAAGAGATCTACGAACAGCCGATGGCGCTGAAAAGTACCCTGAGCGGCCGGTTCAGCCACGGGCAGGTTGACCTCAGCGAACTGGGCGCGGGCGCAGAGGCGCTGCTGAGCCAGGTCGAGCATATCCAGATTATCGCCTGCGGCACCTCCTACAACTCCGGCATGGTGTCCCGCTACTGGTTTGAGTCGCTGGCAAACATTCCCTGCGATGTTGAGATCGCCTCGGAGTTCCGCTACCGCAAATCCGCGGTGCGCAGGAACAGCCTGCTGATTACCCTGTCGCAGTCCGGTGAAACGGCCGATACGCTGGCGGCGCTGCGCCTCTCGAAAGAGCTGGGCTACCTGGGGTCGCTGGCGGTCTGCAACGTGGCCGGTTCATCCCTGGTGCGGGAATCGGACCTGGCGCTGATGACCAAAGCGGGCACCGAAATCGGCGTTGCCTCCACCAAAGCCTTTACCACTCAGCTCGCGGTGCTGCTGATGCTGGTGGCCAAACTGGGCCGTCTGAAAGGGATGTCTGCCGACACCGAGCATGAGATCGTGCATGCGCTGCAGGCGTTGCCGAGCCGCATCGAGCAGATGCTGGCGCAGGATAAGCTGATCGAAAATCTGGCCGAAGGCTTCTCCGACAAGCATCATGCGCTGTTCCTGGGCCGTGGCGATCAATATCCGATCGCGATGGAAGGGGCGCTGAAGCTCAAGGAGATCTCCTACATTCATGCGGAAGCCTATGCGGCCGGCGAGCTGAAACATGGCCCGCTGGCGCTGATCGATGCCGATATGCCGGTGATCGTGGTGGCGCCTAACAATGAACTGCTGGAGAAGCTCAAGTCCAACATCGAAGAGGTGCGCGCGCGTGGCGGCCTGCTCTACGTCTTTGCCGACCAGGATGCAGGCTTCAGCGACAGCGACGGAATGAAGATTATCCCGCTGCCGCACGTCGAAGAGGTGATAGCACCGATCTTCTACACCGTGCCGCTGCAGTTGCTCTCCTATCACGTCGCCCTGATCAAAGGCACCGACGTCGATCAGCCACGTAACCTGGCGAAATCCGTTACCGTGGAATAAAAAAAGTGGGCCCCGTCGCGGGCCCGCTTCATTTCAGCGCACTGTCATATAACTGTCACATTTCGTACATTTCACTGTCATCAAACTGTCCTATTTTCCCTCCTGCAGCAATCACTGACTCTTACTAAAACGGCCCCGAGCCTGACTTTTCTCCCCTGGAGGGAACATGACACTGATGCGTAGCACCGTAGCCCGACTCCTCGCCACCACTTTCGCTGTAAGCGCGGTATCTGCTTTTGCGGCAACCGATCTCACCGGCGCAGGCGGGACGTTCCCGGCGCCGGTTTATGCCAAGTGGGCAGCAGAATATCAGCAAGCCACCGGTAGCAAGATTAACTACCAGGGTATCGGTTCATCTGGCGGCGTGAAGCAGATCATCGCCAAAACCGTGGATTTCGGTGCGTCCGATGCGCCGATGAAAGAGGAAGACCTGCAGAAAAACGGCCTGTTCCAGTTCCCGACCGTGATCGGTGGCGTGGTGCTGGCGGTGAACCTGCCAGGGATCAAGTCAGGTCAGCTGACGCTGGATGGCAAAACCGTGGGTGACATCTACCTCGGCACCATCAAAAAGTGGAACGACCCGGCGATCGCTAAACTCAACCCGGGCGTGAAACTGCCGGAAACCAACATCAACGTGGTACGCCGCGCTGACGGTTCAGGCACCTCTTTCGTCTTCACCAGCTATCTGGCGAAAGTGAACGAAGAGTGGAACAGCAAAATTGGTAAAGGCAACACCGTTAACTGGCCGGTGGGTCTGGGTGGTAAGGGCAATGACGGCGTCGCTGCCTTTGTTCAGCGTCTGCCGGGCTCAATCGGCTATGTGGAATACGCCTACGCCAAACAGAACAACCTGACCTACACCAAACTGGTGGATGCCGATGGCAAAGCGGTCGCGCCGAGCGAAACCAGCTTCAGCAATGCGGCGAAAGGCGCAGACTGGAGCAAATCGTTCGCCCAGGATCTGACCTTCCAGAAGGGGGCGGATGCCTGGCCGATCTCCTCAACCACGTTCATCCTGATCTACAAAGACCAGGCGAATGCGGCCAAGGGTGCAGAAGTGCTGAAGTTCTTTGACTGGGCGTTCAAAAGCGGCAGTAAAACGGCCACCGCGCTGGATTACGCTGCGCTGCCGGATAGCGTGACCGAACAGATTCGCGCGGCCTGGAAAGCCAACATCAAAGACAGCTCTGGTAAGGCGCTTTATCAGTAATGGACCGATCCTGACCGGACACTGCGCCGGTCAGACCCAACGGGCGGCGTGATGCCGCCCTGATAACTTCTGAAGACCGAGACTTTTATGGCTGCAACGAAGCCGGCATTCAAAGCCCCAGGCAAACAGGGTGACAGAATTTTTGGCGCGCTGGTCAGGCTGGCGGCGCTGATTGTCCTGTTACTGATGGGCGGCATTATCGTCTCCCTGATCATCTCCTCGTGGCCCAGCATCCAGAAATTTGGTTTCGCCTTTTTGTGGACCAAAACCTGGGATGCGCCCAACGAACAGTTTGGCGCACTGGTACCGATTTACGGCACCCTTGTGACCTCCATTATCGCGCTGATCATCGCCGTGCCGGTGAGCTTTGGCATCGCGCTGTTCCTGACTGAACTCGCGCCAGGCTGGCTGCGTCGCCCGCTGGGCACCGCCATCGAACTGCTGGCAGCAATTCCGAGTATTGTTTACGGCATGTGGGGCCTGTTTGTCTTTGCGCCGCTGTTTGCCGAATATTTTCAGACGCCGGTCAACGACGTGATGTCGGGCATTCCGATTGTCGGCGAGCTCTTCTCCGGCCCCGCGTTCGGGATCGGGATCCTGGCGGCGGGCGTGATTCTGGCGATCATGATCATCCCCTACATCGCCTCGGTGATGCGTGACGTTTTCGAGCAGACTCCGGTGATGATGAAAGAGTCCGCCTACGGCATCGGCTGTACCACCTGGGAAGTGATCTGGCGCATCGTGCTGCCGTTTACCAAAAACGGCGTGATTGGCGGTGTGATGCTGGGGCTGGGACGTGCGCTGGGTGAGACGATGGCAGTGACCTTTATTATCGGCAACACCTACCAGCTCGACAGCCCGTCGCTGTTTATGCCGGGCAACAGCATCACCTCGGCGCTGGCTAATGAGTTCGCGGAAGCGGAGTCGGGCGTGCACGTTGCGGCGCTGATGGAGCTGGGTCTGATCCTGTTTGTGATTACCTTTATCGTACTGGCGATTTCAAAACTGATGATTATGCGCCTGGCGAAAAGTGAAGGAGCGCGCTCATGACCACTATTGAAATTCAGGCGCGCGCCGAACTGGAAGCGTCACGCCGCAAAATGCAGGCCTGGCGCAGCACCAAAAATAAAATTGCGCTGACGCTGTCGATGCTGACGATGGCATTCGGGCTGTTCTGGCTGGTGTGGATCCTGTTCACCACCGTCACGCGCGGCGTGGATGGCCTCTCCTGGTCGCTGTTTACCGAATCGACTCCGCCGCCGAACACGGCAGGTGGCGGTCTGGCCAACGCCCTGGCGGGCAGTGGCTTACTGATTTTCTGGTCGACCTTCTTCGGTACGCCGCTGGGCATCATGGCCGGGATCTATCTGGCGGAATATGGGCGTAAATCCGCCCTGTCAGAGGTGATCCGCTTTATTAACGACATTCTGCTGTCGGCGCCTTCGATTGTGGTCGGCCTGTTTGTCTACACCCTCGTAGTGTCGCAGATGCAGCACTTCTCCGGCTGGGCCGGGGTGATTGCGCTGGCGCTGCTGCAGGTGCCGATTGTGATCCGCACCACTGAAAACATGCTGCGTCTGGTGCCGGACAGCATGCGTGAAGCGGCTTATGCGCTCGGCACGCCGAAGTGGAAGATGATCTCGGCCATCACCCTGAAAGCGTCGGTCTCCGGCATTATTACCGGCGTGCTGCTGGCGATCGCCCGCATCGCGGGTGAAACCGCCCCGCTGCTGTTCACGGCGCTGTCGAACCAGTTCTGGAGCACCGACATGATGCAGCCGCTGGCAAACCTGCCCGTCACCATCTTTAAGTTCGCCATGAGCCCCTTCGCCGAATGGCAGAGCCTGGCCTGGGCAGGCGTGCTGATTATTACCTTCTGCGTGCTGCTGCTGAATATTCTGGCGCGGGTCATTTTCGCCAAAGGTAAACACGGTTAATTTCCGGCGCGGCCCTGTGCGGCGCCGTATAAGAGAGATGAATTATGAGTATCGCGACAGCATCAGCCGGTAAGATCCAGGTCCGTAATCTGAACTTCTATTACGGCAGGTTTCATGCGCTGAAGAACATCAACCTGGATATCGCTAAGAATCAGGTAACTGCGTTTATCGGGCCCTCGGGCTGCGGTAAGTCGACCCTGCTGCGTACCTTCAATAAAATGTACTCACTCTATCCGGAGCAGCGGGCAGAAGGGGACATTCTGCTGGATGGCGAAAACATTCTGGCCACCCAGCAGGATATCGCGCTGCTGCGCGCCCGTGTGGGCATGGTCTTCCAGAAACCGACGCCGTTCCCGATGTCGATTTATGACAACATCGCCTTTGGCGTTCGCCTGTTTGAAAAGCTCTCGCGTGCCGATATGGATGAGCGCGTGCAGTGGGCGCTGACCAAGGCAGCCCTGTGGAACGAAACCAAAGACAAGCTGCATCAGAGCGGTTACAGTCTCTCCGGCGGCCAGCAGCAGCGTCTCTGTATCGCCCGCGGCATCGCGATTCGGCCGGAAGTGTTGCTGCTGGATGAACCCTGCTCCGCGCTGGACCCCATCTCCACAGGCCGTATCGAGGAGCTGATCACCGAGCTGAAACAGGACTACACCGTGGTGATCGTGACGCACAACATGCAGCAGGCGGCCCGCTGCTCTGACCATACGGCTTTCATGTATCTGGGCGAACTGATTGAGTTCAGCGACACCGACACGCTGTTCACCAAGCCCGCACAGAAGCAAACCGAAGATTACATTACCGGCCGCTACGGCTGATCTGACAGGAGATCAACATGGATAATCTGAATCTGAATAAACACATCTCCGGTCAGTTTAATGCCGAGCTGGAGCATATCCGTACCCAGGTGATGATCATGGGCGGCATGGTTGAGCAGCAGCTGACCGATGCCATTACCGCGATGCATAACCTGGACGGCGAACTGGCGCAGCGGGTGATCGACGGCGACCAGAAGGTCAACATGATGGAGGTGGAGATTGATGAGGCGTGCGTGCGCATCATCGCCAAGCGTCAGCCCACCGCGATCGATTTGCGCCTGGTGATGGCGATCATCAAAACCATCTCCGAGCTGGAGCGCATCGGCGACGTGGCGGAAAAGATCAGCCGCACGGCGCTGGAGAAGTTTGGTCAGCAGCACCTGCCGCTGCTGGTGAGCCTGGAGTCGCTGGGGCGTCACACCGTGCAGATGCTGCATGACGTGCTGGATGCCTTTGCGCGCATGGATCTCAATGAAGCGATCACCATCTACCGCGAAGACAAGAAGGTAGATAAAGAGTACGAAGGGATTGTGCGCCAGCTCATGACCTACATGATGGAAGATCCACGCACCATTCCCAGCGTGCTGACGGCGCTGTTCTGTGCCCGTGCCATTGAGCGCATCGGCGATCGCTGCCAGAACATCTGCGAGATTATCTTCTATTTTGTCAAAGGTCAGGATTTCCGTCATGTCGGCGGCGACCGGCTCGACGAGCTGCTGTCGGGTGACGATGGCAGCAACCGCCCCTCCTGATAAAATCGATCCCTGCGCCTGAACGGCGCAGGGATAACCCTTTTCGATTGGTCACATCCTGAACTCTCTTTATAATTGCGACACTTTTCTTTCAGAGGTGCGCAATGATCTCCCCTTCTCCCCAATCTAAGCCGGGCGTGACGCCTGGCAAAGCGATGCTGGCTGCGGTCAGTGGTTATGCCATGGATGGATTTGACCTGCTGATACTCGGCTTTATGCTGCCGGCTATCAGCGTTTCGCTGGCGCTCAATCCATCACAGGCGGGATCGCTGGTGACCTGGACGCTGATTGGCGCGGTTATCGGTGGCATCGTCTTTGGCCATCTCAGCGATCGTTTTGGTCGCATCCGTATGCTGACCGTCACGATCCTGGTTTTCTCGATCTTTACCGGCCTGTGCGCAGTCGCGCAGGGCTACTGGGATCTGCTCGCCTGGCGGACGCTGGCAGGGGTCGGTCTGGGCGGCGAGTTTGGTATCGGCATGGCGCTGATTGCCGAAGCCTGGCCCGTGGAGAAGCGCAATCGCGCCTCAGCATGGGTCGGCATGGGCTGGCAGCTGGGCGTGCTGATGGCGGCCTTTATCACGCCCCCGCTGCTGGCGCTGATCGGCTGGCGCGGCATGTTCCTGGTGGGCGTTTTGCCTGCGCTGGTCTCCTTTGCCATCCGCCGTGGCATGGGTGAACCGGAAGCGTATCAGAAGCAGGTTAAGCATGTGCCGTCGCTCTCGTTTCCGGCGCGCCTGAAGCTGCTGGTGCGTGACCGCGCCACCGCCAAAGCCAGCCTCGGCATTTTTATCCTCTGCTCCGTGCAGAACTTTGGCTATTACGGACTGATGATCTGGATGCCGAGCTACCTCTCTTCCAGCTTTGGCTTCAGCCTGACAAAGTCGGGCCTCTGGACCGCCGTGACCGTCGTCGGCATGACCTTTGGCATCTGGCTGTTTGGCGTGCTGGCCGATCGCTTTGCGCGCTGGAAAATTTTCCTGCTCTATCAGTTTGGCGCGGTAGCGATGGTGGTGATTTATGCACAGCTCCGTGACCCGACCATGATGCTCTTTACCGGCGCCATCATGGGGATGTTCGTTAACGGCATGATTGGCGGCTACGGTGCGCTGATTTCCGATACCTTCCCGCCTCAGGTGCGCGCCACCGCGCAAAACGTTCTGTTTAATCTGGGGCGTGGCGTGGGCGGCTTTGGCCCGGTGGTGATCGGTCTGCTGGCGAGTCAGTTCTCGTTCACCGCAGCCATCACCCTGCTGGCGCTGATTTACCTGCTGGATATTGTGGCGACCCTGTTCCTGCTGCCGAAGAAGCAGGGGCAGGAAGACACGCTGGGCGCGATTGGCTGATGCAGTGATGAGAACGCGCCGGAAAACCGCTTTCCGGCGCTGCCATCCAGTCGGGCGCTGACAGAGAGAGCAGACTGCCAGGCTACCGTGCAGGCGGGCCTGGCAGCCCTGTGAGGTTAATGCATCAGCGGCAGGAGCTGCTGATAAAGGGCGGCAAAAGTCGCCCGGCGTGATGCGTAACCGGCCATCCTGGCCGGATCCGGCTGATGGCGCTGCACCCGCGCCGGTGTCGGCACGGTCACGCCGGGATCCAGCGCCTGCTGCGCCAGCCGTGCCGCACCCAGTGCGGGGCCAACTTCCCCGCCATGACAATAATCGAGCGTCTGACCGCTGATATCCGCCAGCATCTGACGCCACAGCGCACTGCGCGCGCCGCCGCCGATCAGCATAATGCTCTCAGGCTTAACGCCACACTCATGCACCACGTCGATCCCCTCCGCCAGCGCAAACCCGACTCCTTCCAGCACCGCACGAGCCAACTCCGGCCGCCCGTGCTGGTGGGTGAAGCCGAAGAACGCGCCCCGGGCATTGGGGTTGTTATGCGGGGTACGTTCGCCGGAAAGATAGGGCAGAAACCACAGCGACGGCACATCATTGCGCGCGCGCTCAGCTTCAGCCAGCAGTTCAGGCACATCCCGGCAGCCGGTCAGCGTGGCTGCCCAGTCGAGGCAGGACGCCGCGCTGAGCATTACCGACATCAGGTGCCAGCGCTGCGGTAAGGCGTGACAGAAGCTGTGGACCGCACGCTGTGGGTTACTCAGGTAGCCGTCACTCACCACGAAATAGACGCCCGAGGTGCCCAGCGACAGCATCGCCTGACCCGGCTCCGTCATGCCGACGCCCACCGCGCCCGCCGCGTTGTCGCCGCCGCCCGCCGCCAGCGGCACCACCTTCATCTTCCAGCGGGTCGCCAGGTCCGCGTGCAGCGTGCCGGTCTGCGCATTGCCTTCACAGAGCTTCGGCATCTGATCGCGGCTGAGATCGCAGGCGCGCAGCATCACGTCGCTCCAGTCACGCTGAGCCACATCCAGCCACATCGTGCCGGCAGCATCGGACATATCGGTAGCAAAGTCGCCACTCATTCGCCAGCGCAGATAATCTTTGGGCAGCAGGACATGCGCAATCTGACTGAAAATAGCCGGTTCGTTCTGTTGTACCCACAGCAGCTTGGGCGCCGTGAAGCCGGGCATCATCAGGTTACCGGTGATCGTCCGCGAATCCGGCACTTTCTGCTCCAGCTCACGGCACTGCGCCTCACTGCGTCCATCATTCCAGAGCATGGCGGGACGCAATACCCGGTTTGCGCTGTCGAGCAGCGTCGCCCCGTGCATCTGCCCGCTCAGCCCAATGGCCTGCACGGCCTGCAGATCCTGCTGCGCACTCAGCGCCTGCATCGCCACATCCAGCGCCTGCCACCAGCTCTCGGGATCCTGTTCGCTCCACAAGGGCTGCGGACGTGAAACCTGCAGTGCCGCCGTTTCCGTGGCCACCACGTTGCCCTGTGCATCCATCAGCACCACTTTGACGCCGGAGGTGCCTAAATCGATCCCGATAAACATGCTCTGCTCCTGAAGGTTTAGAAATCAAACAGATAGTGATTCACCAGATTTTCCAGCTGCTCCTGGCGTCCGCTCTGATGCTGCGGATTAAGCTGCTGCTGCTGAGCATGCGCCGCCAGCGTCGCCAGTGAAAACTCCCCTTTCAGAATTTGCTGGCCGAACTCACCATTCCAGCCGCTGTAACGCTGCGCCACACGCTTATCCAGTTCGCCATCGCTGATCATGCGAGCCGCGACCTTCAGCGCCAGCGCCATGGTATCCATCGCGCCAATATGGCCGTAGAAGAGGTCATATTTGTCCGTGCTCTGACGGCGCACTTTGGCATCAAAGTTTAAGCCACCGGTGGTAAAGCCGCCCGCCTTGAGGATTTCGTACATCACCAGCGCATTCTCTTCCACGCTGACCGGGAACTGGTCGGTATCCCAGCCGCACTGCGCGTCGCCACGGTTGGCATCCACCGAACCAAAAATACCCAGCGCAATCGCAGTCGCAATTTCATGATGGAAAGAGTGACCGGCCAGGGTGGCATGATTCGCCTCAACGTTGACCTTGATCTCTTTCTCCAGCCCGAACTGTTTCAGGAAGCCATAGACGGTAGCGACATCGTAGTCATACTGATGCTTGGTCGGCTCCTGCGGTTTTGGCTCAATCAGCAGCGTTCCCTGGAAGCCCGTTTTATGTTTGTGCTCCACCACCATCTGCATAAAGCGGCCAATCTGCTCACGCTCCTGACGCAGATCGGTATTCAGCAGGGTTTCATACCCTTCACGACCGCCCCACAACACATAGTTTTCGCCACCCAGCGTTTTGGTGGCCTGCATGGCGCTGCAGACCTGGGTGGCGGCCCAGGCAAAGACCTCTGGATCGGGATTGGTGGCGGCCCCGGCGCCGTAGCGCGGATGGGTAAAGCAGTTTGCCGTACCCCACAGCAGTTTCACGCCGGTCTCCTGCTGTTTTTCCAGCAGTTTATCGGTCATCGCGGCCAGGTTCTCTTTGTAGCTGCGCAGCGAATCCCCTTCCGGCGAAACGTCAACATCGTGGAAGCAGTACCAGGGGACATTCAGCTTATAAAAAAACTCAAAAGCGACATCGGCTTTGAGTTTTGCCTGCTGCAGTGCATCGCCGCTTTTGTGCCAGGGGCGATCAAAGGCACCGACGCCAAACATATCCGCGCCGTTCCAGCAGAAGGTGTGCCAGTAACAGGCGGCAAAGCGCAGGTGCTCCGCCATGGTCTTACCGAGGATCAGCTCGTCGGGATTGTAGTGACGGAAAGCGAGAGGATGAGTCGACTGGGTGCCTTCATAACGAACCCGGTCGATCTGATCGAAATAAGCGTGCATGGTTTGCTCCTTAGCATCAGTACCCGAATGGTCTGCGTTGAAGCCCTATTTGACAGAGGCGACTGTCCCGGCTCAATTACGATATTTCACTCCGGGTTTCAGATAATTATTATTTGTGCGCTGAGTCGCAAATTATCCTTCTCTGATAACCGGGTTTTTAGATTTCTCACCTGTCCGAAAAAGGTGAAACCTCGATCGCGCTCATAAAAAAAGAAATAAACCAAAAAACGTAATAGCCGGATAAAAATCAGTAATTGCTGTAACCGGAAAAGAAGGGCAACAATTCATCCGCCTGGTTTATCGGCCTGAAACGACAATAGCCTCAACCTACAGGATAACCCTAATGAAGATGAAACATGCACTGTTAGCCGCCTGCGCGGCGCTGGCGCTGTTCAGCCAGACCAGCGTGGCAAAAGAAGTGAAGATCGGCATGGCGATTGATGATTTGCGACTCGAACGCTGGCAGAAGGATCGTGACATTTTCGTGAAACAGGCTGAAACGCTGGGCGCTAAAGTGTTTGTTCAGTCAGCCAACGGTAATGAAGAGACCCAGATGTCGCAGATTGAAAATATGATCAACCGCGGTGTCGATGTGCTGGTCATTATTCCCTATAACGGTCAGGTATTGAGTAACGTTGTCGCCGAAGCGAAACGGGAAGGCATTAAAGTTCTGGCCTATGACCGGATGATAAATAACGCCGATATCGACTTCTATATCTCTTTCGATAATGAAAAAGTGGGTGAGCTGCAGGCTGAAAGCATTGTGAAACAGGTGCCTCAGGGCAACTATTTTCTGATGGGTGGTTCACCGGTGGATAATAACGCCCGTCTGTTTCGTGCCGGACAGATGAAAGTGTTAAAACCTTATATTGATAAAGGCGCAATTAAAATTGTCGGCGATCAGTGGGTCGATGCCTGGCTGCCGGAAAATGCCCTGAAAATCATGGAAAACGCCCTGACCGCTAACGGAAACCATATCGATGCGGTGGTGGCTTCTAACGATGCCACCGCTGGCGGTGCAATTCAGGCGCTGAGTGCGCAGGGGCTGGCAGGAAAAGTGGCGATTTCCGGTCAGGATGCGGATCTTGCGGCGATTAAGCGCATCAAAGCGGGCACTCAGACCATGACGGTTTACAAACCGATTACCGAGCTGGCTACCGAAGCGGCGAAAATCGCCGTCGAGCTGGGCGACGGTAAAACACCTGCCAGCAACAGCAAGCTGAATAATGGCCTCAAAGATGTGCCGTCACGGCTGCTGAAGCCGATCCCGGTTAATAAAGACAATATCGAAAGCACCGTGGTGAAAGACGGCTTCCACAAACAGAGCGAACTCTGACCGCGCAGAGCGTGAGGGAGGACCATCTATGCTGCTGGAAATGAAAAACATCACCAAGCGTTTCGGGGCCGTAAAGGCGCTGAATGACATCAGCCTGCAGCTGGAGGCGGGCGAGGTGATGTCGCTGTGCGGGGAGAATGGTTCAGGAAAATCGACGCTGATGAAGATCCTGTGCGGACTCTATCCGCACGGCGATTTTGAGGGGCAGATTCACTTCTCTGGCGACGAAATTCAGGCGCAGACCATTCGCGATACCGAGCGTAAGGGCATCGTGATTATTCATCAGGAGCTGGCGCTGGTGCGGCAGCTGACGGTGATGGAGAACATCTTCCTGGGGGCCGAACTCAGTCGTTTCGGCATGGTGGATGACGAAACCATGACGCTGCGCTGTCAGCAACTGCTGGCGCGGGTCGGGCTGAATGTCTCACCCGCCACCCGGGTCGGTGAGTTAGGCCTGGGCCAGCAGCAACTGGTGGAGATCGCCCGCGCGCTGAACAAGCAGGTCCGGCTGCTGATTCTCGATGAGCCGACCTCCTCCCTGACGGAGCAGGAGACGGATGTGCTGCTCGGCATCATCCGTAACCTGCGCGAACACGGCATCGCCTGCATCTACATCTCCCACAAGCTGAATGAGGTAAAGGCGATCTCCGACGTCATCTGCGTGATCCGCGACGGCCAGCATATCGCCACCCGACCGGCGGCGGGCCTGAGCGAAGATGACATCATCACGATGATGGTCGGCCGTGAGCTGACCACCCTCTATCCCCATTCGCCGCATCAGATTGGCGAACAGATACTGAAAGTCGAAAACCTCACCGCCTGGCATCCGGTCAATCGCCATATCCGGCGCGTCAACAATGTCTCGTTCACGCTCAGGCGCGGTGAAATCCTCGGCCTCGCCGGGCTGATGGGCGCGGGCAGGACCGAAACGGTGCAGTGTCTGTCTGGCGTCTGGCCAGGGCGCTGGCAGGGCGATATCTGGATCAATGGCCGTCAGGTGAACATCACTGATTGCCGCGCCGCCATTGCGCACGGCATCGCGATGGTGCCGGAAGATCGCAAAAAAGATGGCATCGTGCCACTGATGGCGGTGGGCAAAAATATCACCCTGGCGGCGCTGGATCAGTTCAGTCACCGGCTCTCCACGCTGAATGAAGCGCAGGAGCAGCAGGCGATTAACGAGGCCATCAGGCGGCTGCGGGTAAAAACCTCCTCTTCAGAACTGCCGATTGGCCGGCTAAGCGGAGGCAATCAGCAGAAAGCGATTCTGGCGAAGTGTCTGCTGCTGAATCCGCAAATCCTGATCCTCGATGAACCTACACGCGGCATTGACGTGGGCGCGCGTCAGGAGATCTATCTGCTGATTAATGCGCTGGTTCAGCAGGGTATCGCGGTGATTGTGATTTCTTCTGAACTGCCGGAAGTGCTGGGTCTGAGCGACCGGATTCTGGTGATGCATGAAGGGCAGATCAAAGCCGATCTGATTAACGACAATCTGACTCAGGAGCAGGTGATGGAAGCCGCCCTGCGGAGTGAACATTATGCTTAAAAGTGAAAGTACCCCAGGTCGCCTCTCCGGTACGCCGGGCAAGCCGTCACCGGGCCGATTCACGCTGCCCAATCTGCAGGTTCTGGTGATGCTGGGCGCGATCGTGCTGATTGCGCTGTTCTTTACCTGGACCACCGATGGCGCCTGGCTCAGCGCGCGTAACGTCTCTAACCTGCTGCGTCAGACCGCCATCACCGGCATTCTGGCGGTCGGCATGGTCTTTGTGATTATCTCAGCCGAGATCGATCTCTCCGTGGGTTCGATGATGGGGCTGCTGGGCGGCGCGGCGGCCATTTTTGACGTCTGGCTCGGCTGGCCGCTGCCCCTGACCATCGTGGTGACGCTGGTGATGGGGCTGCTGCTGGGCACCTGGAATGGCTGGTGGGTGGCCTACCGCAAGGTGCCCTCGTTTATCGTGACGCTGGCGGGGATGCTCGCCTTCCGTGGTGTGCTGGTCGGCATCACCGATGGCACCACCGTGGCGCCCATCACGCCGGGCATGTCGCAGATCGGTCAGAGCTATCTGCCAGGTGGCGTCGGTTTCGGCTTTGGCATCGCCGGTCTGGCGCTGTTTATGCTCTGGCAGTGGCGGCTGCGGCTGCGTCGTCAGCAGCTCGGGCTGCCACAGGGTGCAGCCAGCGGCACCGTGGGACGTCAGGCGATCACCGCCATCCTGGTGCTGGGTGCTATCTGGCTGCTCAATGACTATCGCGGCGTGCCTACGCCGGTGTTACTGCTGGCCGTGCTGCTGCTGGCGGGCATGTTTATGGCAACCCGTACCGCCTTTGGCCGTCGCATCTACGCCATCGGCGGCAACATCGACGCCGCGCGCCTGTCGGGCATTAACGTCGCGCGTACCAAGCTGGCGGTGTTTGCCATTAATGGGGTGATGGTGGCGATTGCCGGGCTGATCCTCAGTTCGCGACTGGGCGCTGGCTCACCCTCGGCGGGGAACATCGCCGAACTGGATGCTATCGCCGCCTGCGTCATCGGCGGCACCAGCCTGGCGGGTGGGGTCGGATCGGTGGCGGGGGCCGTTATGGGGGCTTTTATTATGGCCTCGCTCGACAATGGCATGAGCATGATGGATGTGCCGACCTTCTGGCAGTACATCGTGAAGGGCGCGATCCTGCTGCTGGCGGTGTGGATGGATACCGCCACGCGACGTCGGGTGTAATCGCGCGGGCGATCACATTGTGGCGCAAACAATTTTTTTGCCCCTTTCAGGCGTGTTATGCAATGCGCTGAGGATTTAAGGGAACGCGCCACCATGCATGATAAACGTTATCGCATTACGCTGCTGTTTAATGCCAACAAGGTGTATGACCGTCAGGTTGTTGAGGGCGTCGGGGAGTATCTGCAGGCGTCTCAGACTGACTGGGATATCTTCATCGAAGAAGATTTTCGCTGTCGCATCGACAACATCCGCGAGTGGCTGGGCGATGGGGTGATCGCTGACTATGACGATCGCTCCATCGAAACCCTGCTGTCGAACGTCTCTGTTCCGATCGTCGGCGTCGGCGGCTCTTACCATCGCCAGGAAGATTATCCGCCGGTGCACTATATCGCCACAGACAACGCCGCGCTGGTCGAAAAAGCCTTTCTGCATCTGAAAGAGAAGGGGATTAACCGCTTCGCCTTCTACGGTTTACCGGCGTCCAGCGGCAAGCGCTGGGCGCAGGAGCGGGAACAGGCGTTCCGTAAACTGGTGGGACGCGAGCGCTATCAGGGTGTGGTTTATCAGGGGATGGAAACCGCGCCGGATAACTGGCAGCACGCCCAGAACCGGCTGGCAGACTGGCTGCAGACGCTGCCGCCGCAGACCGGGATCATCGCCGTCACGGATGCGCGGGCGCGTCATCTGCTGCAGGCGTGTGAGCATCTGAAGATTCCGGTGCCGGAGAAGCTTACGGTGATCGGGATCGATAATGAGGAGCTGACCCGCTATCTGTCGCGGGTGGCGCTCTCTTCGGTGGCGCAGGGCTCGCGACAGATGGGCTATCAGGCGGCCAAACTGCTGCACCGGCTGCTGGATAAGCAGCCGCTGCCGCTTCAGCGCATTCTGGTGCCGCCGGTGAAGGTCATCGCCCGGCGCTCAACGGATTTCCGCTCGCTGCGCGATCCGGCGGTGATTCAGGCGATGCACTATATCCGCTTCAACGCCTGCAAGGGGATTAAAGTGGAGCAGGTGCTGGATGCCGTCGGGCTGTCGCGTTCCAACCTGGAGAAGCGTTTTCGGGATGAAACCGGCGACACCATTCATGCGATGATCCACCGCGAAAAACTGGAAAAAGCGCGCGAACTGCTGGCTTCTTCCTCACTCAATATCAATGAGATCTCGCAGATGTGCGGCTATCCTTCACTGCAGTATTTCTACTCGGTGTTTCGCAAAAGCTACGACACCACGCCGAAAGAGTATCGCCAGCATCACGGGGAGAATGTGCTGTAGCAGAGCGCGCCGGGTGTGAAGCGAGGCCTGTAAATCGGTGCGGCCCGCGCCACTAGATCAGCCGCTGCTCACTCTCCTCGATCACCGCCAGCGCCAGGCCGTTGGCCGGATCTATCCGGTTTTCGGGAAAGTGCAGCTGCGTGTGGGAAGCGGTAAAGGCCAGCGTGTTGCTCTGGGCCGTTTTGCGCACCGCCTGACAGAATGTCTCACTGACGTTCCACGGGCAATCGATGATGATGGTGGCCGGGTTGAGCAGCAGCATGATCTGACCCAGCGCGGCACCCAGAAAGCCGCCAGCCTGCGTCATCACCTCATCCACTACCCGCGTCGCACTGTCCCGGCTCTGCCAGCTCAAGCCTGGCTGGCGCTGCGCCAGCTGCTGATTGACGGCAGGTTTGCTGATCAGCGCTTCCAGACAGCCGCGGCGACCGCAGCTGCAACGCGGTCCGCCGGGCTGAACGATCAGATGTCCCGCCTCTCCGGCGGTCCAGCTGTGCCCGGTAAAGACGTCCCCGTGCTGGATCAGTGCACCGCCAATCCCTTCAGACACGCGCAGATAGAAGTGGCCGCTCTCTGTGGGTAATCCACACTGCTCCACCGCCAGCAGCGCCGCCGCTTTGACATTGTTCATAATGCGAATGGGCAGCTGAATCTGCCTGCGCAGCGAGGTCAGCAGGTCAACATCCTGCCATTCCAGCGGCAACGAGATATGCATCCAGCCGCGCCGGGGATCGACGATGCCCGGAAAGCCCAGGCCAATGCCGAGCAGATGGGGGTAACGTTCGGTGAGCTGGCGGCAGAGCGTGGCCAGCTCGGCCAGTAACCGGTTCGGGTTACTGGTGTCGGTTCGCAGCGTCTGTTCAGCCAGTACCTGAGAAAAGTAGTCACAGACCCGCCAGTGGATGACGTTGCGTTCCACCATCACGCCTGCGCTCTGCAGTTTTTCCGGCCGCAGCCGGATGCCGATCTTGGGCCGCCCGGCGGCCGCCACGCTGACTGGCCCCAGCTCCTCTATCAGCGCCTGCTCCAGCAGATCGTCAATGATTAACGACACGGTATTCTTGCTGAGCGCCAGCGCCTCCGCCAGCTCCTGACGCGACGTGACTCGCTGTTTACGCAACCGGGCCATCACGCGTTTCTGATTATTCAGTCGCAGTAGTGCAGGGCCTTTGCCGTTCGTTTTCATCACGGGTTCACCCAACAGAGGAGTAAACATTGAGTTTATCAGCCCCTGCGCGTTCTATACCCCACACTTTTGCGGCCTGTTTCACACAACAGAAGCGCCCCTGGCCGGGAGCTTGACCGCGATCGGATCGCCGGGTCAGCCTGCGGTTCCGGCAGATCCGGCACGCGGTCGCCGCAAGCCAGCCGCGTTATCCGGCGGGGATTAATATTCGTCGCCGCGCACCCGACTGCGATAGCTTTCCCAGTCAAAGCGAACCCACAGGCTGTTGCCCAGGCGCATACGGTCCATCACGCGTTCACCCAGCAGGGCATTCATGCCCGCATGATCGAGGTTGGAGAGCATACCGGTCGGCCGTTTCGACGAGGAGCGGCGGTCGACGATCTGGTTGATAATCACCTTCTCGTAGCGCGATTCGCTCTGCATACCAATCTCATCGATGACCAGCAGATCAACACTGCTGAGATCCTGAATCAGACGCTCTTCGGTGATGCCGCTGCTGCCGCTGAAGGTGCCCTTCATGCTCGACATCAGGTCGGCGACCGTCACGATCAGCACACTTTTTCCGCGCAGGATCAGGTCGTTGCCGATCGCGGCGGCCAGATGGTTTTTACCCGTACCCGGGCGGCCTGAAAAGACAAAGCTGGCGATGCTGCCATCAAATTCAGCGGCGTACTGACGCGCCAGCTCCAGGGCTTTGCGCTGTCCCTCGTTTTCGACCCGGTAATTGTCGAAGGAGCAGTTGATATGCAGTTCCCGAATGCCGGAACGGCCCATCACGCGCTGCATTTTCATTGCGCGGTTCTCACGCACAATCGCCTCTGAACGCAGGCGACCCTGCTCCTGGTTCCACGCCAGCAGCTCTTCACCATTGGCGAATTTCGGCCGGGTACCGGCGGGCATCATTTTTTTCAGACGGTTAAAGAGATCGTCGGGCGTTTTCATTATTCACCTCGGAAACCATCGGGAATAGTACGGTCAGGATCGGGCAACTGCGTGATATCACGCTTCGGCTGCCCGCCGCTGGCGACGCGATTCATCTGGATGCTGCGTGCCAGCTTCTGCTGCCACTGCACATGGTGGAACATCCGGCCTTCCGCCTGCCAGTAGGCGACAAAGGCCGCCAGCTCGGCGGGCGTCACCGGTTCACTCAGCGCCACGCCCCAGATGGCGGCCTGACGCGTAAAGTCGGCATCCGGCTGCCAGCCCGGATACATGGCGAACTTCCCGGCCGGTGTGTGGAGTGGGGCGGGCGTATCGTCATACAGGCTGTCATCCAGCGCCACATCGTTTGGCTGCCGGGCGGCGGCTTCCAGCGCCAGCAGCTCCGCCAGACGCGCCGGGGTGATGGCATACATCACCGGCGCGTAGTTATCTAACACCGCCAGCGTGCCCTTTTCCGCCTGCTGGAGGGCAGTCAGCGGATCCTGTCGGAAGGCATCCAGGCCAATGAGCGTTGAAGTTAAGATTTTAGCTGACATGAAAAGACCTGAGGTTAACAAACACCTTGCGCCGGGAAACGGTCGCCAGCGCAGAAGGGGATATTGTACCTTTTTTAACGAGGGGGATCGCTTAAAAAGGGCCGTGATCAGTGCGAGGTGGCCGGAGGCGCAGCGTGGCGGGCCGGTGCGGATTCAGCGGCATGCAGGCTGACGGCTGTGGCGGCGGGACGGGTTTGCCATAAATAGCGAACCGAAGCGAGCCAGCAGAGGCTGTATCCCAGCAGTTCGGTGCCCTCTTCGGCCATGTTTTTCACTGCGCGGTTGTAATCGCCCGGCATCAGGTGCTGCCACAGCGCATGAATCCCAAACAGCCGTGAGAAGACCAGGACCACCAGAAAGCCGGAGGCCATCACCGGCCAGCTGCGATGCTGCACCAGCGCCGCCAGCCCCTTTATGGTCTGTTTCGGCGTGCGCAGCGCCACGGCCAGTGAACCTGCCGTCATGGCCAGCGCAAACCAGACCCAGCTGCCGTGCTGAATAGTGTCAAAGACGAAATCGAGTTCGCGGATCAGCATGCAGCTGTAAAAGCCAGCCACTAAGGTCAGCCCCCCACGCTGGCCAGCGCGGCCGCGGGCCGCAATGAAAAACAGCGCGGCGATGATCGCCAGCATCAGTTCCTGCGTGGTTTCGGTAAAAGAGGTTTCGTGCAGGGCATCGTTCATCCAGGCGACATCAACGTAGACAGGAATGATAGTCAGGGCGAGAACCAGAGCGGCCAGCAGGAAGACCACAATTTCGCGGCCAATAATTGTCAAATCGTTGCGCATAATGTTACCGGTATAATGATTAGCAGCCTCATTATATTTTAATCATCCGGTCGCCTTTCTCTTTTTATGCCCCGCTCAGAAGCTGGCACTGAAGCCAAAGCTGTAGAGTTGCTGCTCCTCGTTATTCAGTGCTTCGCTCTGTGAAAAGGAGGCAAATGCCGCCAGATTATCATTCAGAGGCAGCTGCGCCCCGATACTCAGGTCGATGCCATTGCTCTGATCTGAGCCGCTGGTGATGTCGCGCCCGACACTCTGCGGCGTATCGGCCAGAAAATAGTGATAACTTACCTGCGCCCAGGGCGCTATCCATCCCTGCTGCGAATCGATGCGCCAGCCAACGCTGGCGCTCTGCTCACGGCTCTGCGGATCGCTGTAGTCGCATTGCAGGCAGTTCGTCTGCTGCGGGTCAACTGCATACTGCGCCACCGGCCCGGTGGTGAAGGAGGAGGAAAGGGGCAGATCAATGCCAGCCCGGTAGCGTTTTCCCAGCGGTGTGGTGCCTGCGCTGCCGGTTTCGCTGTGCAACGCGATCGGTGAAGCCGTGGGGGAGTTGATGGCGGCCTCAAACAGGGCGCGGCTGTCATCGCTGAAGGCGAGGGGCGTCAGGGCAATTTTTTCGGCCAGAATCGTGTCGTAGTCGGGCAGCAGATCGGGGTGCTGAGGCGCGGGAGCGCCTCCGCGGGCAAACGTCGGTTGCGATAAGATTAATAGCCCTACAGCACAGCAGGTCCGCAGACCTTTTCCACCGCTTTCTGGCAACATCTTTTCTCCAGGCAGAGCTGAAGTGGTTATCCAACGTTCTGATCAAATTCCGAGCTGTCTCTGTTATTTACCCGGTGTTCGTTTAACTATCAACCGATTAATTCTAAGATCAAGCGGACCGCTAAAATATTCTCGTCATAAAGGAAAAAAGCGATGCAACGATGTGGTTGGGTAACGCAGGATCCCCTCTATCTGGCTTATCACGACAGGGAATGGGGTGTGGCACAGAGAGACAAACATGCGCTGTTTGAGATGCTCTGTCTGGAGGGACAGCAGGCGGGATTATCCTGGATTACTGTGCTGAAAAAGCGCGAAAACTACCGGATGGCGTTTCATCAGTTTGATCCCGCGGCCATTGCGCAGATGGATGCCGCAGCGATCGACGCGCTGATGCATAACAGCGGCATTATTCGCCATGCGGGTAAAATTGCGGCCATTATTGCCAACGCCCGGGCTTTTCTTGAGATGGAAGCCAAAGGCGAGGATTTCGGCCACTTCGTGTGGCAATTTGTCGATAACGTGCAAATCGTTCACCATCATCCCGATTACCGCCAGGCGCCCGCGACCTCAGAGCAGGCCATAGCGCTCTCGAAAGCGCTGAAGCAGCGTGGTTTTAAATTCATCGGCCCGACAATTTGCTACTCCTTTATGCAGGCCTGCGGGCTGATAAACGATCATCAGAGCAACTGTTTCCGCCATCCTGACAACCAGAAAGGCTGATTCCTGACAAATCAGGATTTTTCCGCACTACATTGCCTGGTCACAGGCGGCATAATCGTGCCACTTATGGGAAAGGTTTTTCCCGGTTTCTCGAATGTAAGGGAACAGAAATGCAGAAGAAATTAATCGCCATCACCTTGTTATTAAGCGGCAGTCTGGCCCTGCCAGGTTGTACTACTAATCCCTACACCGGCGAATCTCAGGCGGGCAAGTCAGGCGTGGGCGCAGGTCTGGGGGCGTTAGTGGGTGCCGGTGTCGGCGTGCTCTCTTCGTCGAAAAAAGATCGCGGTAAGGGTGCTCTGATCGGTGCCGCAAGTGGTGCCGCGCTGGGCGGTGGCGTCGGTTACTACATGGATGTGCAGGAAGCCAAACTGCGCGACAAGATGCGTGGCACCGGCGTCAGCGTGACCCGTAACGGCGATAACATCATCCTGAATATGCCAAACAATGTGACGTTCGACTCCAGCAGCAGCAACCTGAAACCGGCTGGCGCGAACACGCTGACCGGTGTGGCGTTAGTGCTGAAAGAGTATCCGAAAACCGCGGTAAACGTCGTGGGTTACACCGACAGCACCGGCAGCCGTGCACTGAACATGCGCCTGTCACAGCAGCGTGCTGAAAGCGTGGCCAGCTCACTGATCACGCAGGGCGTTGCCAGCGACCGCCTGCGCACTCAGGGTGCAGGCCCGGATAATCCGGTTGCCACCAACAGCACCGAAGCCGGTAAAGCGCAAAACCGTCGCGTTGAGATCACCCTCAGCCCGCTGGGCTAATCGCGGTCGCCCCCGTCCGGGGGCGCTCGCTGTTCTGCGAAACTCACTCTCAGCGTCTGTCTCGTTTCTGTAAACAGGGCCAGCTGAAACCTGAGCGTAAACCGTTCTGAACGACACAGCCCTTTTTACCGCCTTTCTGCACTTCCCCTTTCGCGATCAAAGCCAGCCACGCACGGCTATCCCCCATCCTCTCCTGCCTCTTCATCTGGCTGAACAGGTGCTGGAAAATCTGCGGCGGCTGATGACCGGCCTGCCGTCGAAAAAGTAAACACGCCGGGCAGCAATTTCCGGCGCAGCACTTTTTGCACCGGGCCTGGCTTGTGCTAGTCTCTGCCTGGTTTCTTATTTCGCAGGATATCTCATGAAAATCAGGCCGCCTCGCGCCACCATCAGCGATGTTGCTCGCGCGGCACGAACCGGAAAAACCAGCGTTTCGCGCTATCTGAATGGCGAACTGCATCTGCTCTCTGCGGATTTAAAAACGCGGATCGAGCAGGCTATTGCCGATCTCAGCTATCGCCCCAGTCAGATGGCACGCGGCCTGAAGCGCGGTCGTACCCGGCTGATCGGTCTGATTATTGCCGATATTACCAACCCCTATTCTGTGGATGTGATGAGCGGGATTGAAGCCGCCTGCCGCGAGCAGGGCTTCACGCTGCTGATGTGTAACACCAACAATGAAGTGGATCTGGAACAGCACTATCTGCAACTGCTGAGCAGCTATCAGGTGGAGGGCATTGTGGTCAACGCGGTCGGCATGCGCGAAGAGGTGCTCAATCACCTGCAACAGTCGCTGCTGCCGATGGTCCTGATTGACCGCAAAATCCCCGATTTTCCCTGCGATGTGGTGGGCCTGAATAATGCCGAAGCCGCCGAAACCGCCACGCGCCATCTGGTGGAGAATGGCTACGAGGCGCTGCTGTTTCTCAGTGAGCCGCTGGGCAGCGTCAACACCCGCCGCGAGCGCCTGCAGGCTTTTCGTCAGCTGCTGGGCTCGCATCCACAGGTTGCGCATGAAAATGCGGAGGTCCCGCTGCATCAGCCTGCCGCGCTGGACCAGGCGCTGCTGACATTCCGGCAGCGTCACGCCGGCAAACGCTGTGCGGTGATGGTCGCCAACGGCGCACTGACGCTGCAGGTAGCGCGATCGCTGCAACGGCTCAATCTGCACTGGGGTCGCGATATCGGGCTCCTCGGGTTCGACGAACTGGAGTGGGCGGCACTGGCGGGTGTCGGGATCACCACGCTGAAACAGCCTACCTGGCAGATTGGCTTCAGTGCGCTGGAACGGCTGATAGCGCGCATAGAGGGCAGCGATTTGCCGGTTGCCGAACAGGTTTTCTCTGGCGAACTGATCGTTCGCGGCTCCAGCCAGCCTCTGGGCTGAAATTCAGATTTAACCTTTCCTTTACGTGCTCGCTTCGTGAGCACGATCATAATTTCACAGTTTGCCCCTTTGCTTTGGAACCGGTTCCATTTAGGGTTTTTCTATTCGTTATGGGCAGCCATCTGCCATGGAGTAGAACATGAAACCTGACATCATCGTGGTGACCGCCGCCTATGGCCATGCTCAAATCGCCGCGCTCGGCGGTCAGCGTGCGCTGCTGCCGATTATTCAGCAGGCGGGCGCTGACGGCGTCGAAATTCGCCGCGAGTTGCTTGATGACGCGGCACTGGCGACGCTGCCGTCGCTGGCCCAGGCGGTGGCGCAGCATCAGCTCCACGCCAGCTATTCGGTGCCCGATACCCTGTTTTGTGACGGCGGCGAAATCAATCCGCGCATAACTCACTACGTTGAAGAAGCGCGCCAGTTAAACGCGCAGCGACTGAAGCTGGCGCTGGGCGACTTTACCGGTGCGCTGCCACGCGACACGCTGCAGGCGCTGCTGGCCTCGCTGCCGTTTCAGCTGACGATAGAAAACGATCAGACCGAACAGGGCCGGCTGGCCCCGACGGTGGCGTTTTTTACGGCGGTCAGGGAAGCCGGGCTGGCCATTAACATGACCTTTGATATGGGCAACTGGTGCTGGACCGGTGAGGATGCCGGTCAGGCGGCAGCATTGCTGGCCGCGCAGGTGGGCTATGTGCATGTCAAAGCCGCAGTGCCGCATCAGGAGAGCTTCCGGGCGATTGCGCTGGATGATGCTGACGACTGCTGGCTCGCCCTGCTGCAACAGCTACCGGCTACCGCGCCGCGCGGCATCGAATTTCCGCTCGAAGGCGACGATCTGACTGCGGTGACACGCCACTATGTGTCGCTGCTGCGTAACGTGTAAGGAGTAAAGATGATGACGCATCACACTATGCATCATAACGGTCCGCTTGATGTTGTCACGATTGGTGAGGCGATGGCGATGTTCGTCGCCCGTGAAACCGGCGACCTGGCCGCAGCAGAGACCTTTGTGAAACGTGCCGCGGGCGCAGAGCTGAATGTCGCAACCGGCCTTGCCCGTCTTGGTCTGAAAGTGGGCTGGGTCAGCCGCATCGGCGATGACGCCTTTGGCCGGTTTATCTGTCAGCAGCTGGAAAAAGAGGGGATCGACCACGCCCGGGTGACGGTCGATTCGCGCTATCCCACAGGTTTTCAGCTGAAGTCCAAAGTCGATGATGGTTCCGACCCGCTGGTGGAGTATTTCCGTAAAGGTTCGGCGGCCAGCCATCTGTCGGTTGACGATTTCGACGCGGACTATTTCGGCTCGGCGCGTCATCTGCACCTGAGCGGTGTCGCGGCGGCGCTGTCAGAGAGCTCGCTGGAACTGCTGAAACACACTGCGAAAGAGATGCGGTCGCGCGGTAAAACGATTTCGTTTGATCCTAACCTGCGGCCGGTGCTGTGGCGCAGCGAAGAGGAGATGCGTAAGCAGCTCAACCTGCTGGCAGAGTACGCCGACTGGGTGCTGCCAGGCGAAAAAGAGGGACTGATCCTCACCGGCTATCGTCAGCCGGAGGCGATCGCGGATTTCTATCTCGACAAGGGCGTGAAAGCCGTCGTGATAAAAACCGGGTGTGACGGTGCCTGGTATAAAACGGCTCAGGGTGAACAGGGCCAGGTGGCGGCGGTCAGGGTTGAAAACGTGGTGGATACCGTCGGGGCGGGTGATGGCTTTGCGGTAGGGGTGATCAGCGCCCTGCTGGAAGGTCAGTCGCTGCCGCAGGCGATCCGTCGCGGAAACAAAATTGGTTCGATGGCGATTCAGGTTATTGGTGACAGCGAAGGTCTGCCGACGCGTCAGCAACTGGGCGATGTGTAGTCAACGCCCCCTCTACAGACACAGGAGTTCCCGATGAAAAAGCAGACAATCGCGCCAAAACGGTGGTGGTTCATCATGCCCATCGTGTTTATCACCTACAGCCTGGCCTATCTCGACCGGGCCAACTTCAGCTTCGCTTCTGCTGCCGGGATTAATGATGATCTTGGCATCACCAAAGGCATGTCCTCGCTGCTGGGGGCGCTGTTCTTCCTGGGGTACTTCTTCTTCCAGATCCCGGGGGCGATTTATGCCGAACGCCGCAGCGTGAAGAAACTGATTTTCTGGTGCCTGATCCTGTGGGGCGGCTGTGCCTCCCTGACCGGGGTGGTCAGCAATATTCCGATGCTGGCGGCAATCCGCTTTATCCTGGGCGTGGTCGAAGCGGCCGTAATGCCGGCGATGCTGATCTACATCAGCAACTGGTTTACCAAATCGGAACGCTCCCGCGCCAACACCTTCCTGATCCTGGGGAACCCGGTGACGGTGCTGTGGATGTCTGTGGTTTCCGGCTATCTGATCGAATCTTTTGGCTGGCGCGAGATGTTCATCATCGAAGGGATTCCGGCGGTGATCTGGGCGGTGGCCTGGTGGTTCCTGGTGCAGGATAAACCTTCGCAGGCACGCTGGATGAGCGATGCCGAGAAAGCGGCGCTGCAGGCTGAACTGCAGAAAGAGCAGGAGAACATCAAAGCGGTGCGCAACTACGGCGAAGCGTTCCGCAACCGCAACGTGATCATTCTCTGCCTGCAATACTTTGCCTGGAGCATCGGCGTCTATGGCTTCGTACTGTGGCTGCCGTCGATTCTGCGTAACGGGACCCAGATGGGTATGGTGGAAGCGGGCTGGCTCTCTGCGGTGCCTTATCTGGCCGCGACTATCGCGATGGTGGTGGTCTCCTGGGCGTCAGACAAAACCCAGAACCGTAAGCTGTTTGTCTGGCCGCTGCTGCTGGTCGGGGCGCTGGCGTTCCTCGGCTCCTGGCTGGTGGGGTCGAACAATTTCTGGATGTCCTACACCCTGTTAGTGATCGCCGGTGCCGCGATGTATGCGCCTTACGGCCCGTTCTTCGCCATTATTCCTGAGATGCTGCCGCGCAACGTCTCCGGTGGCGCGATGGCGCTGATCAACAGCATGGGTGCGCTGGGGTCGTTTATCGGTTCGTGGATTGTCGGCTATCTTAATGGGGCTACCGGCAGCCCGGCGGCCTCCTACATCTTTATGGGATCAGCCCTGCTGGTGGCGGTGTGGCTGACGCTGATTGTGAAACCGGCGCAGAACACAGCGCCGCCGCTGCAGAGTGCAAAACCGGCCTGAAAGCGTAAGCGCTGAAGGGGGCTGACCCGGCGTCAGCCCACCGGCGCAACAATGCGTCTCTGTTTCTCCGGGCGGCCTGCAGGCCGCCCGCTACTTATTGATCGGGAGCGACCGAATGAAACCCGCTGTAATTCTCTACAAAAAACTGCCTGACGATCTCTATGCCCGCCTGGCTGAACAGTGTGACGTGACGGAAATCAGTGACCTCTCGCCAGAAAATCAGCAGCAACACGCTGAGGCGTTCCGGCAGGCCGAGGGGCTGCTGGGATCGGGCGGTAAAGTGAACGGGGACCTGCTGGCAAAAATGCCGAATCTGCGCGTCTGCTCCAGCGTCTCGGTAGGCTATGACAATTTTGACGTCGAGGCGCTCAACCAGCGTAACGTGGTGCTGATGCACACCCCGACCGTTCTGACCGAAACCGTTGCGGATACCATGATGGCGCTGGTGCTGAGCACGGCGCGCCGCGTGCCGGAGCTGGATGCCTGGGTCAAAGCGGGCCACTGGCAGAAGAGCATCGGCCCGGCGCAGTTCGGCATCGACGTGCATCATAAAACCCTGGGTATTCTCGGCATGGGCCGTATCGGCATGGCGCTGGCGCAGCGCGCCCACTTTGGCTTCGGCATGAACATCCTCTACAACGCACGCCGTGAACATGAAGAGGCGCAGACGCGCTTTGGCGCACGGCGCTGTGACCTGGAGACGCTGCTGAAAGAGAGTGATTTCGTCTGCATCAGCCTGCCGCTGACGCGCGAAACGCACCATCTGATCGGTGCCGCTGAACTGGCGCTGATGAAGCCGGATGCGGTGCTGATTAACGCCGGTCGCGGGCCGGTGGTGGATGAACAGGCGCTGATCGCCGCGCTGCAGGCGGGCAAGCTGCACGCCGCCGGACTGGATGTGTTTGAGCAGGAGCCGGTCGCTGCCGACTCTCCGCTGCTGTCGCTGCCCAACGTGGTCACCCTGCCGCACATCGGTTCTGCCACGCATGAAACCCGTTACGGCATGATGCAGGATGCGGTGGAAAACCTCATCGCTGCGCTCGGCGGAAGCGTCGATAAAAACTGCGTTAACCCGCAGGCGCTGAAGTAATCCTCACGCCTTTCCATTGCGCCCGCCGATGGCGGGCGTTATGGTGGACCCCCGATTCGCTATCACAAATATTTAACCGCTATGTCCTTTTCTCAGTTCGGCGACAAATTTACTCAACATTCCGGCATCTCACGTCTGATGGAAGATATGGGCGCGGGCCTGCGTACGCCTGGCACTATCATGCTGGGCGGCGGTAATCCGGCGCAGATCCCGGCCATGAACGACTACTTTCAGCAGCTGCTGCTGCAGATGCATGAGGAAGGCAAACTCAGCGAGGCGCTCTGTAACTATGACGGCCCGCGTGGTAAGGCGACGCTGCTGGCGTCGCTGGCAGCACTGCTGAGCGAGCAGCTTGGCTGGCCGATCACTGCGCAGAACATCGCCCTGACCAACGGCAGCCAGAGCGCCTTCTTCTATCTGTTTAATCTGTTTGCCGGTCGCCGGGCCGATGGCAGCAAAAAGCGGGTGCTGTTCCCGCTGGCGCCGGAATATCTGGGCTATGCGGATGCCGGTCTGGAAGAGGGGCTGTTTGTCTCGGCGAAGCCGAACATTGAGCTGCTGCCGGAAGGGCAGTTTAAATATCATGTCGATTTCGAACATCTGCCGATGAACGATGAGGTCGGGCTGATCTGCGTCTCGCGTCCCACGAACCCCACCGGCAACGTCATCACTGACGATGAGCTGATGCAGCTCGATGCGCTGGCGCAGCAGCATGATGTGCCGCTGCTGATCGACAACGCCTACGGCGTGCCGTTCCCCGGCATTATCTTCAGCGAGGTCCGTCCGCTGTGGAATCCCAATATCATCCTCTGCATGAGCCTGTCAAAACTCGGCCTGCCGGGCGCGCGCTGCGGTATCATTATCGCTGACGAGAAGACCATCTCGGCGCTGAGTAACATGAACGGCATCATCAGCCTGGCGCCAGGCAGTATCGGCCCGGCTATCGCCCACGAGATGATCGGTCGCGGCGATCTGCTGCGTCTCTCTGAAGAGGTGATTAAGCCGTTTTATCAGCAGAAGGTGCAGCAGACCCTTGCAATCCTGCGACGCTATCTGCCGGAAGATCGCTGCCTGATCCACAAGCCGGAAGGGGCGATTTTCCTCTGGCTCTGGTTCCGCGATCTGCCGATCACGACAGAACTGCTTTATCAGCGCCTTAAGGCGCGTGGCGTGCTGATGGTGCCGGGCCACTTCTTCTTCCCCGGCCTGGAGCAGGCGTGGCCGCACACCCATCAGTGTATGCGGATGAATTATGTGCCGGACGCGGAGAACATTGAGCGGGCGGTGCAGATTCTGGCGGAAGAGGTCGAAATCGCCTGGCGCGACAGCTAATCCAGCGGCGTGCTTAACGACAGCTGGCACCACTGTGCCAGCTGCTGAATCGCCTGTTCCACCTCCCGGTTCCAGCCGAACCCGGCATTGAGCCGGAAGCAGTGATCGTAACGCGGGTCGGTGGCGAAAATGTGTCCCGGCGCAATGCCGATCCCCGCGTTGCGCGCTTTCAGAAACAGCTCGCGGACGTTCAGCGCCTGTCGGGGCATCTCCACCCACAGCACGTATCCCCCTTCCGGATCGGACACCCGGGTTCCCGCCGGAAACTCCCGCAGCACCGACTGGCGCATTTCATGGATCTGCCGCGCCAGCTCGCGCCGCAGCTTGCGCAGGTGAGCGTCATAGCCGCCGCTGCGCAGCAGCTCCGCCACCGCCGCCTGCGACAGCACCGAGGTGCCCATGGTCGAGGTATATTTCAGCGAGGCGATTTTACGCATGTAGTTGACGCTGTGAACCCAGCCGATACGGATGCCGGGCGCCACGGTTTTCGAGAAGCCGCTGCAGAGAATGGCGTTGGGGCTGAAGGCGCGCATCGGAAAGGGACGCCGCTCGCCAAAGGCGGTATCGCCGAAGATATCATCCTCAATGATCACCACATCGTTTTCATCGGCCTGGCGGGCAATATAGGCTTTCTGCTCGTTGGGAATGCTCTTGCCCAGCGGGTTGTTGACGTTACAGAGGGTAAGAAAGACCCGCACCGCCCGGCGCTGAAACAGCCCGGTCAGCTTCGCGACATTGATATATCCCTCCGGGCCGGCTTCCACCTCGATCACCCGCAGATTGAGGTTATGCAGCATCTGCAGCAGCACGAAATAGCAGGGCGACTCCACCGCCACCACATCTCCCGGCTGGGTGGTGGCCCGCAGCGACAGCGAGATCGCCTCGATGCAGCCGTTGGTGATCAGGATATCATCGGCGCTGATATTGCAGCCGTAATCGACCGCGCGGCGGGCGATTTCCATTTTCAGCGGCGCATAGCCGGTGCCCTTGACCGTATTGCCGAGCAGGGCCGGTTTGCTGTAGCCCATCTGACGCATCAGCAGGCCGAGGCGCCTGACCGGATAGAGCGCGCTGTCGCCGTTAGCCAGATCGAGCCGCACCCGGCAGTCTGAGCCGAGCATCGCCAGGTGCAGTTCGGTCTGCTCATCCAGCGGGGCGATGGCGCGCGGCTGTTCGCTGACGGCGGGCAGCTGGCGCGCCAGGGGCCGCTCCGGCGCAACGAAAAAACCCGATTTGGGACGGGCGACGGCGTAGCGTTCATCCTCCAGCGTGCGCAGGGTTTTCAGCGCCGTGGTCAGGCTGACATTGTACTGGGTCGCCAGCGTGCGCACCGACGGCAGACGACTGTCGGGCGCCAGCGAACCGGCATGAATGGCCTGCTTGATCTGTTCGGCTATCTGGCGGTAACGACTGCGCTGACTCTCCTGCTCACCGACAATATCGGCCATCTGTTCCACCCCATATCGCGCTGATCTGTGCATATTCAACAGAGTACATTCAAAGTACTTTAGGCTGCATCTCTTAATTATTCATGACGCTAAACAGCCCGGCGGTGCCGGGTTCAGGCCACCGCGTGGTGCCGTTCACCTGAAGGAAATGTGAGAAATGAATAATCTGCCCGCCATGATGAAAGAGATTGAGACGTATCTGTCACCCGCCATTATTGCGTCGGCGCAGCGTTGTGCGGCCCGTCTGCTGGCGGTGTTACCCCGGACGCGGCAGCCTGAGGAGAACCGGGTGCTACTCGCCTATGGCGGGGGAAAAGACAGCAGCTATATGGTGGCCTGGGTGCGTTACATCCAGGGGCTGATCTGGCAGCAGCAGGGCCGCACCTTCTCGCTGCGGGTCAGCACCAACCGCCATGCGGGGATGAATCAGAGCGTGATGGAGAATATCGACCGCGTTTATCAGGCGCTGGCCATGCACGACGATGAGCGGGTGGAGTGTCTGGTGGTGGATGGCCTGCTGATCCGGCCTTTCAGCCGGGACCTGCCGATGCCGGAGAGCGTGCGGCAGCAGAATCGCAACGATGTGCTGATGAATGGCCACCGGTTTCGTGCCGATGCCCGCTCGACCTTCTGCAACGCCTGCAACCTCAGCATGGTGAACTCCTTTGGCCTGGCGGCGGACTACAACGGCGGCGTGGATCTGATTATCACCGGTGACTCGCCGCAGGAGCAGGCCGCCTATCTGGCCTGGGCGCGCCATCTTTCACGCCTGTTTGATGCGCCGGTGGCGGACAAAAGCCGGGGCTTCAGCGGGTTTCTGCAGACGCTGGACGGCGTGGCCGGCCGCTACTTCAGCGAGGTGTATGGTGCCGATCAGCTGACGCCTGCGCACCGCATCACCCATCAGCTGGCGCGCGATCCGCTGTTTTTCAATATCTATCAGGACACCGCCTATGAGGCGGGCGCGCACTGGGCGCTGCTCAGCGATTTTATGGGCTTCCGGTTTGATGCGCTGATGTTCAGTTTTTCTGAATCCGACTGCGGTAATCCGACGCTGATGGCGCACCTGCGCGGTCTGCGGGCCGAAACGCTGCTGCAGCGCAGCTATGGTGAAGGGATCCGGGAATATGTGCGTTTTGCGCTGGCGCTGATGGTGAAGAAAGAGTTTCCACCCGTGCTCATCGACGAGATGGCGGCGCGCTATCAGGATGAGGCCGCCATCCAGCGGCAGCGGCAGCGCGCTAGCGCGTTTGCGCGGGAGGCGTTTGATCTGCGCGACGAACAGCTGATCTGCCTGATCTACTCCCCCTTCCTGGGACAGGGCGCGCAGCTCGGTCAGTGGCTGGCGCAGCAGCAGATTCCGCTCGATGAGGCGGCTATCCGCGACCTGCTCGATCAGCGCAGCGACGATCTGGCGCTGGCCCGGCAGCTGATGCAGCGCTCCGGCATGACGCTGACGCAGATGCGGCACTGCTGGCAGAGCAGGCCGGTCAACTCGCTGCTGGAGGGAAAAAGTGACGATCCGCTGTCGCGCGTCCTGCGCTTTGATCCCCACAAGGCGGTGATTCAGGTCAGTAACGGTGTGCTGAACGACATCGTGACGGAAATCATTTCCGGGCGTTAACCCGGTAAGGCAAGGCGATGAAGAAGATTTTCCTGCAAATTGGCGCCACCCGCGACGGACTTAACCCCTGGTGTGCGGTGGCGAAGCGCGACGGGTACGTTACCGTGCTGGCGGAGATGGGCGACTTTATTGATTACCAGTCGATTAGCCTGGCGCTGCCGTTTGATCTGATCATTCGCCTCGACCGCCCTGAAAACCCGTGGGAGGTGATGCAGGCCTGTCTGCACGCCGGTTTACTGGTGCATCCGACGGTGGTGCTGGCGGGCTTTGAAGCCTATAACACCAGTGCCGGACGGCTGCGTGAGATGCTGGCCGGGCCGGACGCGCCCGCCGCCTTTATCCCGCTGGATAAGTATGCGCAGCGCATGGCGCTGAAAAAAGCCTGGCCGCGCTTTCCGCAGCCGGAGTTCCGC
This sequence comes from Pantoea graminicola, assembly GCF_048452665.1. Taxonomy (NCBI): domain Bacteria; kingdom Pseudomonadati; phylum Pseudomonadota; class Gammaproteobacteria; order Enterobacterales; family Erwiniaceae; genus Pantoea; species Pantoea graminicola. Next base: position 186,215 of record NZ_JBLWSJ010000008.1, on the reverse strand, counting down.
TTTTTCGCCTCGCCGCTCAGCATTCTGGAGGCCGGGCAGGCGCTGATCTATCCCTGCGTGGTGAAACCGGTGGATGGCGGCGGCGGGCTGGGCATCTGGCTGATCGAGCACGCGGGCCAGCTGCACAGCGTAGTGCAGAAGCTGGTGCAGACCATGAACTACGGCGGGCGCGGCTTCAGCGGCTTTATCGTGGAGAGCGCGCTGACGGGCACGGAGTTTTCGCTGCAGGGCGTGGTGCATCAGGGCGCGCCTCAGGCGCTGACCTGCTGTCAGAAAGTGATTGAGCAGCCGCGGGATGTGGAGGGCTGCGTCAGCTTCTGTGAGTCGGGGCATGTGGCGATGGCGGCCACGGCCCTGCCTGCGTCGTTCATCAGCCTGATGCGCTTCTGCTGTGAAACCTTTGGCTACCGTCAGGGCGCGTTTCACATCGATTTTATCGTGGTCAACGGCGTACCCCATTTTCTGGAGATGGGGTTCCGGCTCTCTGGCATGGGGGTGGCCGCGCTGGTGCAGGCGGTGACGGGCGTCAACTGGGCGGAGATCGCTTTCCGGCTGGAGGCGGGCGGCACGTTGCCCCGCTTTGCGTTTGCCGGCTCCGGCGCGGTCGGTCAGCTGCGGTTACGGCAACCGGCGCAGCTGCAGGCGGCCGAACGCTGGATCGACGACCATCAGCAGGGCGCGCTGCTGCCCGTCCTCAGATTGCCTGCGTTGCAGGTTTCGCCCCGTTCATCGCTCTATGCCGATCTGACCCGCCATGCGGGCATTCTGGCAACGTTCAGCCTCTCCGCAACCTCGCGGGAACCCATTATGACCACGTTTCAGCAGATCGTTGACGCTCAGCCCGTCAGCGCAGGGAGAGACAAAGTATGTGCAGGATGATTATGGCGCACGGCCGGTTCGACAGCGCGCAGATTCTGGAGGCGGCGCGCGCCATGAGCTGTGGCGAAAGTGCCGATCACGATGGCCCGATAAAGTCGCACCCCAACGGCTGGGGCTGCCTGTGGCTCGACGCGGGGGAGATCCGCACCCTGCACGGCACCGGCCCGTTCGCCGACGCGCTGCCGGGGATTGATGTGGATCGCCTGCGCAGCCGGTTTCTGGCGGTGCATGTCCGCCACGCCACGCTGAGTAAAAATCAGGGAATGGCGTTTTCTCATCCGCTGTGGCGCAACAGCGGCGGACATCAGTGGTACATGATGCATAACGGTTTTCTGCCGACGATCTATCGCCACCTCGGCCTGGCGGCGTCGCGCTTCGATTCGGAAGAGTATCTGCATTATCTGGTGGACGCGATCACGCCCGCCGATTTCACCCGCGACTATCTGCGCGCAAAGATGGCGCAGGTTGAGCCGGGCGGCAGCGCGGGCAATGCCATTTTCGTTACCCGCGACAAAGCCTGGGCGTGGCAGTGGTATCCGCACGACACGCCCTGGCCCGACTATTTTACGATGCACTTTCAGCAGCAGGAGGATTGCACGCTGATCGCCTCTGAACCCGTAGTGATACCTGGCAGCGTCGGTAACTGGCGGCGAATGAACAATCATGAACTCTATGAGATACCGTTTAGGGAGTGATAAAGATGGCAATTTTCAATCAGTTCCGCGTGATTAATCCCAACATGTTTGTGGAATCAACCTGGCTGGATGACATCGTGACCGCCAGGGTGCCGCTGCTGGTGCTGCGCAATTTTCTGACCCCTGCGGTGCGTGAGGCGGTGGTGGCTGACCTGCAGCAGTGCCGGGAGAAGATCCGGGTTTCCCACTATCCCAACGGCGCGCTGACCACGCTTGGCCCCTTTCTGGCACGCCACACCGCCGCCCCCGATAACTACTTTACCGAACTGCGCGATATCCGGCCGTCACTGCCCGCCTCGCTGGAGACGCTGCGTGAGCAAATCTACCGCTGGGTTGAGCATGCGCTGCGGCTGGAAAGCCTGCGCGTCGCCCATGAGCCGGGGAAAGGGGACTACGCCGGTTCTATCGTCCGTTTTCACGCCGATGGCGTCGCGAACCCGCTGCATAACGACAATATCGTGCGCGATGCGGCCGCCACCTCGCTGGCGGTGACGAACATCCTGCATCAGCTCAGCTGCGTGGTCTGCCTGCAGGAATGCAGTGCGGGCGGAGCGCTGCGCATCTTCAACAAAAAGTGGGCGCCGGAGGATGAGCAGTTCAAGACGGCCGGTGAGCTGGGGTATCGCCGCGGGGTGATCGAAAACAGCGAAATTTGCGAATTTTCGCCGCGCAATGGCGATATTTATCTGTTTAATCCCGCTTTTTATCATGAGATCGATCGGGTCGACGGGGACACCCGCATCACGATGGGGTTCTTTTTCGGGCTGACCGACAAAAAGATGAAACACGCTATCGCCTGGAGCTAAGCCGGGCTGTGCCAGAAGAGGAGAAGGGAATGACGACGTTTGAAAAAATTACTGCGCTGCTGGATCAGCATCAGGCCAGCTACCGGGTGGTAGAACATGCGGCGGTCGGGCAGACCGACCAGATCAGCGCGATACGCGGCAATGCGCTAAGCCAGGCGGCCAAGGCGATGGTGCTGGAGGTCGTGATGCCCGACGGTGCGCCATCGCGTCCGTTGCTGGCGATTGTGCCGGGCGACTGCCGGATCAATTTTAAAAGCGCGGCGCGCGCCATCGGCGGTAAAAAATCCTCTTTTGCCGATCCGGCAGAGGCGCAGGTGCTGACCGGCTGTGTGATGGGGGCGGTGCCGCCCTTTAGTTTTGATGACCGGCTGGCGCTGCGGGTGGATACGCGGCTGCAGCAGGCCGGCACGCTGTGGTTTAACGCGGGCGAGCTGGAGAGATCGATCGCGCTGGCGGTGGATGACTATTTTCGCATCGTGGGGGAGGCGTGCTGCGCTGATATCGCCACCCCGATCGCGATTACTGCCTGAGGGCGGAACAAGGAGTTTCTGATGTCGGTTAAAGATATGTTGTTAGCGCTGTGCGTGGTGGTGGCGTGGGGCGTGAATTTTGTGGTGATCAAGCTGGGGCTGCAGGGCATGCCACCTTTCCTGCTGGCCGGATTGCGTTTCACTCTGGTCGCGTTTCCCGCCATTTTCTTTGTGCGCCGTCCGCCGATCCCGCTGCGCTGGCTGGTGGTTTACGGGATGACCATCAGTTTTGGTCAGTTTGCCTTTCTGTTTCTGGCGATTCAGCTCGGCATGCCCGCCGGGCTGGCCTCGCTGGTGCTGCAGGCGCAGGCCTTTTTTACGCTGCTGCTGGGGGCGCTGCTGCTGGCGGAGAAACTGCGCTGGAATCACATCACCGGCATTATCATCGCCACGCTGGGGATGTTTATGCTGGCAACGTCAGGCATGGCCGGGCGGGTCAGCGCCGGGATTACGCTGACCACGATGATGCTGACGCTGTCGGCGGCGCTCTCCTGGGGGCTGGGCAACATCACCAATAAGATCATTATGCGGAACCGCAGCGTGCCGATCATGTCGCTGGTGGTCTGGAGCGCGCTGGTGCCGATCCTGCCTTTCTTTGCCTGCTCGCTGCTGTTTGATGGTCAGGCCGCGATCGTGGATAGCCTGCTGCATATCGACCTGCAGACCGTGCTGGCGCTCTGCTATCTGGCGTTTATTGCGACCGTGGTGGGCTACGCCATCTGGGGAAACCTACTGAGTCGCTACGAAACCTGGCGCGTTGCGCCGCTGTCGCTACTGGTGCCGGTGGTGGGGATCGTTACCGCGGCGCTGGTGCTGGATGAGCACCTCTCCGGGCAGCAGATGCTGGGGGCGCTGGTGATTATTCTGGGGCTGCTGATCAACGTATTTGGTGGCGTGCTGGGGCAGCGTCTGGCGATGCGAACGCAGTAGTCAGTTAACTATCGCCGCGGCGTCAACCCTCTGGGGCATGGCGTACAGGCCCCGCGCCCGCTGACATAAAAAAAACGCCGCTAACGCGGCGTTTTTCATCGTGCTCTCTGACTCACACGATTACTTCAGAATCTCAATACGGCGTGGTTTCGCCTCTTCCGGCACCAGACGTTCAAGGTCGATGCTCAGCAGACCATTTTCGAGACGGGCGTCGCGGACCACGATGTGGTCGGCGAGCTGGAATTTGCGCTCGAAGTTGCGTTCGGCAATGCCCTGATACAGGTATTTGCGCTCGGCCTGCTCTTCAGGATGAGCACCCCGCACCGTCAGCACGTTATCGTGCGCCGTGATATCCAGTTCGCTCTGAGAAAAACCGGCCACCGCAATCGTGATGCGATAGTGGTTTTCATCGACCAGTTCTACGTTATAAGGAGGATAGCCGCCGTTGCTCTGATTCTGGTTAGATTCGAGCAGGTTAAACAGGCGATCAAAACCGATAGCAGAGCGATAAAGTGGGGTGAGATCAAAATTACGCATATTAAGACTCCTGAAATTCAGCAAGTTTTGGCAACCTTCCACTATTGGACAGGCTGGATACGGCACCTCATCCTCCCTTACGGCAACGATGAGTGCGTCCGTACACTAAAAATGGGTATCAGAAGGGGATTTTCAAGAGGGCAAAACGCAATTTTTTTCGCCAATCTGAGGAAATGACATACACTCAGGATTACTTTTGCCAGACCCGAACGGACTTCGCCCCAGAGTGTTGACGTTGTCTGGCAGGCCAACTCAGCCAGGCTTCTGCCATGACTGAAGGGATGATGATAATGAAATTGTTGAAGACCTTACCTCTGGCTGGAATGATTTGCTGCACAATGGCGACAACCGGCTGCTCCAGCATGATGTCTCACACCGGTGCCAGTCAGGGCTACTATCCGGGCACCCGCGCCAGCGCCGATATGCTGACTGACGATCAGACCAGCTGGGCGCTGAAGCCGCTGGCGTTAATCGATCTGCCTTTCTCTGCCGTGCTGGATACGCTGCTGCTGCCGTGGGACTACTATCGCAGCGACAGAGATAAAACGCTCGACTCGCCGCGGGAACGCATCCTGCAGAGTGAAAGGCTGGCGCACACTCAGGAGAGCCTGGCGCAGGCGCAGCCGATGCCCGCTATGGCGTCTCAGCCGCAACCGTAAAGAGCTGCCGCCAGCCCGCAACCTCGCGCATAAAGGCAATCTGACAGCCGTCCGGTGACCAGACCACCGCGTCCCCCGATGGCGCATCCTCCGTGCGGGGTGTCAGCCGCTGACACGCGCCGCTCTCCACATCACATCGCATGACACTGTTATCACAGATAAAGGCGATCGCCTCTCCGTCTGGATGCCAGCTGAAAGCGGACTGGATGCTGTGGCTGAGACGGGTGATCTGTCGCGGCTCGCCGCCCTGGGGTGACACCGTCCAGAGCTGAATAGTCTGCCCGGCATCCGCCATCAGAAACGCAATCTGGCGACCATCGGGCGCAGAACGCAGCCAGTGGCGCGGCTGCAACGCGACGCCTCTGCTGTGCGTCAGACGGCGCTGCTGAACACCGGCCGGTGGCGCAGGCAACTGCTGGCTGCTGCCCTCCAGCGGCTGCTCGCCGGGACGGGCGTAATCCTCCAGCGCCTCAGGCAGATCGACAATAAAGATTTCAGGGCACTTTTCGCCCTGCGCCGTCAGCGTGTCGCCAATAAAGGCGATGGCCCAGCGCTGCCAGCTGCCATCCGCTTTCTGATAGCCCCGTTCGCCGATCCAGCACTCTTCATAGGCCCGGTTAATCTGATCGCTGCCGGGTTCCAGGTCCGCCTGCGTCTGGCTTACCAGCAGGCAGAAATAGCTGCCGTCATATTCGCGCGGATGCTGTTTTTCGGGCCTCACGGCGCGCAGCGGCACGGCGATGCCAACGTTGCGCAGATCGAGACGACGGTCCCGCTCATGCATCACATGGTCATTGTAGGTAAAGCTCAGGCGCGAACCGTCCGGGCTGAAGACGTGGACATGCGAGCCGCCGCGCAAGGCGCCGGGCGTGAAGGGTGGCGTGATATCGCAGGCATCCAGATTGATCGCCGCGCCGTTCTGCACGATGACGCCACGCCGGTGGTGGAAGTCATACTGCCAGCTGGCATCGGGATGTTCGGGGCCGTGAATGCAGACGTAGCGCGGCGGCAGATCCGGGCTGACGGTCACCACCCCGACGTGGGCTCCGTGCTGCGCCCGGTAGAGCACCTCCACCTCCCCGGTCATCACATTGACGCGCTCGATGGTCTGGCTGGTAAATGACGCGCCAGAGGGACGCACGTCAAAGGCCAGCCACTGGCTGTCGGCTGTCCAGACATTGATATTGGTGAGCTGGTGCTGACGGGCAGCAAAGGTGATCTGTTTTTCTGACATGATGAAACCCGTGGAGAAAGAGTTGCCCGACAAATTACGCGATTCTGTTTTGCGGTGCAGCTTTTTTACCGGATTAAAAAGGCCGGGCGCGCGTGGCCCGGCAGAGCGCAGGGGCGTTACAGCACCAGCTCTTCAATGGCATGCGCAACGCCATCTTCCATATTGGTTCGGGTAATAAACTGGGCGATCTGTTTGACCGAATCGATGGCATTGCCCATTGCGACGCCCGTTCCGGCGTACTCGATCATCGCCAGGTCATTCTCCTGATCGCCAATCGCCATCACCTCTTCCTGTTTCAGGCCGAGTTTTTCTGCCAGCATTCTGACGCCCTGACCTTTGTTCACCCGGCGGTCGAGGATTTCGAGGTAATAGGGGGCGCTCTTCAGGATGGTGTAGGTCTGCTTAGCCTGTTCAGGCAGGCGGGCAATCGCCTCGTCGAGCAGGGCAGGTCGATCGATCATCATTAATTTCGGGAAGCGCATGGCCGGATCCATCTCCTCCACGGCGCGGTAGCGCACCGGAATACCGGTCAGGCTCGCCTCGTGGATGGTGAATTCGCTGATGTCTTTGTTGGGGGTGTAGAGATGGGATTTATCGAACGCCTGAAAATGGACGCCAAGTTCACGCGCCAGCTTCTCAACGTAGAGATAGTCGTCAAAGGTCAGGGTCACTTCCGCCACGCAGTCGCCATTTTCAGCCTGATGAACCAGCGCACCGTTGTTGCTGATCGCGTACTGGCCAGGCACCTGCATATCCAGCTCCATCAGATAGCGCTGGATGCCGACAAACGGCCGGCCCGTGGTCAGCACAATCGCCACCCCCTTCTCACGGGCGCGATCCAGGGCAGATTTCACCCCTGGCGTGATCTCATGTTGCGGATTGAGCAGGGTGCCATCCATGTCGATAGCGATCAATTTAATAGCCATAGAGTCCTCGTTGCGTCTGGGTTTTACTCAATGCTAGCGCGATTCAGCGCACATTGACCAGTTTCATGGCAGGCGGGAACGGCACCCTGGTCGCCGAGGTCAGGCGGTAAAGAGATCGCGATGGATTTTCATCACCGCTTTTCGGATAGTTGCCGGTTCGCCGGGCGCGCAGCAGGGGCGGTGAATGTCGTGCGGGAAGAAGAGGGCGAACATGCCGGGCATCAGCGTAATCACCGACTCGTTCAGCGTCTTCTGGTAAAACACCACGTCGCGCTGCTGAGCAAAATCTTCGGTGATTTGCTGATCGGGATGGGCGCGGGCAACGCCGATGTTCTCGGTGCCTGCCAGCAGATACTGAATATCAACGTAGTTAAAGTGCGACTCCGCACGGCGCGCGCTGGCCGGTTCGGTCATCATCTCCTGCACCAGACAGAACATTTTGTCGTCGGGCAGGATCGCATATTTCCCGGTTTCCAGCTGGCTGAAATCTGTGCCGGCAATCCAGCTTATCGCCTGATCAACGACCGGATGAAAGGCGTGACGTTCTCTGTCCCAGTCGTGACGATCGCAAACAATCATGGTGTAACTCCCTGTTATGAAGTGTGCGCCGGAAGAGCGCAAAGAGAGGCAAGAGTAAGGGAGCTGACCAGGTTAAAACGTGATCGGGATCGCAGCGCGCAGGCGGCGGGGCGGGCGCATCCGGGTTTCCGCCCGTATGGCACAAAAAAAAGGCCATCACCGGAGTGATGGCCTGTGCGACAGGGGCTGTCGGTTAAATGTCGATGTTGGCCGCTTTCAGCGCATTCTCTTCGATGAAGGCGCGGCGCGGTTCAACCGCATCGCCCATCAGGGTCGTGAAGAGCTGGTCGGCACCGATCGCATCTTTAATGGTGACGCGCAGCATACGGCGGCTGTCGGGATCCATGGTGGTTTCCCACAGCTGATCCGGGTTCATCTCGCCCAGACCTTTATAGCGCTGAACGGAGAGACCGCGACGCGACTCTTTAACCAGCCACTCGATCGCCTGTTCGAAGCTCGCCACCGGCTGACGACGTTCGCCACGCTCGATGTACGCATCTTCTTCCAGCAGACCGCGCAGTTTGCTGCCCAGAGCGCAGATTTTGCGGTATTCCGGGCCCTGGATGAACTCGGCGTCCAGCGGATAGTCGGTATCCACGCCGTGAGTACGCACGCGCAGTACCGGCTCAAACAGGTTCTGTTCGCGGTTTTCACGCACCTGGGCCAGCCAGGTGCTGCCGTGGGCTTCGCGCTCGGTCAGATAGCTCACCAGACCGTTCAGCCAGGTGGTGACTTCCGCTTCGTTGCCCAGATCGCCCAGCGTGTCGTGATAAATCAGCGCACGCAGCATCGCTACCGGATAACGGCGTTCCATCCGCTTGATCATCTTCTGGGTGCTGTTGAATTCAGACACCAGCGACTCCAGCGGCTCGCCGCCCAGGGCTGGCGCGCTGGCATTGGTGTGCAGCGTCGCCCCATCCAGCGCGATAGCGATCTGATACTGATCCATCGCCTCATCATCTTTGATGTACTGCTCCTGCTTGCCTTTCTTCACTTTGTAGAGCGGCGGCTGAGCGATATAGACGTGGCCACGCTCGATGATCTCCGGCATCTGACGATAGAAGAAGGTCAGCAGCAGGGTACGGATGTGTGAACCATCGACGTCGGCATCGGTCATGATGATGATGCTGTGATAGCGCAGCTTGTCCGGGTTGTACTCGTCGCGACCGATGCCGCAACCCAGTGCGGTGATCAGCGTAGCGACTTCCTGTGACGCGAGCATCTTGTCGAAACGCGCTTTCTCGACGTTCAGGATCTTACCTTTCAGCGGCAGAATCGCCTGGTTCTTACGGTTACGGCCCTGTTTGGCCGAGCCGCCTGCGGAGTCACCCTCCACCAGGTAGATTTCAGAGAGCGCCGGGTCGCGCTCCTGGCAATCCGCCAGCTTGCCTGGCAGACCGGCCAGATCCAGCGCGCCCTTACGGCGGGTCATTTCACGGGCGCGACGCGCCGCTTCACGGGCACGGGCGGCGTCGATGATTTTGCCGACCACAATCTTGGCGTCTGCCGGATTTTCCAGCAGGTATTCGGCCAGCAGTTCGTTCATCTGCTGTTCAACGGCCGATTTCACCTCGGAAGAGACCAGCTTATCTTTGGTCTGTGAGGAGAATTTCGGATCCGGCACTTTCACCGAAACCACGGCGATCAGACCTTCACGGGCGTCGTCGCCGGTGGCGCTGACTTTGGCTTTCTTGCTGTATCCCTCTTTATCCATGTAGGCATTCAGGGTACGGGTCATCGCCGCACGGAAACCGGCCAGGTGCGTACCGCCGTCGCGCTGTGGAATGTTGTTGGTGAAGCAGTAGATATTTTCCTGGAAGCCGTCGTTCCACTGCAGCGCCACTTCCACGCCGATGCCATCTTTCTCGTTAGAGAAATAGAACACGGTCGGGTGGATCGGGGTTTTGTTCTTGTTGAGATACTCAACGAACGCCTTGATGCCGCCTTCGTAGTGGAAGTGATCGCTTTTGCCATCACGCTTATCTTCCAGACGGATCGACACGCCCGAGTTCAGGAACGAGAGTTCACGCAGGCGTTTTGCCAGAATGTCATACTCGAAGTCGCGGACGTTGGTAAAGGTTTCATAGCTTGGCCAGAAACGCACGCGGGTACCGGTTAAATCGGTATCACCGGTGATCGCCAGCGGGGCCTCAGGGACGCCGTGGACGTAGATCTGCTGGTGCACTTTGCCTTCGCGACGGATAGTCAGCTCCAGCTTCTGAGACAGGGCGTTAACGACGGAGACACCCACGCCGTGCAGGCCGCCGGACACTTTATAGGAGTTGTCGTCGAACTTACCGCCCGCATGCAGCACGGTCATGATCACTTCCGCGGCGGAAACGCCCTCTTCTTCGTGAATGCCGGTAGGAATGCCGCGTCCATCATCCTGCACCGAAACGGAGTTATCCGCATGGATGGTGACCACAATGTCACTACAGTGACCAGCGAGCGCTTCGTCGATTGCGTTATCCACGACCTCGAATACCATGTGATGCAGACCGGTACCGTCATCGGTATCGCCGATATACATGCCCGGGCGTTTGCGTACCGCATCAAGCCCTTTCAGGACTTTAATACTTGAGGAGTCATAAGAATTCGACATCAACGTTTCTCGCTCATTTTAATCTTCAGGTTGAACCGCTATTTTACCCTGTTCCACGCGGAACATCTTGCCCTTTTCGTCGCTCATGTCGATTACATGTCCGGCCGAAATGGCGCTGACAAAGACCTGAGCCCGGGTGGCTTTTAACCGCTCCGCCAGCAGGCGTCGGCGGCTTTCATCCAGCTCAGAAGCAAAGTCATCAATGAGGTAAATACAGCGGCGTCCGCTCTGGCTTGTCAGGAACTCGCCCTGTGCCAGACGCAATGCACACATGAGCAGTTTTAACTGCCCGCGTGAGAGTAAATCTTCTACCGGCGTCCCTTCAGCCCGGATACGGAAATCGGCCTTATGCGGGCCGCTGGCGGTATAGGTCAGCGCGCGATCGCGCTCGAAGTTACGTTCCAGCAGTTCGCCATAGTCGCTCTCCTTATCCCAGCCGCGCTGGAAAGAGAAGCGCAGCTCAAATTCCGGCAGGAACTGGCTGCAGGTGGCGGTGATCTCCGCCGAAATGGCCGCGCTGTATTCTGCGCGCCACTGGCTGATCTGTTCCGCCAGCGGAACCAGCTCCTGATCCCAGGGGCGGATCTGACTGTAGCGTGAGACCTGGCGCAGCGCGGCGTTTCGCTGCTTGAGCAGACGACGCAGATTGTTCCAGGCGTTAAAAAAACCGGGCGTGTTGTGAAAACAGCCCCAGTCGACATAGGCTCTGCGGTATTTGGGGCCGCCATTGAGCAGACTGAAGCCTTCCGGCGTAATCAGCTGCATCGGCAGCAGCTGCGCCAGCTCCGCGACCTTGTGACCATCGCTGCCATCAATGCGCACCTTGCTGTCACCGGCGCGGTTTTTGGTCAGCCCGACTGAAATCTCCCGCTCTTTGCTCTCCAGCCGTCCGTGCAGCACGAACGCCGCCTCGTCGTGACGAATGACGCGGCCCGCCTGCAGGCTGCGAAACGACCGGCCATGCCCCAGCGTATGAATGGCTTCTAACACACTGGTTTTACCGCTGCCGTTGACCCCAACCAGAAAGTTAAAGCCCGGCGCCAGCTGCAGGTCAGCCTGCTCGATATTACGAAAATCTTTGATAAGAAGGCGGGTTAAAGCCATGAATCAGTCCAGCGTGAAGGGCAGTGATCGGGATGAAATGAGCTTTGCCTTGTCACATTCCAGGACGTCGATGCCGGGGCAGGGTTTGCCCGGTATCGACGTCACCAGGTCGACAGCGTCGCCGTGATGTTGCGCCCCGCCAGCACACCGCCACCGGCGCGTACTGACGTACGTGAGGATGACGAACACTGCCGGGGCACAACACAGGAAGTAAGCCAGGCCGACAGATACCACCTACAGGCGCATGGGCATCACGACATAGGCTGCGGCGGGACTCGCCACATCCTCAATCTGCACGCTCGACACGGAGTCGGTCAGCAGCAGACGGACGTTTTCGCACTTCAGCGCGTTCAGCACGTCCAGCACGTAACTGACGTTAAAGCCGATTTCCAGTTCGGTGCCGTTGTAGCTGACATCCAGCATCTCTTCCGCTTCTTCCTGTTCAGGGTTATTTGCGGTGATCTTCAGCTGATTTTCGGTGATATAGAGGCGAACGCCACGGAACTTCTCGTTGGAGAGGATCGCAGCACGCGCAAAAGCCTGCTTAAGCAGATCGCAGCCCGCTTCCAGCGCTTTGTCCGGATTTTTCGGCAATACGCGGCGATAATCGGGGAAGCGGCCATCTACCAGTTTGGAGGTAAAGATATAGTCGCCGACGTGCGCCCGGATATTGCTGCCGCCAATCTGCACCTGCAGCGGCGTCTCGCCGCCATCCAGCAGTCGCAGCAGTTCAATCACCCCTTTGCGCGGCACAATGACGGAGTGGCTCGGCAGCGCCTGGCCAATCGGCATTGAGCAGACGGCCAGACGGTGGCCGTCGGTCGCCACGGTACGCAGCTCTTCCCCTTCGGTTTCAAACATCATGCCGTTGAGGTAGTAACGCACATCCTGATGCGCCATTGAGAACTGGGTCGCTTCGATCAGCCGTTTCAGCGTTGCCTGTGGCAGGGTAAATTCCACCTCGCTCTGCCAGTCGTCCAGATTCGGGAAGTCACTGGCGGGCAGCGTCGACAGGGAAAAACGGCTGCGGCCAGAACGCACCAGCATACGATCGCCTTCCAGCGCCAGCGTAATTTCTGCGCCATCCGGCAATCCGCGACAGATATCCAGGAATTTCCGGGCCGGAACGGTGGTGGCACCCGGTTCGTGCGCCTGAGTCAGCGCCACGCGCGCGACCATTTCCATTTCCAGATCGGTACCGGTCAGCAACAGCGAACCTTCAGTGACCTGCAGCAGCAGGTTGCCGAGGATTGGCAGCGTCGGTCGACCACCCAGTGGGCCACTTACTTGTTGCAGCGGCTTCAGCAGCTGCTCACGTTCAACAATAAATTTCATAGCGTCAGGAAGATAATGTTCTGATGAGATTAGAGAAATCTTCTTTGATATCGTGGCTCTCTTCACGCAGCTGCTCAATTTTGCGGCAGGCATGAAGCACCGTTGTGTGGTCGCGACCCCCAAAAGCATCGCCAATTTCTGGCAGGCTGTGGTTCGTCAACTCTTTCGCCATCGCCATCGCCATCTGGCGCGGACGTGCTACCGAGCGCGAACGGCGCTTGGAGAGCAGATCCGCCACCTTGATTTTGTAATACTCGGCGACCGTCTTCTGAATATTATCAATGGTGACCAGCTTTTCCTGCAGCGCCAGCAGATCGCGCAGCGCCTCACGCACGAAGTCGATGGTGATTGCCCGGCCGGTAAAGTTGGCATTGGCAATCACGCGATTCAGCGCCCCTTCCAGTTCACGCACGTTAGAGCGCAGACGTTTGGCAATAAAGAAGGCGACTTCGCCCGGCAGACGGATGTCATTCTCATCCGCTTTTTTCATCAGGATTGCGACACGGGTTTCCAGCTCAGGCGGCTCAATCGCCACCGTTAATCCCCAGCCGAAACGCGATTTAAGGCGATCTTCGACGCCGTTGATCTCTTTAGGATAGCGATCCGATGTCAGGATGATCTGCTGGTTGCCCTCTAATAAGGCATTAAAGGTGTGGAAGAACTCTTCCTGCGAACGCTCTTTATTCGCAAAGAACTGAATATCATCGATCAGCAGCGCATCCACAGAGCGGTAGTAGCGTTTAAACTCTTCGATCGCATTGTTCTGCAGGGCTTTGACCATATCCTGCACAAAACGCTCGGAGTGCATATACACCACTTTGGCGTTGGGTTTGCGGGCAATAATGCCGTTGCCCACTGCATGGAGCAGGTGCGTTTTACCGAGACCGGTGCCGCCATAAAGGAACAGCGGGTTGTAAGCGCCGCCGGGATTATCCGCCACCTGACGTGCCGCCGCGCGCGCCAGCTGGTTGGATTTACCCTCGACGAAGTTATCGAAGTTATGACGGTTATTCACATTTGAGCGATACGTGACGTCGGCCGGAGCCGGAACGTTATCCCAGCTGGGACGCACGATCTGCGCCGGAGCCGGACGAACGTGGCTCTGCACCGGCATGACGGGCGTGCTGACGTTCGCCATGACCGGCTGGCTCACCGCAGCCGCAGGTTGCTGAACCGGACGTGTGCCGACTTCAAAACGCAGCGTCGGCACATTAGGCCCACAGAATTCATTCAGCAGGGCATTGATGCTGTTAAGGTATTTGTCCCGAACCCAGTCGAGTACGAAGCGATTTGGAGCATACAAGGCAAGCGTATTGTCGTTTAACTCAGCCTGGAGTGGACGGATCCACATGCTGAATTCGGTGGCAGGAAGCTCATCCTGCAAACGGGCAAGACACTGTTGCCAAAGCGTAAGTGACACGGCGGACTCCACTCGTACAAATTCGAAAAGAATAGTAGGCGTTACTCTAAGAAACGTTCATTTTTGACACAGACACTAAGAAAGCGCCTGCGACCGCTATCAGCGGTTTTCCATCCTGCAATCTCGGGAGGATCGTCAGCGGAAGGGCGGATCATAGCGCAAAGCGAGGCAGAGATCTTCCCTTTCTACACAGTTTTGATCGTTTTTATCCACAGGCCGGAAGCACGCAGGGAAGTTTACGCCAGTTGCGGGAAAAACCCCCAGGGATCTGGCGCAATCCGTGAAAAATTCGGGCGGCGTCTCATTTTATCCCCAGGATCCCCGCAGACGATCGCAATAAGATCCCGTGCGATCCTTGCGCTTTAGTGCGGACCCCGTATAATTCTCCACCCGACATTGCGCCCTGCGGTGAAATGTTGGAACTCAGCGGGCTGTAAGCGGGTTTTCAGGTACCGTTGCACGCGAAGTAAATTGACTCGGGACTGTACAATTATTACAATCCCGCCTCTTTATTAAAGACACATTGAGGCGTCGGTCGATTTACTGGCCCGAAACGCGTCACCCAGTGAAAATTTTCAAGTTTAGGTAGAAACCGCCATGAAACGCACTTTTCAACCGTCCGTACTGAAGCGCAACCGTTCACACGGTTTCCGTGCTCGTATGGCAACAAAAAATGGTCGTCAGGTTCTGGCACGTCGTCGTGCTAAAGGCCGCTCTCGTCTGACCGTTTCTAAGTAATAAAGCAAGCCCTGATGGGTAAGCTCGCATTTCCCAGGGAGTTACGTTTGTTAACTCCCACTCATTTCACTTTCGTCTTCCAGCAGCCACAACGGGCTGGCACGCCGCAAATCACTATTCTCGGCCGCCTTAACGCGCTGGGGCATCCCCGCATCGGTCTCACCGTCGCTAAAAAACATGTTAAACGCGCGCATGAACGCAACCGGATCAAGCGATTGACCCGCGAAAGCTTTCGCCTGCGTCAGCATGAACTGCCGTCGATGGACTTCGTGGTCGTCGCGAAGAAGGGGGTTGCCGATCTGGATAACCGTATGCTGACGGAAGCGTTGGAGAAATTATGGCGTCGTCACTGTCGCCTGGCGCGCGGCTCCTGATCGTCCTGATACGCGTCTATCAACGCGGTATCAGTCCATTACTGGGACCACACTGTCGGTTTCATCCTACCTGCTCTCATTATGGAATTGAGGCGTTACGCAGGTTTGGCCTGATAAAAGGCAGTTGGTTGACATTAAAACGCGTATTAAAATGCCACCCCTTGAACCCGGGTGGTGACGATCCTGTGCCGCCAAAAACCTTTGATACCAGAGAACATTAACGATGGATTCGCAACGCAATCTCTTTCTCATCGCTTTTCTGTTCGTGTCCTTTATGATCTGGCAAGCCTGGCAGACGGACCACGCTCCGCAGCCACAGCAGACGCAGACCACACAAGGCACCAACAGCGTAGCGGGTGATACCGCCAGTCAGGGTGTACCGGCCAGCGGTCAGGGCCAGACGATCACCGTTAAGACTGATGTCCTGTCATTGAATATCAACACCCGCGGCGGTGATGTTGAGCAGGCTCAACTGCTGACGTTCCCGGACAAACTGGGTTCTGATCAGCCGTTCCAGCTGCTTGAAACGACGCCAGCGTTTGTTTACCAGGCACAGAGCGGATTAACCGGTCGTAACGGCCCGGATAACCCGAACAACGGCGCGCGTCCGCTGTTCACTGCCGCGCAGGATCATTTCGAGATGGCCGATGGCCAGTCCGAACTGCGTGTGCCGATGACCTTTACCGCTGAAAATGGCGTGGTTTACACCAAAACCTTCATCTTCAAGCGTGGCGAATATGCCGTTAATGTCGATTATCATGTCAACAACACCACTCAGCAGCCGCTGGAAGTGTCCCTGTTTGGCCAGCTGAAGCAGACCATCGATCTGCCTAAGCATCGCGATACCGGCAGCAACAACTTTGCTCTGCACACCTTCCGTGGCGCGGCTTACTCCACCAGCGATTCGAAATATGAGAAGTACAAATTCGACACCATCGCGGATAACGAGAACCTGAGCGCGACGACCAGCAATGGCTGGGTAGCGATGCTGCAGCAGTACTTTGCCACGGCCTGGGTGCCGCGTACCGACGGCACTAACACGCTTTACACCAGCAACCTGGGTAATGGCGTTGCGGCGATTGGCTACAAATCTGCACCGGTCACCATTGCCGCAGGCGCACAGCAGAATCTGGGTGCAACGCTGTGGGTCGGCCCGGAAATTCAGGATAAGATGGCCGCGATTGCGCCACACCTTGACCTGACCGTCGATTACGGCTGGTTGTGGTTTATCTCTCAGCCGCTGTTCAAGCTGCTGAAATTTATCCACAGCTTCATCGGTAACTGGGGCTTCTCCATTATCGTCATCACCTTCATCGTGCGTGGCATCATGTACCCGCTGACCAAAGCGCAGTACACCTCGATGGCCAAGATGCGTATGCTGCAGCCAAAAATTCAGGCTATGCGTGAGCGTCTGGGGGATGACAAGCAGAAGCAGAGCCAGGAAATGATGGCCCTGTATAAAGCAGAGAAAGTGAATCCGCTGGGTGGCTGTCTGCCGCTGGTGATTCAGATGCCCATCTTCCTGGCGCTCTACTATATGCTGTCAGGCTCGGTTGAACTGCGTCATGCGCCATTTGTTCTCTGGATCCATGACCTGTCAGCGCAGGACCCGTACTACATCCTGCCGATTCTGATGGGTATCACCATGTTCTTCATTCAGAAGATGTCACCGACCACCGTGACCGATCCGATGCAGCAGAAGATCATGACCTACATGCCGGTGATCTTTACCGTCTTCTTCCTGTGGTTCCCGTCAGGTCTGGTGCTGTACTACATCGTCAGCAACCTGGTGACCATTCTCCAGCAGCAGCTGATCTACCGCGGCCTGGAAAAACGTGGTCTGCACAGCCGCGACAAGAAGAAAGCGTAAGCCCTCGCGGGCACTGTCCCGCGCGGAAAAAGTCTAATCTCAGGCGGTCAAAGCGACCGCCTGTGTTTTTTGTAGCGAGAGAAAATTTATGAGCCACAGCGATACTATTGTTGCCCAGGCAACGCCGCCCGGACGTGGCGGCGTAGGCATTCTGCGCGTTTCCGGCGCGCAGGCGGCAGAGGTCGCCCGTCAGCTGCTGGGCAAGCTGCCGAAGCCGCGATATGCCGACTATCTGCCTTTTACTGACAGCGACGGCAGCGTGCTGGATCAGGGCATCGCGCTGTGGTTCCCCGGTCCGAACTCCTTTACCGGCGAAGATGTGCTGGAGCTGCAGGGCCACGGCGGCCCGGTGATCCTCGATCTGCTGCTGAAGCGCATCGTGGCGCTGCCGGGCGTACGTATCGCCCAGCCGGGTGAGTTTTCGGAGCGGGCGTTTCTGAATGACAAGCTCGACCTGGCGCAGGCCGAGGCGATTGCCGATCTGATCGATGCCAGTTCTGAGCAGGCGGCCCGTTCGGCGGTGAACTCGCTGCAGGGCGTCTTCTCCACGCGGGTTAACGCTCTCGTGGAGGCGCTGACTCATCTGCGGATCTATGTCGAAGCGGCCATCGACTTCCCCGATGAGGAGATCGACTTCCTCTCTGACGGCAAAATCGAAGCGCAGCTGAACAGCGTAATCGACGACCTGGATGCCGTCCGTGCCGAAGCGCGTCAGGGCAGCCTGCTGCGTGAAGGGATGAAGGTGGTGATAGCGGGGCGGCCTAACGCGGGCAAATCGAGCCTGCTGAATGCGCTGGCAGGCCGTGACGCCGCGATCGTCACAGACATTGCGGGCACCACCCGTGACGTCCTGCGCGAGCATATTCATATCGACGGTATGCCGCTGCACATCATCGACACCGCCGGTCTGCGCGAAGCCAGCGACGAAGTGGAGCGTATCGGGATTGAGCGCGCCTGGCAGGAGATCGAACAGGCGGACCGCGTGCTGTTTATGGTGGACGGTACGACGACCGACGCCACCGAAGCGGCGGCTATCTGGCCCGATTTCATCTCCCGCCTGCCGCCGGCACTGCCGGTGACCGTGGTTCGCAACAAGGCGGATGTCACCGGTGAGCCTCTCGGCCTGACCGAAATCAACGGCCACGCGCTGATTCGCCTCTCGGCGCGCACCAGCGAGGGTGTTGAGGCGTTGCGTGATCACCTCAAGCAGAGCATGGGCTTCGCCGGTAACATGGAAGGGGGCTTCCTGGCGCGCCGTCGTCATCTGCAGGCACTGGAACTGGCGGCGACGCACCTGGATCAGGGCAGAGCGCAGCTGCTGGGTGCCCGGGCCGGTGAGCTGCTGGCGGAAGAGCTGCGCGTGGCGCAGCAGGCGCTGAGCGAGATCACCGGCGAGTTCACCTCCGACGATCTGCTGGGCCGCATCTTCTCCAGCTTCTGTATCGGTAAATAATCCCCTGGCCTGACGGCGCCAGCTGTCAGGCCCGCTCACCCGCTCTCTGCTTCCCTGTTATTCCCGCTTCTGCCCCGATTCTTGCTGATATGTTATTTTGCGGCGGCTCTGCGTTGTCGTATAACGGTAGATGCGCCGATCTGCGGGGCGGCCAGAGCGTGCCGCGCGTTGTCCCGTTCCGCATCCGGCCGGAAGCAGACCCACTACGTGAACATTCCTGGCCGAACCTTTTGCCAGAAGAAAGGAGAGTTGCATGAGTACACCGCTCGACAATGCCGCACTGGATACCCTGTTCCACGACGCCCGCACCCACAGTTACTGGCAGGACAAGCCGGTCGACCACGCGCTGCTGGAACAGCTTTACGATCTGACGGTGCTGGGCCCGACCTCGGCGAACTGCCTGCCCGCGCGTTTTGTTTTTGTGACCTCGGCGGAGGGCAAAGAGAAGCTGAAACCGGCCCTCTCTTCCGGCAATCTGGATAAGACCCTGAGCGCGCCCGTGACGGTGATTGTGGCCTGGGACCGCGAATTCTATGAGCAGCTGCCCGCGCTCTTCCCGCATGCGGATGCGCGCAGCTGGTTTACCGGCAGCCCGGAAGCGGCGAAAGAGACCGCCTTCCGCAACAGCAGCCTGCAGGCGGGTTACCTGATCCTCGCAGCCCGTTCGCTGGGTCTGGATGCCGGTCCGATGTCCGGTTTCAACCCGGAAAAAATCAACGAGGCGTTTTTCCCGGATGGCCAGTATCAGGTTAACCTGCTGATTAACCTGGGCTACGGCGAGGCGTCGAAACTGCATCCGCGCCTGCCGCGCCTGAGCTTCGAACAGGCAAGCCGCTTCGCCTGATGCTGATCGCGTCGCGATTCAGTCGCGACGCAAACGGCCTGCCTGAACCGATCGTGGTGCTCAGCGGCGCAGCATCTTCTGCAGGCGTTTTTGCTGCCAGCGCTGCATCGCGTCATGAAAAACAAAGGTCCGTATCGCCCGGACGACCAGCAGCGCCCCCCAGATCGCCGCCACCCAGAGTGACCAGTGCGTTGCCGGTGCTGTCATCCGGTTCAGAACGAACAGCAGCCCGCACACCACTACCGCCACGATCAGCGAACGGTAAAAGCGCGCTTCATCGGCGATCCTGCTGCGAGCTTCAGTAATCCGCTGGTCCAGCGCCTGATCCTCGCCGTTCTGTGGCCCGGTCAGATCACCGGCGCTCACCTCAAAGACGGCCGCCAGTGCACTCAGCGTTTCCAGACCTGGCTTTTCGCCATTCTCTATCCGCTGGACGGTGCGGGTACTCAGCCCCGCCATTTCTGCCAGCTGTTCCTGCGACCATGCCCGGGCCAGACGGTGTGCTTTAAATCTGTTGATGCTGCTCATGCGCGTTCTCCGTAATAACAGACAGGCAGAAAGTGTGCGGCAAAGTGCCCGGCAGCAACACGACCCGCACCCGACAGCGACCCGACAGCCGCATGACAGCAGGGCCCGCTGGCGGTCGGGCGGGTCAGTCTGGAAGAGGCAGCAATCCCGATTCTGCGGGCAGGTTGAATAAATGTACGCTCATGACCCCTTTCTGTCCCGCTCATCCTATTCCGAATTTATGCTTATCTGTATGTTGCCGGGTGCAATGCGTTAAGAAAATTCTTACAATGTCGCTGATGATTATCTGACCATTTTCACGGAGCGACAGATGGCTGGTCATTTTGTACGCTGGACGGGCGACCCCGCTTTTCCGGCTCATGATTTACGCATCCCCCAGGCAGTTACGGACACGGCTCAGCAGTTTGCTGACAAGCGGCGTGGGCGGTTTCTTGCCGCGCGAACCCTGCTGGCACAGCTGATGCTGCGGGTGTATGGCATCCAGGAGCTGCCGCGCCTGATTATCCAGAGCAACGGACGCCCGGTGTTTGCCGACAGCGATCTGCCCGATTTCAGTATCGCCTACACCGGCAATACGGTGGGGGTGCTGCTGGCGGAAGAGGGCGGACGGGCCGGTCTGGATATGGAGATTGTGCATGCGCGAAGCCGGCAGACGCAGGCGCAGCTGATTCAGGCATTAACCTCGGGCGAACTTGCCTGGATCAACGCCCAGCAGGATGTCATGGAAGCGGTGACGCAGATCTGGACATTACGCCAGAGCATTCTCAAGCTGACGGGTGAGGTGGATCGGGGGCTGGATTCGCTGCGCCTGCTGCCGGGTGCGGGGCGGCTGCGTTCGTCGCTCTATCCCGATATTCAGGTGGTATGTGATGCGGAGCCGATGCTGGTCTGGTCCTGTGCCCTGTCGTCGGCGACCCAGCGTCTGCATCTCTGGGAGATGGACAGTGACTTTCAGTGGCGCGCCTTACGCGAAATTGAGATGGGGAAACCCAATATCGGGCCACATGCCCTGCGGCTGACCAGCCTGCCTGGTGAACGTAAGCTGCATCCTGAAATCTGAGCAGGCCGCCACCCGCAGGTGGCGGCCATCCACAGCCTTAGTGCGCGTCGATAAAGACAATCTTCAGCACAAACAGCAGGGCGACGATCACCACGCAGGGGCTGATTTCACGCCATCGCCCGGTGCCGACCTTCATGACACAGTAAGCGATAAATCCCAGCGCGATGCCTTCGGTGATCGAAAAACTGAACGGCATCATGGCGGCGGTCACAAAGGCCGGAACGGCTTCCGTTAAGTCATCCCAGCGCACGCGCGACAGGCTGGCCGTCATCAATACCCCAACGTAAATCAGCGCGCCCGCCGCGGCGTAGCCCGGCACCATCGCGGCCAGTGGTGACAGGAAGGTCACCAGCAGAAACAGCAGACCGGTCACTACCGCCATCAGGCCGGTTCGTCCGCCAATTGCCACTCCCGAGGAGCTCTCAATGTAGGCGGTCACGGAGGAGGTGCCTGCCAGCGCGCCACTGACCGAGCTGATGCTGTCGACATAAAGCGCCTGCTGCATCCGTGGAAAGGTGCCGCTTTCGTTGGTCAGACCCGCTTTGTCGGTTACGCCAATCAGCGTGCCGGAGGAGTCGAACAGGTTAACCAGCATAAAGGAGAAGATGACGCCCGCCATGCCGATATTAAACGCGCCTTTGATATCCACCTGGCCGACCACGGAGGAGACAGAGGGTGGCGCGGAGAAGAGGCCAGCGAACTTCACGTCGCCCAGCATCCAGCCAATCGCGGTGGTGATCACCATGGAGATCAGCACCGCCGCGTGGATATTGCGCGACGCCAGAATAGCGATAATAAAGAAGCCCAGCGCACCCAGCAGCACGCTGTGGGAGGTCAGATTCCCCACCGCCACCAGAGTATCGGGGTTCGGCACGATGATACCGGCATTCTTCAGCCCCATCATGGCGATAAACAGGCCAATACCGGCGGTAATGCCGACGCGCAGGCTCAGCGGAATATTGGCGATCATCCAGTAGCGGATCCGCAGCAGCGTCAGGATCAGCAGGCCAACCGCACCCCAGAAGATCGCGCCCATGCCGACCTGCCACGAATAGCCCATCGCCCCGACCACCACAAAGGCGAAAAAGGCGTTCAGCCCCATCGCAGGCGCCAGCGCCACCGGCAGATTGGCAAATAGTCCCATCAGGATGCTGCCGAAGGCGGCAATCAGACAGGTGGTCACAAACACGGCCTGCGTATCCATACCGGCGACGCCGAGAATCTGCGGATTGACGAAGACGATATAGACCATCGTCAGAAAGGTGGTGATACCCGCGATCACTTCGGTACGCACCGTGGTGCCATGTTCCTGCAGCCTGAAGATGCGCTGCAAAACGCCTTGCTTGCTCATGCCATTCATCCGGAAGAAAAATTCATCGGCGCGTATCCTGGCGATTTTACCGGGGCAATACAATGATTTTTCGCAACCGATTGCCAGTCTCGCAATCTGCGCTGAGTGCGGTAGAGTGTGGAGCACACCCCTGAATCAAAGGATAGAGTCTGATGTCAGTAGAATGCGTCTTTTTCGATTGCGATGGCACGCTGGTGGACAGTGAGTTGCTCTGCACCCAGGCCTACGTCAACACCTTTGCCCGTTACGGCCTGGCGCTGTCGCTGCAGCAGATGTTTGAAAAGTACAAAGGCGTCAAACTCTACGACATCATTCGTGACGTCGGCGACGCGCATCAGATCACGCTGCCGATGGAGGAGGTGGAAACCGCCTACCGGGCGGAAGTGGCGCGGCTCTTCGATCAGCATCTGCAACCGATCGCTGGCGCGAAGGCGCTGGTTGAGCAGATTACCGTGCCGATGTGCGTGGTCTCAAATGGAACCGTCAAAAAGATGCAGCATTCGCTGGGCTTAACCGGGATGCTGTCGCTGTTTGAGGATCGGCTTTATAGCGGCTATGACATTCTGCACTGGAAACCCGATCCGGAACTGATGTACCACGCCGCGGAGCAGATGCAGGTGCCGATCGAGCGCTGCATCCTGGTGGATGACTCCGAAGCGGGCGCCCGCGCCGGTATCGCCGCCGGGATCCCGGTCTACTACTACTGTGCCGATCCGCACAATCCTGATCTGGACCATCCGCTGGTCACGCGCTTCGACGATATGGCGCAGCTGCCTGCGCTGTGGCGTGCCCGCGGCTGGGATCTGGTGTCACGCGGCGCGGTCAGCTGACCAGGTGACGGGTATCGAGGCGTTTCAGTGCCATCCCCAGCAGCAGGCTGCCGCCCAGCGTCAGCCCGAACACCCACGGCAGGTCGAGCCACGGCCGCGACATATCGTCGTAGTGATGCGTGCGCAGATAGTGAATAAACAGTGCATGAAAGCCGTAGATCGGCAGTGAATAGCGCGCAATCACGGTAAATCCGGGCAGCGTGCGCTGATTCAGGCTGTTTTTGAAGACGACCAGCAGGCTGATGGCGGCAATAAACACCAGCGGACCACAGTAGAGATACCACGTATCGTTAAAGGCGCCGTTCACGATCAGCGCCTTTTTCGTGCCCAGCGTAATGCCAATCACACAGGCGATAAACAGCCCGGCCGCCAGCGGCGTCAGGCCGCGCCGCTGTGTCTCCATGCTGCCAATAGCCCGTCCCAGTAGCGCATAAAGCAGGTAGTAAATGCTGTCGCCGCTGACATAGAGGTTGACCGGCAGGAAATGGAACGGCCCCAGCGACTGGCTGACCGTATTAGGGTTGGCGAGCACCGCCAGCACCAGCACCAGCAGCGCCACGTAACGCGCCTGCACGTTTTTGACCTGAATCAGCGGCGACAGCAGATAGATGCCGATCAGCGCAAAGAAAAACCACAGGTGATAAAAGACCGGTTTCTGCAGCATCTTCAGGATCGACCGTCCCTCGCTGATGGGCGTCAGCCAGGTGATATAGGCCAGGGAGACCGCGCTGTAGAAGAGCAGGCAGAGCACCAGCCGCAGCATATGGCGCGGCTGGGCGCTGCGTTCGCCGAAGAACAGGTAGCCGGAGATCATAAAGAACAGCGGCACACAGACGCGCGAGGCGGAATTGAGCAGGTTTGCCACATCCCAAGTCGTGCCGGTTACCGCCATCGGCCCGGTGATATACCAGGTGGTGGTGTGAATCACGATCACCATCAGGCAGGCGACCGCGCGTAAATTGTCGATCCAGTATATCTTCTGCGGCATGGCGTCCTCTTGCGCATAGCGTCCGTGCGGAAAAGGGTAGCCAAATGCGACCCGGTCAACAACTGCCGTCAGCACGATTCGGAGCCCTCTGTATGGCCGCCCACCCGCCTGTCTGCACGGCCCGGCAGCGGCAGGGATTTACGGCTGCACATCGCGCGGTCAAAGGGTATACTGTCGGCCTCTTTTTTTAATCTAACCGAAGCGCGTGCACACTCAACATGCAAAAGTTTGATACCAAAACCTTTCAGGGGCTGATCCTGACCTTGCAGGATTACTGGGCGCGTCAGGGCTGCACCATTGTCCAACCGCTGGACATGGAAGTGGGCGCTGGCACTTCACATCCTATGACCTGCCTGCGCGCACTCGGCCCGGAGCCGATCGCCGCCGCTTACGTGCAGCCATCGCGCCGTCCGACCGATGGCCGTTACGGTGAAAACCCGAACCGTCTGCAGCACTATTACCAGTTCCAGGTGATCATCAAACCTTCACCGGACAACATTCAGGAGCTCTACCTGGGCTCGCTGAAAGAGCTGGGTATGGATCCGACGGTGCATGACATTCGCTTCGTGGAAGATAACTGGGAAAACCCGACGCTGGGTGCCTGGGGACTCGGCTGGGAAGTCTGGCTCAACGGCATGGAAGTGACGCAGTTCACCTACTTCCAGCAGGTGGGTGGCCTGGAGTGTAAGCCGGTGACCGGTGAGATCACCTACGGCCTGGAGCGTCTGGCGATGTACATCCAGGGCGTCGACAGCGTGTACGATCTGGTCTGGAGCGACGGCCCGCTGGGGAAAACCACCTACGGCGACGTGTTCCATCAGAACGAAGTGGAGCAGTCCACCTATAACTTCGAATACGCCGACGTTGATTTCCTCTTTACCTGCTTCGAGCAGTACGAGAAAGAGGCGCAGCATCTGCTGGCGCTGGAAAAACCGCTGCCACTGCCCGCCTATGAACGCATTCTGAAAGCGGCGCACAGCTTCAACCTGCTGGATGCCCGTAAAGCGATCTCGGTGACGGAGCGTCAGCGCTACATTCTGCGCATTCGTACCCTGACTAAAGCCGTGGCTGAAGCTTACTACGCCTCTCGCGAGGCGATGGGCTTCCCGATGTGCAATAACAAAAAGTAAGAGGCAGCCATGACTGAACAAACCTTCCTGGTGGAGATCGGCACCGAAGAGCTGCCACCAAAAGCCCTGCGCAGCCTGGCAGAAGCCTTTGCCGCACAGGTGACCGCTGAACTGGATGCAGCCAACCTGAGCCACGGCGAGGTCAGCTGGTTTGCTGCACCGCGTCGTCTGGCGCTGAAAGTCGCAAACCTGAGCGCCGCACAGCCCGATCGGGAAGTGGAGAAGCGCGGCCCGGCCGTCGCGGCTGCCTTTGACGCCGACGGTAACGCTACCAAAGCGGCCGAAGGCTGGGCACGCGGAAACGGCATCACTGTTGATCAGGCCGAACGCCTCGCCACCGATAAAGGCGAATGGCTGGTTTATCGCGCTCAGGTCAAAGGCGAAGCGGCTCAGGCGCTGCTGCCGGCAATGATCGCGACCGCACTCAGCAAGCTGCCGGTGCCAAAACTGATGCGCTGGGGCGACAGCGATGTGCAGTTTGTCCGTCCGGTGCATACCGTCGTGATGCTGCTGGGTGATGCGCTGATCCCGGGCACCATTCTGGGCATTGAGTCCGGACGTCACATTCGCGGTCACCGCTTTATGGGCGAAAACGACATCATCCTTGAACACGCCGATCACTATCCTGACGTGCTGGAAAAACGCGGTAAAGTGATCGCCGATTATCAGACCCGTAAAGCGATGATCAAAGCCGATGCTGAAGCTGCGGCGCGTCGTCTGGGTGGCAACGCCGACATCAGCGACAGCCTGCTGGAAGAGGTGACATCGCTGGTGGAGTGGCCGGTCGTCCTGACCGCGACCTTTGAAGAGAAATTCCTCAAGGTGCCTGCGGAAGCGTTGGTCTACACCATGAAAGGCGACCAGAAATATTTCCCGGTGTATGACAATGACGGCAACCTGCTGCCGAATTTCATTTTCGTCACCAATATCGAGTCCAGCGATCCGCGCCAGATTATTTCTGGCAACGAGAAAGTGGTGCGTCCCCGCCTGGCCGATGCCGAGTTCTTCTTTAATACCGACCGCAAAAAGCGCCTGGAAGATCATCTGCCCCGTCTGGAGACGGTGCTGTTCCAGAAAGAGCTGGGCACGCTGCGCGATAAAACCGATCGCATTCAGGCTCTGGCGGGCTGGATTGCCGGTGAGATTGGCGCAGATGTGAATCACGCTACCCGCGCGGGCCTGCTGTCGAAGTGTGACCTGATGACCAACATGGTCTTCGAGTTCACCGACACCCAGGGTGTGATGGGCATGCACTACGCGCGCCACGACGGCGAAGCCGAAGATGTGGCGGTGGCGCTGAACGAGCAGTATCAGCCGCGCTTTGCGGGTGACGATCTGCCCTCCAGCCCGGTCGCCTGTGCGCTGGCGATTGCCGATAAAATGGATACGCTTGCCGGTATTTTCGGCATCGGCCAGCATCCAAAAGGCGACAAAGATCCGTTTGCACTGCGTCGTGCGGCGCTGGGCGTCCTGCGCATCATCGTTGAGAAGAACCTGCCGCTCGACCTGCAGACGCTGACTGAACAGGCGGTGCGTCTCTATGGCAGCAAGCTGAGCAATGCCCGCGTCGTCGACGATGTGATCGACTTTATGCTGGGCCGCTTCCGCGCCTGGTATCAGGAAGAGGGACACAGCATCGATACGCTGCAGGCCGTGCTGGCGCGTCGTCCGACTCGTCCGGCGGACTTTGATGCCCGTATGAAAGCGGTGTCACACTTCCGTACGCTGGAGGCTGCGGCCGCACTGGCGGCAGCGAACAAGCGCGTCTCTAACATCCTGGCGAAATCGACCGAAACGCTAAACGACAGCGTGCAGGCGTCGCTGCTGAAAGAGAACGAAGAGATCCAGCTGGCGACCTTTGTGACCGCGCTGAGCAGCAAGCTGCAGCCCTACTTCGCGGAAGGCCGCTATCAGGATGCGCTGGTCGAACTGGCCCAGTTGCGGACTGCGGTAGACAACTTCTTCGATAAGGTGATGGTCAACGCCGACGATCAGGCGGTGCGGGTCAATCGCCTGACGCTGCTGTCTAAACTGCGTGAACTGTTCCTGCAGGTCGCGGATATCTCGCTGCTGCAGTAATGTGATTAGCCGTGCGAAAAAGGGACGAGAAATCGTCCCTTTTTTTGTGGATTTCAATCCGGGCGATAAACATTCTCGCCAGCCTCTCTGTGTTCAGGGCAAAAATCCGCTCAGTCGCTTTGCGCGCGGCTGAAAATGGTTAAATCAGCAACTTAACTGAATCTTATGGCGCATTTAGCCTGAAAATTCAGTTTGCTGCTTCATCTCCTTTGCCCGTCTTCATGCCATTTTTACCCGCTATTCGCAGGTTAAGAAACCGCCTGAAAAGTAGTCTTACCCCTTGTTTTTCCTCTCTCCAGAGCGATAATCCGCCAAAAGTTACACCCGGTTACATTTAGTGAAATGGAATTTTCATGAAAAGGATTTTTTTACTGCGCAGGCCTGCGTCACTACGTCTGCCCGGCATGATGGCAGGGGCGATATCCTGCACTGCTTTACCGCTGATGGCTGCGCCACCTGTTAATCTCCCCCATGAAGAAGGTCTGACGATTGATAGCCGCGAGCAACTGCGCCAGCAGTTGCGTGAGCGCCTGCTGCAACAGCAGAATGCTCCGCAGGTGGATGAACATCTTTCGCGTCCGTATCGTCCTCTGCCAGGCTATCCGGTCAGTGAACATCCCTGCTTTGCCATTAATCAGATCGCCCTGACGGGCGAAGCAGCCAGCCGTTTTCAGTGGGCACTTGATGCTGCCGCCGACGCTAAAGGCCGCTGTCTGGGCGGGCAGGGCATCACGCTGATCATCAACAAAGTGCAGAATGCGATTCTTGCCAGAGGCTATGTCACGACCCGTGTAATGGCGCAGGAACAGGATCTGACCAAAGGAGTATTAACGCTGACGCTGCAGCCTGGCCGCATCGGACAGATTCGCTTCGAAGAACCTGTTTCCTGGCGCGGACGGCTGTGGAATGCCGTTCCGGCGTCATCGGGCGATATTTTGAATCTGCGTGATATTGAGCAGGGTCTGGAGAACTTTAAGCGGGTGCCCAGCGCCAGTGCCGACATTAAGATCGTGCCGGGCGAGCAGGAAGCGACCAGCGATCTGCAGGTCAACTGGCATGAAGGCAGACCGGTGCGGCTCAATCTGGGGCTGGATGATAGCGGCTCTGAAAGTACCGGACGCTACCTCGGTTCCGCCACGCTGGCGGTGGATGCGCCTTTTGCGCAAAACGACCTTTTTTACGCCAGCATCGGCAAAAATCTGTTTGAGCATGGGCCGTTCGGCAACCGCTCGCACACCCTGAATTACGTTTTCCCGATCGGGTACTGGGCCGTCTCCGGCAACTATAACGACTACACCTATCACCAGAACATCCCTAATGCCAATGAGGTGCTGCGCTACAGCGGTAAGAGCGACAACGCCCAGCTCACGGTCTCCCGCTTGCTCTATCGCGACCAGTCCAACAAAACCACGCTGAATATGCGCGGCTATCGCAAACACTCCACCAACGCCGTCAACAATATCGACATAGAGCAGCAAAAGCGGCGCACCGCGGGCTGGGAGCTGGGCCTGAATCAGCACAGCTATTTTGGCAGCAGCACGCTGGACGCGAATATCGCCTGGCGGCGTGGCACCGGAGCGTTTAATGCACTGCCTGCGCCGGAAGAGTCGCGTCATCAGGGCAGCGCGCGTACCGGCATACTGCTGAGCGACCTCGGCATCAACCATCCTTTCGCCCTGGGCGAGCAGCCCTGGCGGATTTACAGCAGCGTGCGTGGCCAGTGGAGTCCGAATGCCCTGACGCCACAGGAGCGCATGGCGATTGCCGGGCGTTATACGGTGCGCGGCTTCGACGGTGAACAGATGCTGTCAGGCGAAAAGGGTCTGCTGTGGCGCAACGAAATGGGCTGGAATCTTTTCTCACGCGGACATGAGCTCTATCTGGCGGCTGATTATGGCCGGGTAAGCGGGCCTGGAGCCCGGGATCTGGTCGGGCATCAGCTGGCAGGCAGTGCCATCGGCGTACGCGGCTCGCTCTGGGGCCGGTTCAGCTACGACCTGTTTGCGGGCGTGCCGCTCTATAAACCGGCGGGTTTTCATACATCAGGCGCGACGGCGGGTTTCAGCGTTAACCTGGAAATCTGACCAATAAAGCGGGCGATCCCGCTGGCTGAACTTCTGACTTTCACACGGATGTGACCCCATGAATAAACATTGCTATCGCATTATCTTCAGCCGGACCCATGGTGAGCTCCGGGTGGTGTCAGAACTTGCCCGCAGTTGCAGCATGGAACCCGGCCAGAGCCGTGGCAACGGCGCGCCGCGTCTCTGGGTCACGTTACGCCGCACGACGTGGCTGCTTGGACTGGCGCTGTGTGCCGGGCCAGCACTGGCAAACGGCATTGTGGCGGACAATAGTGCGATGCCCGGTCAGCGACCAGACGTCATCGCTACGCAGAACGGGCTGCCGCAGGTCAATATTACTGCGCCTAATCAGGCTGGTATCTCGCATAACCAGTATCAGCAGTTCGATGTCGCGCAGAACGGTGCCATCCTGAATAACTCCGCAGTGATGACCTCCACGCAACTGGCCGGAATGATTCAGGGCAACCCCAACCTCAAGCCCGGCGCAGCACCGGCGCGGGTGATCCTCAACGAAGTGAACAGCAATAATCCCAGCCAGCTTCGCGGTTATATGGAAGTGGCGGGCGGACGGGCGCAGGTGATTGTCGCTAACCCGGCGGGGATCGTCTGCAACGGATGCGGCACGATCAATGCCGGGCGCATGACGCTGACCACCGGCAAACCGCAGCTCAACGCTGACGGCAGCGTGGCGGGTTATCAGGTTGAACGTGGTGTGGTGCGCATTGAAGGCGGCGGACTCAACGGCGATCCCCGCCATGATACTGAGTATGTTGACGTCCTGGCCCGCGCGGTGGAGATCAATGCGGGCGTCTGGGCCAAAAAGGAGCTGGCGGTGGTGGCCGGTCGCAACCGCGTAAGCGCAGACGCGCAGACGGTCACACCGCTGGCTGACGACGGCAGCGCCAGACCTGAACTGGCGATCGACATGGGCCAGATGGGCGGCATGTACAGCGGCCAGATCCGCATGATTGGCACCGAAGCGGGCGTCGGCGTGCGGAATCAGAACGCTCAGGTGCAGGCGGGTAAAACGCTGGTAGTGAGCAGCGAAGGCAAACTCGTCTGGCAATCAGCGGCACAGGATGGCGTCACGCAGGCCGGAGGCGACATCAGCCTGGCGGCCAGAGATAGCGTTGATTATCAGGGCAAACTCCACAGTGGCGGTCAGCTGACGGTTCAGAGTCGGGAAGGCGGGATTACCCAGTCCGGCACCCTGGCGGCGGCAGGTGATGTGCAACTGAAGGCGGCCCGCAGCATTCAGAGCAGTGGACACCTGCTGGCAGGCAGCGACGCCAGCAGCCAGATTGTGCAGGAAGCCAGTCTGCAACTGGAGAGCCAGGATACTATTCGCGCCAGCGGCAGCCTGTTGAGCAAAAAAGAGGTCAGCGCGCGCGGACGCCGGGTCGATCTCAGTGGCGCTCAGGTTGCCGCCAGCCGCGCCTCTCTGATTGCTCAGGAAGAGGGTGTTGCTGTACGGCAGTCGGTCATCAACAGTGATGAACTGACGATTAATACCGCAGGTGATATCGACGCGCAGCAGGCACAAATCAGCGCCGGACGCTGGCAGATCGATGGACGCAGCCTGTTCAGCCAGCAGGCGGGATGGTCGCAGACCGGAAGTGGCGAAAGCCGCTTTACGTTGTCTGGCGGGCTCGACAACAGCGACGGCTCGATTGAGAGCCAGCAGCTCAATCTGCAGAGCATCTCGCTGAACAACCAGCGTGGCCGGATGGTTGCACTGGATAACGCGGCGCAGCACTGGCGGGTTGAAGGACTGCTCGACAACACCTCGGGTGAACTGGGCAGCAACGGCGATTTGGCGCTTGAGGCAGGCAGCCTGAATAACCAGAGCGGCACCGTCAAAACACAGGCGTCGCTGGCGATCACTGCCCGTGACGCGGTTAATAACAGTCAGGGTAATCTGCTGGCCGGTAATGTGCTGACGCTCAGCGCAGGCGGCGATCTGGATAATCACGCGGGTACCCTGAACGGCGGCCAGCTGTCGCTGAACGCGCAGCATCTGAACAATGTGCAGGGCGAGATCATCAGCCAGCGCGATCTGAGCCTGACAGCAAGCGGACTGGACAACACAGAGGGCAAACTGATTGCGCTGCAGGATCTGAGCCTGACGACGACACAGGGCCTGGACAACCGCGGCGGCTGGGTCGAAGCGGGTCATTATCTTTTGCTCAACAGCGGCGGATTCTGGCAAAACAGCGGTGGGACGGCGCAGGGTGGTGAGCGGGTCACGGCAACGGCAGATCAACTCAATAACGCCAGCGGCCGTTTGCAGTCTGGCGGCGATCTGGTCCTGACCAGCCGCGGCGATATCCTCAACCAGGGTGGCAAACTCACGGCGCAAAACGCCCTCGCGGTCCATGGCTCCTCCGCGACACTGTTTGATAACGATGGCGGGTCGCTGCAAAGTGGCGGCGATCTGCTGCTTCAGGGTGGTGCGCTGAGCAATCGCCAGTCAGGACAGGTGCTTAGCCAGCAGGCGCTGACGCTCAACCTGACGGGTGACTGGGACAATCAGGGCGGCACCCTGACCGGTAATGGCCGCACGCAGGCAAGCGCTGTGAATCTGTTTAATGCTCAGGGTGCCATCAATGCGCTGGACACCCTGGATATGCAGTTCACCGGTCATCTGGATAACAGCAACGGCCGCATCTTCAGCCGCTTAAGCCAGACGCTTCAGGCGCAGGAGATCGGGAATGCGCAGGGATGGATGGGCAGCCAGGCGCGCTGGACTGCCACGACTGCTGGTTTCGATAACACGGCCGGCAGCGTGCAAAGTCAGCAGCAGACTGAACTCTCAGCAAACTGGCTCAGTAACGCCAGCGGTGTATTGCAGTCGGCTTCTGGCATGGCGTTACGCGTTGCGCAGACTATCAACAACCTGGCGGGTAAAGTTTCTGCTCAGCAGCAACTAACCGTTCAGGGTCAGACCGAAGGCAGCCGTACCGGTAACATAAACAATGCGGGCGGCCAGTGGCTGGCCGGTGAGGGGCTGGCCATCACCGCTGCGCGTCTCGATAACACCCAGGGCGGTCTGCTCTACAGTCAGCGGCAGTCGCGGCTGAATCTGGCCGGGGATCTGGATAACCGGGCCGGTAACGTGCAGAGCGGCAATGCGCTTCAGCTGGATGCGCAGACGCTGAACAATGCAGGCGGCAGCATCGACAGCCAGCAACAGCTCACGCTAAACCTGCAGGGTTCGTTAGATAACAGCGTCGGCGCGGTACGCAGCAATGGTGGACAGCAGGTTAATGCCGCGACGATCGATAACCGTCAGGGCGTGTTCAGCAGCCGCGAGACGCTAAACCTGACCAGCGGACAGCTGGACAATACCGGCGGCACGCTGATCAGCCAGGGCGCGGGTCTCTACACCATCAATCTGCTCAACAACCAGCAGGGCAAAGTCCACAGCGGCGCTGCGCTGACGCTGGCGGCCGCGCAGCTGAATAACCAGGGCGGACAGCTGGTTGCCACCCAGGATTTAGTGCTGAACGCGACGACGATCGATAACAGCGCGCAGGGGGTGATGAGCAGCCAGGCGGCGGTGTCCTTGCAGGCAGATCGGCTGAGCAACCGCGACGCGGGTCTGATCCTCGGTACTACTCACACCGCCCTGACTGCCCGTGACATTGATAACAGCACCGGACGATTGCAAAGCGCCGGAACGCTTCTGCTGCGGGGCATTGCCCGGCTGGATAACCGACAGGGGCAGATGCTGGCCAATGGCGATCTCGACATCAATGGTGATCTGCCGGCCACCGATTCCCCGCTTGTCCTGCTGAATCAGGGTGGACGGCTGGAGAGTGCGGGCGCATTAAACATCCATGCACAGACCCTCGACAATCGGGGCGGTACGCTGCTGGGCCTGCAGGCTCTGACGCTGACCGCGCAACAGGACTATACCCACCAGGCAGGCGAAACCCTCAGCAGTAATGGCACGGTGACCTTCTCGCTGAGCGGAGCGTTCACGAACCTGGCCGACTGGCTGCTGCCAGGTAATCTGATACTGAATGCCACGGCTATCACTAACCCAGCAATGCTGGTAGGCAAAACGGTGCAGCTCACGGCCGGTGCGCTGCTGAACAGCGGGCGTCTTGAAGCGGACGCCCTGACGCTGAATGTCGACTCGCTGGATAACAGCGCGACCGTGATGGGCGATGAGGTCACCGTGCTGGGTCGGGTTATCGATAACCATGGCCAGCCGGCAGTCATCGCGGCCACCGAAAGCCTGACGCTGGAAGCCCGCGAGCGGCTGAGCAACAAAGATGGCGCCTTGCTTTACAGCGGCGATCGTCTGTCGCTACTCAGCAATGACCTGATTGAGAACCGGGCGAGTTTTATCGAAGCCGACGGTGATATGACACTGGAGGCGCGACGGCTCGATAATCTGCGCGAAGGACTGGTGATTGAGCGCGACGCTGAGACTAATGACTACAAGTGGCATCGATATAACTATTACTGGCGCTCTTACGGCGGAGAGACCAATACGGAACTCAGCACCATGGCGTCAACCACTCAGCAGCTGACCTTCCAGGATGAGGCGGCCGCGCAGAGTAATCCTTACGGCACGCTGCTGGCGATTGACGCTGCAGGCAAACGCGCCCAGGTCCGTGTCATGAACAATCAGGGCGTGTTGACCGATCTGTGGGTTAACTATCTGGCGCTCAACCCCAATGCCGACGGCACCTATGCCATGACGTTCTATGAAACCCGTGGGTTGCGGCAAAAGCACGTCCCAACCCCTTACCAGAACACGGTTTGGCGCGAAGCAAACAGTGGACGTATTGAGCAGTGGGATCCTGAAAAGCATATCGACATCGACAATGCGCCGTTCGTCACTGATTACAACAATTTTCGTGAACGAACTGTAACCGGCACTGTAACGCGTGATCGGCTGGTCAGTGAAGGCATCGGCGCCCGTATCCTGGCGGGTGGCAATATGATCCTGCGCATCACCGGCGCGTTACTCAATGATGCCAGCGTGATCACGGCCAACGGCAATCTGACCGTGGATGGCGGTGGCAGCGTTGATAACCGGGGCTACTCGGTCAATGAGCGCCGTCAGGAACTAATTGTCGATCATTATGACCAGAATACCCATCACTGGTATCCGACCTTCCATTCTGACCAGACCATTGCCCTGGCTACCGTTGACGGCATCATCACCGGCAACGGTAACGTCAGTATCAGCGGAGCGAACATCAGTAACACCACCGTTAATCAGGCGCAGGTTAGCCAGCTTGAGGCAGCGCTGCAGGCGGTCGACGCCGAGCGCGCGGAGTATGAACGCAACCCGCTGGCTTTCACTATGGACGGTGTCGCTCACCATGACGGCGATACAGAGCTTGAGGCGGGTGACGATGCTCGCCCGCTGTTACCGGCTGAGCTGGCGCTGACGGCGCTGCAACAGCTGGAGAAAGTCGCCACAACTATCCCCAATAACGGCCTGTTCAGCCAGCATACCGCGGCGGGCAGTCCGTTCCTGGTGGTCACTGATGAGCGCTTTACGCGTCGGGATAAATTCATCAGCAGTGATTATCTGCTCGAACGGGTGGGCTATGACCCGTCGCAGGTGCATAAACGACTGGGCGATGGTTTTTATGAGCAGCGGCTGGTGCGTGAGCAGGTCCTGAAACTGACCGGCAGGGCCTCTGTTAACGGCTTTGATGCGATGGCGCAGTACCAGGCGTTGATGAACAACGGCTCAAAAGTGGCGCAGGATTTCCATCTGGTGCCGGGCGTGGCGCTGACGCCGCAACAGATTGCAGCACTGCAGCAGGATATCGTCTGGCTGGTCAGCGAAACGGTTGATACGGCGAACGGCCCGCAGACCGTGTGGGTGCCAAAAGTTTATCTGGCACCGGCCACACTGCGCGTGACGGGCGCGGGCGCAGTAATTGGCGGCGGTAATCTGCAGCTCTCAGCGGGCAGCGTGACCAACGCAGGGAATCTCTTTGCGGACAAGGCGCTTTCCGTTGACAGCGGGCAGTTCCTGCACCTGGGCGGCGACATCAAAGCGGGCAGCATTGATGTGAAAGCGGAGACGCTGACGATCAGCACCGATCTGCAGAATGCCCTGCGGCAGGCGACGATGAGCGCTGACGATATCAGCCTCAGCGGCACCGATATCCGGCTACAGGGTGCGAAGCTCAATGCGACCGATAATCTTAGCCTGAGCGCACGCAACAACCTTGAGATCGGTACCGCGAAAAGCAGCCATAGCGGCAGCCTGAACGTTATCGCCGGGGCGATGGGCAATCGTACCAGCCGCGGCATGGAAGAGGCGGGCAAGCGCATGGCGCAGGGCAGCGGCGAGTGGCAGCAGGCGCAGGGCAGTGAGCTTAGCGCCGGTGGTAACATCCTGCTCTCTGCCGGGCGTGATCTGACGCTGACCGGCAGCCAGGCCAGCGCCTCCGGCTCAGCCCGGGTTGAGGCTGGCGGCGACATTCGCATCGGCGCTGAAACCACCACCAACACCACCCATCTTGAGGCCAATAGCCGGACTTCATCGGTCAGCAACAGCCGTCAGGAAGATCGTCTGCTGCTCAGCACCCTGAGCGGTGACCAGGGCGTGGCGGTGGTGGCGGGCAATAACCTGCAGGCCGAAGGCGCGCAGGTTGACAGTTCACAGGGCCAAATTGGCGTCAGTGCGAAGAACGTGACCATTAAGGATGCGCGTGCCAGCGTGCTTGATCAGGACAGCGAGAATAAGCGCGAGGGCAAGACCCGCAGCCATCGCGAGGAGGAAAACTCTCGTGAGAGCAGCACCGGCAGTACCTTCAGCGGGCAGCAGGGCGTAACGGTGATCGGGCGCGAGGGCGACGTTACGGTGACCGGCAGTACACTGCACAGTGAACAGGGCGCGGTCGGGCTGCAGGCGAAGCAGGACATTGTGCTGAATACTGCCACCGAACGGGAGTCGTTCTACAGCGAGGAGCGCTCAGAGAATAAAGGTCTGCTGAACAAAAGCAGCGGCCACAGCGTAACGCAGGACATTACTACCCGTGAGAACGGCAGCCTGCTGAGCGGTGAAAGCGTCACGGTCATCGCCGGGCGCGACCTGAGGGTGACCGGCTCGGCGGTTGCCGCCGAGCGGGACGTGAACCTGCGTGCCGGGCGCGACGTGGAGATCGGCGCAGCCACCGAGACCGACAGCCACTATCAGCTGGAGGAAAAGAAAAAGAGCGGTCTGCTGAGCAGCGGCGGCATCGGCTTTACAGTCGGGAAGCAGTCGACCCGCCATGAAATCGATGAGAAAGGTACCACCCAGAGCCAGAGCGTCAGCACCGTCGGCAGCAGCCAGGGCAGCGTAAACATCACGGCGGGCAACCGGCTCCACGTCGGCGGCGCGGACCTGGTGGCGGGGAAAGACCTGAACCTGACGGGCGACAGCGTGAGCATCGACCCGGGCTATGACCAGCGGACGCGCACCGAGAAGACCGAGACGAAGCAGAGCGGACTGACGCTTGCCCTGTCGGGTGCGGCGGGCAGTGCGCTCAACACGGCGGTGAGTACTGCGCAGCAGGCCAGGAAGTCGGGTGACGGGCGGGTCAGCGCGCTGCAGAATACCCAGGCGGCGCTGAACGGGGTGCAGGCGGCGCAGGCGGTTCAGATGGACGGGCTGAACACGGCCTCGGCGGATGCACACAATGCCGCCGCAGGCCGGAGTCCGGGCGATAAAGACTATGAGACGGGCGCGACCAATACCATCGGCGTCAGCGCCTCATACGGCAGCCAGTCGTCGAAAAGCGAGACGCGAACTGAGAGCAGCCGGTCGCAGGGCAGCACGCTGACGGCGGGCCGGAACCTTAACGTCACGGCAACCGGCAAAAACGGCACGGCGCAGAGCGGCGATATCAGCATTACCGGCAGCCAGCTGAAGGCGGGCGGTGATATGAGCCTGGCGGCGTCGCGGGACATCCTGCTGCAGTCGGCGCAGAACACGCAGAGCACCGACAGCAAAAACAGCAGCAGGGGCGGCAGCGTCGGGGTCGGCATCGGCGTGGGTTCAGGCGGCTACGGCATCAGCGTGTCGGCGAGCGTCAATGCGGCAAAGGGCAGCGAAAAGGGCAACGGGCTGACGCACAGCGAAACCACGCTGGACGCGGGCAGCCAGCTCAGCCTGACCAGCGGGCGCGACACCACGCTCACGGGCGCGCAGGCAAATGGTGAAAGTGTGAAGGTGGACGCGGGCCGCAACCTGACGCTGACCTCAGAGCAGGACAGCGACCGCTACGACAGTAAGCAGCAGAGCGCCAGCGCGGGCGGCAGCTTCACGTTCGGCTCGATGACCGGGTCGGCGAACGTGAACGTGAGCCGGGATAAGATGCACAGCAACTGGCAGAGCGTGGCGGAGCAGACCGGGATTTTTGCGGGCAGGGGCGGCTTTGACGTGACGGCTGGTGAACACACGCAGCTGAACGGTGCGGTTATCGCGAGTACGGCAGATGCCAGCCTGAACAGGCTCGACACCGGCACGCTGGGCTTTGGCGACATAGAGAACCACGCGGACTACAAAACCGAACACCAGAGCGCGGGGATGAGCACCGGCGGCAGCATCGGCAGCCAGTTTGAGGGCAACATGGCGAACGGGATGCTGGCGGGGCTGAACGACAGCGGCAGCGCGGAAAGCACCACGAGGTCGGCGGTGAGCGAGGGCACTATTGTTATCCGCGACTCATCGAAGCAGAAGCAGGACGTTGCAGATTTAAGCCATGACGTGGCGAACGCGAACCCGGGTCTGGAGGTTATCTTTGATAAAGAGAAGGAGCAGAACCGGCTGAAGGCGGCGCAGCTCATCGGGAAAATCGGCGCGCAGGCGGGGGATATCGCCCGGACGCAGGGCGAGATAATCGCGACGAAGGCCGCAAACGATAAGATGTCCGGGACCACGCAGGCCGACCGCGACAGGGCGCTGGCAGAGCTGAAAGCGAAGGATCCGACGAAGCAGTACAGCGAAAGTGACGTTAATAACCAGGTATACAGCAACCTTTATAAGCAGGCGTTTGCGGAGACCGGGTTCGGAACGGGCGGTAAGGTGCAGCGTGCCATCAGCGCGGTGACGGCAGCGGTACAGGGGCTGTCGGGCGGTAGCGTGGCGCAGGCCATAAGCGGCGCGGCCGCGCCATACCTGGCGACGGAGATACACAGGCTGACGGAAGGCAACCCGGAAGCAAACCTGATGGCCCATGCGGTTGTTGGTGCAGTAGTGGCGCAGGCATCAGGTAACTCAGCACTAACCGGAGCGGCAGGTGCAGCAACCGCGTCCGTCGCAACTTCCGTAATAGCGAAAACGTTGTATGGCACGGATGATTACAGCAGGCTGAATGAAACGCAGAAGCAGACCATATCAGCTCTGAGCACGCTGGCAGGCGGGCTGGCAGTCGGACTTACCGCAGATAGTGCGGCTTCAGCCGTGGCAGGTGCGCAGGCAGGAAAGAACACGTCCGAGAATAACGACATGTTCAGTCTGCCGTCAGGGCTGAACAGCTACGGTGGCGCAGCCTCAACGCTGGGAATGTCAATGGCAGAAGCAGGAGCGATAACAGAAGAGATCAACGCTGCACTGAGTAAGAATGCGAAAGGTGATCTGCCAGAAGGCGCAAATATCACCAAAGTCATCGTTGACGGTTATAAAGATGGTGTGTTGATTGCCGGTGCAGGTTATATAGGGCCAGCAGCGAGCATTGGGAAGGTTGTGGCGGGCGCAACGATAGCGGAAATAGCAAATGGCACCTATCAGTGGATTGATATAAACAGTGAAAAGAATCAGAGCCTGCCTGAAAATCAGCAAAAGACATGGGATTACTGGGGAAGTGCTTCTGCGGCTGTAACTGGTGCGTTAGCACCAGGCCGTAACGTCTGGCAGAATGTTGGGATAGCGGCAGGTGGTGCAGTGTTTACTGATGGAGCTGATACTGGATCGATTGGTATCGCAGCAGGTGGCGCTGGACTGGGCTGGGGATTTGGTGAATATGCACCAGGGGTAGTTAGTTCAATAACAGGAAAGGAAGCTCCTGGATTCATATTTGATGCTATCGGCTCACTTGGGACAGAATTTTTAGGTGGATATACAAAAGATCTCTTGAATACACCGGCTCCGCAAAAGTCCTCTGAATCTGAAAAAGGAAATGAGGGTGGAAAATGATCGCCTATATCAAGCTTGTAATTTATTCTTGTGTTTTTTGTATACTGGTCTGTTTTATTTTAGGAGCTGGTGCATCGTTCATTGTATATATTAAGAATGGATATTTCTTGATACCTGATGGACAGATTAAGAGAGCTATTATTTTTGGTTGTATTGCAGGAACAGCGATTACATTAGCCTCAATAGTTTTTAATCTGATAGATAAGTACAAATCGCGTAAAACTCCCCCATCAGATCCTGAATAATCTTCTGAAGTCCCGGCCGTTGCGCCGGGATTTTTGCTTTAAGCCCTGAATCCTCTCGCTTACCTCCGCTGCAACCGAATCACGCCGGGCGCAGCGGTAATCTCGAGCTGTCCCGCCTCAGTAATACCGAAACCGGTCAGCCAGCTGCCGCCGATAATCACCCCGCCGTTCTCCCGCACCCAGTCCGCGCCCAAATCCTGCCACTGCTGGCTGGCTTCGCAGAGTTCTTTCCACTCCGCTTCATCGGTCACGGTGGTCACTGTCAGCGCGTTATCCCGCAGCATCAGCCGGATTGGTGTGTCGGTGGTAAATCCGGGTGCCGCCAGCTTGCCGCCAGCGATAGTCAGTTCCGGGATGGGTTCCTGAATAAAAGTGATGTTCATACGTTCTCCTCCATGATGTGCATGATGCGGATAATCAGCTGACCCTGTTTGGCAATGATGCTGACCGGCTGTCCTTTAATAAATCCCCACTGTTCCAGCCATCGCCCTTTGATGGTCAGTTGAGGCAAGGGATTTGGTCTGCCGCCGTTGGGGCGATATCCGACGATGCTTTTGCGTGCTTGGGATGTGACGGGTTCTGACGTAGAATCTGTTCCAGCCATAATTAACTCCTATCCAGTTAGTTGTGGTCAGCGGGCTGCTGGTGTTCCACCACCTTCAGCCCGCGCTAATAATCTCTCGTTACGCGCTTCCTTTACTGTTTTCTCCTGTTCAAATATACACCGTCTGCTTTGTAAACTCGCTGAAAGCTTCGGAATAGATTGCGAGGCATCTCTGAAAAACGGATTTTTTTCGATGGATAATACTATCTCCAAAAGCGTTTTTCCCGCTGCTATGAACGAAATAAGCATGCAGTTAATAAAGATCATGGTTTCCCAATTTTTTAATTAATTCTCTTTAATTAAATAATTAATCACAATTCAGCATTGGTTATCTGTAAGTTAAATTCTTATATATGGCAACCTGAATTGCCATATCGTAACGTATGATGCAGTAAAGTGTATTTGGTTAAAAGTTGATAGGTATCTATATCAAAATCCCAACCAGCGATGTTAGATGAATGATAATTCTATGAAATAAAAAAGGGTTATTATATGGTCTAAGCGTTTTCGGGTGTTGTAGAATTACACGCTTATTGGAAATTTTATATATACATAAATAGCTGCTCATTTATGATGTTTGGGTATCATGAAAATGATGTACTCAGGAAGCAGGAGGGGCGAAATGAATAAGGATGTGAGGATCACGGTATCAACGGGATCATTCAAAAAAATACGCGAGTGGAACCGAAGAAAAAATTACTATCTCAAAAAGGTGAAGCTCGAAGCAAGAATCTCAATTGCAAAGCTTCTGTGGGATAAACGTGCAAAAGTATCCTTTAATCCTGACTCTGTGAAAACCATATTGCTTGTTCGCAATGAAGGCAAAGTGGGTGATATCATCGTTTCGACCCCACTCATCAGGTCGCTTCATCAGGCTGGCTATGCAGTTGATTTGCTGGTAACTGAAGCCTGTTACGACGTAATAAAATACAACCCTTTTATCAGGCATATTTATAAAGCGAGAAATTGCACTTATAACCATTACCTGAAGTCTTTGAATCATACCGTTTCAAAGGCAACGATAAAGATGCTAAATAGAAATAAATATGATCTGATTATCGACCCTTCTTTATCCGAAATGCCGGTGCATCGGATGAAACTGTTTAATGATATCAATGCGAGGTTCGTTATTGGGTTAAATAAAAAACCTGATATCGGCCATTACACCGTTTCAGTTCGTTTTAAAAATAAAAAGCAGCACGTTACAGAATTACTGTCTTTGTTCAGCAAAATTGTTGGTGTTAAAGATAAAGGCAGCGCCGATTATAGTTTGTATTTTCCTGATGGTGTGCTTGATGAGGTAAAATTTTTTCTTGATCCCTGGAAAAACAAAAAAAGATTATTGTTAATGCCTTTGCAGGTACGCCAGAAAGGAATTTCTCACAACAGCAATTGCTGGAGCTTGTTCATCTCGTTAGTAATAAAGGCAAACAAATAAAGTTAATTATTCTGGATCATCGTAACGAATTACTGGTACCGCTTCCTGATGGTGTTGTAAAAAACCCCTTTTGTACGTTGCATCATGTGATGGCATTAATTAAAGAATCGGATGTGGTCATAACACCTGATACTTCGATAGTACATATCTCTGCTGCGTGGAAAAAACCACTCATCGCCGTTTATAAAAATTTACCTGATAATAATATGTGGGCACCAGGGTATGAAAACGCAAGCCGCATTATTGTTCATGATGATAAAACATGCGAGGCTGATAATGTTCCTGAGCGTATTGTTAACGAGATTGTCCGCAGGAATTTATTAAGCAGGCATGAGATGAAATCACCGGAATCCGTATCGGTGATCGCGTTGAAAGAACCTGTTTGTTCGCACGGTTATCAGGCTCCCGACCACTGTATCGGTTCCTGCGATCAGCTCTGTTGCTGACCAGCAGATAAAGCGTCCTACTGTGCCAGACACCATTACCCCATTATAAAAGTTAGTTGCTTAAAATAAATTTTATTTAAAAATTTTTAACTAAAAAATAATTTAACAGTCCGATTGTCAAAGGAAGGATCAAAATGCATGGAAGCGGTTTTGTTTCAGCTTATGAAAAGGGAAAGATTAAGCGCTATTTATTCCTCGCCGTTTTTTTTACCATATTTGCAGCATGGCTATGGTATCTGATGTGGGCAGATGGCGTCGCAAGACGTGTTGTATTAATGAAAAGTGTTCCTGAGTGGACAACATATGTTACTGTTGCATCAATTTTGGGTCTTATCTTTTCGGGGCTGGCTGTTTATTTCAGACCAGTTGGTGAATCAGCGACCTATGTACTGAAAGCTTTTGGGTGTGGGTTTTCTGTTGGTTTTATTTGCATTCTGAATTGTTACAGTGTCTATGTTTATATCGCGCCTGGTAAGATTATTCAGTACGAGTCTGAATATGAGGTTACGTTTCCAGGTCCGGCAGTTGGTAAATATAGCCATTGTGAGGCTGGCTTGTGGATTGAAGATGCTCATACGAAAAGATGGCTTCAACTTTGTAAAAATCGTACAAATTTATACAATGACAGGAAGCAAGGTATGACTAAAGTGTGGGTGACTGCTCATACTAATAAATTAGGGTCTTATATTATAAATTATCAATTTACTTATGATTAGTTTTTAATAAAATTTATACATATTAATTATTTTTTATAATTCCGGGTGGCCGGAGGGATAGTTGAAATTTTTGAGGGGAAATCCAGGTGCAGGAATGAATGTAATCAATTAAATATAATTTTTACTTATCTATAACCTGGCACTAGACCTCCGCTGACCTTAATTAACACATGACCCTAACATGCAGCCAGACACCATTGTCCCTTTTAATGGTTCTGGCTCTGGACACCCTCACGCCGCAGGCGGCGTCGTCATTGCAAAGCTCTCGCGCTGGAACAGCGTTTCCGCCAGTTTCACCAGCGCCGGACGTTCAACACACCAGTTGGGC
This sequence comes from Pantoea graminicola, assembly GCF_048452665.1. Taxonomy (NCBI): domain Bacteria; kingdom Pseudomonadati; phylum Pseudomonadota; class Gammaproteobacteria; order Enterobacterales; family Erwiniaceae; genus Pantoea; species Pantoea graminicola. The sequence continues at coordinate 142,711 of NZ_JBLWSJ010000008.1, read as the reverse complement.
ACCACGCGGCGGAAATTGAGGTAGCCGATCATGCAGCCGGTAGCGATATCCGCCAGATTGAGCTGGCCGTTATTGAGCCATTTTCCCTCTGCCACCTTCGCCTCCAGCATGTCCAGACTGCGCTGAATCTTTTCCCGATGACGCAGCAGCACCTCTTCTGACTGACGATCGCCCGGACGCAACTGCTCGCGGACGATTACCAGCGCGGCATCGCAGATGCCATCCGCCAGCTTCTCCATCTGGCGGATGTTAAGTGACGCCAGCGGATCGGCTGGCAGCAGGTGCGGTTCCGCGCCGCGCTGCTCCAGAAATTCCGCGATGATGCCGGAATCGAACCAGATTTGCTTATCATCAGCGACCAGCGCCGGGACTTTGCCCAGCGGATTGTAGTGCGGCACATGGCTGTCATCGCTGTAAGGCGATGCGTTAACGAATTCAAACGTAATGCCTTTTTCCAGCATGATGACTGAAATCTTTCGCACAAACGGACTGGTATAGCTGCCAATAAGTTTCATCGGGTTCTCCGGAGTCAGTGACTATTCGCCAGGAAACATAAAAGGATTGAGACTGCTGCGCGCGAAGCCTTCCTGCTCCATTCTGGCATCCAGTATCAGCGACGCCAGGTCATCCGCCACCGGTTCAATGGCCGGATCTTTCTCCTGATAGAGCATCTTCAGATAGGTGCCACAGTCGCCGCAGCTCTCGGCCTTCACGGCCGCCTGTTCGCTTTCGAGCGACCAGTAGTGCAGATCCCGGGACTGTTCGCACTGGGTGCATTTGCTGCGTACCACATGCCACTCACTCTCGCACAGATTGCAGTGCAGATAGCGCGCGCCTTCGTGGCTGCCCATGTGCACCACGCTGGCGACCGGCATACTGGCGCAGACCGGGCAGAACTGGCGCTGCTCGCCCATCTCCGCCCGCGCTTTGCCGGGGATCAGCGCGGCCATCTGCGCCCAGTAGAGCGAGAGGGCTGCCCAGATAAAGGGCGCTTTATCGCTGCTGACCTGCGCATACTCGCCGGTAAACAGGGCGCTGGCCAGCGTCTCCAGCTCCGTGGCAGAGGCCTTTTCCAGATTCTCCAGCACCGCCAGCGCCTGGCCGCTCATCTCCGGCTTCAGCTCGGCAATCAGCGAATGCAGCAGCCGCTGCCAGTGCGGATCACGCGGCAGGGTGTGAATATTGAGCGGCGGCTTGCCCTCGCGGGCGCTCTGCGTCAGCCGGGCATGAAGATCCATGTGCAGCGGATGGTCATACAGCACAATCTCCTGCGCTTCCGCGATCGTCGCCGCGAAGCGCAGATAGTCGCCGAGTGGATTTTTCGCCGCCAGGTCGCGCAATCGCGCGGCACGGCGGCTGTATAAATTTTTCAGCCGGGGAAAAAGTAACGGCGGAATCATCTCCGCCGTTGTTTTTTCGCCTTTCTCCAGCTGGTCCTGCGGGATTATGCGAATACTCATCAGGGGCGTTTTTCCTGTTTTATTGGCCGGTTACGCTGCTCACGGTACCACCGGGGATGATGCTGTCTGGCCCATTCGGCGCTGACCCAGCCTTCCACCATCGCGGTCAGGGTCCCTTTGACCCACAATGCAGCATAAATGTGCACCATAATGACGATGATCAGCGCCACCGCAGAGACCGAATGCACAATCAGCGCCAGACGAATCAGGGGAATGGCAAAGGCATCCGCAAAGTAAGGCCGCCAGATCACAATACCGCTTACAAGCAGCAACACTAAGCTGATGATAGCAGCCCAGAACACACACTTCTGACCAAAGTTATATTTACCGGTATCGCCCACCTCTTCATTCAGCGCAATCCGATGAATGTTTCTGGCCCAGTAAAGGTCATCGCGGGTGATCAGATTATGTTTCCAGTAACGCAAAAACATCAGCATAAACGCCGCAAACATCACTACGCCGGTGAAAGGATGCAGGATACGCGCCAGTTGTGGCGTGCCGAATATCTGCATCAGCCAGTTAAAAGAGGGGAAGAAAAACCCTAACCCGCTTAACGCGGCCATGACAAAGCAAATCGCGACAATCCAGTGATTGATGCGCTCGGGTGCGCGGTAACGCACCAGATGATCGGGCTTTTTCATTATTGATGCTCCTCAGGCTGATCGCTGTTGTCGTCATGCTCCGTGACGCGATTCGGGCCCACGCCAACATAGTGGAAAATTGATGCGGCAAACGTCGCGGCAAAACCCACTGCCGCCAGCGGTTTCCAGATCCCTTTCCAGAAGGTCACGGTCGGGCTGATGCCCGGATTCGCCGGCAGCCCGTGATAGAGCTGAGGCCTGTCAGCGTGATGCAGCACATACATGACGTGGGTGCCGCCCACGCCTTCCGGGTTATAGAGACCGGCATTTTTAAATCCGCGTGACTTCAGCTCCGTGATGCGCGCTTCCGCCAGCGTCAGCATGTCGCTTTTGCTGCCGAAATGAATGGCTCCGGTCGGACAGGTTTTCACGCAGGCGGGCTCCTGGCCGACGCTGACGCGATCCACGCACAGGGTGCACTTATAGGCGCGGTTATCCTCTTTGTTGAGCCGTGGCACGTTGAACGGACAGCCCGCGATGCAGTAGCCGCAGCCGATGCACTGCTCAGACTGGAAGTCGACGATGCCGTTGGCGTACTGGATGATGGCGCCTGCCGACGGGCAGGCTTTCAGGCAGCCGGGATCGGCGCAGTGCATGCAGCCCTCTTTGCGGATCAGCCAGGCCAGCCGGCCATCCTCCTCAACTTCCGAGAAGCGCATCACCGTCCAGGATTTGGCGCTGAGGTCGACAGGATTGTCATAGACCCCGATGTTATGCCCGACCTCATCGCGGATGTCGTTCCACTCCGAGCAGGCCACCTGGCAGCCTTTGCAGCCGATACAGGTGGTGACGTCGATCAGTTTTGCCACCTGACGCTGGTGATCGCGCGCCTGCGGCGGTGGGGTAAAGCCATTGGTCGCCGAGCGACGGATAATATCTTGTGATTGATAAGCCATTGTCATCCACCGTTACGCTTTTTCGACTTTTACTAAGAATCCCTTGTACTCCGGGGTCTGCGAGTTGGCATCGCCGACCGACGGCGTCAGCGTATTGGCCAGGAAGCCCTTCCGCGTGGTGCCTTCAAAGCCCCAGTGACAGGGAATGCCCACGGTGTCGACCGGTCTGCCATCAATCGTCAGACGCTGCAGACGACGGGTGACCACCGCTTTAGCGTTGATATAGCCACGCTGCGACGTGACTTTGACGCTGTCACCGGCGCGGATCCCTTTCTCCTCGGCCAGTTCGGTGCCGATCTCAACAAACTGCTCCGGCTGCGCAATCGCATTCAGCAGGGCATGTTTGGTCCAGTGACGGAACAGTTCGGTGATGGAGTAGGTGGTGGCGACACAGGGGTAGTCAGCGGCCTTGCCCAGCCGGGCGGCGTCGCTGCTGAACAGCCGGACGACCGGACTGTGGCGCTGCTGCGGATGCAGAGGGTTATCGGCGAGCGGGCTTTCCATCGGCTCATAATGTTCCGGGAACGGGCCGTCGGCCATTTTATCGAGCGCAAACAGATGACCCAGGCCATCGGGCTGCATAATAAAGGGACCGGCCTGCTTCTGTGGCGACAGGGTGACCGGATAATCTGGCACGTCGATACCCTGCCAGCGCGCGCCATCCCACTCGATCAGGCGACGGGCGGGATCCCAGGCTTTGCCCTGCGCATCCGCAGAGGCGCGGTTGTAGAGAATGCGGCGGTTAGCAGGCCAGGCCCAGGCCCAGCCGGAGACCGCACCCAGCCCCGACGGATCGGCGTTGTCGCGCCGTGCCATCTGATTGCCCTCCTGCGTCCAGCTGCCACTGTAAATCCAGCAGGCGCTGGCGGTGGTGCCGTCGTTACGCAGTTCAGCGAACCCGTTGAGCTGCTGGCCTTTTTTCAGCAGCAGCTTGCCGCTGGCGTCATAAATATCGGTCAGCGCCTGGCCGTTGCTCTCCTGCGCGACCTCTTCCGGCTCAGGATTGTAGGGATCGCGGTAATCCCAGCGCATTGCCATCAGCGGTTCCGGCGCGGCGCCGCCCTCCAGACGATAGAGCGCGCGCAGCCGCATAAAGAGGTTGCCGAGAATTTTACCGTCGTGCAGCGCCTCCGCCGGTGGCTCGGCGGCCGCCCAGTGCCACTGCAGCCAGCGCGATGAGTTCGCCACCGATCCCGACTCTTCCGCGAAGCAGGAGGAGGGCAGGCGGAACACTTCGGTCTGAATGGTCGACGGGTCGACATCGTTAAACGCGTCGTGATGCTGCCAGAAGCTGGCCGTCTCCGTGCGCAGCGGATCGATCACCACCATATATTTCAGGCGAGAAAGTGCGCGGACCGCTTTGTTTTTATCCGGGAAGGCCGCCAGCATGTTGAAGCCCTGAATCAGACAGCCGTTCAGCGCCCCCTGCTCCATCATCTCCGCCTGCGCCATGCAGTCGTAGCTTTTATCCCACTTCGGCAGCCAGTCGTAGCCCCACTGATTCTCTGCCGTGGCCTTATCGCCATAGAAGCTCTTCATCAGGCTGACGAAGAATTTATCGGTGTTCTGCCAGTAGTTGACCTGTTCCGGCAGGGCCGCAGCCGGTGTGGCCTGCTGCAGGTAGGTCGTCAGGGTGGTCATCTTCTCGGAGGGCAGTGGCAGATAACCCGGCAGACTCTGCGTCAGCAGACCGAGATCGGTAAAGCCCTGCACGTTGGAGTGCCCGCGCAGTGCATTGATCCCGCCGCCTGGCATCCCGATGTTGCCCAGCAGCAGCTGGATCATTGCCGCCGTGCGGATAATCTGTGAGCCATTAGTATGATGGGTCCAGCCCAGCGCATAAAGAATCGTCGCAGTGCGATTAGGAACGGAGGTGGAGGCAAGCTGTTCACACACCGTCATAAAGGCATCCTGCGAGGTCCCGCACAGGCGCGTCACCATGTCCGGGGTGTAACGGCTGGCATGGGCTTTCAGCAGGTTCAGGACGCAGCGCGGATGCGTGAGGCTCTCATCGCGGCGGGCAAAGCCCTTTTCATCCAGCTCATAGTGCCAGCTCTGGCGGTCGTACTGACGGGACGCGGCATCGTAGCCGCTGAACAGGCCGTCGCTGAAGCTGAAGTCCTCTTTGACAATCAGGGCGGCATTGGTAAAGGCGCGCACATACTCCTGCTGGATCTGATTGTGCTGCAGGAGATAGTTGACGATGCCCATCAGGAAAACCACGTCGCTGCCCGCCCGCAGTGGCGCATAGTGATCGGCTACCGCCGCTGAACGGTTAAAGCGCGGATCGACCACGATAACCTGGGCGTTGTTATGGATTTTCGCTTCGATGACCCACTTAAACCCCACCGGATGTGCTTCGGCGGGGTTGCCGCCCATAATCATCACTACGTTGGCATTTTTAATGTCATTCCAGTTGTTGGTCATCGCTCCGCGACCAAAGCTCGGCGCGAGTGCGGCGACAGTCGGGCCGTGACAGAGGCGCGCCTGATTTTCCAGCGCCAGAATCCCCAGCGCCCGGGCAAATTTCTGATCGAGCAGGCCGGTTTCATTGCTGGCGGCGGAAGAGCAGAGCATAGAGGTGGTCGGCCAGCGGTTGACCGTCACGCCCGCCGCATTGGTGGTCTGGAAATGGGCATCGCGGTCCTGCTTCATCAGCCGGGCGATGCGATCAAAGGCTTCTTCCCAGCTGATGCGCTGCCATTTATCGGAACCGGGCGCACGATATTCCGGATATTTCAGTCGCTGCTCGCTGTGAATAAAGTCGAGCACGCCCGCCCCTTTCGGGCAGAGCGATCCCCGGCTGACCGGATGATCAGGATCGCCTTCGATGTGATAAATCGAGGCGCTGGCATTCTTCGCCCCATCGCCCAGGCTGTAAATCAGCATGCCGCAGCCGACCGAGCAGTAGGTACAGTTATTGCGGGTTTCTCTGGCGCGGATGAGTTTGAATTCTCTGACGCTGGCTAAGGCTGTGGTGGGGGCAAAACCGAGTAGCGCAGCACTGGTTCCCGCCAGGCCGCCTGCACAGATTTTAAAAAAACTCCGTCTGTTTATTTGCATTTTCGTTCTTCTGTATCGGCTCCATTGCGAAGCCCTGCAAAATAACAGTCTTATCTGCGTCTAAGTTGACCAGGGTCAACAGGTTAGTCATTAGTAATTCATTTCCTACATTTTGTTAAAAACCCTCGACAGTGAAGGGAAGTTGCAAGCAGATTTTCAGCGGCCGCCACGGATTACTGTTGTTATATGCTTACTGATGTTATGCCTGAAAAATGACCCTTCTCATTTTCTGCACCAGCGGGCGCGCCAGCCCGCTGCGACGGTAAAACCGCATGAATTGCCCCGCGGTTTATTTGCGCAACCCGGGGCTTAGAGGCAGAATCAGGACGCGGCGGAATACGACGCTGAATTTCATCATTTATTAACAACAGGTCATATTTTTTGAAAGCTATCCAGCCTGACTCAGGCGAAGATTTAACAACTCAGGCCGGTGTCAGCATGACGCAGGTGTGGCAGCGTGACGATCTGACGGCCGCCCGTTCAGACTGGCTGGCGGACGAAGTGCCGGTGGCGCTGGTCTATAACGGCATCTCTCACGTCGTGATGATGACCACGCCAAAAGATCTGGAGGCGTTTGCGCTGGGCTTTTCGCTCTCGGAGGGCATTATCGATGCGCCCGGCGACATTTTTGGTATGGATATCGTGCCGGGCTGCGACGGTATAGAGGTGCAGATTGAGCTTTCCAGCCGCCGTTTTATGGCCCTCAAAGCGCAGCGCCGCGCCCTGGCAGGGCGGACGGGCTGTGGCGTCTGTGGCGTTGAACAGCTGGAACAGATCGGCAAGCCGCTCTCGCCGCTGCCCTTTACCCAGACTTTTGCGCTGGACAGGCTGGATCGGGCGCTGGGAGAGCTGAAAGCGTATCAGCCGGTCGGCCAGCTTACCGGCTGTACCCATGCGGCCGCATGGATCCAGCCCGACGGTCAGCTGGCCGGGGGCTGCGAAGATGTGGGGCGCCATGTGGCGCTGGACAAGCTGCTGGGCTATCGCAGCCAGGCCGACTGGGGGCCGGGCGCGGTTCTGGTCTCCAGCCGCGCCAGCTATGAAATGGTGCAGAAGTCCGCCATGTGCGGCGTGGAAATCCTGTTTGCCGTCTCGGCGGCGACCCGCCTGGCGGTGGAGGTCGCTGAGCGCTGCAACCTGACGCTGGCCGGCTTCAGCAAACCGGGCCGGGCCACCATCTACAGCCACCCTCAGCGGCTGCGTTAAACCACCATCACCTCCGGCAGTTGCTGCTGCAACGCCGCAAGGGCGGCACCGTCGCCGCCGCCACCGTCGGTAATCAGCAGAGAGATCGCCTGCGGTGGCGCATAGACCGTGCGGCTGACCACGCCCAGCTTGCTGTGATCGGCCAGCAGATAGCAGGATGCAGACTGCTGCACCATCGCACGCGCAATCGCCGCTTCGTGCGGATGAAAGCTGGTGGCCCCGCTATCCGCCTCCACGCCCACCGGCGACAGCAGCGCAATATCGGCACGGTAGCGCATAATTTCGCCGACGGTGATTTCGCCGCGCGTCTGCTGTGCGCCCGCAGACATGCTCCCGCCCAGCAAAATAATCTGATTGTTCAGCGTCTGATTTTCCTCTCCGGCGCTCAGGGCCAGCGCCGCCTGCAGGCTGTTGGTGAGGATCGTCAGGCCGGAAAGGGCATGCAGCTCCTCTGCCAGAAACGTAGTGGTGCTGCCCGCGTCCAGGAACAGCGTCTGTCCGGGCTGCAGCAGCTGCGCAGCTGCGCGGGCGATAGCGCGCTTCTCACGGGTCTGCTGGCTGCGGCGCTCAGTCAGTGGCGGTTCGGCTGGGGTTTCCAGCGCCACCAGCCCGCCATGCACCCGGCGCGCCAGCCCCAGCGATTCCAGCTCAATCATGTCCCGGCGCGCGGTTTCGCGTGACACCTCCAGCTCCCTGATAATGCGTTCGGTACTCACCTGGTTAAGCCGGGTCAGTAAGGCACGGATACGGTGAAGACGCATTTCCTGCAGCATAGCGGTTTCCTTATAAAGCGCGAAGAGCACGGATAATACGCCAGTCGGGCGCTGGCGTCCGTCTGAATCGGGGGCCAGCTTAGCGCGACTCCTTGCCGCCGTCATGTGTATTTTATTGCATTTGTGTATTTTGTTGCATTTTTAGCGCAGGCAGGCATGATAAGGGCATCCGCTCTTCCCCTTTATCCCTGAAACCGGAGTCAATTATGGCCACGCGTTCCACCATTATGGATACCAACAGTTTTCGTGCCGAACATGCCGCTGCGCTGGACAGCGAGACGCGCAAGCTGACCGATAAACGCAGCAAGGTGCTTGGTGAATCCTATCGCCTGTTCTATCGCAAGCCGGTTCATCTGGTGCGGGGAGAGGGGCAGTATCTGTGGGATGCGGCAGGCGATAAATATCTCGACGTCTACAACAATGTGGCCAGCATTGGTCACTGTCATCCGGCCGTGACTGACGCGGTGACGCAGCAGATGAAAAGGCTGAACACCCACACCCGTTATCTGCATGAAAATATTCTCGACTACAGCGAAGCACTGCTGGCGACGACACCTGCGGCGATCGATCGCGCCATGTATATGTGTACCGGCTCGGAAGCCAACGATCTGGCGATCCGCGTAGCGCGCGCCTTCAGCGGCGGCACCGGGATTATCGTCACCAAAGAGGCCTATCACGGCACCAGCGAGCTGACCTCCGGGGCCTCTCCGGCGCTGGGTAGCGGGCAACCGCTGGCGCCGACCACCCGGCTGGTGATGCCGCCGGATGCTTATCGCGTGGATGCCCCGGATCTGGGCGACTGGTTCGCCAGCCAGATTCAGCAGCAGATTGATGATATGGCCGCGCACGGCATTAAGTTTGCCGGATTCCTGGCGGATTCGATCTTCTCGTCGGACGGCGTCCTGCCCGACCCGCGCGGCTTCCTGAAAAAAGCCGTCGAGGTGGTGCATGCCAACGGCGGTATCTTTATTGCCGATGAAGTTCAGCCAGGCTTTGGCCGCACCGGCGACGCGTTCTGGGGCTTTGGCCGTCACGATGTGGTGCCCGATCTGATCACCACCGGCAAGCCGATGGGCAACGGCATCCCGGTCTCCGGACTGCTGGCAAAAAGCGAGGTGCTGGCCGCCTTCAGCGACTCGATTCCTTACTTCAATACCTTTGGCGGCAACCCGGTCGCGATGGCGGCGGCGCAGGCGGTGCTGAAAGTGATCACCGAAGAGGGATTACAGGAACACAGCCGCGTGGTCGGTGCGAAGCTGCTGGCTGAGCTGCGTACGCTGATGGATCGCTTTGAGTGCGTGGGGGATGTGCGCGGTGCCGGGCTGTTTATCGGCTTTGAACTGGTCACCGATCGTCACAGCAAAACGCCGGATAAGACGCTGGCGCTGGATCTGATTGAGAAGCTGCGTGAACATCGCGTGCTGACCTCGGTCGCCGGCCCCTATGGGAATGTACTGAAACTGCGCCCGCCTCTGGCTTTCCAGGAAAGCGACATCGACTGGCTGGTGGGGGCGCTCGACAGCGCACTGCGCGAGCTGGGTCGCTAAGGCAAAGGGCAGGGCAGGCGCGGCATCCGGGCAGATGGCGCGCCTGCATAACCGTCGGCGCGATCCGATCTCTGTAAGCAGAGCGTGCAGCTGCCCGCTGTAAAAACAACGGGTTGCTTTTGCCGGGTTTCGCAAATCCTTATGGTTATTAGGGCATTGATTACCCTTTTACGCTACATGAATTTAACTATAATGATTCGACTGCTTACGCGGCACGTCCCGAATCTGTCGTGCTGCTCATATTAAATGGAGAGGAAGAACATGAGTTATTCACTGCCATCCCTGCCTTACGCATACGACGCACTGGAACCGCATTTCGACAAGCAGACGATGGAAATCCATCACACTAAACATCACCAGACCTATGTGAACAACGCCAACGCGGCGCTGGAAGGCACTGAATTTGCCGATCTGCCGGTCGACGAGCTGATCACCAAACTGGATCAGCTGCCAGCAGACAAAAAAGGTCCGCTGCGCAACAACGCAGGCGGTCACGCGAACCACAGCCTGTTCTGGAAAGGCCTGAAAACCGGCACCACCCTGCAGGGCGACCTGAAAGCGGCTATCGAGAAAGATTTCGGCAGCGTGGAAAAATTCCAGGAAGAGTTCGAGAAAGCCGCAGCGACCCGTTTCGGTTCAGGCTGGGCGTGGCTGGTTAAGAAAGGCGACAAGCTGGCCGTGGTCTCAACCGCAAACCAGGATAACCCGCTGATGGGTGAAGCGGTTGCCGGCGTATCTGGCTTCCCGATCATCGGTCTGGATGTGTGGGAACACGCTTACTACCTGAAGTATCAGAACAAGCGTCCTGACTACATCAAAGCGTTCTGGAACGTGGTTAACTGGGACGAAGCGGCAGCCCGCTTCGCTGCAGCGCAGTAAGTTAATCCGGCGTTAACCGCTCAACCGGTGAAATCTATTTCGCCGGTTTTTTTTTGCTTTATATTGCGCATTCTCAGATGGAACCAGAAATCGTCATAAATCAGTTTTAATGTTATTCCGCATTAACCTGCCGTTGATATTGGCTATGTTATTTTCAGTGACAATCCTGCTTAACCCACTGTGTGTCGCTGACTATGTCCATTATAACTACTCACGAAACTACGACAGATTCCTCTGCTTCGCTTTTTTTTCAGTTAATTAGTGGTAAATATGTTCCGGATAAACTCTGGATAAGTAAACGGTTCCGGATGAAATTTGTCTTAAGGACCTTAATATCACCACTGACGACGCTGCATTATCTGGATGCCCTGTCGCGTCTGCCGCAATTGCCTCTGCTGATGAGCACCCAGGGTCTGCTGCCCGCCAAGCTGCACCGGCCTTATCTGCGTTCAGGACTGAGTATTGCTGCGCGTGCGCAGGCGATTCTCGATCATTATACCCTGATGAATAACCTGGAAAATCCTGCGCTGCGTCAGCTGCTGCAGAGCGCCACCGATAATCCGCTGGCGGCGCTGACCGGTAAAAACGGCGAAGCCTTCTTACTCTCCTGCAGTTCAGGCTATTTTGACCGCGAAGGCGAAGTAACGCTGGTGTTGCGTTATAACGACGAAATTATCGCGTCGCTTTCATTTTCTATTCTTAATGAGAATAACCAGCGCACCTTATTAATTGGCGGATTACAGGGGCCGCGGAAACATATCAATAATGAGGTCATCCGTGAAGCGACAAAAGCCGCGCAGGGTCTCTTCCCGAAACGCTTGTTAATGGAAGCGGTGTTTATTGTTGCGAAACAGTGTGGCGTTGAGAAGATTCTGGCGGTGGGTGATGAGACACACGTCTTCCGCAGTCTGCGCTATCGCCACAGCAAAGGGGATAAGTTCTTTGCCAGCTACAGTGAATTCTGGCTGTCGCTGAGTGGAGAGGCACGCAGTGACGGGATGTTTACCCTGCCGCTGAGCCTGCCGCGTAAAACGCTGGAGGAGATCGCCAGCAAGAAGCGCGCAGAGTACCGCCGTCGCTATGAACTGCTGGATGCGCTGGCAGAACAGGTCTGTGCCGCCGCTGGCGAACGCAAAGCCGATGTCGATCAGGCTGCGGCCTGATCGACGCTTCAGAAGGCGGTTCTGGCGAAGCCGGTCATCACTTTCAGGCCCATTTCACGTCCCAGCGCGGTCATTGGATGCACCACTACCAGGCCGCGCACGCTTTTCTTCAGCGCACCCAGATTAGCCTGCTCTTTTTTGGTAATTTCGCGGCTGAAGCCCATTTTCTGCAGCTTCTGCGCTTCGGCACTCAGCTTTTCAACCCGCTGATTGCGCAGACGCTCGATCTCCGTGACCAGCGTTTCTTTCTCTTTCAGCAGTGCGCCCAGTTTCTCGGTGTCACCCGACTCCAGTAACTGCGGCTCTTTGCGGTTCAGTGCGTCCAGCTTATCGCTGAGAAGTTTGATTTCGTTCTTTTCTTGCTCTTTCATGACAACAACTCGTTGAGGAAAACAGGCTAAGGATACACCAAATCGGATGCAGGTTCCCGCTCAGCGTAAGACAAAAAAGGCGCCGCAGAGGGCGCCTGACGGGATTAGCTGCCGGGCTTTTTAAACGCCTGCCTGGTGCTGATGCGGGCGATCAGTTCGGTGAGTGACAGGACCATGGTGGATCGCACCATCTGCAGATAGCGCTGCTGCTGCATACTGCGCAGCTCCGCATCGTCGGTGTGAAACACCGGGGCAGGCGGCCAGGCGGTGACACAGTGCAGCTCACCAAACGGGCCGAGGATTTCATCGTCGGTGAAACGGTAGTCGGCGGTATCGTGGTTCAGCTCTTCGCGCAGCGCCAGCAGCAGTTCGCCATCTTCATATTCGTGCCGGCTGATAACGCCCAGGCCATAAATCAGTTTCAGGCGAACCGAGAGTTCGCCCAGCGGACCATCGCCCAGCAGCAGTGGCTCCACGGCATACTTCACCGCATAGTCATCTTTGCGGAACACCTGCAGCACCAGCAGATTGACTGCTTCAGCCAATAGCTCAACGGCGGCGATAAGAAAGCTTCTCACCGAACGACCGGCGTTCAGGCGCTCAAGCACCCGGTTCTCAAAAGCTTGCTTCTCTTCCATTATTGCCTGCATGGGTTCAATACCGCCGTTGGGCGCAGGCGAACTGCGCCCGGCTTGCGTCACTAACACGCGCGCATTATGCCATAGCGTGCCAGGCGCTCACCACAGCAGCCACCACTTCGCTGTCGGCATCCAGGCCGGAAATCTCAGCCAGGGTCGCCTGTGGACCTTTTTCTGCCAGCAGCGCGGCCAGCTCCTGCGCCTGCGGGTCCTGATCGCTGTGATAGTGCATTGCAGCAGCAATACCCTGCACCAGGCTGGCGTGTGGCAGACCATACTCCAGCGTCCCCAGAGTTGGCTTAATCAGGCGATCGCCAGCACTCAGTTTACGCAGCGGCTGACGGCCTACGCGCTCAACATCATCTTTCAGATAAGGGTTTTCAAAACGGCCCAGGATTTTGCGGATGTAGGCCGCATGTTTCTCCGCGTCGAAACCGTAACGCTGGATCAGCACCGCGCCGCTCTCCTCCATCGCACCTTTCACCACGGCCCGGATTTTTTCGTCCAGAATGGCGTCACGAATGGTCTGGTGACCGGCCAGCTGGCCAAGATAGGCGGTAATCGCGTGGCCGGTGTTCAGGGTGAAGAGTTTGCGCTCAACAAAGGCCATCAGGTTGTCGGTCAGCTCCATGCCCGGAATGGTGGGCAGGTCGCCTTTAAACTGGGTTTTGTCGACGATCCACTCGCTGAAGGTTTCAACGGTCACTTCCAGCGGATCGCTGCTGCCCGCTTCCGTGGGCGGCACGATGCGGTCGACGGCGGAATCAACAAAGCCGACATGCTGCTCCAGCCAGGCCTGATACTGCTCAGGCAGCGCCTTCAGAACATGCTGTTTCAGCTGACTGGTGCCGCGCACCATATTCTCACAGGCGATGATATTCAGCGGACGGGTCGTGCCGTCATCGCTGCGTTTAGCCAGCCCTTTCGCCACGCTGCCGGCAATGCGCTCCAGGATCTGCGGACCTACGGCGGTGGTCACCAGGTCGACCTCAGACACCAGGGTGACGATCGCCTCGCTGGTGCTGTTAACGGCGCTGACGCCGGTCACGATTTCTGTTCTGGCCTGTTCGCCAACCACATGAACGGGGTACTCATGACGCGCGTTCAGTGCATCCAGCACCGTCTGATTCACATCAGCAAAAACCAGTTCGATACCGGCATCAGCCAGTAATTTGCCGATAAAGCCGCGACCGATGTTTCCTGCTCCGAAATGTAACGCTTTCATAATTTTTGACCCATATCAAATGACGATGGGGCGGGCAAACCCGCCCCGGAAAATCGGGACGGGCATGACCGCCCCAGGGAAAATATCACCACATTATGCGATGGCAGGCTTGCCTGACAGCAGATCCAGCACTTCCTGCACGCTGCTGGTGTTGGCCAGCTTCTCGATCACGCTGTCATCATCCAGCGCATTGGTCAGGCTGGTGATCACCTGGATGTGCTCGTTATTGCGGGCCGCAATCCCGATCACCAGACGCGCCACATCCTCCGGCTCTTCGCCGAACAGGACGCCTGCCGGATACTGGCAGAACACCACGCCGGTTTTCAGCACGCGATCTTTGGCTTCCACCGTGCCGTGCGGCACCGCGATTGACTCACCGAGATAGGTCGGGGTCAGTTTTTCACGCGCCAGCATCGCTTCCACATACTCCGGCTCGACGTAGCCGCCTTTCACCAGCTGTTCACCGGCAAAGCGAATCGCCTGCTCTTTGTTGCTGGCGGTCAGGCCAAGGAAGACGTTATCCGCGCCCAGCTTAAACAGATGCGCGTTACCTTCATCGTAGCTATCGGCCAGCGTCGTCTTCACGGTTTCGCGATGCGCGTCACTGCGGTTAGCCGCCACCAGACGTTCGGTCAGAGTGCTGTAGAGCGCGCTGTCGAGGAAGTTATTCAGCGAGATATGCTGCGCGTGCGGCGCCTGACGGATTGCGCGTTCGGTCAGGTCACGATGCGTAATCACCAGATCGACATCACCCGGCAGGGCGTTAATCGCGGTATTGGTCACCGAGACATTGCGCAGACCGGCATCCTGCACTTTCTTACGCAGCACGCCTGCGCCCATGGCGCTGGAGCCCATACCGGCATCACAGGCAACGATGATTTTACGCACATGATGCAGGTCCACGCTCATGGCGTCGCTGGCAATGGCGGCACCGGGTGCGCTCAGGCCTTTGGACTGCGCTTTCATCTCATGCATGCGCTGGGTCGCGGCTTCGATGTCGTCATCTTCTTTCACTTTGCTGGTTTTCAGCAGGATAGCGGAAACCACAAAGGAGACAGCAAAGGCGGCCGCGATAGCAGCGACGTTAGCGAAGTAGGCGCCTTTTGGCGTCATCGCCAGCACCGCCAGGATAGAACCCGGTGAAGCAGGAGAGACCAGGCCGCCATTCAGGACGGTCAGCGTGAAGACGCCGGTCATCCCGCCCAGGATCACGGCCAGCAGCAGACGAGGCGCCATCAGCACGTAAGGGAAGTAGATCTCATGGATGCCGCCCAGGAAGTGGATAATGGCGGCACCGCCCGCAGACTGTTTTGCACTGCCACGACCAAAGAACATGTAGGCCATCAGCACGCCCATCCCCGGACCCGGGTTCGCTTCGATCAGGAAGAAGATCGATTTACCCGCTTCACTCGCCTGCTGGATGCCGAGCGGTGAGAAGATACCGTGGTTGATGGCGTTGTTCAGGAACAGGATTTTCGCCGGTTCTACGAAGATGGAGGTCAGCGGCAGCAGGTTGTTCTGCACCATCAGGTTCACGCCCGCCGCGAGAATATGCGACAGACCTTCTACCAGCGGGCCAATGGCCAGGAATGCCAGCAGGGCCAGCACCATCCCGATAATACCGGCCGAGAAGTTGTTGACCAGCATCTCGAAGCCGCTTTTGATTTTGCCGTCAATGGCCCGGTCAAACGACTTAATGGCCCAGCCACCCAGCGGACCGGCAATCATCGCCCCCAGGAACATCGGCATATCTGCACCGACAATCACACCCATGGTGGTGATGGCACCGACTACGCCGCCGCGATCTCCGCCCACCAGACGTCCGCCGGTGAAACCGATCAGCAGCGGCAGCAGGTAAGTAATCATCGGGCCGACCAGTTTGGCCAGCGTTTCGTTAGGGATCCAGCCAGTTGGAATAAACAGCGCGGTGATGATACCCCAGGCGATAAACGCCCCGATGTTTGGCATCACCATATTACTCAGAAAGCGACCAAAGCTCTGTACTTTGACCTTCACTGATGAGGACATAAACCCACCCCTTATTGAGACGCGCTGCAATAGGAGAGCGCGTTTGTTTTTGTTTAGCCACCCCGACCTGAAGCCGGTGGTATTACTGTATGCACGCGGACTCTATCACGCGAATCTGGCACTGCGTAGGGCATGACATTAGTGTGATCTGTGTCACTGATTAAGGGGGGCTGCAGGGGTCATTAGCGTGACTCTGATCACAATTAGTGGCGTGAATGCCGCTGTATTGGGCGATTTTTAGTCAGATTTGCCGGTTATCTGTGAGCTGTATCACATCCTGAGAAAGGCGCTTTGTTATAGATATGTGATGAAAGTCACAAAATATTTTTGGTCGAAAATGCGCCAGATCACACTTCATTTTGCGGGTCCTGGCGGCAAAGAGAAAGAGTGGGGAGAGGGGCAGAGAGATCACCTCTGCCCGGAAAGCGGTTTACTGCTGAATGCCACCCTGAACGGCCGCCTGGGCCTGAGGCAGGGCCTGAGCGTTGGCAGAGAGCGTGCTCATCAGCGCATTATATTGCGTAGCCTGATCCTGGGTCGGGAACTGTACGCCGCCATCATTGAAGCTGACCCGGGAGCCCTGCAGTTGCAGGAAGTCGCCGGTCTGCACCGCACCCTGGCTCAGCGCCTGCAGTTTAGGCAGCAGCGGGATCAGCTGATTGGCGGGCACCGTTACCACTTTGTTGTAGGCGGTGTCGTAGACCTTTTTCAGATCATCCGACTGCTTCAGGGCCGCTTTGCTGCTGTCCGCCTGCATTTTGGCGCTTTCAATCTGCTGGGTGACAATCACAAGGGCGCTGTTGGCCTGACGCAGTGAGTCGCGACGGCTGAGATAATCCTGCGGAACACGAATCGCGGAAAGCTCATCCACCACCGGACGCATTCCCTGTTCGACCGCTTTGTTCGCCTGCTGCGAGAAGCCATACAGAATGGCGTAATCGCTGGCGAAGTTGCCAAAGCTCTGCTTCTGGTTTTCGCTGAGGCTGGGAAGATGCTCGCCGCTGCGCATCACGGTATTCTGGAGAAAGTCGATAAATGCTTTACGCTGCTCGCCCTCTTTGTCACCACATGCGGTGAGCTGCAGCACGATCAGCGCGCCAGCGAGCATAATGCCGCCGCGTGCCATGAGGCGTGTAAATCCTGAAGCCATAGGGTCAACTCCTGTCGGTGATACTGTCTGATGTCCAGGTAGGAATGGCCTAAAGAATAGAACAAACCCGCGCCACGGCACAATGTGAAACCGCCGCTAAAACAGGTGCTTTCTGAAATGGCGGTAACAGAGCAGGATCTGCGGCGCGCCCTGCGCGGCTTGCAGGCGTCCCGCTCTCCGGGCGGCGTTTTTCTGGCGGCGGCCCTAAAAGACCACGGCCTGACCATCTTTCCGGCTTTCACTGGCTGCAATATAGAACCCCTGAGGATCGCGCACTATCGCCTGTGCGCCGCCGAAGTTGTAGTTGCTCAGCGGATCTTCCAGCAGCACGTTGTGGCCCATGCGGCGCAGGGTGCTCAGAGTATTGCGATCGAGGGTGGATTCGAAGACCACCTCGCGCCCCTGAACCACCCGCCAGCGCGGCGCATCAATCGCGGCCTGGGGATTCTGCCGGTGCAGCATGATGCGCAGCGCCAGCTGAACGTGCCCCTGGGCCTGCATCGGGCCACCCATCACGCCAAACGCCATCAGCGGCTGGCCCTGCTGATCCCGCGCAAAGGCGGGGATGATGGTGTGGAAAGGGCGCTTACCGCCCGCCACGACGTTGGGATGGGCCGGGTCGCATGAGAAGCCCGCGCCGCGATTCTGCAGGCTGATGCCGGTGCCGGGGACGACCACGCCGGAGCCAAAACCCATATAGTTGGACTGAATGAACGAAACCATCATGCCCTGGCTGTCACCGGCGGCCACATAGACAGTGCCGCTTTGCTGCGGCGAGCCGAAGCGGAAATCGCCTGCTCTGTCAGGATCGATTAGTGCGGCCCGCTGGCGAAGATAGTCCCGGCTCAGCAGCAGCGCCGCCGGAAATTCCAGGTGATCTTCATCGGTGACATAGCGTTCGAGATCGACCAGCGCCAGTTTCATCGCCTCAATCGAGAGGTGCAGCCACTGCGGCGAATCGGGTGCGTGACGGTTGATCTCCCACTCTTCCAGAATCCCCAGCGCGATCAGCGTCGCGATGCCCTGACCGTTAGGCGGCAGCTCCTGGACCGATCCACCGGCAAACGGATGCGACAGCAGCGTAACCCAGTCAGCCCGATGGTTTTTCAGATCCTCCAGCGTCAGGGCGGCGCCATGCTCACGGGCGAAGGCCGCTATCTTCTGCGCCAGCGCGCCACGATAGAAGCTCTCGCCCTGGGTTTCGGCGATCTCCTGCAGGGTGGCGGCCTGCGCCGGATTGCGGAACAGTTCCCCAGCCTGCGGCGGGCGGCCCTGGGGCGCAAAGCAGTCGCTGAAGCCCGGCTGATCCCGTAGTTTGTCGTAGCCGCGCTGCCACAGCTGGCTAATCAGCGGTGAGACCGGAAAACCATCGCGCGCATAATCGATCGCCGGTTGCGCCAGGGTGGTCAGCGGCAGGGTGCCGAAGCGCTGCGCCAGTGAGACCCATGCCGACACCGCGCCAGGAATGGTGACTGACTCCCAGCCGGTTTCCGGCATGGCGTCAAAGGCGGCAAAACGTCCGGGGTGCCAGGCGGCCGGAGCACGGCCTGACGCGTTGAGCCCATGCAGCTCACTGCCATCCCAGACGATCGCAAATGCATCGCTGCCAATGCCGTTTCCGGTCGGCTCCAGTACGGTTAAGGCGATAGCCGTGGCGATCGCCGCATCCACCGCGTTGCCCCCCTGCTGCAGCATACGCAAGCCTGCCTGCGCCGCCAGCGGTTGTGATGTCGCCACCGCATTACGCCCCATCATCGGGACGCGATGAGAGGGGTAAGCGACATTAAAATCTGTTTCACGCATCGCTCTTCCTTGCCGGGATCGGGAGTGTGGGCCGCCGTCTGCGCAACAGTCAGGGAGCGCACTTTTGTCGCGCATAACGCCAGGCGCAGACGGCATAAACGCACCGGAATGGGGCGCCCGCCGTTTCTTCAGGTCCACTGTTGATTAATCTGCTAAAAAAACAGCGTTCAGATTAGCGGATTTTCCTGTCCGGCACCGTGAGCCGACGCGCGGCAACGCTGAAGGGTATGCCAGGATTATTCTTATTTTCATTAGAGCGATGAATATATGTGTTCAGGAAGTAAACCA
Source organism: Pantoea graminicola (assembly GCF_048452665.1). Lineage (NCBI taxonomy): Bacteria > Pseudomonadati > Pseudomonadota > Gammaproteobacteria > Enterobacterales > Erwiniaceae > Pantoea > Pantoea graminicola. The sequence continues at coordinate 123,580 of NZ_JBLWSJ010000008.1, read as the reverse complement.
TTGGCGTATATTTTGCACTCATCACTGCAGAGGTGCAGCGCCTCACAGAAATGAGAAGATGCCAGTAAAAAGCATGATGGCTTCCACATAAATCGCAAACACCGATTGATTTTTTTGCCCGCTATGGAGGCGCAAAAATCAACTGCCTCAGCACGTTAGAGGCGCTGGAATTTTTCCGGCAAACCATAGTTAAAAAAATAATTACAAATTGCGCGGCAAATCGTCAGGTCTCTATCCATACTTAGTCTCCCGGCATTTGTTGCATTGACCTGACAACTTTTAAAGCAGTGCACCGCAGGCTGTGTCCCGTAATGGTTTCTCTCATAACAAAAACAAACCCTTGCGGGATCCAGCCTGGAACAGGCCCGGTTTCAGAGTCCTGACTTCAGGCTCGTACCTCTCTACTTTCACGTGCTTCATAGTGAGTTTTAAGGAGTTCTCTATGGAATTAAAAGACCCGATGTTTGAATTGCTCAGCAGCCTTGAGCAGATTGTTTTGACACGTGATGATCGCGCCGCCGAGTTACTTATTCAGCGTCAGCAACCCGCCCAGCCAGAGCCGCAGCGTCTGCGTGAAATGACCGGCATGCAGGTTGATGAGTTTGCGAAAGTAATGGGCGTGAGCGTTTCTTCCGTGAAAAGCTGGGAAGCCCGCCGTACCCGTCCATCTGCGACGGCGCAGAAACTGATGAAGTTATTACATGCCAACCCCTATCTGGGGCGGCAGTTGCTTGAGTGATCAGGCAGCACGAAGGAACCCGCCGCTGGCGGGTTTTTTTATGGATGTCAGAGGCTGTATTTCGCCGCCTGCTTTGCAAACCAGCTCTCCGGCACGCTGTAGGGCGGCTCCCGCAGCTGGGCCAGCCCGCTTTCGATAATCGTCGAAGCCTGCTGCCATAGCTGCGCATCACCCTGTTTCAGTAAGGCGATCTGAATCTGTTTTTCTACCAGGTAAATCCGTGCAAAATCGGGATCGAAACGGACGATCGCGCGGGTGTTGTCGATGATGTCCGCCAGTTTGATGGTCTGCGCCTCGGGACTGGCGCTGGCGGTGTGGCGGAAGTGCGCCACTTTGCGGGCGGCGCGGTTCTTTGCGTTGGCGGGGGCGCTGTCGGTCAGCATCTCCACCAGGCTGGCCACACGCTGACCAAAATGCGCTTCGATATCCTGTTGCGTCGTGGCGGTATCTTCCACCGTGTCGTGCAGCCAGGCCGCCGCTAAGAGCGCCTCGTCGTGACTGACGCTGCGCACCAGCTCTGCGACCGCAGCCGGATGAACGATGTATGGCTCATCGGTATATTTGCGGCGCTGACCGGCCCCGGCATGTGCCTCGGTGGCAAAGCGACGAGCCTGTTCTTCCAGTGAATCCTGCATGCTTTTCCCCCTGGCCAAAAGTTTGCTTGCAATTATCTAGCGCACTATCTATATTCATCAGTATGAACAGTGATCAAGATGACAAAAAAGTGAAACCGATGCCACTGTTGGTCGATCAGCAGCTCTGCTTTGCGCTTTATTCTGCCAACCTGGCGATGAGCAAAGTCTATCGCCAGCTGCTGAGCCAGCTCGATATTACCTATCCGCAATATCTGGTGATGCTGGTGCTGTGGCAAAAAGATGATGTCACGGTCTCGGAGATTGGCGAGCAGCTCTTTTTAGACTCGGCCACCTTAACGCCTTTGCTGAAGCGGCTGGAGAGCGCAGGTCTGATTAACCGGCAGCGCACCCGTCAGGATGAGCGGCAGGTTGCGGTGACGCTGACGGAGACTGGCCGGGCGCTGCGCGCCAGGGCTGAGACCATCCCTGACGCCGTTAAATGTGCCACGGCCTGTGAAGATGAGGCCCTGCTGGCCCTGAAATTACAGCTGGATGGGTTGCGCGACAACCTGAACCAGTCCCGATAAAGATTGCGGTTGGGTGCGCCGCACCCACTGAACCTCACCGCCCGGTTACGGCTAAATAAGTAGCGGGCGATTAAATAGCGTAACGGAGAAATGTCATGTCTTTAGAACAAGTGGTTTACCGCGCCAAAGCCAAAGCAACCGGTGGTCGCGATGGTCGTGCAACCTCTTCTGACGGTGTGCTGGACGTGAAACTGGGCGTGCCAAAAGAGATGGGTGGTGCAGGCGGTGAAGTCACCAACCCTGAGCAGCTGTTTGCTGCGGGTTACTCTGCCTGCTTCATCGGCGCGATGAAGTTTGTTGCTGGTCGTGACAAAATCGCTATGCCAAAAGATGCATGGATCGAAGGTGAAGTGGGCATCGGTCCTATTCCCAACGGTTTTGGTATTGAAGCGACGCTGAACATTCATCTGCCTGGCATGGATGAAGCAGAAGCGCAGAAGCTGGTGGATGCGGCACATATCGTCTGCCCTTACTCAAACGCGACCCGCAACAACATCGACGTCACGCTGAATATCCTCTGCTAAGCGTGCTGCGGGCCTGATACGCAGGCCCGCTTCTTTTCTGCTGCGCACTGCGGCAATGTCCTCCCACGAATCCTCTCATTGTGTAAAAAAAGGCGCTAATCGGGTCATCAGTGATTATTTTCTGGCCTGACAAGAGCGGCCATGCTTTACTGAGCCACCTCGCGTTACAGCCTGTTAGCCCGTTCAGAATTTTCCTTCATCTTTGTCCGGTCCGCTTATTCGGCGAACTCTGTCGCGTTTCGGTAGTCACATAACAAGATTTGGTCAAGCGCTTCACTCCGGAGAAACACCTTTTTTCATGAATTATATTAAAACCCTGTCTCAGCAAAAGTTATCGCTCTTGCTGGCGCTCTATCTCGGTATCTTACTGAATTTACCGATTTTCTATCGCCGTTTTGATGGTTTTCTCAGGCATTCTACGATAACGAACTGGCTGACTGCCGTCACCGAGGTGGTCGCCATTGTGCTGCTGACGTTCTTCCTGATGCGCCTGCTGTCGCTGGGAGGAAAGTGGTTTTATCGCGTGCTGGCCACGCTGATCGTGCTGATTTCTGTCGCCGCGGCCTATTACATGGCGTTTTTTAACGTTGTGATTGGTTACGGTATTGTGGCGTCAGTGATGACTACCGACACCGATCTCTCTAAAGAGGTCGTGGGTTATCATTTCATCCTGTGGATGGTGCTGGTCAGCGCGTTGCCGCTGCTGATGATCTGGCGCAACCGGCTGAGCATGACGCTGAATGAGCAGTTGCGGACGCCGGGGCAGCGCCTGAAACCGACCCTGGTTATGCTGCTCTGTGTCGCGCTGGTCTGGCTGCCCATCCGCTTTTTCGACAAGCTGCAGAAGCACAACGAAGAGATCACCAATATCGATCTGCCGAGCTACGGCGGGGTGGTAGCGCACTCCTATCTGCCGTCTAACTGGCTGGCGGCGGTCGGACTGTTTGCGTGGACCCGCGTGGATGAGTCTCTGAAAAACGAGGAGCTGCTCGATCCGGCGAAGAAGTTTACCTATGTTGCGCCTGCCGGGCTGGACGATACCTATGTGGTGTTTGTGATTGGCGAGACCACGCGCTGGGATCACATGGGGATGCTGGGCTATGAGCGTGATACCACGCCGAAGCTGTCCAAAGAGAAGAACCTGGTGGCCTTCCGGGGTGAGTCCTGTGATACCGCGACCAAACTGTCGCTGCGCTGCATGTTCGTGCGCGAGGGCGGCACCATGGATAATCCGGGGCGTACGCTGAAAGAGCAGAACGTGTTTGCGGTGATGAAAGAGCTGGGCTTTACCTCGGAACTGTTTGCGATGCAGAGCGAGGTCTGGTTCTACGATAACGTAAATGCCAATAACTTTGCTTTCCGCGAGCAGATTGGTTCAGAGAAGCGCAATCAGGGTAAAGCGGTCGATGACATGCTGCTGGTGCCGGAGATGAAAGCGTCACTGGATCGTTTCCCGAAAGGCAAGCATCTGGTGGTGCTGCACACCAAAGGGTCGCACTATCTCTATTCACAGCGTTATCCGCGCAGCTTCGCGAAATATCAGCCGGAGTGCATGGGCGTGGATGAGACCTGTAGTAAAGCGCAGTTGATTAATGCTTATGATAACTCGGTGCTCTATGTCGATAGCATGCTGGACAGCGTGCTGGACCAGCTGCGCGACAAGAAGGCGATCGTCTTCTATGCAGCCGATCACGGTGAGTCGATCAGCGAGAATATGCATCTGCATGGCACGCCGCGTGAGATGGCCCCCCCTGAGCAGTTCCGGGTGCCCATGATGGTCTGGGCGTCTGATAAATACCTGGAAGACAGCCAGAACCGCAGCAACTTTGAGCGTCTGCAGGCGCAGCAGCGTGTAGGGCGTACTCATCGGCATGTTGAGCTGTTCGATACCATTCTGGGTTGTCTGGGGTATACCTCGCCAGATGGAGGCATTAATCCGGCCAATAACTGGTGCCAGGCACCGGATAAGAGTCAGGCTAAGTCGCTGTAGCAGAGGATGAAAAGGCAGCGGCAGGCGGCTGAAGCCCGTTAACCGTGTGCTTTCCAGGCGATCGGCGGCAAAAGCTCAAAAAGCGGTTGACGCTGTTCGGGGGTAGCAGTAACATGCGCCCCCATCGGCGAGTAGCGCAGCTTGGTAGCGCAACTGGTTTGGGACCAGTGGGTCGGAGGTTCGAATCCTCTCTCGCCGACCATATTTAAGAAACCTGTCTGAAAAGACAGGTTTTTTTTCGTCTGCAGAAAAGAGGATTACGGGCAGGCGCCTGGTACTGAGCGGGCTTCAGGAAGCCTGCGCCTTCCGCAAAGACGCAAAACCGCCATCCCTGGCGGGCTCAGCGCGGGCCATCCCTGGCCCGCTATGCTTTGCTACAGGCGCGGGCTCCCTTCGCTTTACGTCCGGCAGAGGCATCAGGTGCCAATACAGACACTTCAGACTAAATCCGTGAGCCTCTTACCGCAGCGCATAATCTAAGGCGCAGGGAACAGGGGCAGAAGAGAAAAGCGTCCAGGGAAGGTTTAAGCGCCTTTCCGATCTGACCGTGTTTCCGGCGCATTCCCGATCCGACAGCCATGCAGGCTCCCTTCGCTTTACATCCGGCAGAGGTTTCAGGTGCCAATACGGACACTTCAGACTAAATCCGTGAGCCGCTTACCGCAGTGCATTCCCGATCTGGCAGCTAGGCAGGATCCCCTGGTGTTATAGTTGACAGAGGTGGCAGGCAATGAAAAAAAGATAACATAATCAATATTTTATCATCCCGCAGCTCACAGGTGTCGTCGGACAAAGGGTCCCGGATTTTCCTGCGTTATCAGGCGGCGGATGTCAACCCCACAACGCCTCTGCCTTTTCCTGAAAGTTCCAGTAAAACCCGTTCGTCACCCGTTTCGCTGATTGACCGCTGTTATGGCCGTTTTCGCGCTGACAGCCCTTGCCACATCAGAGATGCCAGCATAATTCGCGACACGTTCTTCTTATGACCGAAAGCGTCAACATGCTGATTTCTTATACTTACTTACCAGCATATTCCGCTGGATGAACGTCATAACGCACGGTGAATCGTTCAGTTATTCAGCATTTATCGGTGAAATTTTTAAGTTTTTTAGCGGTGAGAATCACTAGCGACAGAGTCGCCGTCCAGCACAATGCACGGAAACCAGGCCTTCTGCGCTGTGCATTGTATGGCTTTCAAGGCAAAACGGTTTTTATTACCGTTGCATGCTATTCCTCACACTCTGTGTAAATAAGTAACCGTTGTATTGACGTTCTTTGCAACTGTTGACAAATTGATGCGTCAATAAACGTGCAGTTACGGAATTTTCTGAATGCCCGGTCGGCATAAGAAAAACAAACAGTATCGTGCGTTTACGCCACCCGTTCGGTGGTCCGCCTGAACCGCATAAAAAAATCAGAGGTCGGGCAATACACACAACATCACATCACAATGGAGCAAAAGCATGATCAACTCCCTGGCTAAATCCGGGATGCTGAAGGTCGGTCTGAGCCTGATTGCTATGACTGTCGCCGCCGGTGTTCAGGCAAAAACCCTGGTTTACTGTTCTGAAGGTTCGCCGGAAGGCTTTAACCCGCAGTTGTTCACCTCGGGCACCACCTACGATGCCAGCTCACGTCAGATCTACAACCGACTGGTTGAGTTCACTATCGGCACCACCGAACTGCACGCGGCGCTGGCAGAGAAATGGGATGTCAGCGAAGACGGTAAAACCTACACCTTCCACCTGCGTAAAGGCGTGAAGTGGCAGACCACTAAAGATTTTAAACCGACGCGCGAATTTAACGCGGATGATGTGGTGTTCACCTTCGAGCGCCAGCTGGACAAAAATAACGCCTACCACGGCGTTTCCGGCGGCAGCTACGAATATTTCGAAGGCATGGATATGCCGAAGCTGATCAGCAAAGTCGAAAAAGTGGACGACCACACTGTACGCTTCGTGCTGACGCGTCCTGAAGCGCCGTTCCTGGCCGATCTCGGTATGGACTTCGCCTCAATTCTGTCGAAAGAGTACGCCGACAACATGCTGAAAGCGGGCACTCCGCAGAACGTCGACCTGAATCCGGTGGGTACAGGGCCGTTCCAGCTGCTGCAGTACCAGAAAGATTCCCGCATCCTGTATAAAGCGAACCCGGATTACTGGGGCACCAAGCCTAAAATCGATCGCCTGGTCTTCTCAATCACGCCAGACGCGTCCGTGCGTTACGCCAAGCTGCAGAAAGGCGAATGCCAGGTGATGCCGTACCCGAACCCGGCTGACATCGCCCGTATGAAGCAGGACAAAAACATCAATCTGTATGAGCAGGCTGGCCTGAACGTCGGTTATCTGTCGTACAACGTTGAGAAAAAACCGCTGGATAACCTGAAAGTGCGCCAGGCACTGACCATGGCGGTCAACAAAAAGGCAATCATCGACGCCGTTTATCAGGGTGCAGGCCAGCCGGCTAAAAACCTGATCCCACCAACAATGTGGGGCTACAACGATGCGGTGAAAGATTACGCGTACGATCCTGAGAAAGCCAAAGCGCTGCTGAAAGAAGCGGGCATGGCGGACGGTTTCTCCATTGACCTGTGGGCGATGCCGGTTCAGCGTCCTTACAACCCGAACGCACGCCGCATGGCGGAGATGATCCAGAGCGACTGGGCGAAGATTGGCGTGAAAGCCAAAATCGTCACCTACGAGTGGGGCGAATATCTGAAGCGTGCTAAAGCGGGCGAGCACCAGACCGTCATGATGGGCTGGACCGGCGACAACGGTGACCCGGATAACTTCCTGGCAACGCTGTTCAGCTGTTCAGCGGCCAAAGATGGCTCTAACTACTCGCGCTGGTGTGATAAATCCTTCGAGGATCAGATCCAGCCAGCCCGCGCCACCGCCGATCAGGCGAAGCGCATCGAGTACTACAAGCAGGCTCAGGTTGTAATGCATGACCAGGCACCGGCGCTGATGATCGCGCACTCAACGGTCTATGAACCGGTCAGCAAGAAAGTCTCCGGCTACAAAGTCGATCCGCTGGGCGGACACTACTTTGCTCAGGTAGACATTAAAGAATAATTGTCGCATTTCCGGGGCGGCTGCGCGTCGCCCCGGCTCTATCTCCCTGTTTTACTGGAAACGGTAGAGGCGCAGCCTGTCTGCGTCGCGGTCGGGCCTACCCGATCGTCAGATGTAAGCAATAACCCCCCTCGCGGCGACGGTCGCGCGGACAAGAGAGAAACCGGATTATGCTGCAGTTCATACTCCGACGTCTGGGCCTTGTCATCCCAACGTTTATTGGCATTACACTACTTACTTTCGCGTTTGTTCATATGATCCCCGGCGATCCGGTGCTGATCATGGCGGGTGAACGCGGTATTTCACCTGAACGTCATGCACAGTTAATGGCGCTGCTGGGTCTGGATCAGCCACTGTGGAAACAGTATCTGAACTACATCAACGGCGTGTTACATGGCGACCTCGGCATTTCACTCAAGAGCCGTATCCCGGTCTGGGATGAGTTCGTGCCGCGCTTCAAAGCGACGCTGGAACTCGGCATCTGCGCCATGATCTTCGCCGTCGCTATCGGCATCCCGGTGGGGGTTCTGGCGGCCGTGAAACGTGGCTCGATTTTCGACCATACGGCGGTAGGCATCTCACTGACCGGCTACTCCATGCCGATTTTCTGGTGGGGCATCATGCTGATCATGCTGGTCTCGGTGCAGTTCAACCTGACGCCGGTGTCCGGGCGGGTGGGCGACAGCGTCTTCCTGGACGACACCCTGCCGCTGACCGGCTTCATGCTGATCGATACCTTCTTCTGGGGCGAGCCGGGTGATTTCCACGATGCGGTCATGCACATGATTCTGCCCGCCATCGTCCTTGGCACCATCCCGCTGGCAGTGATTGTGCGTATGACGCGCTCGGCCATGCTCGAAGTCCTGGGTGAAGATTACATCCGTACGGCGCGCGCCAAGGGCCTGACGCGGATGCGCGTTATCGTGGTGCATGCGCTGCGCAACGCCATGCTGCCGGTGGTGACGGTGATTGGTCTGCAGGTCGGCACGCTGCTGGCCGGGGCGATTCTGACCGAAACCATCTTCTCCTGGCCGGGTCTGGGCCGCTGGCTGATTGAAGCGTTGCAGCGCCGCGACTACCCGGTGGTGCAGGGCGGGGTGCTGCTGACCGCCGTTCTGATTATTCTGGTCAACCTGCTGGTTGATCTGCTGTATGGCGTGGTGAACCCGCGCATACGTCACAAGAAATAAGGGGGCATCATGTCTGTTGTTGAACCCGGCAGCGTTAACGTTGCACCCAAGCCGATGACCCCATTTCAGGAATTCTGGCACTACTTTAAACGTAACAAAGGCGCGGTCATCGGCCTGGTGTACATCATCATTGTGCTGCTGTGCGCCATCTTTGCCGATGTGCTGGCCCCGCACTCTCCTGCGGAGCAGTTCCGCGATGCGCTGTTGCATCCGCCGGTCTGGCAGGAGGGTGGAAGCTGGAGCTACATTCTGGGCACCGACGATGTCGGCCGTGACGTGCTGTCGCGCCTGATGTTTGGTGCGCGCCTGTCGCTGCTGGTGGGCTGTCTGGTGGTGGTGCTGTCGCTGATTTTCGGCGTGATATTCGGCCTGCTGGCGGGCTATCTCGGCGGCGTGGTCGATGCCACCATCATGCGTCTGGTCGATATCATGCTGGCGCTGCCCAGCCTGCTGCTGGCCCTGGTGCTGGTCGCTATTTTCGGCCCGTCCATCGTTAACGCTTCGATTGCACTGACCTTTGTGGCGCTGCCGCACTATATCCGTCTGACGCGCGCGGCGGTGCTGGTGGAAGTCAACCGCGACTACGTGACCGCCTCCGGCGTCGCGGGCGCCGGTATGCTGCGCCAGATGTTCGTGAATATTCTGCCTAACTGCCTGGCACCGCTGATCGTGCAGGCTTCATTAGGCTTCTCCAACGCCATTCTCGACATGGCGGCGTTGGGCTTTCTCGGTATGGGTGCGCAACCGCCAACGCCGGAGTGGGGCACCATGCTCTCCGACGTTCTGCAGTATGCGCAAAGTGCCTGGTGGGTGGTGACCTTCCCCGGACTGGTCATTCTGCTGACCGTGCTGGCATTTAACCTGATGGGCGATGGTTTGCGTGATGCACTCGACCCGAAACTCAAGCAGTAAAGAGGCACCGAGATGGCGTTATTAAATGTAGACAAACTATCGGTGCATTTCGGTGACGAAAAAGCACCTTTCCGCGCGGTTGACCGCATCAGTTATCAGGTTGAGCAGGGCCAGGTCGTGGGCATTGTGGGCGAGTCCGGCTCCGGCAAATCGGTCAGCTCACTGGCGATCATGGGGCTGATCGATTTCCCTGGCAAGGTGATGGCGGAGAAGCTGGAGTTCAACCAGCGCGACCTGAAACGCATCTCCGAAAAAGAGCGCCGCCAGTTAGTGGGCGCAGAAGTGGCGATGATTTTCCAGGACCCGATGACCAGCCTCAACCCCTGCTACACCGTGGGCTACCAGATTATGGAAGCGATCAAGGTGCATCAGGGCGGCAACAAACGCACCCGCCGTCAGCGGGCGATCGACCTGCTCAATCAGGTCGGTATTCCCGATCCGGCGTCGCGGCTTGATGTCTACCCGCATCAGCTGTCGGGCGGGATGAGTCAGCGTGTGATGATCGCCATGGCAATCGCCTGTCGGCCTAAGCTGTTAATCGCCGATGAGCCGACCACGGCGCTCGACGTGACTATTCAGGCGCAGATCATTGAGCTGCTGCTGGAGTTACAGCGTCAGGAGAACATGGCGCTGATCCTGATTACGCACGATCTGGCGCTGGTGGCCGAAGCGGCGCACCACATTATCGTGATGTATGCCGGTCAGGTGGTGGAGAGCGGCAAAGCCGGCGATATCTTTAAAGCACCGCGCCATCCCTATACGCAGGCGCTGCTGCGTGCGCTGCCGGAGTTTGCGGCAGACAAAGCGCGTCTGGCCTCACTGCCGGGCGTGGTGCCGGGCAAGTATGATCGCCCGATTGGCTGTCTGCTGAATCCACGCTGCCCCTATGCGACTGACCGCTGTCGTCAGGAAGAACCTGAACTGCGCACCATTCCAGGACGCCAGTCCAAGTGTCACTATCCGCTGGACGATGCCGGGAGACCAACCTATGAGTCATGAAACCAATAAAGATCAGTTCCTGCTGCAGGCCATCGATCTGAAGAAACACTACCCGGTGAAGAAGGGGCTGTTTGGTCAGGAGCGCCTGGTTAAAGCACTGGATGGCGTCTCATTTAATCTGGAGCGGGGCAAAACCCTGGCGGTGGTAGGGGAGTCCGGCTGTGGCAAATCGACCCTGGGCCGCCTGCTGACCATGATCGAAACGCCAACCGAAGGGCAGCTCTACTGGCACGGTCAGGATCTGCTGAAGCACGATCCGCAGGCGCAGAAGCTGCGTCGACAGAAAATCCAGATCGTGTTCCAGAACCCGTACGGCTCGCTCAATCCGCGTAAGAAAGTAAGCCAGATTCTGGAAGAGCCGCTGGTGATCAACACGCAGCTGACCAAAGCGGAACGCCGCGAGAAGACGCTGGAGATGATGGCGAAAGTGGGCCTGAAGACCGAGCATTACGATCGCTATCCGCACATGTTCTCCGGCGGTCAGCGTCAGCGTATTGCTATCGCGCGCGGGCTGATGCTTGACCCGGATGTCCTGATCGCCGATGAGCCGGTTTCCGCGCTTGATGTCTCGGTACGTGCTCAGGTGCTTAACCTGATGATGGATCTGCAACAGGATATGGGGCTCTCTTACGTCTTCATTTCGCACGATCTGTCGGTGGTGGAGCACATTGCCGATGAGGTGATGGTGATGTATCTCGGCCGCTGCGTCGAGAAGGGGAGTAAAGAGGCGATCTTCTCTAATCCCCGCCATCCTTACACCCAGGCCCTGCTCTCCGCGACACCGCGCCTGAACCCGGACGACCGCCGTGAGCGTATCAAGCTGACCGGCGAACTGCCCAGCCCGCTCAATCCGCCGCCGGGCTGCGCCTTCAATGCGCGCTGTCATCGTCGTTTTGGCACCTGCGTCCAGCTGCAGCCGAAGCTGAAAAACTATGGCGGACAGGAGATTGCCTGCTTTGCTGTGGATCAGGATGAGAATCAGCCAGTGGGTGTGGCAGAGAAGGTCAGCTAAAGGTGTGCGGCCTGTGCGCAGAACGCTTTTAGCGCACAGGCCAGCGGCGATACTGACGCGGTTCCCCCGGCCTGAGGCTCCATTCTGGAGCCTTTTTTTATCTCAACTCAGCGGCAGGCCGCATCACAGGCGGATCGGCGGTGGCGCTGTAACGATGCCGCTCACTCTTTTCTTTAACACGGCTCACCTGATTTTTTTTCGGCTGAGGCTTAACCAGAAAAAAGATAAATACTTTCAATCCCTCAGCAACACGCTTCGCTTTAATTGCGGTCTGCCGCAGGCTTATTTCTTTTTCTGAAGAGATTTCTGTCGGTCTGTCTGGCTGTGCCAGCCGTTAACAGAACAGACAATTCTTAAAAATTATTAAAATAGTACTGACAGATTTAACTTAAGAAATAATTATTAATTGTCAGGATTAATATGCCGATAATGGCTATGTCTGGTTGAATAAGAATCTTTATGATTAAACAATTTTATTGAATTTGCTTTTTTTGTAATCAGATTTTTCTGACCATTATTAAACGGATATGCTATATTCCGGGAAAATTTCCCCTTTGTGGCAGGCCATGACTCATGAAGAATAATTACGATGATTTGCAGCGTTTTAAAGAGAAAACGCAGACGCTCGACATCGATTTTAAAGATATGTCTGGCCAGGCGCAGGAAGCGGCAGAACACAGCAAGTGGGCGCTGATTCGTCAGCTGGCGAAAGAGGAAAATCAGACCCCTTTTAGCGGCGGCCAGCGTATTGACCTGCCGCAACCTCAACCGCTGCGCGGTGATGAGTTTACGGCACCGCCACCGGAGGCGCCGCCTCGCCACGCCTCGCTCAGCGCGCAACCGGCCCTGGCGGCTGGCACGTCGATCCTTGAGAGCCTTTCAGGCAGCGCGATGCCCGCGCCCGCCAGAGCGGAAAATCACGCGGCGTCGCTCTTTCCGCCGCCGCCGCCGTCACACCCTGTGGCTCCGCCGCAGGAGGCAGCGCGCGTTGCGCCGGTCCGTGCCGCCACGCTCATCGCGCCTCAGCCCGCGACGGTCGCTGCAGCGCAGCCCGCACTGCCACCGGCCGCATCCGCTTCTGAACCGGGGCGCTTTGGTGCGCTGTTCCGCCCGCGTGAGACTCAGTTGCCAAAAGAAACCTTACTCAAACCGTTACTGGAGAAGATTGCGCTATGCCGTTAGTTTGTGTGTGCTCGCCGAAGGGAGGCGTGGGAAAAACGACGCTGGCGGCGAATCTGGCCTGGAGCCTGGCGCGATCCGGTAGCAAAGTGCTGGCCATCGATTTTGATGTGCAGAATGCACTGCGTCTTCACTTTGGTGTGCCGCTTAATGATGGCCGCGGCTTTGTGGCGCGTTCAGAAGAGCAGGCGGACTGGAGTCAGTCGATTCTCACCACCGGCGGCAATATCTTTGTTCTGCCTTATGGCGACGTCACGGAGCCGCAGCGCGAACGGTTTGAAGAGAACCTGATGAAAGATCCCCACTTCATTAAGCGCGGCCTGGACACGGTGCTGAACTATCCGGGTCTGGTGATTGTGGCCGATTTTCCGCCTGGCCCGGGTCCCGCCCTTAAAGCGATGACGGCGCTTGCCGATATGCATTTAGTGGTGATGTTAGCGGATACCGCCTCTGTGTCGTTATTACCGCAGATTGAAGAGAACCGGATGATTGGTAAACCGCTTAATAATAAGCAGGGGCACCACTTTATTCTGAATCAGTGCGATAACCGGCGGAATATTAACCGCGATGTCACCGCATTTATGCAGCAGCGGCTGGGCGATAATTTACTGGGCGTGGTTCACCGTGATGAAAGTGTGGGTGAAGCCAATGCCTCTCAGCAGTCGGTTTATGATTTCAGCCCCGCGTCGGCAGCCGCATTTGATATTGAACTGATCGCCAGACGCGTCAGCAGCATTCTGAATATCACCGTCGGTAATGGTGAAGTGCAGGCCTCTATCCGCACCAGCCACTATTAACCGGCTTCGGCCAGGTGGCTGACTTACACAGCTCTTCTCAGGGTGACTCATGAGTAAAATCGGGTTTTACCTGCTGCTGCTGGTGCTTGCACCTGTCGCTGCGGTGATCATCATTACGCCAATGGACAGCCAGAAGCAGTATATTTTTGGCCTGATCAGTATTGGCATGATGTTTTTATTGGGCTTCAGCAAGAGCCGAAAAATAACGGTGGTGATGGTTATTCTCTCCGCCTTAATGTCCAGCCGCTATATCTGGTGGCGGACAACGGAGACGCTGCATTTTAATTCCGAGGTCGAAGCACTCCTGGGAATCGGCTTATATCTGGCGGAACTTTACGTCTGGCTGATCTTAATTCTCGGCTTCCTGCAGACCACCTGGCCATTAAAACGCACCATCGAACCCTTACCCGATGACATCACGCTGTGGCCGACGGTCGATATTTATGTGCCCTCTTATAACGAAAGTCTGGATGTGGTACGCGACACCGTGCTGGCGGCGCAGTGTATTGATTATCCGCGTGACAAACTGAAAGTCTATCTGCTGGATGATGGCAAGCGCAGCGAATTTGCCCGCTTCGCGGCGGATGTCGGGGTCGGCTACATCACCCGCGACGATAATAAACACGCCAAGGCCGGCAACCTCAACCATGCGATGAAGATCACCAAAGGTGAGCTGATCTGCATCTTTGACTGCGACCACGTTGCGACCCGTACCTTCCTGCAGGCGACGGTCGGGCCGTTCCTGAAAGATCCGAAGCTGGCGCTGCTGCAGACGCCGCACTACTTCTATTCGCCCGATCCCTTTGAGCGCAACCTGCGCGCGGCGCGCAGCATTCCGAATGAGGGCGCGCTGTTCTATGGTCCGGTGCAGCAGGGCAATGATAACTGGAACGCCACCTTCTTCTGTGGCTCCTGTGCGGTCATCCGCCGTTCAGCACTGGAGGAGATTGGCGGCTTTGCGGTCGAAACCGTCACCGAAGATGCGCACACCGCTCTGAAAATGCAGCGTCTGGGCTGGGGCTCCGCCTTTTTATCGATCCCGCTGGCGGCCGGTCTGGCGACCGAGCGTCTGGGTCTGCACATCATTCAGCGTACCCGCTGGGCGCGCGGCATGACGCAGATTTTCCGCGTCGATAACCCGCTGTTTGGCCGGGGTCTGAAGTGGCAGCAGCGTCTCTGCTATCTCAACGCCATGCTGCATTTTCAGTTCGGCCTGCCTCGCGTCGCCTTCCTGACGGCGCCGCTGGCTTATCTGCTGTTTAACCTGAATATTATTCACTCCTCGGCGTCGCTGATCTTTGCCTATGTGCTGCCGCACCTGGTGATGTCGCTCTACGTGAACTCCCGTATGAATGGCCGTTTCCGTTACACCTTCTGGGGGGAGATCTATGAGACGGTGATGTGCTTCCATCTGGTGATCCCGACTCTGCTGACCCTGCTGTCGCCGAAACATGGCAAGTTCAACGTGACGGACAAAGGCGGCGTGCTGGACCAGGGCTTCTTCGATTTCCACATCGTGCGTCCGCACGTCATTGTGGCGCTGCTGCTGAGCATCGGGATCGTGGCGGGCATCGTCCGTGCCACGATGCATGACTATTTTGGCGTCGATCCTTATGTTATTGCGCTCAACGTCGGCTGGGCGATCTTCAGCCTGATTATCCTGATGGCGGCCATTGCCGTGGCCCGTGAAACCAAGCAGGTGCGTAAAACCATCCGCGTAGAGGTGCAGATCCCGGCGATTATCCATTACGCCAGCGGCATCTCATCACGCACCCTGACCAGCAACCTTTCGATGGGGGGCGCGCAGCTCGATGCACCGGACAGCCGCCATGAGTCGGACGAGATTGAAGAGATTGATCTGCTGCTGAAATCTGGCGCGATCACCATTCCGGTCAGCAAGATCTCCGGCGACAGGGAGAGCATCCGCCTGCGCTTTGAGGCGATGCCGCTGACGCGCCGTCGTGAACTGGTGCGGGTGGTGCTGGCGCGCGCCGATGCCTGGATCCAGCCGGAGTATAAGCAGGATAACCCGCTGATTTCGCTGGGCACCATTGTCCGTACCGTATTTGAGCTGTTCTGGCTGACCTGGAAGGGGCGCCACGATAAACGTAAAAAAGTCGACCCGGTTGCCGCGGCGGCGAAAGAGGATGGCGCGGCATGAAGATCCTGACGCAAACTTTACTGGCGAGTTCGCTGAGCGCCGCGCTGTGGCTGACGCCTGCGGTCGCGGAGACGCCGGTTGCCGGTGAGAGCAGCAGCGCCGCACCGGTAAACAGCCCGGCCCCGATGCCCCCGGATAGCACCGCCACAGCGCACGCTGACAGTGCAGCCGCCCGCGAGCCGGTCAACAGCCCGGCACCGCTGCCGTCCGGGGCCGCGGCCACCACGCCGCCAGCCGATACCGCCGTCAGTGCGCCCGCAGAAAATCAGGCACCGGCCAGTGCGACGCCTGCGTTGACGCCGGTTAACAGTGCGGCCACATTGGCCGCAGATCCAGCGCAGGCCGCGCCGACGGTCAGCGGTGGCAGGACGGCCGCGCCGTCACTCTCTTCAGCAGCCCCGGCTGCGCAGGCTGCAGAATCTGCACCAGCTTCAGCGCCACAGCGTGCCGTGGCGGAAACCACGCCGGCATCGGCAAATCCAGCTTATGCCCCGGCGGGTGAGGCGACCTCCACGCCGCAGGTCAGCGGTGAGGCAGCGTCTGTCGCTGCGCCGGAGGAGAGCAGCGGATCCGTCACTCAGGACAGCAGTGCGCTGTCCGACGTACCGCCGCCGCAGGGACTGAGCGGTGCCGATCCGGCGCTGGCGGCTGCCGCCAGCGCGGTGCCCTATGCGCCTGGCCAGACAACCGCCCCGGTAGCGGTGCCGCAGCCGGTGATCGCGGCGGCGATCAATCAGCCCATCAGCAGCACCCTCTCGGTGGCCCAGATGGGCCAGACGCGCGGCATCACGCTGACCGGAGGGCAGTTACAGTCGGGGATCACCTTTACCCTGCCCAGCGATGAGGTGATCACCAATGCGCGGCTGAATCTGACGCTGCGCGTGTCCGCCGCGCTGGCCGCCCGTAATACGTCACTGCAGCTGATGCTGAATGGTCAGCCGCTGGGGACGCTGCCGCTGGGCGCCACGGACAGCGACGTCAGTGACTATGAGCTGGATATTCCGGCAGCGATGGTGGTGTCGTCCAATAACCTCAGTTTTAAGATCAACGATGCGGACAAACTGCTGTGCGAAAAAGAGAGCGCGCAGCAGTATCAGGTCACGATTCTGCCGAAGACCGCGCTGCACCTTGAGGGACAGCAGCTCAATATCGGTACCAGCCTGCGCAATTTCCCGCGTCCCTTCCTGGATCCGCAGCGGATGACGGCCTCCGTAGTGACGATGGGCTTCGCCCGTCAGGTCTCGCCGGATGCCGTCAGCGCAGCGGCGCTGGTGGCCTCCTGGCTCGGCATTCAAAGTGACTATCGCGGCATCCGTTTCCCGGTGGTGCGCGGCGAACTGCCGGAAAATAACGGCATCCTGTTTGGTCATCCCGGCGATCGCATCGGCACCCTGACGCTTCCGGCCAGTAACGGGCCGATGCTGCAGCTGGTCGATAACCCCAACAATCCGGTTTACAAGTTACTGCTGGTCGTGGGCAATAACGACGATCAGTTGCGTCAGGCGGCCAACCGGCTGACGACGCAGCCGCTGAATACCGATGAGAACCATCTGCTGGTTTCCCCGCAGACCCTCGGCAACCGCAAGCCGTACGATGCGCCGCGCTGGATCAACACCGACCGCCCGGTGCGCCTGAGCGAGCTGCTGCGCAAAGATCAGAACCTGACCAGCAGCGGCATCTGGCATGATGCGCTGCGCGTGAACTTCCGCGCCGCGCCGGATCTGTTTCTGTGGGATGGCAACACGGTGCCGGTTAATCTGCACTATCGCTTTCCCTCCGAAAGCTGGATCGACGAGGACAATTCGTTCCTGAACGTCATGCTGAACGGCACCTTCCTGCGCAACCTGACGGTGAACAAGGTCGGCCTGCTGGAGAGCGCCTGGCATCGCCTGGGCGGAGATGCGCGTCAGGAGCAGTATCAGCTTAACCTCGAACCCTATCTGATCTATGGCGACAACCAGCTGGCGCTCTACTTCAATATTAAACCGCGGGCGGATGCGCCCTGCGGCGTGCTGCTGAACAACAATATCAAGAGCCGGATTGAAGAGGATTCGTGGATCGATCTGAGCCATACGCGTCACTTCAGCATGCTGCCAAACCTCTCCTACTTTGTGGGGGCGTCATTCCCGTTCTCGCGGCTGGCTGACTTTGGCCAGACCACGCTGCTGCTGCCGGAAACGCCCAGCGATGCGGAGCTGTCCACCCTGCTGGACCTGGCCGCGCGGGCGGGTAACGCCACCGGCGTTGCGCTGACGCAGAATCAGGTGCTGTTCGGTCTGCCCGCTGGCGGCACCCATCTGGCGCGCCTGGCGCAGAGCGATCTGCTGGCGGTCAGCACCACCGGCAACAGCGCCTTTAATCAGGCGATGCTGGCGGCCTCACCTTACGACGCCACGGGCAACACCTTCGGTGTGAAAGAGCCGGACGCGCTGGAAAAAGTGCGTGGCTGGCTGACCGGCGACTGGAGTCGTCAGCAACTGGATGCCGATCGTTACTTCTCCTCCAACGAGGCGTGGCGCGGCTTCCTTAGCTATCGCTCGCCGTGGAATCGCGATCGGCTGGTGGTGATGACGGTGGCGACCAGCGACGAACAGCTGCTGCGTCTGCACAACGATTTGAGTTCCGCGCAGATCAACGCCGCGGTGCGGGGCGATACGGCGATTATCACCGATGAAAACGGCATCCGCAGTTTCCGTGTCGGCGCGCAGTTCCCCAGCGGGGAGATGCCCTGGTACATGATGGTGGTGTGGTATGCCAACCAGCACTCGGTGCTGCTGGCGCTGGCGGCGCTGCTGGTTTCCGCTCTGGTGGGCAGTGGTGCCTGGGTGATGCTGAAGCGACATGCGTCGCGGCGTCTGAACCCCGGTCAGAACCGTGATTCCGGCAGGAAGTAAGGATAATAACAATGAAAAAAAATCTGTTAAGTGCCGGTATCCGCCATGCGCTGCTACTCGGCAGCTCGCTGGCCCTGTCGCAGCCGCTGCTGGCAGCGGAGAGCACCAACCCGGCGTTGCAGGCGCTGTTTGATCAGGCTTCCTACTGGCATCAGAAAGCGCACGACGATCTGGCGAAAGCCTCGCTGCAGAAAGTGCTGATGGTGGAGCCAGGCAACACCCAGGCGCTCTACCTGCTGGCGCTCTATTCACAGCAGGGCGGCGACAATGCGGCGGCGGCGCAGTATCGCGCCCGTCTGAGCCAGGTTTCCCCCAACGATCCGCATCTCAGCGAGCTGGATAACGCGCGTCAGCTGCAGACCATTCCGCAGGCGCAGCTTTCGCTGGCGCGTCAGCAGGCGCGCAGCGGCAACATTCCGGCGGCGTTGCAGACCTGGCGCAACACCTTCAGCGGCAATGAGCCGCCCGCCAGCGTCGCGGCGGAATATTATCTGACCATGGCGGGCGATCGCACGCTGCTGCCGCAGGCGGTTGAGGCGCTGCGCCAGTTCGCGGCCCAGCATCCGCAGGATACCGGCGCGCAGCTGGCGCTGGGTAAGGCGTTGACCTATCAGGAGTCGACCCGCCGCCAGGGCATTGAGGTACTGAGTTCGCTGGCGAGCGGCAATCAGGATGCCGACCGCTCGCTGCGGCAGGCGCTGCTGTGGCTCGGCCCGCAGCCGTCCGATGCGGCGCTCTACCAGACCTGGCAGCAGCGTCACCCGCAGGATTCCGCCGTTATCGACTACTACCGTAAAAACGTTGGCGGCGCAGAGAAAGGCGCGGGCTTCAGCGCACTGAACAGCGGTGATGTCGGTGGAGCGCAGGCCAGTTTTGAAAAAGTACTGGGGGCCAACCCTCAGGATGCGGATGCCCTGGCGGGCATGGGCTATGTGGCTCAGCGTGCCGGACGCTATCAGGAGGCGGCGGACTATCTGCAGCGTGCGGCTCAGCTCGGCGGCGACCAGGGGTCATCACGTCAGCAGCAGGCGGACGATGCCCGCTTCTATGCGCGGCTGGCGAGTGCCCAGCAGGCGCTGAAGAGCGGTGACAGCGCCCAGGCGCTGACGTTAAGCGAACCGCTGATCCAGGCGGAAGGCGAAAAGGGGCTGGCCGCCAGGCTGTTCCGCGCTGACGTGCTGCGTCGCACTAATCAGCCAGAGCAGGCGGAGCAGCTCTATCGCACCATTCTGCAAAGTGATGCGGATAACCGCAGCGCAAAAGAGGGACTGTTCTACGTGCTGCGTCAGCAGAACCGCACGGCAGAGGCCAATAGCCTGCTGGGCGCCCTGCCGGAGAGCGTGCGGCAGAGCGTCACGCCGCGTGCTAACGAAGCCGATGTTCTGCGTCAGCAGGCGAAACGTCAGCTGGCGGCCGGTAACAGCGCGGCGGCCATCACAACGCTGCAGCAGGGCGTGCAGCGCTATCCCACCGATGGCTGGCTGCGGCTCGATCTGGCGCGGCTCTATCGTCAGCAGGGCGACACGCTGCTGGCCGCCAACGTGATGCAGCCGGTGATGCGCAACGGAGCCAGCATCAGCGAACGCTACGCGGGCGCGCTTAACGCCAGTGAAAGCGGCGGCTGGCAGCAGGCCAGCGCGCTGCTGGCGCGGATCCCTGCGCAGTCGCAGACGGCGGCGATGCGTGAGCTGGCGCAGCGGGTGAATTTCAATCTGCAGATGAGCAGCGCCGATCACTATCTGGCGCAGGGCGCCACGACGGCGGCGGCCAACACCCTGAAAGCACTGGCGACCAGCCCACCGGCTAACCCGGTGGATGCCGGTAATCTGGCGCAGAAACTGGCACAGGCGGGCGATCTCACCAGCGCCGTGTCGGTGGTACGTACCAACCTGCAGCGTGGCGTGCAGGGCAATGCGGGTGACTATGCTGCGCAGATGGCGGTGCTGAATCAGGCCGGGCTCGGCAGCGAGGCGCAGCGTTTCCTCAGCAATCCGGAGCTGCAGGCCCGCAGCACTCCGACGCAGCTGGCGGGTATCCGCAACGGCTATCTGATCAACGAGGTGGATCGCCTGCGGCAGCAGCGGCAGTACGCCGCAGCCTACGACAAGCTGATCGGTGCGCTGCAGCAGGATCCGCAGAACCGCGACCTGATGTTCGCCATGGCCCGACTCTATCAGGACGGCAAAATGAACCGCGACGCGGGCGTGGTGTATGACTACCTGATGACGCAGGATACGCCGACCCAGGATGCGCGCGTCGGCGCCATTAACGTCGCGCTGGCGCAGAACAATGTGCCACGCGCCAATGAGCTGACCCGTGGCCTGAACAGTACGACCCGGTCGCCGGATCGTCTGCTGCTGCTGGCGCGGGTGGCGGAAGCCAACGGCGAACATTCGCAGGCGATGGCCTATCTGCGTTCGGCTCGCGGACAGCTGATTGGCCTGCAGGGTGCGCAGCCCGGCAGCGTGCCGACGGTCGGCGGACTGGCGCTGGCGGATAATCCGTTTATCAACCGCAACACCTCGCCGGTGGGACGTTCACCTTCGGCGTACGGCACCGTCCTGCCGTGGCAGGCGGCACCGGCGGAGGCGGCACCCCAGGGCGAACCAGCCGCAGGCAGCGAAATCGTGGCCCAGCGCGCGCAGACTCTGCACGATGTCGACACCATGATGGATTCTCTGCAGGAGAAAACCGGCACCTGGAGTCAGGGCATGGTGCAGGTGCGCGGACGCGATGGCGAGTCGGGCCTGAGCAAGCTGACGGAAGCCAAAGCGCCGCTGACCTTCTCGACCGTGCCATTTGAAAAGGCCCGCCTGGACTTTACCGCCACGCCGGTCTCCCTGACGGCTGGCAGTGGCGCAGCAGATGCCTGGCGTCGTTTCGGCACCAATGCCCTGAGTCAGGGCAACGTGGTGGCCGCAGGCGGTGCGACGGTGAATGACCTGCCGAACGCCACCACCGATTCACAGACCGCCTCTGGCGTCGAGCTGAATCTGGCGCTGAAGGGCGACAGCTACAAGGTGGATCTCGGCAGTACGCCGCTGGGCCAGGATCTCAGCACTCTGGTAGGCGGTGTGCAGTGGTCACCGAAACTCACTGACTTCCTGACGCTGATCCTGACCGGTGAGCGCCGCGCGATTACCGACAGCCTGCTCTCTTACGTCGGCGCAGAGGATAAAACCAGCGGTAAACGCTGGGGCCGCGTGACTAAAAACGGGGCCAATGCGCTGCTGAGCTACGACAATGGCGATGCCGGATTCTATGCCGGTGCAGGCGCTTACAGCTACCTGGGTGAGAATGTCGCCAGCAACAATAACCTGCAGGCGACGGCCGGGGCCTATGTCCGTCCGTTCCACACCGACGATCGCGAGCTGAAGGTGGGCATGAGCCTGTCGTGGATGGACTTCTCTAAAAACCTCAGCTATTTCAGCTACGGACAGGGGGGCTACTTCAGTCCGCAGAACTACGCGTCGGTTTCGTTCCCGATCGAGTTCTCCCGCAAGTTTGACGATCTGAAAGTGAACATCGGCGGGTCCGCTGGTTATCAGTCCTACAGTCAGGATAAGAGCGCTTACTTCCCGGCCGATGGCCGTCTGCAGTCAGAACTGGAATCCCTTGCCGCCCGCGGCAGCGTGAAAGAGGCTTACTACTCCGGCAACAGCAAAAACGGGATCGGCTACAACCTGCACGCCGGGGCGGACTACAAACTCAACAAAGATGTGACGATTGGCGGCCAGCTGGGCTATGACACCTTTGGTGACTATAACGAAAGCAGTGCGCAGCTCTATGTCCGCTATCTGTTCGGAGAGAAGTAATGAGTGAACATGCAGGGGTATCGCATCCTTATCAGCCGGGCTGGTTTGACCTGGTCAGCGTGCTGATCGACGGGATGATGGCCAATGGCGGTCAGCAGGAGGCGGAAGCCTTTCTTTATCAGATGGGTGAATCGCTGGCGACCCGCTATCCTTTGCCACAGGCGCGCACCGTGCAGGATCTGGAGCGCGAGTGTAATCTGCAGCTGGCACGGTTTAACTGGGGCTTTGTGCAGTTGCAGCCGGAAGAGACGGCGCTGCAGATTGCGTATCATGCTTTACCGGCAGGCGACAGCCTCCATTCAGCGGCGGAGTGGCAGGCCGCCTTTGGGGCGGTGATGGCCGGCCTTCTTTCGGGCTGGTTGCAGGGGCAGGGCGGCAGTAAGCGCGTGCCGGTGACACCTGAACGCAACGACGGCACGACGCTGCACTACCGATATCAATAGGACGGGATATGAAACGTAAGCCATTCTGGCTGGGCTGGATTTGCTCTGTATTACTGCTGGCCTGTAGCGCACAGGCAAGTGCCAGCGGCTGGGAGACCTTTAAAAGTCGCTTTGTCACGGCTGAAGGGCGGATCACTGATACCGCCAATAACAATGTCAGTCACACCGAAGGGCAGGGCTACGGCATGCTGCTGGCGGTAGCCAATGACGACCGCGCCACCTTTGATCGACTGTGGCAGTGGACCCGCAGCCAGCTGCGTAACCCGCAGACCGAACTGTTCTACTGGCGCTATGTGCCGGGCAGTGACGATCCGGTTGCCGACAAAAACAACGCCGCAGATGGCGATGTGCTGCTGGCCTGGGCCCTGCAGCGGGCCGCACAGAAATGGCAGGTGCCGGACTATCAGCAGGCGTCTGACCGGATCCAGCGCGCCATCATTAAACTCGATGTGATCCGTTTTGGCGGCCACACCGTGTTACTGCCGGGCGCGCAGGGTTTTAATAAGACCAGCTATGTGGTGCTCAATCCCTCCTATTTCCTGTTTCAGGCCTGGCGGGAGTTTGGCGAGCACAGCCATCTTCAGGTCTGGGATGCGCTGATCAATGATGGCTTTGACCTGCTGGGTAAGCTGAGCTTTGGCAAAACCGGTCTGCCACTGGACTGGGTCGCGCTGAATGCCGATGGCTCGGTGGCCCCGGCGGTCGGCTACTCTAACCGTTTCAGTTATGATGCGATTCGCGTGCCGCTGAACATCTGGTGGTACGACCCGCACAGCCTGGCGCTGGTGCCGTTCCAGCGAGTCTGGCAGGGTTACAGCCGGATGCTGACTCCCGCCTGGTTCGACGTGCTGGCCAATACTCCGGCGCCTTATCATCTGGAGGGAGGACTGCTGGCGGTTCGTGATCTGACCCTGAATGAGACCGGCTATCTCAGCGATCGGCTGGCGCCGGATCAGAACTACTTTTCGGCCAGTCTGCAGCTGCTGACCTGGCAGGCGTTTCAGGAGAAACGCTGACAGCAGGGCGGGTCAGGGCTTAACAGCGCCGACCCGCCGCTGACGGCTTACTCCGGATAGGGCACCCAGTCGCCACCGTTAAGCCGGATCCAGGGCTTACCCTGATACATCATCACCACCGCACCGTCGTTTTCCGACACCACCGGCGTCTGTGGCAGCTTATCCGCCAGCACTGACATATTCACATTTGGCGCATTAAAGACCTGCCCATCTACCACGCGCGACACCAGTTCCGAGATCGCCAGCAGGCTGGTCGGGGTATCAATGTTGAGCGGCTGTCCCTGATGAGGCGCCTTCATACCGACAAACTTAATCCCCACCGGCACATGCGTAATGCCAGGGCTGGGAATATCGCGCAGGCCTGACATCTGCATTTTATCGCCCTGCAGTGCTGCGCCATGCTCCGGCACCACCAGAACCATCACCCGACGGCCGGACTTCTCCAGCTGGGTGAGGAAGGTATCGATCTGATCAAACAGCTGTTGCGCACGCGGCTTCCACGGAGCGGTTTTGGTGCTGCCGAGGTCGCGGGTGCCGTCATGCAACGGGATCAGGTTGTAGAAGGTGGCGCTGCGCGCATCGCTGCTCTTATTACGATCGTCGAGCCAGCGCTGCATCAGCTGAGCATCATTAAACACCGGTGAGCTGTCGAAGGAGGTCAGCTCTGGCGCGATGCCCGCCTGCGACATTAGCGGAGCCTGAATGTCGCCCGATTCGCGCAGCTCCTTGAGATAGTTACCAAACACGCCGGTGTGGTCCATCATCAGCTGCTCTTTGAAGCCCAGCTTCGCCAGGTTGTCGAACAGATAGCAGCGCGCATCGGCCGGTTTGTAGAGATCGCTGTGCGAGGTCTGACCGCAGCTGGCGCGCAGCAGGCGAATCCCCGCCGGGCCGCTGTAGCTGGTGGCCGAGTTGTAGTTGGTCAGCATGATGTCGAAGTGCTGCCACAGTGGATGATTGCGCAGCTGGACCGCATCCATATCGGACCAGGCGAGCGAACAGATGTTGATCACCAGGATGTCGAACGGCTGTGAATCCGCTGGCAGGCTCTCCGGGAAGTGGGTGACGCGCTTGCGCTCACTCTCATAAAAACGGCTGAGCCAGGCGGTCAGGCTGGCGCTGGTGGGCGCGGCCGACTGATCGAGCCCATCCGGTACGGCTGCTGCCGGGGTTGCGGCGGGCGTCTGATTCAGGACAACCTGCGGCGTGGCAGCGCGTGTCGGCAGCAGCGACATCGCCGGACCCGCGATAGTCAGCACGTTGAGCCAGATCAGCATCAGTGACACCAGCACGGTAAGGCGGATCCACGGAGAGATAAACAGGTAGAGCACCAGCAGCACAAACAGCGCCCCCAGCATCTGCCAGTTAATGAAACGGTCAGCCAGATCGAGCAGATAATCAACGGAGAATCCCATCAGTTGATCGCCCTGACTGAGAATGCTGTTGATGCCGGGCAGCCAGGTATCATGCCAGAACAGCCCGAAACCCATCGGAATGGAAACCCAGTGACGCAGGCGATGTAGACGCACCGACGGCAGCGGGAAAAGCAGCCAGGCCAGAAACACCAGGTTGCTCAGGGCGTGAAAATTGAGATAGCCGTACCACAGCAGAGCGAACTTGACTAAAAAGTAGAAGTTCCAGCCGCCTAATCCACGCCAGCCGGACCACAGCCGGGCGGCATGACCCGCAGTGGGTTGATCATTTTTCATTAACTTTTGCATCCGTTTTTGAAGAGTGACGCTGCCAGTGCCCTTCAGACTTCAGCGCACGAGCAGGTAACAGGCGATTCAGCAGACCATACCAGCGACGCGGCAGCCACTGCTGCCACACCGGTTTCAGAAGCAACACGATCCCTGTCGCCAGCAGGGCAATCTGTACCCAGTCCATCAGGTTCATCGGGGCTCATTCTCCGGCAGTAAAGTAATGGGCTGCGGTGTCGCGCGTTCAGGCTTTTCTGCGGGCCGTGGGAGGGCGTCGCGCGCCGGTCCGGTCTCCGCTGACAGCGCCTGCAGCGCCACCGGTCTCCTTTTTTTGATATTGCCGATCTCGGCCTGAATCTGGTTATCCTCAAACCAGATAATCCGGTTGGCAAAGAGTTCGTCGTGCGGCAGTGAAAAGATAAATGTCAGGGCTTTATCCAGGTCGTTATAGCGGCAGGAGGAGAGAAACAGGATAACGCGATCCTCCAGCACCGTGACCAGGTCCCCAAAGCGACGCGGCTTGCAGAGCGTCAGGATTTGCTGCGGGCTAAGCTGCGGCACCGGGCGCAGGGCGACCAGCAGACCTTTGTCATTTTCCGGCAGCAGCGGATTACTGATAAGCTGGCCGACCGCCTGACAGAATGCCTCAGGAGGCAGATAGCCCTTTTCATGCAGCGGCTGCAGCGAGGCGATCAGCGCGTCCAGACTGGCGGGCACCAGACGGCTGAACCGCTGCCCCTGAATCCCTTCCAGCAGAGTAAGGAACTGCGACATCGCGGCCGTTGTAGGCACGATGCTGTTCACACCGCACGCCTGCAGCAGACGCTCATCGCTGTAACGCAGGCTGACGCCCATCTCACGCACCACGATCTTCAGCCCGTTGCCCCGGGCGCGGCGCAGACTGTGCACCATTTTTGCCAGTTCGCGGATCTGTTCGCTGTGCGTCAGACTGAAAATAACGGTGGCGGCATTAGCCTGCTGTGCCTCTTCCCATACCTGCTGATTATCTTCAAACAGCCGCCACTGACGTGAAAGCGGTGGTGCGCCTTCAAGCACGCTTTTATCGGCCAGATAATGCTGTTCATCATTCAGGCTCAGTGGTTCCAGCGTTTCTTTTAACGCAAAGAAATGTTCATCTTCACAGCCCAGACGCAGCGTGCGATCGGCCAGCAGTCGTTCACCGGCGTACCACCAGCTTATTTGATATTGCCAGCCACCCTGCTGAAAGGTTAAATAAGCCAAGCCGTCCATATAACGAAAATAACGCTGCAGATTGTTACTCTGATTAAATTGCGTGATTCCGGACGTGACAATGAGAAGCGTCATCTTTCTTTTATGCAGCAGCCTGCGCATGCGCATTATCCAGTCGCTTAATTCCGCTGCATTTAACTTATCCCACTGCGCAGCCGAGCTGCTAAAGATTATCAGCCCATTTTTACTGCCCAGCGTGCGGGCAAAATCCCGCTCCAGCTGCAGCAGGCTTTTTTTATTTTCGGGTAATGAAAACAGCGGGATACGATCGGGGCCACCCACAGGATCCGGCGTCAGCAGCGCCTGAGGCGGCTGGCCGGCACTAATGAGTGTGACAGACTGCTGATGCGATATAACCTGACGAATAAAAGTATGGGCGTCCTGCGGGCGTGTGCAGCTTACCCAGTAACAGCCAGGCGTTTGCAATGCCGACACTTCGGGCTGAACCTGTTGCAGCCCCAGCGAAAAAGAATTTTTCATATTGAATTCGTTATTTTTCCAGCCCCGGCTAGTTTATTATAGACAGCATAGGTTGTAACCTGACTAATTAAAAATAACTGATTACCGATCATTTACCCTTTCCGGCCATCGTACCGATTCTGGAAACCACTTTCCAGATTGAGGGCAAATGTAACTGTCCTGTTGCAGACATTTTATTCGTGGCGAGAAATAATGAAAAACCCAAATGTTTATACGCTGGCCGCCGCTCAGCATGAACCTCAGGATGATATCAGCGCGCTGCGCGACGCTTTTTCTCTGCATGCGTTTCGTTATGTCGATATTGCGCGTGAAGAGCGGCTGAAAGAGATTGTGGCTCGCTGGCCGCTTTTATCGGAAACCCTGTCTGCGCTGCCGGGGGCCACCCGCTGATGCCGCAGATTGCGCTTCAGGGCATCCGGGGCGGCGTCGGCACCACCTCGCTCTGCGCGGCTCTCGGCTGGGCGCTGACCGCGCTGGGCGAGCGGGTTCTGCTGATTGATGGTTCGCCGGTCAGTCAGCTGGGTGCGCACTTTAATCTGCCCGTACAGGTTACGCAGGGCTGGATGCAGGCGCTGTGTGACGGCGGTGACTGGCAGCAGTGTGCGCAGCGCTACCCGCAGGGACCAGACCTGCTGCCGTATGGTCTGCTTTCCTCCTCTGACCCGGCACAGGACAGGTCTGTCGCCGCGCCGCTTCTCGACGCACTTCCGGCGCTGCGCAGGCGTTACGGCTGGATTCTTTTCGACCTGCCTGCCGACAGCGCGCCGTGGCACGAGGGACTTCTCCCGCAGCTGGATGGTCTGCTCTGCATTACCACGCCGGACGCCAACTGCCATCTGCGTCTGAGCCAGCGACGGTTTCCTGCAATGACCCGGTTTCTGATTAATCAGTTTAATGCCAACAGCCGCCTGCAGCAGGATCTGCATCAGCTCTGGATGGCATCGCTGAATCCGCTGATCCCGCTGCTGATCCACCGCGATGAGGCGCTGGCCGAAGCCCTGATGATGAAGCAGCCGGTCGGGGAATATCGGCCACATGCGCTGGTCAGCGAAGAGATCTCCACCCTGGCTAACTGGCTGCTGCTGCATCTGAAGGGGAACCACGCGTGAACCCGTTACGCTGGCTGCTGACCGCCCCGGCCTGGCAGGGGGTACAACGGCGCTATGCGGACGCACGTCGTCATGGCGC
Organism: Pantoea graminicola; assembly: GCF_048452665.1. Classification (NCBI taxonomy): domain Bacteria; kingdom Pseudomonadati; phylum Pseudomonadota; class Gammaproteobacteria; order Enterobacterales; family Erwiniaceae; genus Pantoea; species Pantoea graminicola. Next base: position 95,054 of record NZ_JBLWSJ010000008.1, on the reverse strand, counting down.
CTCGCGCTTCGCCAGCGCCTTTAATCTGTTCTGGTGCGGGCTGGTGGTGATGCTGTTCCGCGTCGAAACACCCGGCTGGCAGCGCATTCTCCGGCAGCGCCGCCGTCTCTATCCGCATATTTCGCCAGAGCGCCCCCGGCCGCTCGATTTTCTGCGCTATCTGATTCAGACGCTCTGGCTGGTGATTGTCCTGCCAGCAGAGGCGCCCCGCCGCCGGGCAAATGGCTTCGCTGCGCTGATTCGCTGGCGGCAGCAGGTCTACCGCTGGCTGGAACGGCGCGCAAAACGAGCCGAATCGAACCCGCTCGGTGCGCGCGCCGAACAGCGGCTGAAGCGTCTTCCGCCGCTGCTGCGTTATGCGCTTTTTATCGGGATGGGGCTCTTCGCCTCGCTGCTGGCGCTGCTCTGCATCAGCCAGCCCTTCGATCTGACGACGCAGTTTATCTTTGTGCTGCTGCTCTGGGCGCTGGCGATGGGCATAAGGCGGGTACCCGGCCGTTTATCCACCATGATGCTGATTGTGCTGTCGCTGACCGTATCCTGCCGTTATCTCTGGTGGCGCTATACCTCGACGCTGAACTGGGACGATCCGGTGAGCCTGGTACTGGGCCTGCTGCTGATTGCCGCAGAAACCTACGCCTGGGTGGTGCTGGTGCTGGGCTATTTCCAGACCCTGTGGCCGCTTAACCGGCAGCCGGTGTCGATGCCAGACGACCGCGCGACATGGCCCTCGGTGGACCTGCTGGTGCCCACCTACAACGAACCGCTGAGCGTGGTCAGGCCGACGCTCTACGCCGCGCTGGGTGTCGACTGGCCGAAAGATCGCCTGAACATCTATCTGCTCGACGACGGTAAGCGCCCGGAATTTCGTGAGTTTGCCGAAAGCATTGGCATTCACTATGTGGTCCGGCCGGATAATGCACACGCCAAGGCGGGCAACATCAATCACGCGCTGAAAACGCACTGCCGCAGCGACTTCGTGGCGATCTTTGACTGCGACCATGTGCCGACGCGCGCCTTTCTGCAGATGACGATGGGCTGGTTTATCAAAGATCCCCGACTGGCGATGCTGCAGACGCCGCATCACTTTTTCTCACCCGATCCGTTTGAGCGCAACCTGGGGCGTTTTCGCCGCACGCCAAATGAGGGCTCGCTGTTTTACGGGCTGGTTCAGGATGGCAACGACACCTGGGATGCCACCTTTTTCTGCGGCTCCTGCGCCATTCTGCGCCGTGACGCGCTGGAGAAGATTGGCGGTATCGCCGTTGAGACCGTGACAGAAGATGCGCATACCTCGCTGCGCCTGCATCGCCTCGGTTACACCTCCGCCTACATCCGCATTCCCCAGGCGGCCGGGCTGGCGACAGAGAGCCTGTCAGCCCATATCGGCCAGCGTATCCGCTGGGCGCGCGGCATGGTGCAGATTTTCCGTCTTGATAATCCACTGTTCGGCAAAGGGCTGAAGTGGGTGCAGCGCCTCTGTTATGCCAATGCCATGCTCCACTTTCTTTCCGGGATCCCGCGGCTGGTGTTCCTGCTGGCGCCGCTGGCGTTTCTGCTCTGTCATGCCTACATCATCTATGCACCCGCGCTGGCGATCGCCGTCTATGTGCTGCCGCATATGCTGCACACCAGCCTGACCAACTCGCGCATTCAGGGACGCTGGCGACACTCGTTCTGGAGCGAAGTCTACGAGACGGTGCTGGCGTGGTATATCGCCCTGCCGACAACCGTCGCGCTGATCAACCCGCACAAGGGCAAATTCAACGTGACCGCCAAGGGCGGACTGGTCGAGAAGCGGCATCTGGACTGGGTGATCACCCGCCCTTATATGATGCTGGTTCTGCTCAATCTGGCGGGCGTGGTGATGGCCTTCTGGCGGCTGCAGCACGGCCCGGCCAATGAAGTGTTAACGGTGTGGGTCAGCCTGGTCTGGGTGATCTACAACATGGTGATTCTGGGGGGCGCGGTGGCGGTGTCGGTAGAAGCCCGACAGATCCGCGAAGCGCATCGGGTAGAAATTGCAATGCCTGCGGCGATTTCGCGCGAAAACGGCCACATGCTGCCCTGCACGCTGCGTGACTATTCGGATGGCGGGGTCGGCCTGGAACTGCGTGAGCCGGATGCGCTGCTGGAGGATGAGAAGGTCTGGTTGCTGCTGCGCCGCGGCCAGCAGGAGTTCAGTTTCCCCTGCAGGGTGCAGCGCGTCTTTGGCCTGCGGGCAGGCGTGCGTCTCGACGCCCTGACTACCCGCCAGCATATCGATTTTATCCAGTGCACCTTCGCCCGCGCCGATACCTGGGCGCTGTGGCAGGACGGTTTTCCTGAGGATAAACCGGTGCAGAGCCTGGCCGATATTACGATTCTCGGCTTCAAAGGGTATCTGCGCCTGGCGGAATATGGTCCGCCGCAGTTACGTCGGTTGTTTAACCTGCTTACCGCTGGGGTAAGCTGGCTGGCTTCGCTGTTGCCGCAGGGCATCGGTCGCGCGCCTGCTTAAAATTCTGCATTGAGTTGATGATATGACGACAACGAAAGTAAACAGGTGGGTCGCTGCGCTGCTGCTGGGCTCCGCAACACTAAGCTGCGCACTGGCGCAGGAGACGGCGCCGGTCACTGCCGCTGCGGAACCCGCGCAGCAAACGATGCCGCCGGAGGCGGGTGCGCCGCTGCGCAGCAGTCAGCTAAATTTTGTGACGCTGGCGCCGCCGCCAGGCAGCATGACGCTGAGCGGGACGCGCAGCACTGGCCAGATCGAATTCGGGGTGCGCAGTGATGAGGTGGTGACGCGTGCGCTGCTCAACCTCAGCTTCCGCCCGTCGCCCGCGCTGCTGCCCACGCTGTCGCAGCTGAAAGTCTACCTCAATGATGAGCTGGTGAGCCTGATTACCCTGACGCCGGAGCAGATGGGCAAAGAGAATCAGATGCAGCTGGCGATCGATCCCCGGTTTATCAGCGACTTTAACCGCCTGCGCTTTGAGCTGGTGGGGCACTACGCAAACATCTGCGAAAATCCGGCTAACAGCACCATCTGGCTCGATATAGGTAAAGAGAGCGGACTGGATCTGACGCTGCAGAAGCTGCCGCTGAAAAACGATCTCTCCCACTTCCCCGAGCCTTTCTTTGACGCGCGTGATAAGCGGCCATTAATGCTGCCGATGGTGTTTGCCGCCGAACCGGACATTAAGCAGCAGCGTGCCGCCGCCATCCTTGCCTCCTGGTTCGGCAGCAAGGCCGCCTGGCGTGGACAGCGTTTTCCGGTGCTCTACGATCAGTTGCCTCAGCAGCAACATGCGGTGGTCTTTGCCACCAACGATACCCGCCCGACGTTCCTGAAAGATCTGCCTCCGGTGATGAAACCGACCGTAGAGATAATCAGTCAGCCTGACAATCCCTATGAGAAGATGCTGCTGATCCTGGGACGCAATGACGATGACCTGCTGACGGCGGTGCAGGGGATTGCACAGGGTGAGTTGCTGTTGCGCGGTGATACCTCCACCATCGATCAGGTTACGCAACTGGCCCCGCGTCAGCCCTACGATGCGCCCAACTGGGTGCGCACCGATCGCCGCACTACCTTTGCCGAGCTGTCGCAGTATGAGAACCAGCTGCAGTCTGACGGTCTGCAGCCCAATCCGATCAGCCTGACGCTGAATCTGCCGCCCGATCTCTTCCTGGTGCGGGCGCGCGGAATTGATATGGATCTGAGCTATCGCTACACCTCGCCGCCCCAGCAGGATGGCTCGCGGCTGGCCGTGAACCTGAATAACCAGTTTATTCAGGACTACCCGCTGATGCCTAAAAATACTGCCGGGCAGCAGCTGCTGCATATTCCGCTGATTCAGGGCATGCTGGATAAGAATCGTGAACTGCGCATCCCCGCGTTACGTCTGGGTGTGGTCAATCAGCTGCGCTTCGATTTTGACTATGCCAACACCTTTGTCGGCGGCACGGCTGACGGCCGCTGTGAAACCGTCACACCGGTCGGCCATCATGTGGTGCTGGATGAGAGTTCCAGCATCGACTTCTCCGGCTATCGCCACTACATCGAAATGCCGTCGCTGCAGACCTGGGCCAATGCCGGTTTCCCCTTCAGCCGCCTGGCCGATCTCTCTCAGACGCTGGTGCTGGTTCAGCCCGATCCGGATGCACAGCAGGTCAGCACGCTGCTGAACGCGCTGGGTAATATCGGCGCGCAGACCGGCTATCCGGCGCTGCGCGTGCAGCTCACCGATGACTGGAGCAGCGCGAAAAAACAGGATGCGGATCTGCTGATGATCGGCGGCATCCCTGCCGATCTTCAGGATGACCAGCGGATCAGCGCGCTGGTGAAGGCTACCGCCAGCTGGCTGAAAAAACCGGTGCGCCAGACCGCTCAGCAGACGCAGTCGCTCAGCGCGGCGGAACGAACGGCAGAAAGCCGTACCGCGATAGGTTCCCGAGGGCCGCTGGCGACCGTAATCGGTTTCCAGTCTCCTTTCTACGATCAGCGCAGTGTGGTGGCGCTGCTGGCCGATGGCAGTCCGCGAAGCTGGCAGCTGCTTGATGAAGCTCTGGAAGACAGCGGCAAGCGCAGCGCGATCTCCGGCTCCACCGCAATTATCCGCGAATCGGGCGTCAACAGCCTTCGCGTGGGAGAGACCTACTTTGTGGGCCATCTGCCGTGGTGGGAACGGCTCTGGGCCACGCTTGCGAACCATCCGTTCTGGCTGGCGCTGTGCGCCGTGCTGGTTGTGGTGCTGTTCGCCCTGCTGGTCTGGCGTCTGATGCGTCTTGTCGCGCACCGCCGCCTGCTTGACGATGAAGATGAATAAGGCGCCTCTGCTGCGGGCAGGTGTCCTGATCGGCGTGCTGGGTGCGCTGTCGGGACAGGCTGCGCCGGTCGCCGGGCCTCAGGTTTCACCGGTCGACTGGCTGCTGACCCAGGTACGTATTGGTGAATCAACCAATAAATATGAGCTGGTGCAGCAGTCGCTCTACCGTCTGGAGAAGATAGACCCGGATAACCCTCAGGTGCTGGCGGCGCGTCTGCGGCTGGCGCTGCATCAGGGCGATCTCACGGCGGCGCAGACGCTGCTGGATCAGCTCAACCGGCAGGCGCCCGGCTCGGCGGCAGCGCGTGAGTCGGCAGCAGGACTGCGCATGATGTCTCCTGACGGACGGCAGCAGTTGCAGCAGGCACGACTGCTGGCCACCTCGGGCCGTCTGGCGGAGGCGAAAGATGCCTATGATGCGCTGTTCAGCGGGGTATTCCCCGACCCGAACATCGCGCTGGAGTACTGGCGGCTGCTGGCGCGACTGCCCGGACAGCAGGATCGGGCCTGGCAGCAGCTGCAGCAGCTGGAGCAGCGTTATCCCGGCAATGTCGGGGTCGGATTGCAGATTGCCCGCATGGCATTTGATCGCCAGCAGCCGGAGCTGGCTACCGCGCAGCTGAAGCGGCTGGCGGAGAGCAGCGGCGGCCGCGATGCCGCGGCTGACCTCTGGCTGCAGCACATCAACGATCAGACGATCAGTGACAGCAGCGTGGCGCAGCTGAAAGCGTATCTGGCGGTGTTCACCGATGGCGATGCGCATCAGCAGGGCATGGAGGCGCTGAGCAGGCAGCAGAAGACCCTGGCCGATCCCGCCTACCGTGAACGGATGCGGGCGCTGGCGCTGGTGGAAGCAGGCAACGTGAATCAGGCGATGAGCACCCTGAATCGCGCGCTGAAGGCAAATCCTGATGATGCCGAACTGATGGGCGCGATGGGGCAGACGCAGGCCCGCGCGGGCCATCGCGCTGTCGCCATTCTGTGGCTGGAGCGTGCCATTAAAGCGGGTCAGCAGAGTACGCTGGTCGGCAAATGGCAGTCGCTGCTGCAGACCAACCGCTACTGGCTGGCGATAGAGCAGGGCGATAAGGCGCTGGCGCAGCACGATATTAAGAGTGCCGAGCAGCACTATCGCACGGCTCAGACGTTCGACAGCAGCGACAGCTATGCCCTGATTGGGCTGGGTGATGTGGCGATGGCGCGCAACAACAGCGCCGGTGCTGAGCAGCTCTGGCAGCGTGCGCGCCAGCTGGACGGCTCGAACATTACCGCGGTACGTCGGCTGGCGGCACTCTATCAGGCCGTTTCACCCGCCCGCGAAATGGCGTTTATCAATTCACTACCGGCCGCGCAGCAGCGGGCTCTGGCCGACACGCTGCGCGCACTGCGCAGCGACAGCCTGCGTGCGGAGGCCGACACCCTGGCGCAGCAGGCCCGCTGGCCGCAGGCGGCGGAAAAATATCGCGAGGCGCTGGCGCTGGCGCCGGATGATGTCTGGCTCAGCTATCGGCTGGCTGGCGCGCTGCGCAATCGCGGTGACGTGCAGCAGGCAAATGCGGTCATGCGCGCCGTGGCACAGCAGCATCCGCAGGATCCCACTGCGCTTTACGCCACCGCGCTCTGGTTCTCAGGCAACGACGATGAGCGCACGGCACTGGCTACGCTCCAGCGCCTGCCCGGGTCGCAGTGGAGCGGTGATATGCGCCAGCTCGCTGAACGCCTGAAGCAGAACCAGATCTTTGCCCAGGCCGACAGGCTGCGGGCCGCAGGCAATGAACAGGCGGCCATCGCGCTGCTTGAACAGCAGCCGGTTTCCGGCCGACGCGATCTGACGCTGGCCGACTGGGCGCTGGCGCGCGGTGACGCACAACAGGCGCTGACGGGCTATCAGCAGGTGCTGTCGCGCCAGCCGGAGGATGGTGATGCGGCGCTGGGACGCATCGAGGCGCTGGTTGCCCTGCAGCGCAACGCTGAGGCACGCCAGGCGCTGGCGCAGCTGCGGCCGGCAGCGCCGGGGCTGAATGTGGCGCGCCGCGTTGCGCTGGCGTGGCAGGCAGTGGGCGAGACCGCGCGGGCCGCTGAGCTGTTCGCCGGGCTGAAACAGCGTGCCGCGTCGCTGCCACCTTCCCAGGCTAAGGCGCTGCTGTTCCGGGATGCGGCCCGGCTGGAACGCGCTCAGCAGCAGCCCGAACAGGCGCTGGCAGATTATCGTGAGGCGATGACGGCCAGCGGTATTAATAGTGGGGGCAACCTCAGTCGCGCCACGCGCAACGATCCCCGGGATACGTGGCTGGAGCGCGGCCTTCGCAGCGACACCGCCGATCTCTATCGTCAGCAGCAGACCACGCTGACGCTGCAGCAGGACTACTCACGCAACAGCGGCACCGGCGGCATCTCAGATTTCACGGCACACACCACGATGCTGCAGGCAGAGCGCCCGCTGGCCGACGGGCGCGGCTTTCTGCGCGTGGATCGGGTGGACCTCTCTGCCGGCACTTTTGCCACCCGCAACGGCAGCATCGATGAACGCTTTGGCAGCTGCGACGACGCCAGTTCGGGTGGATGTCGTGGTCCGACGCACCAGCGCGACAGCGGCACGGCGCTGGGCGCAGGCTGGCACAATGGTGTCTGGTCGGCCGACCTGGGCACCACGCCGCTGGGTTTTGAGGTCACGAACTGGACCGGCGGCCTGAGCTGGAAAACGGATATCCGCGATCTCGGTGTGACGCTGACTGCCTCACGCCGGCCCATCACCAGCTCACTGCTGGCCTATGCCGGCACGCGCGATCTGGCCGCCAGCGGCGGCAAACGCTGGGGCGGCGTGGTGGCCACCGGCGGCAGTATCGGACTGAGTTACGATCAGGGCGGCGCGCACGGCGTCTGGGGTGACATCAGCGCGCATCAGATCAGCGGCAAAAACGTCGCCGATAACAGCCGCGAGCGCCTGATGGGGGGCTACTACTACAAACTGATCAACAGCGATAACCGCCGCGCCACCGTCGGACTGAACACGATGCTCTGGCACTATCAGAAGGATCTCAGCGACTACACGTTCGGTCAGGGCGGCTACTACAGCCCGCAGCAGTATCTCTCGTTTTCTGTGCCGGTGACCTGGCGGCAGCGAACGGAGAACTGGTCGTTTGATCTTGGCGGCTCACTCTCCTGGTCGCATTCCGCCACCCATGCGCAGCAGCGTTATCCGGTCAATCCGGGCTTCGCTCTGGCCAGCAATCCCTCGTCTGCCAGCAGCACCGGCGGCGGTGTCGGCTATACGCTGCAGGCGGTCGTGGAGCGGCGGCTGACGTCAGACTGGTTTATCGGCGCGGGTGTCGACATCCAGCAGGCGAAGGATTACACGCCGAGCCACGGCCTGATCTATGTGCGCTACGCGGCCGGAGGCTGGGAAGGGGATCTTGATATGCCGCCGCAGCCCCTGATCCCTTACGCGGATTTTAAATAATCCCGGCCGGGAAAAAGCCGGACTTTTCAGACGGTAAAAAAGTCAGTTTATGGGATATACTGACCCGCATTCACCTGTCTGCTATCTGGGCTTTTTCATCCTCGGGAGAGAATTTTTGCGCGTAAGCCGGTCACTTACGATAAAGCAGATGGCGACAGTTTCGCTGGTTGCGGTTATTGCCATCAGTATCTTTATCGTCATCCAACTGTTTCATTTTGTGCAGCAGCGCAGGATTGACTACGCCCAGCAGATGGAGAACATCGCCCATACTGTTCGTCAGCCGCTGTCGGAAGCGGTGCTGCGCGCGGATATCCCGCAGGCCGAACGCATTCTTCACTCCCTGAAACCGGCCGGGATTTTATCGCGTGCCGATGTGGTGCTGCCGAATGCGTTTCAGGCGCTGCACGCCGACTTCGAGACGGAAAAACCGGTGCCGCGGCTGGTGGCCCGGCTGTTTGAACTGCCGGTGCAGATCACCCTGCCGCTCTACTCGGTAGAGAATACCGGCATGCCGAAACCGCTGGCTTACCTGGTGCTGCAGGCGAACTCCACGCGCGTCTACCAGTTTATCCTCAGTACGCTCTCGACCATGATTATCACCTATCTGCTGCTGGCGCTGATCCTGTCGGTGTCGATCAGCTGGTGTATCAATCGCCTGGTGGTGCATCCGCTGCGTAATCTCGCGCGCGAGCTGCAGGAGCTGCCCCCGCAGTCGATTCTGACGCATAAACTCGCCCTGCCGCCGAGCCACCGCGATGACGAAATCGGCATGCTGATCCGCAGTTACAACCGCAATCAGCAGGTGCTGGAGTCGATACACGATGAGATGAGCCGGCTGACCACCCATTTTGCCGTCACCGATCTGCCCAACCGCACGCTGTTTCTGGCGCTGGTCGAGCAGTTTATGTGCAATCCTGAACGGTCGCTGGGCCTGATGGTGATCCGCATCGAAACCCTGCAGGAAGCCAACGGCGTCCTGAGCGACGAGCAGCGCGATACCCTGATGCTGACGCTGGTGGAGAAGATCCGCCATACGCTGGATGACCATACCCTGCTGGCGCAGACCGGCGTCAGCGATTTTGTCCTGTTGATGAAGCGCGCCAGTAATCCGTTCCGTGCGCTGCGTCTGGCCCGCAATCTGATGATCCGCCTGAATCAGCCGGTCAATCTGCATCAGCTGCAGCTGCGTCCCAACGTCAGCATCGGCCTGGCGCTGCGCGACGATCAGCCGCTGAGCGCGAATGAGCTGCTCGATCGCGCCACCTCGGCGATGATGTCGGCCCGCCATCAGGGCAAAAATCAGATCCTGTTCTTCGACGCTGCGCTGACCGAACGCGCGCAGAAGCGCCTGACCCAGGAGCATGACATTCTGCAGGGGCTGCACGATGAGCAGTTCGCCCTCTATCTGCAGCCTCAGGTTGATATGCGTACCGGCACCTTAACCGGCGCGGAGGCGCTGCTGCGGATGCGCCAGCCGGATGGCAGCTACGGCCTGAGCGAAGAGTTTATCGCCAGCGCCGAAGAGATTGGGGTGATCAGCGCGATTGGCCGCTGGGTATTTGAAGAGGCGTGCCGCATTCTGGCAGGCTGGCAGCGACAGGGCATCATGCTGCCGCTGAGCGTCAATATCTCTGCGGTGCAGCTGCGGGATACCGCTGTGGTCTCTCATCTGCAGTCGCTGCTGGCGCGTCACCGTATTGCTCCCGGCACGCTGGTCCTGGAAGTGACAGAAACGGCGCAGCTGGAAGATGCGCAGCAGTCGATGTCGATGCTGCGTATGCTGCAGCAGACCGGGGTGGCGGTAGCCCTGGACGATTTCGGTATGGGCTATTCCAACCTTAACTATCTGCATCAGCTGAAAGCGTTGCCTGTTAATAAGCTGAAGATGGACCGCAGCTTCGTGGCGGCGCTGCCGGATGATGACACGATGGTCTGCATCGTAGCGGCCATTGCCGAGATTATTCATCTTGAGGTCATTGCCGAAGGCGTGGAAACCGCCGAGCAGCGTGACTGGCTGCTGGCACGCGGTATCGCCATCGGACAGGGCTATTTTTACGCGGAAGCCCTGCCGGTCAGCCGCTTTAACGCGCTCTGGATTGAAAAATCCTCACCGGCGCAATAACGGCCTGATTCATTGATTTTGCGAGAATTTTAGTTACAAAACCCCTTGCTGAAGCGTTTCAGTTCAGAAATACGACCCCAGGGTTTCCTGGGGCTTTGTCACCCTGTATTAATCACGTAAACAGAGTGTTATTTTCGGGTTACTGTCAGGCGCCACCTCTGTTGCCCGGCAGTCACAATAACAAATCCGACAACATCACCTCATGGCGTTAGTGGACACCTGTTTATGAAAACCTCACTTTTTAAAAGCCTTTATTTCCAGGTGCTGATGGCGATTGGCATCGGCGTTTTGTTAGGCCATTTTTACCCGGAGTTAGGGACCCAGATGAAGCCTCTGGGAGATGGCTTTGTTAAATTAATCAAGATGATTATCGCCCCGGTTATTTTCTGTACCGTGGTGACCGGCATCGCGGGCATGGAAAGCATGAAAGCGGTTGGCCGGACCGGCGCGGTTGCGCTGCTCTATTTTGAAATCGTCAGTACCATTGCGCTGATTATCGGCCTGATTGTGGTTAACGTGGTGCAGCCGGGTGCCGGGATGAACGTCGATCCGGCCACGCTGGATGCCAAAGCCGTGGCGGTTTACGCGCAGCAGGCCGAGCAGCAGGGCATCGTCGCTTTCCTGCTGGATGTGATCCCTAACAGCGTGATTGGTGCCTTTGCCAGCGGCAACATTCTGCAGGTATTGCTGTTCGCCATTCTGTTTGGTTTTGCCCTGCATCGTCTGGGTAACACCGGCACGCTGATTTTCAACGTGATCGAAAGCTTCTCTAAGGTGATTTTCGGCATCATCAACATGATCATGCGTCTGGCACCGATAGGGGCATTCGGTGCGATGGCCTTTACCATCGGCAAATATGGCGTGGGATCGCTGGTGCAGCTCGGTCAGCTGATTATCTGCTTCTATATCACCTGTGTGCTGTTTGTCGTGATTGTGCTGGGGCTGATTGCCCGCCTGTTCGCCGGCTTCAGCATCTTTAAGTTCATCGCCTATATCAAAGAAGAGCTGCTGATCGTGCTGGGCACCTCCTCGTCGGAGTCTGCGCTGCCGCGCATGCTGGATAAGATGGAAAGGCTGGGCTGTAAGAAGTCGGTGGTGGGGCTGGTTATTCCTACGGGTTACTCTTTTAACCTGGATGGCACCTCAATCTACCTGACCATGGCCGCAGTGTTTATCGCGCAGGCCACCAACGCGCACATGGACATCTTCCATCAGATTACGCTGCTGGTGGTGCTGCTGCTCTCCTCCAAAGGGGCAGCCGGGGTGACCGGAAGCGGCTTTATCGTGCTGGCGGCGACGCTCTCGGCGGTAGGCCATCTGCCGGTGGCGGGTCTGGCGCTGATCCTGGGGATTGACCGCTTTATGTCGGAAGCGCGTGCCCTGACGAACCTGATCGGTAACGGTGTGGCGACAGTGGTAGTGGCGAAGTGGGTCGATCAGCTGGACCACAAACAGCTCGACGACACCCTGGCAGGGCGGAATAAGGAGAATAAAGCGTCTGAATCTTCAATTTAATCATTGAATTTCATTTAAATCTCCACAAATGCCCGCTGTCGCTTGCCCTGACAGCGGGCATTTGCATAATGAACCCCACTTGTTTTTTTGACGTTTTTCACTTCGCTGCGCGACATCCTGAATTTCCTGTGGTCAAACACATTGTTATTGGATAACAGCGCGATTCGGCGCCCGCCGATTCGTTAATAACAGCGGCACTACGCGCCAGTGATAACAATATTTGAATTATTTGAGTAGGGGTTCACATGCAGGGCACCAGAATTCGGCTTTTGGTTGGTGGATTAATGCTGGCTGCGACCAGCTATGGTCTCCAGGCAGAAACGCTGCAACCGGATCCGGCCTGGCAGGAAGGCAAGCTGGATAATGGATTTAACTGGCAGTTACTGGCCACACCGCAACGCCCCAGCGATCGCATCGAACTGCGGCTGGTGGTGAACACCGGGTCGCTGGTGGAAAGTGCGCAACAGACCGGCTTCAGCCATCTGCTGCCGCGTCTGGCGATGGTGCACAACACCGCGCTCGATACGCAGCAGCAGCGCGCGCTATGGCAACAGGCGATGGATCCTCAGCATCCGCTGCCACCCGCGATCGCCTCCTATGATTACACGCAATATAACCTGAGCCTGCCCAACAACCGTCCCGAACTGCTGAAAGAGGCCCTCAACTGGCTGGCGGCCACGGCGGGCAATATGGCTATCACTGATGCCGTCGTTAACACCGCGCTCAGCGCCTCCGATCCGGTCGTCACCTGGCCGAAAGATCCGCAGGATGTCTGGTGGCGTTATCGCCTGAAAGGCTCTGCGCTGCTGGCCCACGATCCCGCCGCACAACCGCGTGCGCCGGTGGATTTAACGCAGCTCAACGAATTTTATCATCAGTGGTACACCCCGGATGCGATGACGCTCTATGTGGTTGGCAATGTTGACAGCCGTAGCCTCTCTGAGCAGATCAATAAAACCTTCTCGCCATTAACCGGCAAACGTGAAACGCCTGCGCCTCTGCCCACCCTGTCGCCGCTGCCGCACGAGCCAGTGAATCTGGTCAGCGGCAACATGACGCAGGATCGCCTCTCGCTGGTATGGGATACGCCGTGGCAGCCGATCCGCGACTCCCAGAATCTGCAGCGTTACTGGCAGGGCGATCTGGCCCGTGAAGCCCTGTTCTGGCACGTCCAGCGTGCTCTCAGTGACAGCAAGGCCCAGGGCATTCAGGTAGGCTTCGACTGTCGCGTGCTGTATCAGCGTGCGCAGTGCTCTATCAACATGGATGGTCGCAACGAGAGTCTGGCGCAGAATATGAGTCTGGTGGCGCGTGAGCTGGCAAACGTGCGCGATAAGGGCTTACCGCAGGAGGAGTTTGATGCGCTGATGGCGCAGAAGCTGCTGGAGCTGAACAAGCTGTTTACCACCTACGCCCGCACCGACACCGATGTGCTGATGAGCCAGCGCCTGCGTTCCCAGCAGAACGCCGTGGTCGATATCGCCCCTGAGCAGTATCAGAAGCTGCGTCAGACGTTCCTGGCCGGCCTGACCCGCGAGCAGTTAAACCAGGAGCTGCGCCAGCAGCTGACGCAGGAACTGATGATGGTGCTGATCCAGCCGGAAGGCGAAGCGGAAACTAACGTGAAGAGCCTGCAGAACAGCTGGGATAAAGTGATGGCGCCGTCAGCAGCACCGGCGACCGGCAATGAAGCCAGTTCGCCGGATAGTAACGTCAAAGACGTTCCGCCTGCCGCGTAACGTCAGGTCTTAGCCCTGAGCCACTCGGTCACTAACATTGGCCAGCTGGCGAGGGGCAAATCGGCCACGCCACGGATTCCGAAGCCGTGTCCGCCTTTCTGATAAAAATGCACCTCTGCCGGCACCTTGTGTTCACGCAGTGCGCCAAAAAACGCCATGCTGTGGTTCACCGACACGGCTTCATCGTCGGCAGCGTGAATAAGCAGCGTCGGCGGCACCAGTGGATGAACGCGGGTTTCCAGTGAGTAGGCTTCAATCGTCTTCTGATCGGGCCACGCACCCAGCAGACGGGTTCGCGCACCTTCATGCGCGATGCCGTCACGCATACTGATCACCGGATAGACCAGGATCATGGCATCCGGGCGCGGCGAGAAGTTTTCTGCCCCATCCTGTACCGGATAGAGTTTCTCCGCAAAGCGCGTACCCAGACTGGCGGCTACATGCCCGCCCGCTGAAAAGCCCATCATAACGATATATTTGCCATTAAGACCGCGCTGCGCCCGTTCACGCAGGACGCGCACGGCGCGCTGCGCATCCGCCAGCGGCGCATCCGGGCCTTCATGATGACCATCGTAGGGCAGGCGATAGGTCATGACCGCCAGGGTGTAACCCATCGAAGTAAAGAAGGTTGCCAGGGCGCTGCCTTCACGATCGATCATTACCCGCTGATAGCCCCCGCCCGGTGCGACCAGCAGGGTGATACCATTGGATTCGACCGGATGCCAGAGTGCGATCTCGGGGCAGCGCACGCCAGTGGCCGCGCGATCGTAAGGTTCATACTCTTTTGCCATATCGAAAATCTGCGGCTGTGCGCGTGAATCGCTGGCGCCAGGTGCATCACCGTGTGGCCAGATATTAATGATTTCTGTGTGCATAAATAGATCCTGATGCGGAGAGTCTTTTAATTGTTGTTCGCGGCCGGAGAGAACAGCGTCCTGCTGTCTTTTGATTAAAAGATGGTCTTTTTTCAGGCAGTCGTCCATCCGAAAAGGGCGAAACGGACCAGATTCGGACTATGCCTGGTGGCGGATTTATTCGGTTAACTGATTAATATTAATGGATAAATTATAAGAGGGGTTTAAGCAGTTGTGCGCACAGAAGCCGATTTAAATCACAATTTTTCTGCCTAATCTAAATGGCTGGCAGAGGTTGCTTTATTAGCCGAAATTAACCAGATATCACACTGCCAGCGATGAAGGCGAGGTTATGATTCCGGCAGCAGCGTCATCTGGATCACGCTGCAGAGGCTAACGTACCAGTCTCATTTGGGACTGATTGGCCTCATTTACCCCCCGTGCAGTTTCCTGTTGGTTGATACGGTTTAACATAAGATCGTCCGTTCATTCACAACGGTAAGATACATATCATGTCTGATAGCGATCTCTCTACCCGACAAACCTTTTGTCGCCTGTGGCCGACGATTTCTCCTTTCAAAGCCGGACTGCTGGTCGCGGGTGTTGCCCTGATTATCAACGCCGCCATCGATCCGTTTATGCTGACTTTACTGAAGACGCTGCTGGACGACGTGATTGGCAAAAATAACCACACCGTTCTGCTCTGGATGCCGCTGGTGATTATCGGGCTTATCCTGATCCGCGGTGTCAGCGGTTATATTTCCAGTTACTGTATTGCCTGGGTGTCGGGCAAAGTGGTGATGACGCTGCGTCGCCGCCTCTTCAGCCATATGATGGGAATGCCGGTCTCCTTTTTTGATCAGCAGTCGACCGGTACGCTGCTTTCCCGCATCAGCTACGATTGCGAACAGGTTGCCTCTTCATCGTCCAGCTCGCTGGTGACGGTGGTGCGTGAAGGCGCTTCAATCATCGGCCTGTTTGTGATGATGTTCTACTATAGCTGGCAGCTTTCACTGATCCTGCTGGTGCTGGCACCTGTCGTGTCGCTGGCGATCCGCATCGTCTCCAGGCGTTTTCGTCGCATCAGCAAAAACATGCAGAACACGATGGGGCAGGTGACCACCCATGCCGAGCAGATGCTGAAAGGGCATAAAGAGGTGCTGATGTTTGGCGGTCAGCAGGCTGAAACCGCCCGCTTCGAACAGGTCAGCAACACCATGCGTCGTCAGGGAATGAAGATGGTGTCAGCGACTTCGCTCTCCGATCCCATTATTCAGCTGCTCGCCTCGTCGGCGCTCGCCTTTGTGCTCTATGCAGCCAGTTTTCCGTCGGTGATGGCTACGCTGACGGCGGGCACCATCAGCGCAGTCTTTTCCGCCATGCTGATGCTGATGCGGCCGTTAAAGTCGCTGACCAACGTTAACGCTCAGTTTCAGCGTGGCATGGCCGCCTGTCAGACCCTGTTCACCATTCTGGATACTGAACAGGAGAAAGATGAGGGCCGCCGGGTCGTTAAACGCGCCAGCGGCTCGATTGAATTCAGGGATGTCACCTTTACCTACCCAGGCGCGGAAAGAGCGGCGCTGCGGCATATTAATCTGACGCTGCCTGCCGGTAAAACCGTGGCGCTGGTGGGGCGATCCGGTTCGGGTAAATCCACGCTTGCCAGCCTGCTGACGCGGTTTTACGACATCGACAGCGGCGCGATTCTACTGGATGGCCACGATCTGCGTGAGTACACTCTGGCTTCACTGCGTGAGCAGGTGGCGCTGGTCTCTCAGCATGTTCACCTGTTTAATGACACCGTCGCCAACAATATCGCCTACGCCCGCACGGACGTCTTCAGCCGTGAGGCGATTGAGAAAGCGGCGCAGATGGCACATGCTCTTGAGTTCATCAATAAAATGGAGAACGGACTGGATACCGTGATCGGGGAAAATGGTGTCCTGCTGTCGGGTGGGCAGCGTCAGCGTATTGCCATTGCCCGTGCGCTGCTGCGCGACAGTCCGATTCTGATCCTCGATGAGGCGACCTCCGCTCTGGATACCGAATCTGAACGCGCGATCCAGTCAGCACTGGAGACGCTGCAGCAGAACCGGACCACGCTGATTATCGCTCACCGGCTTTCCACCATCGAAAAGGCCGACGAGATCCTGCTGGTTGAAGAGGGCGAGATCGTTGAGCGTGGCTCGCATCAGCAGCTACTGCAGAAGAACGGCGCGTATGCGCGGCTCTATCAGATGCAGTTCAGTCAGCCGCGCTGTGCGTAAAACCTCTCTGTGCCTTAACCGATTCTGACAGCCCGTCAGTCAGCCCGAAAATGCGCCCGGAGGCGCATCTTTCTGGCATAGCGGCTGTCCCAGCCTCGTGCAACAACGCTGGCTGCCCGCCTGTCAGTCAGGCATCGCCTCCGCCGGGATAATCGCCCCGCGATGCTGAATTACGGTGCTGGCAAGCTGGTGTCCGCGCTGTGCGGCGGCGTCTGCGGCGGCACCGGTCAGACGGCGCGCCAGATAACCGGCGCTGAACGAATCACCGGCTGCGGTGGTGTCGATTACCTTCTCCTTCGCCAGGCGGAGCGCAGGAACTTCGATCAGCGGCGCATCATCAAGCGCCACCAGGCAGGCGTCTGCGCCCCGCTTAATCACGATCTCGCGGACACCCGCCTGGCGCGTCCGGGCGATAACCTCATCCAGCGGCTGTTCGCCCCACAGCAGATGTTCATCATCCAGCGTCAGGAAGGCGATATCGGTGTGACTGAGCATTGCGCGATAGGCGGCCTGCGCGTGGGTCCGATCGGTCCAGAGCCGCGGGCGGTAGTTGTTATCGAAAATCACCTGACCGCCGTTTGCCCGGCAGCGCGCCAGCAGCGCCATCAGCCGGTCACGACTCGCTGACGGCAGAATCGCCAGGCTGATGCCGCTGAGATAGAGGTAATCGTAGTGGGTAAGCTGTTCGGCGATCGCCGCCGACTGCGGGCTGTCGAGCCAGTAACGCGCTGCCGCATCGCTGCGCCAGTACCAGAATGTGCGTTCACCGTCGGCATCCGTTTCAATGACATAGAGTCCCGGCATTTTGTTGCTGAGACGCTGGATCAGGTCGGTGTTGATCTGCTCCTGCTGCCAGGCGGCGATCATCTGGTCGCTGAACGAATCGGTTCCCAGTGCGGTAACATAATCGACCCGCAGCTGCTGCGTATCAACCTGGCGGGCGAGATAGACGGCGGTGTTAAGCGTATCGCCGCCGAAACCGCGTTTAATGTTCTCACCCTTTTCAGACAACTCAATCATGCATTCGCCGATGATGGCGATTTTCTTTTGCGTCATGGCTCGGAACCCCCAGTGAAATATCACGCTAGTCTCGCGTCTGGTATGGCAGACGTCAACGTTTTTAAAACAGCGTTTTAATTTAGCTTAAGGTGCTGAATAGTGCCGATCTGGCAGATAAGCGCGGCTAATTCCGGCCTGTTTTGCCGATTATCTTAACGAAATGGCTGATAAACTCCCGGTTTAATGTGGCCGGGCTGTTCATCGCATTATCACAGGCAACCCCGATAATCGCGGCAGCGTCACCCGTTTTGGGGACCAGTTACCCACCAGGAAAAAAAATGGTAATGGAGAGTATTCTTCAGAGGCTGCCGTCTTCAACTGACCTCAATCACTGCCCCGGAAGCCCGCTCTTCTGGCAACAATGTCAGCGGCACTATCGCTTTCAGCCTATCTACCGGGTAAGCGGCAGGTTGCTCGCCATTGAGCTGCTGACCGCCGTGGCTCATCCCGCCGCGCCGGACCAGCCGCTCTCTCCCGAAGCCTGGTTTGCCGGGCTCGATGTCGCGCAGCGCCTGAACGTGGTGCATGAGCAGCTGGATCTGCTCACGCAGTGGTCATCCTTTTTTGAGCGCCATGCGGTGATGGCCTCGGTCAACATCGACGGGCCTTCTCTGCTCGCCATTCAGCACCGACCCGCGATTCGCCGCCTGATCGCCCGCCTGCCCTGGCTGCGCTTTGAGCTGACCGAGCATCAGGCGCTGCCGCAGCCGGAAAAAGTGGCGAAGATTACGGAGCTGGGCCCGCTGTGGCTGGATGATTTTGGCTCGGGGATGGCCAATTTTTCGGCGCTGACGGAGCTGCAGTATGATTACATTAAGTTATCGCGCGACCTGTTTATGCTGCTGGACAGCAGTGATGAAGGGCGGGGCATGTATCCGATGCTGCTGGCGCTGATCAATCGCTACTGCAATGGTGTCATCGTGGAGGGTGTCGAAACTGAAGCGCAGTGGCAGCAGGTTAAAGCCTCGTCAGCGATTGCGGCGCAGGGCTACTACTTTTCGCGGCCGGTTCCATTTCCCGAACTGAATTACCTTACTCTCCAGCTTCCCTGATGCCGTTAGCCGTGGTCTCGACTATCTTTAACCCAGACCGTGAATGTGCAAGGAGAAAGCGTAATGTCGCGTACCGGGAAAATAGTCAGCTGGGTCGTGGGAATTCTGGTGCTGTTGATTGTGGTGATCATCGTCATCATCGCCACCTTTGACTGGAACCGCCTGAAACCCACTATCAATCAGAAAGTCTCGACCGAGTTAAACCGGCCCTTTGCGATTCGCGGAGATCTGGGTGTCGACTGGGTGCGTCATCGTGACGAGTCAGGCTGGCGGCGCTGGGTGCCGTGGCCGCAGCTGCATGCGGAAGATATCATGCTGGGCAACCCGCCCGGCATTCCTGACGTGACCATGGTGCATCTGCAGCGGGCCGATGCGACGCTGGCCCCGCTGTCGTTGCTGCACAAAGAGCTGTTTATCCCCTGGATTAAACTGCAGCGGCCTGATGCCCGGCTGATCCAGACGGCCGATAAGAAGAACAACTGGACGTTCGACCTCGCCAGCAGTGACAGCGATGAGAAGGCGAAACCGCCCTCCGCCTGGTCATTCCGCCTGGATAACATTCTGTTTGACCAGGGGCAGATTCGCTATCGCGATGCAGTTAACCGCGCGGACGTCACCGTTCAGATCAATCCGCTGGGTAAACCGGTGCCTTACGCGCAGATTGCCGGCGGCGATGATCAGCAAAAAGGCGCGGGCGACTTCGTCTTTGGCTGGAAGGCCAGTGGCAGCTACAACAACGAGAAGCTCAGTGGCGAAGGGAAGATCGGCGGCATGCTGTCGCTGCGCAGCCAGAACACCCCGTTCCCGATTCAGGCCGATGTCCGCAATGGCACCACCCGCGTTCAGGTGACCGGTGGCCTGCAGGATCCGATGAACCTCGGCGGCCTGAACGTGCGGCTGCGTTTCTCTGGCGATACGCTGGCGAACCTGTACGGTCTGACCGGCGTGCTGTTGCCGGACACCCCGCCGTATGAAACCGATGGTCATCTGATCGCAAAATTCAACGGCAAAAAGGGCGCGGTCTACCGTTATGAAAAATTCAACGGCCACATTGGTGACAGCGATATTCACGGTTCGCTGGTCTACAGTCAGGTCAAACCCCGCCCGACCCTCAGTGGCGAGCTGACCTCTGAGCAGCTGCGGATAGCCGATCTGGGGCCGTTGATTGGTGTGGACTCTGGCAAAGGCAGCGAGAAAACGGCGCAGGCAAAGGCCCGGCGCGGTGAGAAATCGAATCAGCCTGCCGACCGCGTACTGCCGCACGATAAGTTTGAGACTAAAAGCTGGGACGTGATGGATGCCGACGTGAAGTTCAGCGGCAAACGTATCGAACACAGCAATTCGCTGCCGTTAAGCGATCTCTATACCCATCTGCAGATGAAAAACGGTGACCTGCTGCTGGATCCGCTGCGCTTTGGCGTGGCAGGCGGCAACCTGAACAGCACTATCCGTCTTGAGGGCAGTCGCTCACCGATGCGCGGGCGCGTGGATCTGCATGCGCGTAAGCTGCGCCTGCGTCAGATGTTCCCGGATGTGCAGGCGATGCAGAACAGCCTCGGCCAGCTTAATGGCGACGCCAGCTTCACCGGCACAGGGAACTCGGTAGCCGACCTGCTGGCGACCAGCAACGGCCAGCTTAAGCTGCTGATGAACGATGGCCTGATCAGCCGCAGCCTGATGGAGATCGCCGGCCTGAACGTCGGTAACTATCTGGTGGGCAAACTGTTTGGCGATGATCAGGTGCGTATCAACTGCGCCGCCACAGATATCCGGCTGCAGAACGGTCTGGCGACGCCCAGCCTGTTTGTGTTCGATACCGAGAACGCGATCATCAACGTGTCAGGCAACGCGAACTTTGCCAGTGAGCGGCTGGATCTCTCGGTCAATCCCGAGAGTAAAGGCATCCGTATCGTGACGCTGCGTTCGCCGCTCTATGTGCGCGGCACGTTTAAAAATCCTGACGCGGGCGTTAAAACGGGGCCGCTGCTGGCGCGCGGTGCCGCAGCCGTGGCGCTGGGCGCAGTGGTCGGTCCGGCCGCCGCGCTGCTGGCACTGATCTCCCCCAGCGACAACGAAGATAACCAGTGCAGCACCGTACTGCAGCAGATGAAGCAGAAGAAGTGATCAGTTGCGGTAGAGCACTTTGATAATGTGGTAACCAAAGCTGGTTTTTACCGGCCCGTAAGGCGTCAGCAGCGGGCAGGTAAAGACCGCTTTATCAAAGGCCGGAACCATCTGTCCCTGACGGAACTCCCCCAGATCGCCCCCTTTGCGGCCGGAAGGGCAGGTTGAGTGTTTCTTTGCCAGCTGCTGGAAATTGCCGCCTTTCGCCAGTTTCGCCAGAATCTCTTTTGCCAGCGCTTCCTCTTTGACCAGGATGTGTAAAGCCGCCGCGGTTTTCGCCATGTTGTTATCTCGGTTGTGTATAATTGCCGCCCAGTATAAACCCCTTTCTTTTGATTCAATCAGGCGATTTCTTCTATGCGTTTAAACCCCAGCCAACAACGTGCCGTCGAATTTGTTACCGGTCCCTGTCTGGTGCTGGCGGGCGCGGGGTCAGGTAAAACCCGCGTGATTACCAATAAAATTGCCCATCTGATTCGTGAGTGCGGCTATCAGGCGCGCCATATCGCGGCGGTGACCTTTACCAACAAGGCGTCGCGCGAAATGAAAGAGCGTGTGGCGCAGACCCTGGGCCGCAAAGAGGCGCGCGGCCTGCTGATCTCGACGTTCCATACGCTGGGTCTTGAGATCATCAAGCGCGAAACGGCGGCGCTGGGCATGAAGTCCAACTTCTCGCTGTTCGACGATCAGGATCAGCTCGCGCTGCTGAAAGAGCTGACGAAAGAGTGGCTGGAAGAGGATAAGACGCTGTTACAGCAGCTGATCTCCACCATCTCAAACTGGAAGAACGATCTGGTCGATCCGCCAACCGCCACCGCGCAGGCGCGATCGCAGCAGGATCATATCTTTGCCCACTGTTACGCCCTCTACAGCCAGCATCTCAAATCGTGCAACGTGCTGGACTTTGACGACCTGATTCTGCTGCCAACGCTGCTGCTGCAGCGTAATCCGGAGGTGCGTGAACGCTGGCAGCAGCGTATCCGTTACCTGCTGGTGGATGAGTATCAGGATACCAACACCAGCCAGTATGAGCTGGTAAAGCTGCTGGTCGGCGCGCGGGCCCGCTTCACGGTGGTGGGCGACGATGACCAGTCGATCTACTCCTGGCGCGGCGCACGGCCGCAGAATCTGGTGCTGCTGAGTCAGGATTTCCCGGCGCTGGAGGTGGTGAAGCTGGAGCAGAACTACCGCTCATCGCAGCGCATTCTGAAAGCGGCAAACATCCTGATCGCCAATAATCCGCACGTCTTTGAAAAGCGTCTCTTTTCGGAGCTGGGGCAGGGCAGCGAACTCAAGGTGCTGACCGCCAACAGCGAGGAGCACGAAGCCGAACGGGTGACCGGCGAACTGATCGCGCACCACTTTATCAACCGGACGCAGTATAAAGATTACGCGATCCTTTACCGGGGCAATCATCAGTCGCGAACCTTTGAAAAGTTCCTGATGCAGAACCGCATCCCCTATCGCATCTCGGGCGGTACCTCGTTCTTCTCACGACCGGAGATCAAAGATCTGCTCGCCTATCTGCGCGTGCTGACCAATCCCGAGGATGACAGCGCGTTTCTGCGCATCGTGAACACGCCGCGCCGCGAGATTGGCCCGGCCACGCTGCAGAAGCTCGGTGAGTGGGCCAGCCTGCGCAGTAAAAGCCTGTTTAACGCCAGCTTTGATGTCGGGCTGGGGCAGACGCTTACCGGGCGCGGTCTGGAGCACCTGCAGCGGTTTACCCACTGGCTGAATGAGATTATCCAGCTGGCCGAACGCGAACCGGTCAATGCCGTCCGCGATCTGATCCGCGGCATCGACTACGAGAGCTGGCTGTTCGAAACCTCCGGCAGTCCGAAAGCCGCCGAGATGCGGATGAAGAACGTCAATACGCTGTTTCAGTGGATGACCGAAATGCTGGAGGGCAGCGATATCGACGAGCCGATGACGCTGGCGCAGGTCGTCACCCGCTTTACCCTGCGCGACATGATGGAGCGCGGCGAAAGCGATGAGGAGCTGGATCAGGTGCAGCTGATGACGCTGCACGCCTCAAAAGGGCTGGAGTTCCCCTATGTGTTCCTCGTCGGGATGGAAGAGGGGCTGCTGCCGCATCAGAGCAGCATCGATGAGAACAACATCGAAGAGGAGCGCCGTCTGGCTTACGTGGGCATCACCCGGGCGCAGAAAGAGCTGACCTTTACCCTGTGCCGCGAACGCCGGCAGTATGGCGAGCTGGTCCGGCCTGAACCGAGCCGTTTTCTGCTGGAGCTGCCGCAGGACGATCTGCAGTGGGAGACCGAGCGCAAGGTGGTCAGTGCCGAGGAGCGGATGAAAACCGGTCAGAGCCGGGTCGCCGGGCTGAGAGCAATGCTGGATAAGGCGAAGAAGGGGTAAGGCGGGAAAACGGGGAGGCGATAGACATTCGCCTCACCGGGCCGGACTTACGACAGCGTTAACAGCCAGTGGACATAAGACTGATAATGGCTTTCCTGCTCAAGCAGTTCACTGCGCAGCGGATGCGCCTCCAGCCAGCCCGCAGGCAGGGTCAGATGCAGGGCATCATCGTCCGCCTGAAGCCGGACCGCAGGCAGGGTGTCATCGCGACGACGCGTGGAGAAGATGATCGCCAGCCGCAGCAGACGGCACATCCGTTCCGCCAGGCGCGGCGGCAGGGCGTTCTGCTGGGTCAGCAGCGCCAGATCGATGCTGCCGCTCTGATTCTGCAGTAAACAGGCCAGCAGCTTCTTCTGCGCCGGGGTGAAGCCGGGCAGGTCGAGATGACGCACCAGGTAGGCCGCATGCTGTGGTGCATGGCGGAAATCGACGCTCAGGCCGATTTCGTGGATCGTGCAGGCGCTGATCAGCAGCTCACGACAGCGTTGATCCAGCTTCCACGGCGTGGAAACCTGGCGGAAAAAGCTCTCTGCCAGCTGACGCACGCGATCGGCCTGTTCAACATCAATGCTGAAACGGCGCTGGACGTTGTGCAGGGTGCGGGTGCGAATATCGCGATCGATGGGCAGATGCAGCATGCCGTAGACCAGCCCTTCGCGCAGGGCGCCGCCCGCCAGCGTCATGCTGTCGATACTCAGCTCCTGGAAGATGGCGATCAGAATCGACAGACCGCTGGGGAACACCAGTGCCCGCTCCAGCGTCAGCCCTTCGATTTCCAGCTCTTCCAGTTTGCCGCACTGAATGGCGCGCTGTTTCAGCTGCTGAAGTTTATTCAGCGTGATGCGCTCATCCATGCCCTGAGCGACCATGATCTCCTGCAGCGCCTGAACCGTGCCGGAGGCACCGACGCACGCCTGCCAGCCCTGCTCACGCAATTGGGCGGCAATGGGCTGGATCATCGCCCGTGCGGCGCGCTCTGCCTGATCAAAGTTCTCTTTTGCCAGATGGCGGTCGCTGAAGAAGCGTTCCAGCCAGGTGACGCAGCCCATCGGCAGACTGAACAGCACCGAAGCATGGGAGCCGTCGCCGGTCGCCAGCTCGGTGCTGCCGCCGCCGATGTCGACCACTAAACGCTGATCGGAACCGCCAGTGGTGTGGGCCACACCCTGATAAATCAGGCGCGCCTCTTCCTCACCGCTGATGACGTTGATGGGGCAGCCGAGGATCTGCTGAGCCGTGTCGAGGAACGTCTGCGCGTTGGCCGCCAGACGCAGCGTGGCGGTCGCCACCACGCGAATCTGATCGAGGGGAATATCCTGCAGTTGTTCAGAGAAGAGTCTCAGGCACTGCCAGCCGCGCGACATCGCCTCGGCTGACAACAGGTTATTTTTATCCAGTCCGGCTGCAAGGCGAACCTTGCGCTTAATTTTCGCAACGGTCTGGATACTGCCAGAGACCTCGCGCACCACCAACATATGAAAGCTGTTAGATCCTAAATCAATCGCTGCATAGAGTGACGACGCGCTTAGCATGATGGCCTAACCTGAACGTTTACGGTTGTTGTTGCGTGGTGCACCGCGACGATTGCCGTTGTTGCCCCCGCGACGCGGGCCATTACCGGAACGGCTGCGTTGCAGACGTTTAGGCGGCGGTAAATCGGTTAACAGCGCTTCGCTGCTGTACTTGCTGACCGGAATACTGTGACCGATATACTCTTCGATCGACGGCAGATTCAGCGCGTACTCTTCACAGGCCAGGCTAATTGAGTGTCCGCTGGCACCGGCACGACCCGTACGGCCAATGCGGTGAACGTAATCTTCACAGTCGTCAGGCAGGTCGTAGTTAAAGACGTGCGTCACCGCCGGAATGTGCAGACCACGGGCAGCCACGTCGGTGGCAACCAGAATATCCACATCACCTTTGGTGAAGTCATCCAGAATGCGCAGACGCTTCTTCTGAGCCACGTCGCCGGTCAGCAGGCCAACACGATGTCCATCGGCGGCCAGATGGCCCCAGATATCTTCACAGCGGTGTTTGGTGTTAGCAAAAACAATGGCACGGTCGGGCCACTCTTCTTCGAGCAGCGTCTGCAGCAGGCGCATTTTCTCTTCGTTAGACGGATAGAAAAGCTCTTCCTGAATGCGATGACCGGTTTTTTGCTCCGGTTCCACTTCCACATATTCCGCACTGTTCATGTGCTCGAATGCCAGCTCACGGACGCGATAAGAGAGCGTAGCTGAGAAGAGCATGCTCAGACGCTGAGTGGCCGGCGGCATGCGACGGAACAGCCAGCGGATATCTTTGATAAAGCCGAGATCGAACATGCGGTCGGCTTCATCCAGCACCATGACCTGAATGGCGCTGAGATTGACGTGATTCTGCTTCGCATAATCGATCAGGCGACCGGTGGTGGCGACCAGAATATCAACGCCCTGTTCCAGCACTTTCAGCTGTTTGTCGTAACCGTCTCCGCCATAGGCGAGACCCAGTTTCAGGCCGGTTGAGGCGGTGAGGGGTTCGGCATCCGCATGAATCTGCACAGCAAGTTCACGCGTCGGCGCAAGAATTAATGCCCGTGGCTGGTTTACCTGCCGGCCTTCAGCCGCAGGATGAGAAAGAAGATGATGAAACGTTGACGTCAGAAACGCCATCGTTTTGCCGGTACCGGTTTGCGCCTGGCCTGCGACATCACGCCCTGAAAGCGTAAAAGGCAGAGCTAACGCCTGAATCGGCGTGCAGTACTGAAAGCCTTTACTATCAAGGGCTTCCACCACTTTCGGGTGCAGGGCGAAGTCGGAAAACTTCTGTTCAGTTAAGTGTGTTTTGCTCATAGTGTGGTAGAATATCAGCTTACTATCGCTTTACGAAAGCGTATCCGATGAAATAAAGTCAACCTACATTGGTATATATTACGCCAATTCGCCAGGCATAATCTTGTGGAGTAAAACATGAGCAGCGATAAAATCGTTCATCTGACCGATGACAGTTTCGACACCGACGTGCTGAAAGCCGACGGCGTTACACTGGTAGATTTCTGGGCTGAATGGTGTGGTCCTTGCAAAATGATCGCGCCAATCCTTGATGAAGTTGCAGAAGAGTATGATGGCAAGCTGACCATCGCTAAGCTGAATATTGACGATAACCCAGGCACGGCACCGAAGTATGGCATTCGTGGTATCCCGACGCTGCTGCTGTTCAAAAATGGCGAAGTCGCCGCGACCAAAGTGGGCGCGCTGTCTAAAGGCCAGCTGAAAGAGTTCCTGAACGCTAATCTGGCGTAATTCAGGGCTGAACGTCTGGCAGTGGTGAATTTATCTCCTGCTGCTGGACGTTCGCTTTCAGGCGTGCTAATTTACCCATACTGCATTACGCACTTACCCTGTAGTTAGCATCTAAAAGTTTTCCCTTGTTGAACCCTGTCGCACTGTACCTTTTAAAGAGAGAACGGTTCAGCAATCTTACGGTTAGCTCCAACTCTGGCATCACATTCGGACATCTTTCTGCATACCGATCGCCATTTCATACGATGATCGTCGGGAAGCGCCGAAAAGAGCCATTAACGGCATGGATTAATTGCCATACCATTCACGACAAACATTCCGAGTATTACCCCGAGTTTAAGAACCCATCACTATGAATCTTACCGAATTAAAGAATACGCCGGTTGCTGAGCTGATTACTCTCGGCGAAAATATGGGGCTGGAAAATCAGGCTCGCATGCGCAAGCAGGACATTATCTTTTCAATCCTGAAGCAGCACGCGAAAAGCGGCGAAGACATCTTCGGTGATGGCGTGCTGGAGATCCTTCAGGATGGATTTGGATTCCTCCGTTCAGGAGACAGCTCCTACCTCGCCGGCCCTGATGATATCTACGTTTCCCCCAGCCAAATCCGCCGCTTCAACCTCCGCACTGGTGACACCATCTCTGGCAAAATCCGTCCACCGAAAGAAGGTGAGCGTTATTTTGCACTGCTGAAAGTTAACGAAGTTAACTATGACAAGCCGGAGAATGCGCGTAATAAGATTCTGTTCGAAAACCTCACACCGCTGCACGCCAACAAGCGTCTGCGTATGGAGCGGGGTAATGGCTCAACGGAAGATTTAACCGCCCGCGTACTGGATCTGGCTTCGCCAATCGGTCGTGGTCAGCGCGGTCTGATCGTGGCACCGCCGAAAGCCGGTAAAACCATGCTGCTGCAGAACATTGCGCAGAGCCTGGCGTACAACTACCCGGACTGCGTGCTGATGGTGCTGCTGATTGACGAACGTCCGGAAGAAGTGACCGAGATGCAGCGTCTGGTTAAAGGCGAAGTCATCGCCTCGACCTTTGATGAGCCTGCATCACGCCACGTTCAGGTTGCTGAAATGGTGATCGAGAAGGCCAAGCGTCTGGTTGAGCACAAGAAAGACGTTATCATCCTGCTTGACTCCATTACCCGTCTGGCGCGCGCCTACAACACCGTCGTACCGGCTTCAGGTAAAGTTCTGACAGGTGGTGTGGATGCCAACGCCCTGCATCGTCCAAAGCGCTTCTTTGGTGCGGCACGTAACGTGGAAGAGGGCGGCAGCCTGACCATCATTGCAACGGCGCTGGTTGATACCGGTTCGAAGATGGATGAAGTGATTTACGAAGAGTTTAAAGGTACAGGTAACATGGAACTGCACCTTGCGCGTAAAATTGCTGAAAAACGTGTCTTCCCGGCGATCGATTACAACCGTTCCGGTACCCGTAAAGAAGAGCTGCTGACTTCTCAGGAAGAGCTGCAGAAGATGTGGATCCTGCGCAAGATTATTCACCCGATGGGCGAAATCGACGCGATGGAGTTCCTCATCAACAAGCTGGCGATGACCAAAACCAACGATGAATTCTTCGACATGATGAAGCGTTCTTAATCCGAAACTGCCAGGCCGAACCTTTGATTCGGCTTTTTTAGTCCGGATGCGCAGAAAATCGACCTGACGCCACGTCTCAACGTGGCGTTTTTCATTTATGAGCTATAGGATTGAACACTGGCAGGAGCATTTATAATGACTGTGGTAGCGATGGCGAAGGTTTAATCGTTCGTCTGTCTCTTTACGCAGAATTCGGAATCCGACACAGCGACAGGCGAGCTTTTTCGCGTATTGTTGTGCGGGATGTTAGCTGAGAGCGTTTAACGTGAATTTACTCACTATGAGTACTGAGCTTGGATTAATTTTTCTCTTTTCTTTGGCTTTCCTCTTTTTTGCTCGAAAAGCAGCTAAAAAAATTGGTTTAGTGGATAAGCCTAACTCACGTAAACGCCACCATGGCGCGATTCCGTTGGTCGGCGGCATTTCTGTGTTCGCAGGTATCTGCTTCACGTTCGCCATTACCAACTACTATCTGCCCCACGCGCTGCTCTATCTGGGCTGTGCCGGTGTGCTGGTGCTGGTCGGGGCGCTGGATGACCGTTTCGACATCAGCGTTAAAATCCGTGCGGTCGTGCAGGCCATTGTCGCGCTGGTGATGATGTTTGGTGCCAAGCTCTACCTGCTCAGCCTGGGATTTATCGTTGGGCCAATCGAGCTGATCGTCGGGCCCTTCGGCTATGTGCTGACGCTGTTTGCCGTCTGGGCCGCAATTAACGCCTTTAACATGGTAGACGGCATTGACGGTCTGCTGGGCGGACTCTCGTCGGTGACATTTGCCGCGATGGGGATCATCCTCTACTTCGACGGCCAGACCAGCCTCGCGATGTGGTGTTTTGCGATGATCGCCGCCACGCTGCCCTATATCCTGCTGAATCTCGGCTTCCTGGGACGCCGCTTCAAGGTCTTTATGGGCGATGCCGGCAGCACCATGATCGGTTTCACCATTATCTGGATTCTGCTGGAAACCACCCAGGGTCTGAGCCATCCCATTACCCCTGTGACCGCGCTGTGGCTGATTGCCATTCCCCTGATGGACATGGTGGCGATTATGTATCGTCGCCTGCGTAAAGGCATGAGTCCGTTTTCGGCTGACCGCCAGCACATCCACCATCTGATTATGCGAGCCGGTTTCAGCTCGCGTCAGGCCTTTGTACTGATTACCGTGGCAGCGGCGATCCTGGCCGGTATCGGTGTGCTGGGTGAATATCTGGCGTTCATCCCGGAATGGGTAATGCTGCTGCTGTTCCTGGGCGCTTTTATGGTTTACGGCTACTGCCTGAAACATGCGTGGCGTGTGGCGCGACGTGTGCGGCGCATCAAGCGTCGTCTGAGCCATTACCGCGAAGCCAAAAATAAATGAACCCGATGCTGATAAAGGATAACGCTGGCATGCCTTCTGACGTTGTGGACAACGAACTGGATATACGCAGCTTTGGCTGCCGTTTATGGCGCGGTAAGCGCTGGATTGTCGGGCTGGCGCTGCTGTTTGCGCTGGTCGCCTGGCTCGCCACGCTGCTGATGAAACAGGTCTGGAGCACCACGGCGATCACCGATCGACCCACGGTCAACATGCTGGGATCGTACTATGCGCAACAGCAGTTCCTGACCAACCTGGATGCGCGCAACAACGCCTTGACCCTGGCGGCACCGTCACCGACCGTGATGGATGAGGTCTATCAGGAGTTCACGATGCAGCTCGCCTCCTGGGATACGCGTCGTGAGTTCTGGCAGCAGACCGACTACTACAAAAGCCGGAAAACGGGCAATGCGCACAACGATGCCGCCCTGCTCGACGATATGATCGGCAATATTCTCTTCACCCCCGCCGACGCGGCGCATAATCTGCCCGACAACGTCAGACTTAAAGCCGAAACTGCGGGCGACGCCAATAATCTGCTGCGTCAGTACATCGCCTACGCCAGTGAGCGCGCCGCGCGTCACCTGAACGATGAGCTGAAAGGGGCCTGGCAGGCACGCACGAATCAGCTGCAGGCGCAGGTAAAACGTCAGGAAGATGTGGCGAATGCCGTCTTCCAGCGCCAGCAGCATCGGCTTGAGCAGGCGCTGAAGATCGCCAGCCAGCAGGGCATCAGTCAGAAACAGACGCGCGAAGCGGGTGAAAACCTGGCGGACAGCGATCTCTTCCTGCTGGGGCAGCCGGTTTTACAGGGGCAACTGGATACCCTGCGCGCGACCGGCCCGGCGTTTGATATCAGCTATGATCAAAACAGGGCAATGCTGGCAACGCTGCAGGCCGGGCCAAAACTGAACAGCCAGTTCCAGACCTATCGTTATCTGCGTACGCCGGAAGAGCCGGTTTCCCGTGACAGCCCGCGACGTCTGTTCATGATGATTCTGTGGGGTGCGGTTGGCGCATTAACAGGCGCCGGTGTGGCGCTGGCACGTCGTCCGCGTCTGATGTCAGACACGCATGATTGAGAGAAACAGTGTGAAAGTTCTGACCGTATTTGGTACTCGTCCGGAAGCCATTAAAATGGCCCCGCTGGTTCAGGCGCTGGCGCAGGATCCTGCGTTTGAGTCGCGGCTCTGCGTCACGGCGCAGCATCGCGAAATGCTTGACCAGGTGCTGCGCCTGTTCAGGCTGCAGCCGGACTACGACCTCAATATCATGCGTCCCGAGCAGGGACTGACCGAGATCACCTGCCGTATTCTGGAGGGGATGAAAACCGTCCTGCTCGACTTTAAGCCGGACATCGTGCTGGTACATGGTGATACCACCACCACGCTGGCGGCGAGCCTGGCGGCTTTTTATCAGCAGATCCCTGTCGGCCATGTGGAGGCGGGGCTGCGCACCGGCGATCTCGCGTCGCCGTGGCCGGAAGAGGGGAACCGCAAACTCACCGGCCATCTTGCCCGTCTGCACTTCACGCCTACTGCCCGATCGCGTCAGAATCTGCTGCAGGAGAATCTGCCGGATGCGCGAATTATCGTGACCGGCAACACGGTCATTGATGCGCTGCTGTGGGTGCGCGATCGGGTGCTGGATGACACCAGCCTGAATGCGGAGCTGGCAGCGCGCTATCCGTTCCTCGATCCCGCTAAGAAACTGGTGCTGGTCACGGGCCATCGGCGTGAAAGTTTTGGCGGCGGTTTTGAACGTATCTGCAGCGCGCTGGCGCAGATCGCCCGTCAGCATCCGCAGGCGCAGATCGTCTATCCGGTGCATCTCAATCCCAATGTCAGCGAGCCGGTGAACCGCATCCTCAGCGGCATTGAGAATATCATCCTGATCGAACCCCAGGAGTATCTGCCGTTTGTCTGGCTGATGAACCGTGCCTGGCTGATCCTCACTGACTCCGGCGGTATCCAGGAGGAGGCGCCTTCGCTGGGTAAACCGGTCCTGGTGATGCGTGATACCACCGAACGCCCCGAAGCGGTCGACGCGGGGACGGTCAGACTGGTGGGAACCGATATCGCCAGAATCGTGGCGAGTGTCGGTGAATTACTGCGCGACGACGAGGCCTGGCAGGCGATGAGCCACGCTCATAATCCCTATGGCGATGGCAAAGCCTGTGGTCGTATTTTACAAGCCTTAAAAGATAACCGAGCCGAATTATGAGTTTTGAAACCATCTCCGTGATTGGACTGGGATACATTGGGCTGCCGACGGCAGCCGTTTTTGCTTCAAAGGGAAAAAAAGTGGTGGGGGTGGATATCAACGCCCGTGCCGTAGAAACCATCAACCGTGGCGCGATCCACATCGTGGAGCCCGATCTGGATCAGGTCGTCCATGCCGCCGTCACACGCGGCGATCTGCGTGCCACCACTCAGCCGGAAGCCGCCGACGCCTTTCTGATTGCCGTACCGACACCCTTTAAAGATGGATATCAGCCCGACCTGCGCTTTGTGAAAGCGGCGGCAGAGTCGATTGCGCCGGTACTGAAAAAAGGCGATCTGGTGATTCTGGAATCGACGTCGCCGGTTGGCAGTACCGAACAGATGGCCGACTGGCTGGCTGCGGCACGGCCCGATCTGTGCTTTCCTCAACAGGGCGAAGCGCCTGACGTATTTGTTGCCTACTGCCCGGAGCGGGTGCTGCCGGGTCAGGTTATGGTTGAGCTGATTAACAACGACCGGGTTATCGGCGGCATGACGCCCGCCTGTTCCGCCCGTGCCAGCGAACTCTACCGGCTGTTTTTAAAAGGCGAATGCGTGGAGACCAACGCCCGCACCGCCGAGATGTGCAAACTGACTGAAAACAGCTTCCGTGACGTGAATATCGCCTTTGCCAATGAGCTATCGCTGATTTGCGCCGATCAGGGCATTAACGTCTGGGAGCTGATTGCGCTGGCGAATCGCCATCCGCGCGTTAACATTCTGCAGCCGGGGCCGGGCGTCGGCGGCCACTGTATCGCGGTCGATCCCTGGTTTATCGTGGCGCAGAATCCTGAACTGGCCCGTCTGATCCGCACCGCGCGTGAGGTCAATGACGCCAAGCCGCAGTGGGTGCTGGACCAGGTAAAAACGGCGCTGGCAGACTGCCTGACGCAGACCGGCAAGCGCGCCAGCGATATCACCATCGCCTGTTTTGGCCTGGCCTTTAAACCCAATATTGACGACCTGCGCGAAAGCCCGGCTATTGGCGTGGCGCAGAACATCGCCGAGTGGCACAGTGGCACAACCTGGGTGGTTGAACCCCACATTGCGCAGCTGACAGACGCACTCGCCGGTCATGCGGAACTGGTGTCGGCTGAGCAGGCGCTGGCGCAGGCCGATATTCTGGTGATGCTGGTCGACCATCGCGCCTTCCGCGCCATCGACGCCGCCAGCGTGCAGCAGAACTGGATTGTCGACACCAAAGGTGTCTGGCGATGAAGTGCTTTCTGATCACCGGCGGTGCCGGTTTTATCGGTTCGGCGCTGGTGCGCTTTTTGATCGCAGAAACCGAACATCAGGTCGTCGTCGTCGATAAACTCAGCTATGCCGGCAATCTGGCCTCCCTCGCCAGTGTTGCCGACTCGTCACGTCTGCATTTTGAACGGATCGACATCTGTGATCGCCCGGCGATCGATCAGGTTTTTGCCCGCTATCAGCCCGATTGTGTGATGCATCTCGCCGCTGAAAGTCATGTGGATCGTTCAATTGACGGACCCGCGGCTTTTATCGAGACCAATATTGTCGGTACCTATCAGCTGCTGGAATCAGCGCGCTTTTACTGGCAAAAGCTGCAGGATGCGCGCAAATCCGCTTTCCTTTTCCACCATATCTCAACCGATGAAGTCTTTGGCGATCTGCATGACAGCAATGCTTACTTCACAGAGACAACCCCTTATGCGCCAAGTAGCCCCTATGCGGCCAGTAAAGCCAGCAGCGACCATCTGGTGCGTGCCTGGCTGCGCACCTACGGGCTACCCACGCTGGTCACCAACTGTTCAAACAATTATGGCCCATGCCACTTTCCGGAAAAGTTAATCCCGCTGACCATCATCAACGCGCTGGCTGGCAGAGCCTTACCGGTATATGGCAACGGTCAGCAGATTCGTGACTGGCTTTACGTTGAAGATCATGCCCGCGCGCTTTATCAGGTGGTCAGCCATGGCCGAGCGGGTGAAACCTATAATATTGGCGGTCATAACGAGCGCCGTAATATTGAGGTGGTCGAAACTATCTGTACTCTGCTTGAGGAGCTGGCATCAGAGCAGAAACCTGCCGGGCTGGCACATTATCGCGACCTGATTACCTATGTCACGGACCGCCCCGGTCACGATCAGCGCTATGCCATTGATGCCAGTAAAATTGCGCAGGAACTGGGTTGGGTGCCGCAGGAAACCTTTGAAAGTGGCCTGCGGAAAACGGTGGCATGGTATCTGGCCAATCCTGCCTGGTGGCAGGCCATTCTGGATGGTCGCTATCAGGGCGAACGCCTCGGCTTATCGCAATAACCCTGCGTAAGGAACAGCGATGAAAGGCATTATTTTAGCGGGCGGCTCGGGTACGCGGTTACACCCGATAACCCGTGCAGTCTCGAAGCAGCTTCTGCCTGTCTACGACAAACCGATGATCTACTATCCGCTCTCAGTACTCATGCTGGCGGGTATTCGAGACATTCTGTTGATCACCACGCCGGAAGATCAGGCACAGTTCGAACGTCTCTTAGGCGATGGCCGTGAATTTGGAATACGCCTGAGCTACGCGACGCAGCCCAGTCCCGATGGACTGGCGCAGGCCTTTATCATCGGTGAGTCGTTTATCGGTGATGACAGCTGCTGCCTGGTGCTGGGTGACAATCTCTACTTTGGCCAGGGCTTCAGCCCTAAGCTGCGTAAAGTGGTCGAGCAGCATCGCGGCGCAACAGTATTCGGCTATCAGGTCATGGATCCTGAGCGTTTTGGCGTGGTGGAGTTTGACGACAACTTCAGAGCGATCTCAATTGAAGAGAAGCCACAGCAGCCGAAATCGCGCTGGGCAGTAACCGGTCTCTATTTTTATGACAATCAGGTTATCGAATTCGCGAAACAGGTAAAGCCTTCGTCGCGTGGCGAACTGGAAATCACCGCTATCAACCAGATGTATCTTGACCGTGGTGAGCTGACGGTTGAACTGCTGGGTCGTGGCTTTGCCTGGCTGGATACCGGCACCCATGACAGTCTTGTCGAAGCCAGCATGTTTGTGCAGACGGTAGAAAAGCGGCAGGGTTTTAAAATTGCCTGCCTGGAAGAGATCGCCTGGCGTAATCACTGGCTGAGCGACGAGCAGCTACGCGCCGCAGGCGAAGCGCTGACAAAAACCGGCTACGGCCAATATCTGCTGGATTTATTACATGCCCGTCCACGTCAATATTCATCCCCTTAGCTGGGAGAGCGCGTTCTTCGGTGTTGAGACCGTGCGGCTGGAAGCGGAAGGTGAGATCCCACTGGAAGAGGCGCTGCGTCATCCCTGTGCGCTGATGCAGATGAAAGTGGCGGCCAGCGAAACCGCGCTGATCGACACGCTGCAGCAGCATCAGTTTCAGCTGGCAGAAGGGGAGGCGGATCTGACGCTGGCGGTCACGCAGACGGAACGACAGCCGGACATTCGTATTGCCCGCGAGTCGCAGATCCCGCTGTTGCGTGAGGCGGCGTCTGCGCTGTTCAGCCAGAGCCGTTTCCGTGCGCCCTGGTACGCGCCGGACGCCAGCGGTCGCTTTTACGCGCAGTGGATTGAAAATGCGGTGCGCGGCTCGTTTGACGATCAGTGCCTGGTGGCGAGCGATGCCGCAGGGCAGCTTCAGGGCTTTGTTTCGCTCCGCGCGGTCGACGGCGATGCCCGAGTGGGCCTGCTGGGCGTGCTGCCTGC
Organism: Pantoea graminicola; assembly: GCF_048452665.1. Taxonomy (NCBI): domain Bacteria; kingdom Pseudomonadati; phylum Pseudomonadota; class Gammaproteobacteria; order Enterobacterales; family Erwiniaceae; genus Pantoea; species Pantoea graminicola. The sequence goes on along the minus strand of NZ_JBLWSJ010000008.1, from coordinate 59,477 downwards.
TGCGCAGGGCCAGGGGCTGGGTCAGCGGCTGCTGCTGGCGGCGGCTGACTGGGCGCGGGTACGGCAGCTGAATCAGCTGCGGATTGCCACCCAGCTCAGCAATCTCACGGCAATGCGCCTCTATTTACGCAGCGGTGCCCGGCTCGACAGCACCGCCTACTGGTTTTACAGGAAAGGTCATGATTCCATTTAATGCGCCTCCGGTTGTGGGCACCGAAATCGAGTATATGCAGTCGGCAATAAACAGCGGCAAGCTCTGCGGCGACGGCGGATTTACCCGTCGCTGTCAGCAGTGGATGGAGCAGCGTTTTGACAGCAAAAAAGTGCTGCTGACGCCTTCCTGCACCGCATCACTGGAGATGGCGGCGCTGCTGATCGATGTGCAGCCTGGCGATGAAGTGATCATGCCGAGCTACACCTTCGTCTCTACCGCCAACGCGTTTGTGCTGCGCGGTGCGCGGATTGTGTTTGTCGATGTGCGCCCGGACACCATGAACATCGATGAAACGCTGATCGAAGCGGCCATCACGGAAAAAACCCGCGCCATTGTGCCGGTGCATTATGCGGGCGTGGCCTGTGAGATGGACACCATCATGGCGCTGGCGGCAAAACATAAGCTGTTTGTGATTGAAGATGCGGCGCAGGGCGTGATGTCACGCTACAAAGGCCGCGCGCTGGGCACCATCGGCCATATCGGCTGCTTCAGCTTCCATGAAACGAAAAATTACACCGCCGGTGGCGAGGGTGGGGCGACGCTGATCAACGACGCCAGCCTGATTGAGCGCGCCGAAATCGTGCGCGAAAAAGGCACCAACCGCAGCCAGTTCTTTCGCGGACAGGTCGATAAATATACCTGGCGCGATATGGGCTCAAGCTATCTGATGTCCGACCTGCAGGCCGCCTGGCTCTGGGCGCAGCTGGAGGCCGCTGAGCGAATTAATCAGCAGCGGTTGCGTGTCTGGCAGCGCTATTACGACGCCCTCCAGCCGCTGGCGGCTCAGGGCCGCATCAGCCTGCCGGTCATCCCGGCCAGCTGTGAGCACAATGCGCATATGTTCTATATCAAACTGCGCGATCAGGACGATCGTCAGGCGCTGATCAACTGGATGAAAGAGGCCGAGATTCTGACGGTATTCCACTATATTCCGCTGCACAGTTCGCCTGCCGGTGCGCGATTCTCGCACTTTGCCGGCGACGATCGCTTCACCACCCGCGAAAGTGAACGCCTGCTGCGCCTGCCGCTGTTCTATAACCTGTCAGATAACAACCAGAGCACTGTCATCAGCTCGCTGCTGAGCTTCTTCTCCTGATGTCACTTGCCAGAGCCTCAGTGTGGACCGCGTCGTCCACGCTGGTAAAAATTGTGGCCGGTCTGCTGGTCGTTAAACTGCTGGCGGTCAGCTTCGGACCGGAGGGCGTCGGCCAGGCGGGGAACTTCCGTCAGCTGATTACCGTGCTGGGCGTGCTGGCGGGCGCGGGTATCTTCAACGGCGTCACCACCTATGTCGCGCAGTATCAGCAGCAGCCCGACCGGCTGCGGGCGATGGTGGGAACGGCATCGACCCTGGTGATGGGCTTTTCCGGGGTGCTGGCGCTGCTGTTTCTGCTGGCGGCGGGCCCCATCAGCACCGCGCTGTTTGGTCACGACCGCTATCAGGGGGTCATCCGCGTGGTGGCCTTTCTGCAGCTCGGCATCGCCTGGGCCAACTTTACCCTGGCGCTGCTGAAGGGGTATCGCGATGCGCGCGGCAATGCGCTGGCGCTGATCTTCGGCAGTCTGATCGGTGTGGCAGGCTATCTGGTCTGCTGGTGGGCCGGTGACTATCAGGGCGCACTGATCGGGCTGGCGCTGGTTCCGGCCTTACTGCTGCTGCCGGCGCTGATGATGCTGAAACGCCGCGTGCCGCTGCCGCTGAGCTGGCTGCGTCCGCAATGGCATCCTGAACTGGCGGGGAATCTGGCAAAATATACGCTGATGGCGCTGATCACGGCCGTCACCCTGCCTGTCGCCTGGGTGTTGATGCGTAATCTGCTGGCGCAGCAGCAGGGCTGGGCGCAGGTCGGATTATGGCAGGGCGTCACCAGCATTTCCGATGCCTATCTGCAGTTTATCACCGCCACCTTCAGCGTCTGGCTGCTGCCGACGCTGGCGCGGCTCGACAACAAACGCGATATCGCGCGTGAGATTGGTCGTGCGCTGCGCTTTGTCCTGCCTGCCGTCGCGGTTGCCAGCTTTGGCGTCTGGGTGCTGCGCGATTTTGCTATCAGCCTGCTGTTCTCTGAGGCGTTTCGCGGAATGCGCGATCTCTTTGTCTGGCAACTGTGCGGCGATGTTTTTAAAGTTGGCGCCTATGTTTTCGGATATCTGGTGATCGCCAAAGCCTCGCTGCGCTTTTATGTTCTGACTGAGATCAGTCAGTTCCTGCTGCTGACCCTGTTATCGCGCTGGCTGATCCCGCTCTATGGCGCAACGGGGGCAGCACAGGCTTATATGCTGACCTATATGATTTACTTTGCCCTGTGCTGTGGCGCTTTTATTGTTTACTGCCGGAAAAAATGACTTTAATTCACGTTTTGGGATCGGACATTCCCCACCACAATCAGACGGTGCTGCGCTTTTTCAACGACGTCCTCAGCGTTGAGCAGCCTGTGGCTTCGCCACGCCATTTTATGGTGGTGACGCAGCAGCCCGAAAGCCTGGCCCCCTTCAGCGCGTTGCAGATCGAATGTTTTGCCAGCAAGAAAGCGCTGGCGCAGGCGGTCGTGGCGCGGGCCAGACATCGTCAGCAGCGCTTTTTCTGTCACGGACAGTTTAACCCGTGGATCTGGCTGGCGCTGCTCATCGGGAAACTGCACCGCTCACAGATCTACTGGCACGTCTGGGGAGCCGATCTCTATGAAGATTCGCGCAGCCTGAAGTTTCGTCTGTTCTATCAAATTCGCCGGATCGCCCAGGGCCGCGTGGCTCAGGTTTTTGCGACCCGTGGCGACCTGCATCACTATCAGCAGCGCCATCGCCGTGTACCCGGTTCACTGCTCTATTTCCCGACCCGCATGCCCGCCGCCGCCATCGCGTCTGCGCCTTCCGAGCCATTTACGTTGCTGCTGGGTAACTCCGGCGATCCGAGTAACCGGCATATTGAAGGGCTGAAGGCGATTCGCGCGCAGTTTGGCGGGCAGGTGCGCATCGAGGTTCCGCTGGGCTATCCACCGGGCAACCAGGCCTATATCAGCCAGATTCAGGCCGCTGCAGAGACGCTGTTCCCGAACGGGCAGGTCAATCTGATCCGTGAAAATCTGCCATTTGAGCACTATCTGGCCCTGCTGGCGCGCTGCCATGTCGGTTATTTTATGTTTGAACGTCAGCAGGGTGTGGGAACGCTCTGCCTGCTGATTCAGGCCGGAGTGCCATTTGTCCTGACCCGTAAGAATCCATTCTGGCGTGATGTGGCTGAGCAGCAGCTGCCGGTCCTGTTCAGCGAAGATGCGCTGACGCCTGCAGTGATTGCTGAGGCGCGGCGTCAGCTGGCGAGTTGTGATAAGCAGGCTATCGCCTTTTTTGCGCCGGGCTATCTGGCCGGATGGCGGGCGGCGTTACAGCTCAGCGAAGGAGAGTTGTCATGAGTCTGATGCAGTTTGGCGGCCTGCTGGTGGTCTATCTGCTGTCGCTGGTTTTTATCCTGACCCTGACCTGGCGGGAGTTTAAGCGTGTCCGTTTTAACTTCCATCTCTTCTTCACGCTGCTGTTTCTGCTGACTTTCTATTTCGGCTTCCCGCTGACCTCGGTGCTGGTGTTCCGTTTTAATGTCGATGTTGTGCCGGTTGAAAATCTGCTGGAGGCGCTGCTGTCGGCCACGGCGTTTTATGCCATCTATTACGTCAGCTATAAAATACGGCTGAAGCCCGCCAGCCCTACGCCGGCCAGACCCTGGCTGCAGATGAATCGCGTCGAAACCCATCTGACCTGCGTGATTCTGGCGCTGGTGGCGCTGGGCACCGTCACGGTGTTCTTTATTCACAACGGCTTTCTGCTGTTCCGCCTGACCGCCTACAACCAGATCTTCTCCAGCGAAGTCTCGGGCGTGGCGCTTAAGCGATTTTTCTACTTCTTTATTCCGGCGATGCTGATCCCCTACTTTTTACGCCCGACGCGCCGCAACTGGCTGCTGTTCCTGCTGGTCACCGTGACCTTTGGTTTAGTGACCTATGCGCTGGTCGGGGGGACCCGCGCCAATATCATTATCGCGTTCGCCCTGTTCCTGTTTATCGGGATTACCCGCGGCTGGATCACGCTGTGGATGCTGGCGAGCGCCGGTGTGATGGCGATTGCCGGGATGTTCTGGCTGGCGCTGCGCCGCTATAACCTGGACGTCATGGGCGATGAAGCGTTCTATACCTTCCTCTATCTGACGCGTGATACGTTCTCGCCGTGGGAAAACCTCGCCCTGCTGCTGGATAACTACGCCAGAATCGAATTCCAGGGACTGGCCCCGCTATGGCGCGATTTTTATGTGTTTATTCCGACCTGGCTCTGGCCGGATCGGCCGCTGGCGGTGCTGAACAGCGCGAACTACTTTACCTGGGAAGTGCTCAACAACCACTCCGGCCTGGCGATTTCACCCACGCTGATAGGCTCGCTGGTGGTGATGGGCGGCGTCTGGGCGATTCCTCCCGGCGCGGTCGCGGTCGGGATGATTATTAAGGCCTTTGATGCGATCTATCAGCGCGGCTGCCTTGAGACCAATCGCTACAGCGGCGCCATCCTGCAAAGCTTCTGTTTTGGCGCGGTCTTTAACATGATCGTGCTGGCACGCGAAGGGCTCGATGCGTTCGGCTCTCGCGTGGTGTTTTTCTGCATTATTTTTGCTGCCTGCCTGGGCATGGCTAAATTACTTTTCTGGTTACTGGATCGCGCAGGTTTGATTCGCGACCGCAGCAGGCGGGTCGTGCACAGCCCGCTCTGATTAACCTCTGGGATTAACGGAAGATATGACAAAGTTAACGGAAACGCCGCAGTACCGGATTCGTGGCGTTGAGCTGTATGGCTTCGAGAACATGCCGTCGGCGGTGAGTTTTCTGATGCCGCCGCAGCAGGTACGCAGCGGCATTCTGGTGGCGATCAATGCGGAGAAGATCCTGACCGCTGAGCGGGATGAGGGACTACGCACGCTGCTGACCCAGGCGGAATATGCCTACGCGGATGGCATCAGCATTGTGCGTTCAATTCGCAAGAAGTATCCCCGGGCGCGGGTGCAGCGCATTGCGGGTGCGGATTTGTGGGAGGCACTGATGGAGCGTGCCGGGCGGGAAGGGACGCCGGTATTTCTGATCGGCGGTCGTCAGCAGGTGCTGGATGAAACCTGCGATAAGCTGCGCCGCCAGTGGAATGTCAATATTGTCGGGGCGCAGGATGGCTATTTTGCGCCAGCCGAACAGGATGCACTCTTTGCCCGGATTGCGGCCAGCGGCGCAAAGCTGGTGACTGTGGCGCTGGGATCGCCGCGTCAGGAGCTGCTGATGCTGGCGTGCCGCGCGCACTGGCCTGATGCCCTCTATATGGGCGTAGGTGGCACCTATGATGTTTTCACCGGTCATGTGAAGCGTGCGCCTCTGATCTGGCAGCGGCTGGGGCTGGAATGGCTTTATCGCCTTATTCGTCAGCCCTCCCGCCTGCGGCGGCAGCTAAAACTGCTGAAATATTTGCGCTACCACTGGCGAGGCGATCTCTGATATTGCTGATATATGCCGCATTTTTAGTCTCTGCCCGCGCATGAATGCGCTATTTCTCGACAAAATGCACAAAGCGTAATCAAACGCGTCTTTTTATTTAAAAAGCACTAGACACGATGGGCGCTTATCTCTAGTATGCACATCCGCAACGGCGCTACGCGCCCGTAGCTCAGCTGGATAGAGCGCTGCCCTCCGGAGGCAGAGGTCTCAGGTTCGAATCCTGTCGGGCGCGCCATATCGTTTGTGCGCATGAGCTTCGGTGGTTGATTTACCGCGGTTGGCAGTAAAGATTTAAATGCTGCAGGTTTGTAATCTGTATCATGAAGAATTGTGGTGGCTATAGCTCAGTTGGTAGAGCCCTGGATTGTGATTCCAGTTGTCGTGGGTTCGAGTCCCATTAGCCACCCCAGATTTTGCTGGGATACGCGAAGGTGGCGGAATTGGTAGACGCGCTAGCTTCAGGTGTTAGTGTCTTAACGGACGTGAGGGTTCAAGTCCCTCTCTTCGCACCAGGCAAAACAGTTTAAAAAAATCGGCGAGTAGCGCAGCTTGGTAGCGCAACTGGTTTGGGACCAGTGGGTCGGAGGTTCGAATCCTCTCTCGCCGACCATTTTTAGAAACCTGTCTGAAAAGACAGGTTTTTTTTCGTCTGTGGAAAAGAGGATGAGGACCTCCGAAGGAGGTTTGAGCCGAGCGCAGCGAGACAACGTTGCGTCAGCAACGGCCCGAAGGGCGCAGCTCGAAGAGCGGCGTTATCCTCTCTCGCCGACCATTTTTAGAAACCTGTCTGAAAAGACAGGTTTTTTTTCGTCTGTGGAAAAGAGGATGAGGACCTCCGAAGGAGGTTTGAGCCGGGCGCCGGGCGTTTTCCTCTTCTGACCCTGTGCCCTGCGCGTCCGGCTGGCGATGTATCGAAGTCAGATCTGACCGCCCTCTGACATCTTTCTGTCAGCATTCATGCCTCTGTCAGCCTTAACAGACACTGTCTTCTGAACATAAACGCAGCGTCGTGAATCGCCGACAGATAACGCCTTGTTATTGCTGGATTCACGGAGATTCGCGGCTGGCTGTCTCCATTCAGAGACAGCGAAAGCCACCGCTGTCGCCGGATGCCGACAGTTCCTGCCTGACACCCCCGCAGCGCAGATGACTGATGCGCCTAACTAGCTGAATTTTAATTATTTAAAAAATAGTCATCAACCTGGCATGGCTTGTGCAATACTTCTGCTGTAGATGCTCATTCCACCTCTTATGTCTGCTGATGCTACATAAACCTGGGAATGATGCAGAGCCAATTTTCAGATACCTGTTGTCTGCCTGCCTGTATCGCGCAAGCCTTACAGGGTTAACAGACACTACGTTGAGTCAGGTATCTCCCGGTTGTCTTACCGACCTGATCTTGCACCTGCCCCTGGCAGGTGTTTTTTTTTGCCTGCGTCAGGGCGGGATGAGAGAAGAGGGCATAAAAAAGCCGGGCAAGCCCGGCTTTTAATGTCTCCAGACGGCATCAGCCGTTGGGATTGCTCTTCAGCGTCAGCAGCAGACCTTCGCGGCGCATTTTCGCTGCCTCTTCGGGGCGATGCAGGCGATCGTAAACATCCGCGAGCCACGCATAATCGAACGCATCAGGACGCTGTTCCAGCGCCTGCTGCAGAGCTTCAGCCGCCTGCTGCCATTCGCCATGACGCATCAGCAGCTGTCCCAGCGTACTGTGCAGCAGCGGCGTAGCGCCATGCTGTTTAATCTGCTGGCGGAGCGCCTTCTCCAGCGCTTCGGGATTGCCGCTTTTAATACGAGGCATCAGCAGAACCAGACGATCGTCATAATGACGCTTGAGGCCCTCCAGCACGATCGCCTGCGCGGTGTCGTGATCGTTGCATTCGATCAGATGATCCGCCATTGCCACCTGCAGCGTCGTATCCTGACGGGTTTTACGGCTCAGGGTGTTCCACCAGCGCTTCAGTCCATCGCTGCCCTGATCGGCCATTGCCTGATTCATCAGACCCAGCCAGGCCTGCTGCTGCAGGGCTTCGCGATGCAGATCGTCACCGACCTGCGCTTTCTGCATGGCAGGCAGAATATCCAGCAGGGCACTCCAGGCTCCGGTTCGGATATAGGCCTGTTCAGCCAGACGCAGCACTTCCGGATGACGCGGGGCCACTTCCAGCAGACGATCGATGCTGTGACGCGCCGCGTGATCTTCGTTACGTGCCAGCTGAATGCGCGCGCGCGCGATCTCAACCGGGATGGTATTGCTTTCAGAAAGCTCCGCAGCGCGCTCCAGATGCTGATTTGCACGGACTTCGTCGCCACGCTGCTGCGCAGCTTCTGCGGCCAGCAGATAGTTCGCGACCGGCACATCGGCGTGGTCGGCATCTTTAGACAGCAGTTTTTCTGCCTGACGATGATCGCCCTCTGCCAGCTTCATCAGTGCCGACTGCGTATGACGCTGGGCACGACGGCGCTTACGTCCGGTAAACCAGCCACGGGTACGTGCCCCGGTGCGCAGCACGCGGCGCAGCAACCACTCGACGGCCAGAATCACCAGCAGGCTGATGATCAGGATAATGGCCAGGCCGGTGACGCTGGTTTCGATGTTCCAGTTATCGGTCTGAATCAGTACATAGCCCTGATGACCGGCGATCATCGGTCCCAGCACCACGCCCGCAATCAGCAGGATAAAGAGGATAAATACCTTAAGCATCCTTAGCCTCCCTGCTGATTAGCAGCGGCAGAAGGTTGCGCTAACAGGTTCCGCACGCGGGTCTGCATCAGCTGCTCCAGCAGCGGCTGACTTTCCAGGTTATCCGGCAGATCCATATTGATGTTTTGCTGGCTCAGCTCATCCAGCTGGGCAAGAAACGCTTTGGTGGCGGCATCGTTGGTGTCGTACCAGGCGCGAACCCAGGCCGAAACGGTATCGATAGACTGTTTGTAGATCTCATCCTGATGACGCGGTACAGCCTGCGCCGCAATCAGCAGGCGTGAACGGATATTCTCACGCAGGTAAACGTCCTGATTAGGGGCCAGCAGGGGCTGAGCGGTGTTGTCACGGCGGCGGATGGTAATAAAATCATCCATAAAGTTATGCCAGCTTTTCACCAGGTTCTGCCGCCATTCGCGCACGGAACCTGATAGTTCGCCGCCATCGCTGTCCATCGGCGCATCATCACTGTCGTTATCCGCCAGACGCAGATTATCAACGTTGTTCGACAGCTGATTGAGCTTGAGGATCACGCCATCATAGTCGACCTGAGTCACAGCGGAGAGGTTACTGATATCCTGGGTCAGGGCGCGACGCACGTTCATGACGCTGGGATCGTTCATGTCGGCCAGGCTGGCATCGGCGCTTTTCAGCAGTGCCGCCGCGGTGGTGACATCCTGATCGCTCCAGAGTTTACGGCCGGCCAGCTTCACCAGATAGTCCGCCTGCGCCAACAGCCAGCTGCGCACATCGTTGCCGGAGATAACGGCCATTTTTTCCCGCAGCGTTTCCAGCTCTTTTGCAGAGGCGGTCTGCTGGGCCTGCGCCGTCTGCAGGGCGCTTTCTGCGCCACTCAGTTGCTGTGTCAGCTGCTGTTTATCGCTGCTGGCCTGCTGCTGCAACGCGCTTAACTGATCGCTCAGCTTCTGATTGGTTTGTGCCTGCAAATCGGCCTGATGTTTCCCGTTAAGGTATAAACCCGCACCTATTGCCAGCGCGATGACAATCGCCACTGCTCCCAGCACCATGCCACCATTTTTCGCCTGACGCGGTGGTGTGCTGTTGCTGGAAGGAGAGCGGTCGACCGCTGGGGTGGTTTCTTCAACCATGGCGGAGGAGTCTTTTTGTTCCGTCATATGTGGCACATCCCATTATTAAAGTTCAGCGTAACGCGCGCAGCAGCGCATCGTTATCGGCACCATCGGCTACCTGAATATCCTGCCAACCCAATCCTGCGGCCAGAGTAGCCAAACGTTCACTGACGACGATCAGTCGGCAGTTGAGCAGCCATTCCTCGCGATCAACTGCGGGGAACAGCGAAAAAAGCTGTTGTAACATTTCACCGCTGGTCACCACCAGCACAGAGACGCCGCGATCGCGCCAGCGACGCCCCTCAACCGGGCCATCGTAGTGCTTCTGACAGCGCTGATAGCAGGCAGCAAACGTCACCTCGGCACCGCGCCGGGTTAACGTCTCTGCCAGCAGTTCGCGTCCGGGATCGCCACGCAGTATCAGCGCACGTTTACCGGCCACCTGCTGAAGCGTATTCAGCCGGATCAGCTCTTCGCTGGTTTCCTGCGCATGAGGCCAGGTCACCTGCTGACCGCTGACGGTATGAAACGCCAGTGCGGTGCTGCGACCAATTGCATAATAGTCCAGCTCAGGGGGCCACGCTTTGATCCGGTGCTGTGCGTAGTGAATAACCTGCTGTGAAAGGATAAAAACGAGGTCACCGGCGCGCAGGCCGGCGAGCGTCTGAGGCAGAGAGGGGAGGTCAGCGCCCGGCGCAAATTCGATCAGCGGCAGGCTCCACGCCTGTTTACCAATGGCATGCAGGCGTGACACCAGCTCTGCCGCTGCGGGTTCCGGGCGCGTCACCAGGATGGTCATGCCGGCGGCTGCCCCTGATAGACCTCTTGCAGGATTTCACGCGCGCCGCCGTTCAGCAGTTCATCGGCGAGTGAAATGCCCATCTGCTCCGCCTGCGCGCGCGGGCCGCGGCGTTCGCCGCTGACCATGACCCGGCCATCCGGTGCGCCGACCATGCCGCGCAGCCAGAGATCGTCACCTTCCAGCACGGCGAAACTGCCAATCGGCACCTGACAGCCGCCCTCCAGGCGGGTATTCATGGCACGCTCCGCTCTGACACAGACTTCGGTGTCGGCGTGGTTCAGCGCCTGTAACAGGCCGATCAAGGTCGTGTCGTCGAGACGGCATTCGATGCCGACCGCCCCCTGGCCCACGGCGGGCAGTGAAACGTCGGCAGGCAGCGCCTGACGAATGCGATCTTCCAGTCCCAGCCGCTTCAGCCCGGCAACGGCCAGGATAATGGCATCATATTCACCGGCATCGAGTTTACCGAGGCGGGTGCCGACGTTGCCACGCAGTGAGCGGATAACCAGATCCGGACGACGCGCGCTGATCTGGCACTGACGACGCAGGCTCGACGTTCCGACGATGGCGCCCTGAGGCAGCGCATCGATAGAGTCATAATGATGAGAAACGAACGCATCGCGCGGATCGTCGCGCTCACAGATGGTCACCAGGCCCAGCCCGTCGGGAAAACTGACCGGCACATCCTTCATGGAATGTACCGCCATATCGGCACGGCCTTCCAGCATCGCCAGCTCAAGCTCTTTGACAAACAGCCCTTTGCCACCGACTTTCGCCAGCGGCGTGTCGAGGATAATGTCACCTTTGGTGACCATAGGCACCAGTTCAACGCGCAGGCCCGGATGGGCGCTCATGAGGCGTTGCTGAACATAATGTGCCTGCCACAGTGCGAGCGGACTTTGTCTTGTAGCAATTCTGAAAATTTTGTCTAACATGCTGTTAACCATTTTTATCGTTCACTGAATATCCTATCATCTCTGGGCGAATACTGTCAGTTTCAACGGATTGAAAAGGGTCGGCGCGCGGCTGACGGCCCGGTTTCTAAAGCCGTCGCGTGCGATCCGGTGCTGAAAATGCAGGAAGCGGGTCAGAACGTGCTAAACTGTTAAGTAGCGCAACTTTCTTTACGGTCAATCTGCCGGGTGTTAGATTGATCACGTTTCCAGCAATTATCTGCCCACTTTTTTACGCCAGCAGAGGCAGAGCGCGGAAACAGGGTGCTTAAACACTGGGACAATCAGGCGAAACGTCTTGTACCTCTATATTGAGACACTGAAACAGAGACTGGATGCAATCAACCAGCTGCGCGTTGATCGTGCGCTGGCTGCCATGGGGCCCGCTTTTCAGCGTGTCTACAGTCTGCTGCCAACCTTATTACATTATCAACATCCGCAGATGCCAGGTTACCTTGAAGGTAACGTTCCACATGGCATCAGCTTTTTCACGCCTGATGAAAACCAATGCCAGCTGCTGGCTGACCTGACCGGCGACAGTGACCTGCGCCATGCCGATGCGCCGAAGGGCGAAAGGCCAATCACGGCCATCTACTCGATGGGCAGCACCTCCTCTGTCGGCCAGAACAGCGTCTCGGATCTCGATATCTGGGTCTGCCATCAATCCTGGCTGGATAATGAAGAGCGCCTGAACCTGCAGCGCAAATGCACGCTGCTGCAGAAGTGGTGCGTCTCTATGGGCGTGGAAGTCAGTTTCTTCCTGATCGATGAGAACCGTTTCCGCCACAACGAAAGTGGCAGCCTGGGCGGAGAAGATTGCGGTTCTACCCAACACATTTTACTGCTGGATGAGTTCTACCGTACGGCGGTTCGCATGGCCGGTAAACGCATCCTGTGGAACATGGTGCCGGGCGAAGAAGAGCATCACTACGACGACTATGTGATGTCGCTGTATGCCAAAGGCGTACTGACCCCGAATGAGTGGCTCGACCTGGGTGGCCTTGGCACGCTCTCGGCCGAAGAGTATTTCGGTGCCAGCCTGTGGCAGCTCTATAAGAGCATCGACTCGCCCTATAAAGCGGTGCTGAAAACGCTGCTGCTGGAAGCCTACAGCTGGGAATATCCGAATACACAGCTGCTGGCGATGGATATCAAACAGCGGTTGCATGACGGCGAAATTATCTGTTTCGGGCTCGATCCCTACTGCATGATGCTGGAGCGGGTCACCGATTATCTGACCAGCATCGACGATCAGCCGCGTCTTGATCTGGTGCGCCGCTGCTTCTACCTGAAAGTGTGCGAAAAACTCAGCACTGATGATCATCAGCAACGCACCGGCTGGCGCCGCGAAATTTTATCGCAGCTGGTGAAAGCCTGGGGCTGGAACGAAGAGAAGATTGCCATTCTGGACAACCGTGCAGAGTGGAAAATCGAGCGGGTGCGCGAAGCGCATAACGAACTGCTGGATGCGATGATGCAGAGTTATCGCAACCTGATCCGCTTTGCCCGCCGCAATAATTTAAGCGTCAGCGCCAGCCCGCAGGATATCGGCGTGCTGACCCGTAAACTCTATGCGGCTTTCGAGGCGCTGCCGGGAAAGGTCACGCTGGTTAACCCTCAGATCTCGCCCGATCTCTCCGAGCCTAATCTGACCTTTATTCATGTGCCGCCTGGCCGCGCCAACCGTCCTGGCTGGTATCTCTATAACCAGGCGCCGGACATGGATTCGATCATCAGCCATCAGCCCCTGGAATATAACCGCTACCTGAACAAGCTGGTGGCGTGGGCGTGGTTCAACGGTCTGCTGACCCGTAAAACCCGGCTGCATATTAAAGGCAACGAGATCTGCGATCTGGCGCGGCTGCAGGAGCTGGTGAACGATGTCTCCAGCCACTTCCCGCTGCGTCTGCCTGCGCCGACGCCAAAAGCGCTCTACAGCCCGTGCGAAATCCGCCACCTTGCGATTATCGTCAACCTTGAGCACGATCCGACGGCGGCCTTCCGCAATCAGGTGGTGCACTTCGACTTCCGCAAGCTGGACGTCTTCAGCTTTGGTCAGCAGCAGCAGTGCCTGATTGGCAGTATCGATCTGCTCTATCGCAACTCTTGGAATGAGGTGCGTACGCTGCACTTCAGCGGCGAACAGGCGATGATCGAAGGGCTGAAAACCATTCTGGGCAAGATGCATCAGGATGCGTCGCCGCCCGATACGGTGGAAGTGTTCTGTTACAGCCAGCATCTGCGCGGGCTGATCCGTACGCGCGTCCAGCAGCTGGTGTCAGAATGTATCGAGCTGCGTCTTTCCAGCACACGTCAGGAGCCGGGCCGCTTCAAAGCCCTGCGTATGGCGGGCCAGACGTGGGGGCTCTTCTTCGAACGCATGAGCGTTTCGGTGCAGAAGCTGGAAAACGCGGTGGAATTTTATGGCGCGATCTCCAACAACAAGCTGCATGGCCTGTCGATCAAAGTCGAAACCAATCAGACGCCGCTGCCGCCGGTGGTCAACGGCTACGCCAGCGAAGGGATCATTCAGTTCTTCTTTGAGAACACGACCGATGAGCGTGGCTTCAACATCTATATCCTCGATGAGACCAACCGGGTTGAGGTTTATCATCACTGCGAAGGCAGCAAAGAGGAGCTGGTGCGCGACGTCAGCCGGTTCTACTCTTCGTCGCACGACCGTTTTACCTATGGGTCGAGCTTTATCAACTTCAACCTGCCGCAGTTCTACCAGATTGTAAATACCGGGGAGCGATTCCAGGTCATTCCGTTCCGCAGTCAGACGCTGACGCAGCTCTGCACGTCGCAGCCTGACAACGACAACAGCGACTATCAACCGCGCTATCAGGTGCATTGATGCTGACGGGCTGCCTGCGCTCCGCAGGTGGCCGCTCTCTTTCTGGCCTGTCACCCGGTTCACGCTATTTGCGGGGATTTCCTGTTGCTTTTCCACCTTCAACTGCGATGATAAGCATCCAGGTAAAGGACATGAAGAGCATAAAGAATGAAGAAAGTAATAAGCCTGTTGGCCATGACAGTGGCAGTAATCAGCCTTGCAGGTTGTGGCCTGAAAGGACCGCTCTACTTCCCGCCGAAGGATCAGCCGAAGAAACAGCAGGCACCGACCGAACGTCAGAAAGCCAATGCCACTAAAGCCGATGTGGGCGGACTGGTAACCGGCAATGCAGGCGTAAAAGCGAACTAATCTGATGGCTTATCCGGCGGAGCAAAAAATGCAGTTCTCCAAAATGCACGGTCTCGGCAACGATTTTATGGTTGTGGATGCGGTGACACAAAATATCTTTTTTTCGCCGGAATTGATCCGCCGGCTGGCCGACCGCCATCTGGGGATCGGTTTTGATCAGCTGCTGATTGTTGAACCGCCTTACGATCCCGACCTCGATTTCCACTATCGTATTTTCAACGCCGACGGCAGTGAAGTGGCACAGTGTGGCAACGGTGCGCGCTGCTTTGCCCGCTTTGTGCAGCTGAAAGGATTGACCAACAAAAGTGACATCCGGGTCAGTACCCAGAATGGTCGCATGGTCCTGACCGTCACGCCTGATGACCAGGTGCGTGTGAACATGGGCGAGCCCAACTTTGAGCCGCAGCAGGTGCCTTTCCGCGCCAATAAAGCGGAAAATCTCTATCTGCTGCGGGTGGCAGAACAGACCGTAATGCTGGGTGCGGTGTCGATGGGCAATCCACACTGCGTCATTCAGGTCGACAGCGTTAAAACCGCGCAGGTCGCGCTGCTGGGGCCGATTCTGGAGAGCCATGAACGCTTCCCGGAGCGCGTCAACGTCGGGTTTATGGAGATCGTCAATCCCGAGCATATCCGCCTGCGCGTCTATGAACGCGGCGCGGGTGAAACGCAGGCGTGCGGCAGCGGCGCCTGTGCTGCCGTTGCGTGCGGCATTCAGCAGGGCATTCTGGCACCGAAAGTCCGTGTGGATCTGCCTGGCGGAACGCTGCATATCACCTGGAAAGGGGCCGGTCAGCCGCTCTATATGACCGGGCCTGCCACACACGTCTATGATGGGTTTATTCATCTATGAAAAATATCGAAGAGCAGGCTGACAGTTCGGTTCTGCTGGACGATCAGGCCGTCAGTGATTACCTGCGGCAGAATCCCGAATTCTTTATCCGCAATGCCCGCGAAGTTGAACAAATGACCGTGCCACACCCGGTGCGCGGCAGCGTGTCGCTTGTCGAGTGGCATATGGCACGGCAACGTAACCATATCCAGCGGCTGGAAGAAGAGATCACGCTGCTGATGGAACAGGCCAGCGCCAACCACGAACTCTTTGATCGTCTGCTGTCGCTGGAGAGCCATCTGGCCGCGGCGGACTCCCTGCAGGATATGCTCAACCGTCTGCATCGCTGGGCGCGTGAGCTGGGCCTGGCGGGCGCGAATGTGCGGCTGTTCAGCGACAAATGGCTGCTGGGCGCACCCTCCGATTTCTTCCAGCTGAGCCTGTCGCGTCAGGCATTTGAGCCGCTGCGCATTCAGCGCTTCGGTAATCAGCATCACTATCTCGGCAGCCTCAACGGGCCGGAACTGCTGCTGCTGCTGCCGCAGGCCAAAGCGATTGGCTCGGTGGCGATGTCGCTGATGGGCGAAGAGGGCGAACTCGGCGTGCTGGTATTTAGCAGCCGTGACAGCCAGCACTATCAATCGGGTATGGGCACGCTGCTGTTGCAGCATCTGTCACAGATGATGCCGGGCCTGCTCGCCCGCTGGGTTGAGCGCGTATGAGTCAGGCGCTGCAGGAGGCCATCGACGGATTTCTGCGCTACCTGAAGGTGGAGCGCCAGCTCAGCCCTCTGACCCAGAGCAGCTATGCGCGACAGCTTGCCGCGCTGGTGGCCATTGCTGATGAGATGAAGCTCAGCAGCTGGGCTGCACTGGAGCCTGCGCAGGTGCGCAGCATGGCGGCGCGCAGCCGTCGTGCCGGACTTTCCGCCAGCAGCCTCGCGCTGCGTCTTTCAGCCCTGCGCAGTTTTCTCGACTGGCAGGTGAGCCAGGGTCTGCTTGCCGCTAATCCGGCCAAAGGGGTGATGACCCCGCGCAAAGCGCGTCATCTGCCGAAGAACATCGATGTTGATGAGGTCAATCAGCTGCTGGAGATCGACTTAGGCGATCCGCTGGCCGTGCGCGACCGGGCGATGCTCGAAGTGATGTATGGCGGCGGGCTGCGCCTTTCTGAGCTGGTGAACATGGATTGCCGCCACGTCGATCTCGATTCCGGCGAAGTGTGGGTGGTGGGAAAGGGCAGCAAAGAGCGTCGGGTGCCGATTGGCCGCACGGCGATCACCTGGATCCAGCACTGGCTGCCGCTGCGTGAAGCCTTTGGCGGTCAGGATGATGCGCTGTTTCTTTCGACGCGCGGCAACCGCATCTCGCCCCGCAATGTGCAGAAGCGCTTTGCAGAGTGGGGTATCCGGCAGGGTGTCGCCAGCCATATTCATCCGCATAAGCTGCGTCACTCTTTTGCCACGCACCTGCTGGAGTCCAGCGGCGATCTGCGCGCCGTGCAGGAGCTGCTGGGGCATGCGAACCTGTCAACGACGCAGATCTATACCCATCTCGACTTCCAGCATCTGGCATCGGTGTATGACGCTGCGCATCCCCGCGCCAAACGAGGAAAGAACGAATGAAGTTTTATCGTCCGCTGTCGGCCATTAAGGCCCTGACTTTCGACCTTGATGACACGCTCTACGATAACCATCCGGTGATCCGTCGCACGACCCTGGCGTCCCACGCGGCGCTGCAGGCGTATCATCCGGCGCTGCGTAGCTTCACGCCGCAGGATTATCAGCGTCTGCGTGACGAGCTGCTGCTGCGTGAGCCTGAGATCTATCACGATGTGTCGGAGTGGCGACGCCGCTCGGTCGAGCTGGCGATGCTGAATGCCGGCCTCTCTGCCGCTGACGCCAGCGCGGGTGCGACAGAGGTGATGGATGTGTTCCACCACTGGCGCAGTCAGGTTGAGATGCCGGATGAGACGCACCAGACGCTGAAAGCGCTGGCGGAAAAAGTGCCGCTGGTGGCGATCACCAACGGCAACGCCAGCCCGGAAAAAATGGGGATCGCCGGGTACTTCCGGTTTACCCTGCGCGCCGGACCGGACGGACGCGCCAAGCCGTGGCAGGATATGTATCAGCTTGCTGCGCAGCGGCTGGCTATCGCGCCAAAGCACATTCTGCATGTGGGCGACGACCTCACCACTGACGTGGCGGGTGCGCTGCGCTGTGGGCTGCAGGCGTGCTGGATTAATCTGCGGCAGGGCAATCTGATGCACATCCCGGATGCGCGTCTGTTACCGCATGTTGAAATTTCGCGGTTGGCATCACTCACCTCACTGCTATAATGGCTGTAAATTTATCCAGTCGTCATCTCTTTTCTGCGCTGTCGCCGTCTCCGATCCGGCGTCTGTGTCGCGGTGTTTGCTGCGTCGACAACCCTGCGGCAGGCGAACGCAACAGCGCGACGACGGCGTTTTTTCTCTGGTAAACGGTGCTTATGGACGTTTCTGAACTGCTCGATGGTTTGAATGACAATCAGCGCGCTGCCGTTGCGGCTCCGCGCAGTAACCTGCTGGTGCTGGCAGGCGCGGGCAGTGGCAAAACGCGGGTGCTGGTGCATCGCATTGCGTGGCTGATGTCGGTCGAGAACTGCTCACCCTATTCCATTATGGCGGTGACCTTTACCAACAAAGCGGCGGCGGAAATGCGTCACCGTATCGAGCAGCTGATTGGCACCAGCCAGGGCGGCATGTGGATCGGGACGTTTCACGGTCTGGCGCATCGTCTGCTGCGCGCCCACCATCTTGATGCCGGTCTGCCACAGGACTTTCAGATCCTCGACAGCGAAGATCAGCTGCGCCTGCTCAAGCGTCTGATCAAATCGATGAACCTTGATGAGAAGCAGTGGCCTGCGCGTCAGGGCATGTGGTACATCAACGGTAAAAAAGATGAAGGCCTGCGGCCGAAGCATATCGAAAGCTACGGCAACCCGATCGAGCAGACCTGGCTGCGCATCTATCAGGCTTATCAGGAAGCGTGCGATCGCGCCGGATTAGTCGATTTTGCTGAGCTGCTGCTGCGCGCCCATGAGCTGTGGCTTAACAAGCCGCACATCCTTAATCACTACCGCGAACGCTTTACCAACGTGCTGGTGGATGAGTTTCAGGATACCAACAACATTCAGTACGCCTGGATCAGGATGCTGGCGGGCGACAGCGGCCGGGTGATTATCGTGGGCGACGATGACCAGTCGATCTACGGCTGGCGCGGCGCGCAGGTCGAGAATATCCAGCGCTTTCTGCAGGATTTCCCCGCAGCAGAAACGATCCGACTGGAGCAGAACTACCGCTCGACCAACAATATCCTCAAAGCCGCCAACGCCCTGATCGCCAACAATAATGGCCGTCTGGGCAAAGAGCTCTGGACTGAAGGCAGCGACGGCGAACCGATCTCCATCTACTGTGCCTTTAATGAGCTGGATGAAGCGCGCTTTGTGGTAAATCGTATCAAGGTCTGGATGGAGAACGGCGGCGCACTCAACGACTGCGCGATCCTCTATCGCAGCAACGCCCAGTCGCGCGTGCTGGAAGAGGCGCTGCTGCAGAGCAGCCTGCCGTACCGCATCTATGGCGGTATGCGCTTCTTCGAACGTCAGGAGATCAAAGATGCGCTCTCCTATCTGCGTCTGATGGCGAACCGCAATGATGACGCCGCCTTTGAACGTGTGGTTAACACCCCGACACGCGGCGTGGGCGATCGTACGCTGGATGTGGTGCGTCAGACGGCCCGTGAACGCCAGATGACGCTGTGGCAGGCAACCCGCGAACTGCTGCAGAGCCGTGCGCTGGCGGGTCGCGCCGCCTCCGCCCTGCAACGCTTCTGTGAGCTGGTCGATTCACTGGCCACCGAAACCGCCGATTTACCGCTGCATGTTCAGACCGACCGGGTTATCAAAGACTCCGGCCTGTGGCTGATGTATGAGCAGGAGAAAGGTGAGAAGGGCCAGGCGCGCATCGAAAACCTTGAGGAGCTGGTGACCGCCACACGTCAGTTCAGCTATCAGGATGAAGATGAGGATCTGATGCCGCTGCAGGCCTTCTTATCCCATGCGGCGCTGGAGGCAGGCGAAGGTCAGGCCGACAAATGGCAGGATGCGGTTCAGCTGATGACGCTGCACTCGGCGAAAGGGCTGGAGTTCAGCCAGGTGTTCATCGTCGGCATGGAAGAGGGCATGTTCCCGAGCCAGATGTCGCTGGACGAAGGCGGGCGGCTGGAAGAGGAGCGTCGTCTGGCCTACGTCGGCGTGACCCGGGCCATGCTCAAACTGACGCTGACCTACGCCGAAACCCGCCGACTCTATGGTAAGGAAGTGTATCACCGGCCTTCCCGTTTTATCGGTGAGCTGCCGGAAACCTGCATCGAAGAGGTGCGTCTGCGCGCCAGCGTCAGCCGTCCGGTGAACCATCAGCGGATGGGTGCGCCGGTGACCAAAAATGACAGCGGATTCGCGCTGGGCCAGCGTGTTCACCACGCTAAATTTGGTGAAGGCACCATCATCAATCTGGAAGGCAGCGGCGAGCACAGCCGTCTGCAGGTGGCGTTTCAGGGGCAGGGAATCAAGTGGCTGGTGGCGGCCTACGCGAAGCTGGAAACGCTTTAGCGTGCGGTTGACGGCTTTTTCGTCTCAGCGTAACATGCGCCCACTATTATCATGAGAGGACAATGCCTTGGACACGCCCAGTCGATGCTGGCTCAATGACCTGTTTAGCAGGCATAACATCTAAGGCTACCTCTTTACGCGGGTAGCCTTAGCGGTTATCAGCGACCTCCCTTTTGATTCCGTCGCACGAGTCAGCACTGATTTACCTTTGAAACTCTGTTTCCGTGTTCAGGTTGCCGGTTCCTGTTGAGGAACGGCGGACAGCCTTGTCCCATTTAGTCTGCAATGGGGAGTATTGCTATGCTGAGCGCATTTAAACTGGATCGCAGCCGCCTGACGCGACTGGAGCTGGAAGACGAAAACGACAAACTGACCACCTCGGTCTGGGTCGATCTGATCGAGCCGGAAGAGGGCGAACGTGACCGGGTGCAGTCCGAACTGGGCCAGAGCCTGGCGACACGGCCTGAGCTGGAAGATATTGAGGCCTCGGCGCGTTTCTTCGAAGATGAAGATGGTCTGCATATCCACTCCTTCTTCTTCTATGAAGATGCTGACGATCATGCCGGTAACTCCACCGTGGCATTCACCATCCGTGAAGGCCGGCTCTATACGCTGCGCGAACGTGAACTGCCCGCGTTTCGTCTTTACCGCATGCGCGCCCGCAACCAGACCCTGATCGACGGCAACGCCTTTGAGCTGCTGCTCGATCTGTTTGAGACCAAAATCGAGCAGCTGGCGGACGAGATCGAGAACATCTACAGCGCGCTGGAGAAACTCAGCCGGGTGATCATGGAAGGTCAGCAGGGCGAAGAGTACGATCAGGCGCTGTCACGGCTGGCTGAGCTGGAAGATATCGGCTGGAAGGTGCGCCTCTGTCTGATGGATACCCAGCGCGCCCTGAACTTCCTGGTGCGTAAAGCGCGGCTGCCGGGCAACCAGCTGGAGCAGGCGCGCGAAATCCTGCGCGATATCGAATCGCTGCTGCCGCATAACGAGTCGCTGTTCCAGAAGGTGAACTTCCTGATGCAGGCGGCGATGGGCTTTATCAACATCGAGCAGAACCGCATCATCAAGATCTTCTCGGTGGTTTCCGTGGTCTTCCTGCCGCCGACCCTGGTGGCTTCCAGCTACGGAATGAACTTCGAATTTATGCCGGAACTGAAGTGGAGCTTTGGCTATCCCGGCGCGATTGGCCTGATGATTCTGGCCGGCCTCGCGCCCTATCTCTACTTCAAGCGTAAAAACTGGCTGTAATAACGTAGCGGGCCATCTGAGATGGCCCGTTTTACTGGCTCCCGTCCTCTTTTCTGCGTAATCTCACCCTTCTGTTTTTACAAATAATTAACTTCTTATGGATGCTCTGTCATTGCCTGTGCAGTGGACGCTGCTGCTACTGATCTCGGTGCTGCTCGGCGCGGTGCTGCACGTTTTCCATGTGCCAGCCGCGCTGCTGCTGGGGCCGATGGTTGTCGGTGTCGTAATGGGGCTGTCGGGCGCTACGCTGCGGATTGATAAACGGCTGTTCCTGCTGGCTCAGGCCGTGCTGGGCTGTATGATCGCCCGGAGCCTGTCGCCGTCGATCCTGACGCCGCTGATTCAGGAGTGGCCGATTATTGTGATGGTGCTGCTGCTGACGCTGGCGGCCAGCGGCCTCTCCGGCTTTCTGCTGGTGCGCTTCAGCCATCTGCCCGGTCCGACCGGCGCCTGGGGATCGTCGCCGGGTGGCGCGTCGGCGATGGTGGCGATGGCGGGTGACTTCGGTGCGGACGTGCGGCTGGTGGCGTTTATGCAGTATCTGCGGGTGCTGTTTGTCGCGTCAGCGGCGGCGCTGGTGGCGCGCATCGGGCTGGGCGATCAGGCGCACAGCGTGTCGTTAGCCTGGTTTCCCGCCCTGAATTACGGTTTTGCGCTGACCCTGGTGATAATGCTGACGGGCGCGTGGCTGGGCACCCGTCTGCGCATCCCCTCTGGCGCGCTGCTGCTGCCTGCGCTGGCTGGCGCGCTGCTGAACGGCAGCGATCTTGTGGCGTTGCAGGTGCCGGAATGGCTGCTGGCGGTGGCTTACGCGCTGATTGGCTGGAGCGTGGGGCTGCGCTTTACCCGACCGATTTTCCTGCTGGCCCTGCGTACGCTGCCACAGATGCTGGCCTCGATCTTCGGGCTGATGCTGTTATGTGGCGGGCTGGCGTGGATGCTGACGCAGATGCTGGATATCGATCTGATGACCGCCTATCTCGCCACCAGCCCTGGCGGACTGGACACGGTGGCGATTATTGCGGCAGGCACCCAGGTCAACATGGCGTTTGTGATGGCGTTACAGACGCTGCGTCTTTTTACCATCCTGCTGACCGGGCCAGCGTTAGCCCGCTTTATTTCACGCTATGCGCGGACGGGCACGGAGTGAAAACGCCACCGCGTCGCAGATAAACACCAGCAGCGCCAGCCAGATGAAGCCGAACGTGACCATCTTGTCCGGCGTGATCGTTTCACCGTAAAACGCGACGGCCAGGATGAACATCAGCGTCGGGCCAAGATACTGAAAGAAGCCGACGGTCGAGAGCCGCAGTCGGGTACAGGCTGCGGCAAACAGCATCAGCGGGATGGTGGTGACAATGCCCGCTGCGATCAGCATCAGGTTGAGACTGAGCGGATTCGCGGAGAGATGGCTGGTGCTGCTGTCGGCAAAGCCAAACAGATAGAGCGCCGCCAGTGGAAACAGCCACAGGGTTTCAATCAGCATACCGCTCTGCGCATCGACCTGAATCTTCTTACGCATCAGCCCATACACGGCAAAACTCAGCGCCAGACCGAGCGCAATGATCGGCAGCGAGCCAAACTGCCACAGCTGCACCAGCACGCCGACGGCAGCCAGCAGCACCGCCAGCCATTGCAGGCGTCGAAAACGCTCACGCAGAAACAGCATACCGAACACCACATTGATCAGTGGGTTAATAAAGTAGCCCAGGCTGGCTTCCAGCATATGCTGATTGTTGACCGCCCAGATAAACAGCAGCCAGTTGCCACCAATCGTCAGTGCGGTGACCGCCAGCAGCAGCACTTTTCTGGGTTGCCGCACTACCGAGCGGACTGTCGGCCAGCTGCGGCTTGCGGTGATCAGCAGCAGCATAAAGAGTGCAGACCAGATCACCCGATGTGTCATGATCTCCGTTGCCGGAACCTGCTTTACCAGCTTGAAATAGGCGGGCGCGATGCCCCAGATAAAATAAGCGCCCAGGGCAAAAAAGATGCCCTGGCGGGTCTGTTGCGTATCCATGTGAAATCCAGAAATGATTAGCCGATCAGATAGGTGGCGGTAGCGGTGGCGATATAGTCACCCTGTTGATTGTGCAGCTCTACGCGCGCCACGGCGACTTTGTTTCCGGCGCGCAGCAGGCTGCTGGTGGCGGTAAAACGCTCGCCGCGTCCGGGGCGTAGATAGTCGACGCGCATATCGATGGTGCCCATGCGCGACAGCCGGTGACGCAGATCCGCTTCGCTGATGCTCTCCTGACGGGTTAAGGCATTGCTGACGCAGACCATGCCCGCCGCCACGTCCAGCACGGCTGCGATCACGCCGCCGTGCAGGATCTGCTGCACCTGGTTGCCTACCAGCATGCTTTTGTTACTGAAGCTGATCTCGGCGTAGTCGGCGTCAAGGCGCATCAGCTCCAGGCCCAGCGCCTGATTAAACGGCATGTGATAAACGAAAATTTCGCCGACCAGCTGGCGAGCGTCCTGCGGTGTCAGCACGGGTGATGACATGATGATGTGTCCTGAAAAAATCGGGCCAGAGGGGCGCGGAACGTTAATGAGTTGTGTATTCTATGCCGCCTGCGGGGGTGTTTCCAGTTTAAGAAATCAGCACTCATGCTCACTGCCATTTGCGTGTAGAATGGCCTGCTTTTTACGACACCCTTTCAGTTATTTTGATACGCAGCGCTCACCGGAGAATTTTATGCGTAAGCATCGCGCCTTGCTGGCGGCTATGTTGATCTTCCCTGCGCTGGCGCAGGCGGATGAAGCCCAGATTAAAGAGGTTCATGACGCGCCAGAGGTTCAGGGAAGCATTATTGCTAACCTGCTGGAGAAGCACGATAACCCCTTTGTTCTCTACCCGTATGAGAACAACTATCTGCTTTATACCTACACCAGCGATATGAACAAAGAGGCGATCTCCTCTTATAACTGGGGAGAAAATGCCCGCAAGGATGAGGTGAAATTCCAGCTCAGCCTGGCGTTTCCGCTGTGGCGCGGCATTCTGGGCGACAACTCGGTGCTGGCCGCGTCCTATACCCAGCGCTCCTGGTGGCAGCTGTCGAATCGCGGCGAGTCATCGCCTTTCCGTGAAACCAACTATGAGCCGCAGATTTTTCTGGGCTGGGCCACGGACTATTCGCTGGCAGGCTGGACACTGCGTGATGTGGAAGTGGGTCTGAATCATGAATCCAACGGACGCAGCGACCCGACCTCACGAAGCTGGAACCGCGTTTATGCGCGTCTGATGGCCGAGAACGGAAACTTCCTGGTGGAGATCAAGCCCTGGTATCGTATCCCTGACGGGGCCAACAACGATGACAATCCCGATATCACCAAATATATGGGTTATTATCGCACCCGTCTGGGCTATAAACTGGGCGACAACATCTTCAGCGTAGAGGGCAACTATAACTGGAACAGCGGTTATGGCGGCGCCACCCTGGGCTGGAGCTACCCTATCAGCGAGCACGTTCGCTTCTATACTCAGGTATTCAGCGGCTACGGTGAATCACTGATCGATTACAACCATCGCCAGACGCGTCTGGGTGTGGGTGTAACGCTTAACGACTTGTTCTAATCCCTAACGTAAGACAGGAATCGCGTGGCAACCTCGGCAGTTCTCAATCAGGAAGCGCTGGCGCAGCAGGTATTACAGGATACCTTCGGCTACCAGCAGTTTCGTCCCGGTCAGCAGACGATCATTAATGAGGCGCTGAACGGGCGCGATTGTCTGGTGGTTATGCCCACCGGCGGCGGTAAATCGCTCTGTTATCAGATCCCGGCGCTGGTGCGCGAGGGGCTGACGCTGGTGGTTTCCCCGCTGATCTCACTGATGAAAGACCAGGTCGATCAGCTGCTGGCGAATGGCGTGGCGGCTGCCTGTCTTAATTCCACTATGACGCGCGAGCAGCAGCAGGCCGTGATGGCGGACTGCCGCACGGGTCGGGTTAAGCTGCTCTATATCGCTCCTGAGCGTCTGATGATGGATAACTTCCTGGAGAATCTGGCGCACTGGCAACCCGCGATGCTGGCGGTGGATGAAGCGCACTGTATCTCTCAGTGGGGCCACGATTTCCGGCCGGAATATGGCGCACTCGGCAGGATGCGTCAGCGTTTCCCGGCGTTACCGGTGATGGCGCTGACCGCCACCGCAGACGAAACCACCCGCAACGATATCGTTAACCTGCTGCATATGCAGGACCCGCTGATCCAGATCAGCAGTTTTGACCGCCCCAACATTCGCTACACCCTGGTGGAGAAGTTCAAGCCCACCGATCAGCTGCTGCGCTACGTGCAGGATCAGCGTGGCAAATGCGGCATTATCTACTGCAACAGCCGGGCGAAGGTGGAGGACACCGCCGCGCGTCTGCAAAGCCGGGGATTCAGCGTCGGGGCATACCACGCCGGGATCGACAGCGAACAGCGCAGCCGGGTGCAGGAAGCGTTTCAGCGTGACGATCTGCAGATCGTGGTGGCGACGGTCGCCTTCGGAATGGGCATCAACAAGCCTAACGTCCGGTTTGTGGTGCACTTCGACATCCCCCGCAACATCGAGTCCTACTATCAGGAAACCGGGCGCGCCGGTCGGGATGGCCTGCCGGCAGAAGCGATGATGCTTTACGATCCGGCGGATATGGCCTGGCTGCGTAAATGCCTGGAAGAGAAAGTGCCCGGGCCGCTGCAGGATATCGAACGCCACAAGCTTAATGCCATGGGCGCGTTCGCTGAGGCGCAGACCTGCCGTCGTCTGGTGCTGCTGAACTATTTCGGTGAGGGTCGCCAGCAGCCGTGCGGTAACTGCGATATCTGTCTCGATCCGCCCAAGCGTTATGACGGTCTGGTCGAGGCGCAAAAAGCGCTCTCCGGCATCTATCGCGTCGGTCAGCGATTCGGGATGGGCTACATCGTCGAGGTGCTGCGCGGGTCGAACAACCAGCGTATCCGCGAACAGGGCCACGACAAACTGCCGGTCTACGGGCTGGGTAAAGATCAGAGCCACGAACACTGGGTCAGCGTGTTGCGTCAGCTCATCCACCTGGGGCTGGTGACGCAGAACATCGCCATGCATTCCGCCCTGCAGCTCACTGAAGCGGCGCGTCCGGTACTGCGGGGCGAAGTGCCCCTGATGCTGGCGGTGCCGCGTCTGATTACCGCGAAAACCAAAAGCAGCGGCCCGGCGAAGTTTCAGGGTGGCAACTACGATCGCAAACTGTTCGCCAAGCTGCGTAAGCTGCGAAAAGCGATTGCGGATGAAGAGAATATTCCGCCTTATGTGGTGTTTAACGACGCCACGCTGATAGAGATGGCAGAGCAGATGCCGGTCAGCGCCTCAGAGATGCTGAGCGTTAACGGCGTCGGGCATCGCAAACTGGAGCGCTTTGGTAAACCTTTCCTGGTGATGATCAAAGAGCATCTCGATGAAGAGTAAAGGACACTGATTATGCTGATGTTATTTGCAACGGTCGCGCTGGTGCATCTGGTGGCGCTGATGAGCCCCGGCCCCGATTTCTTTTTCGTGTCGCAAACTGCCGCCAGCCGCTCCCGTAAAGAGGCGATGATGGGAGTGCTGGGCATCACGCTGGGGATTGTGGTCTGGGCGGGCGTGGCGCTGATGGGCCTTCATCTGATCCTGGAAAAAATGGCCTGGCTGCATCAGATCATCATGGTCGGTGGCGGACTCTATCTGCTGTGGATGGGCTGGCAGCTGATGTGCTCGGCCCGCCAGCGTCACAAACAGCCGCAGCAGGATGAGCCGGTGGTGGAACTGCCAAAACGCGGCATGAGCTTTCTTAAGGGGCTGCTGACCAACCTGTCGAACCCGAAAGCCATTATCTATTTCGGCAGCGTTTTCTCGCTGTTCGTCGGTGATGATGTGGGTGCAGCGGAGCGCTGGGGCCTGTTCCTGCTGATTATCGGCGAAACCTTTGCCTGGTTTGCGCTGGTGGCGGCTATCTTTGCGCTGCCGTGGATGCGGGCGAAGTATCAGCGTCTGGCCAAGTGGGTCGATGGCATGGCCGGCGTGCTGTTTGCTGGTTTCGGTATCCACCTTATTATCTCGCGTTAAGCCCGGACCCTGATCTTTCTGCCGGAATGCGCCTGGCGCGACCGGCAGAAAGCTCATCCTCTGCCGTTTCTCTCTGATTTGCCGCCCGCGATTTTGTCCTTTCTCTGCCACAGCCGCAGATAAATCCTCATCATTTGTTAAATAGTGAAACGCGTGCCTCTGGTAGGGTCGGTGCGTATGGCCTGTTGATATGAAGAGGATAACCAGAATCAAAACCCTGTTACTGCTGCTCATCGCAGCCGCGCTCAGCGCCTGTGCCTCGCCGGAGGCCACGCCTCCACCGGCACCAGAACCGGCCAGAAAAGAGAGGGTGTCGGCGATCCTGGCGCAGGCACCACCGCTGTCAGCGCCGCAGGGCGAGAGAATCGCGCAGATCTCCGCCGCCTTTCTCGGGACGCCTTATCAGGCGCATACGCTTAAGGGTTCACCGGATATCCCCGAAATGCTGGTAGTGAATTTTCACGGCGTGGACTGCTTCACGCTGCTGGATTACGTTCAGGCACTGAGTCACAGCCGCGACCGCGCCAGCTTTGAGGCGAACCTGATCCGCACCCGCTATGCGGGCGGCGAGGTGCGTTACCTGAACCGCCGCCACTTCTTCTCTGACTGGTTCGCGGAAACGCCGCGTAATGCCGATGATATGACGCGCAGCCTCAGCCCGCAGGCGGTGACGGTCGTGAAGTTGCTGAATCGCGAGGTGCGCGGAAAACCGCAGGTGCCCGGCCTCGGCGTGATCTCCCGCCGCATTACCTATCTGCCCGCGAAAGCCATCACGCCCCAGGTGCTGGCGCAGATCCGCACCGGCGATTACGTGGGGGTTTACGCCACCGCGCCGGGGCTGGATGCCACCCATGCCGGCATCGCGGTGCGGCATGATGGCCGGTTATGGTTCAGAAATGCCTCTTCGCTCGCCGCCACGCGCAAAGTGGTTGATATGCCTTTCCGGGAATATATGCGGTCTAAGCCGGGGATCATTGTCCTGCGCGCGCTGCCGGTGAGTGCGCCTTAACGGCGAGGCAGGAAGAGGGGAAGAGCGGCGCCGACCCGGGCAGGTCGGCGCGCAGGACTCAGGCGATCTTTCTGGCACTGGCGAGCAGTGCGCCCACCGCCATAAAGAGTCCGCCAAAAATACGGTTCATTAACTTCATCTGGCGGGGACCTTTAATCCAGCCGGCAATCCGGGTCGCCAGCGTGGCGTAGCCAATCATCACGATGATATCCACCACCACGGTCGTTACGCCCAGCACCAGATACTGCATAAAGAGCGGCTGATGCGGCTGGATAAACTGCGGAAACAGGGCGGCGAGAAAGACGATACTTTTCGGGTTAGTCAGGTTAACCAGCACGGCGCGTTTGAACAGACGACGACGTGGCATCGCTCTGGCAACGGCATCCAGATCGATCCCGCCTGCGGAGCGCCACTGCTGGATACCCAGCCAGACCAGATAGGCCGCACCGGCCCACTTCAGGATTTCGAACGCCAGCAGCGACTGAGAAAACAGCGCGCCCAGCCCGATACCCACCAGCACGATATGCAGCGCCAGTCCGACCTGCAGGCCAGAGATCGACGCCACCGTGCCACGGTAGCCGTGGCTGATCCCGGTACTCATGGTGTTAATGGCACCGGAACCCGGCGACAGGCTGAGAATTGTTGTGGTAAGCAGATAGGTCAGCCACCATTCGATGGTCATGGGTCAGGCTCTCATTAGTAGCGGAATTGTGACACAATACGCCAGAATTAAGCGCGGCGCTACGGCCTGCACAGGGCATTCAGGACCCGGTATCCGGTCAACAGGAGGGCGAATGGATCAACATAAAGCCAGCTGGCTGAGACGGGAAAAAGCCTTTGCGGCCTTCGCCACCGGGCCGCTGCTCGACTTCTGGCACCGCCGCGAAGAGTGTGAATTCACCGGCGTCGGCAATCTGACGCTGCGCTACGTGCGTTTCACATCACCGCAACATCAGCGTGTGATCCTGATTGTGCCGGGACGCATCGAGAGCTACATAAAATATCCTGAGCTGGCCTACGATCTGTTCCACTGCGGGTTTGATGTGATCATTCTGGATCATCGCGGTCAGGGACGATCCGATCGCCTGCTGGAAGATACCCATCGCGGCCATGTGGCAGAATTTACCCACTATGTGGACGATCTGGAAACGCTCTATCTGAAAGAGATCGTCAGCGGTCACTATCAGCAGCGCTACGCGCTGGCGCACTCCATGGGAGGGGCGATCTTAACGCTGTTTCTGGCGCGTCAGCCGCAGGCTTTTCATGCGGCGGCGCTGGTGGCGCCGATGTTTGGCATCGCGTTACCGTTGCCCTCATTTCTGGCCCACCGGATCCTGGACTGGGCGGAGAAGCGACCGGTCGTGCGTGATGGCTATGCGCTGGGCACCGGACGCTGGCGCGCCCACCCGTTTGGCATTAACCGGCTGACACACAGTGCCGAGCGTTACCGGCGCAATCTGCGGTTTTATGCGGACGACCCGGCGCTTCGCATGGGCGGGCCGACCTATCATTGGGTGCGTGAAGGCATCCATGCGGGTCGCAACATTCTCAGCCAGGTTGATAAGATCACCACGCCGCTGCTGCTGCTGCAGGCCAGCGATGATCGGGTGGTCGACAATCGCTCGCAGGATCTGTTCTGTGCCGCGATGGCCGCGGCGGGTCATCCGTGTGAAGGCAACACGCCACGGGTGATCGACGGTGCGCGTCACGAGATCCTGTTTGAAAAAGATGAGATGCGTGCCGAGGCACTCAATGCAGTGGTCGACTTTTTTTCATCGCATCACTGACGTTATTTATCCGACCGGTTAACACCGGCTGAACCAGCTATCCGAGGTTTTCATGTATCACATCGTTGCATCCGATCTGGATGGCACGCTGCTCTCTCCCGAACATCGCCTGACCCCTTTTGCGCGTGAAACGCTGCAGCAGCTGGTCGCGAAACAGATTCACTTTATTTTCGCCACCGGTCGTCACCATATCGATGTGGGCCAGATGCGCGACAGCCTGGCGATTCCGGCCTATATGATCACCTCAAACGGCGCACGCGTACACAACGCCCGCGGTGAGCTGGTGTTCAGCCACAATCTGGATGAGGATATCGCCAGCGATCTGTTCGGCCTGCAATATCATCACAGCGATATCCTGACGCACGTTTATCGCGACGATGAGTGGTTTGTCAGCCGTTCCAGCCCGGCTGAGCAGGACTATTTCCGCGAGTCGGTGTTTAACTACCAGGTCTATGAGCCGGGTCTGCTGCCCACCGATAACATCAGCAAGGTCTTTTTCACCTGTGAAAATCCTGAGCATCTGATCCCGATGGAGCAGGCTATTGAAGCGCGCTGGGGCGACCGGGTGAATGTCAGCTTCTCGCTGCCGACCTGTCTGGAAGTGATGGCGGGCGGCGTATCGAAGGGCCATGCGCTGGAAGCGGTCGCGAAACAGCTGGGCCACTCGCTGGAAAATTGCATCGCCTTTGGCGATGGCATGAATGACGTGGAGATGCTGAGCATGGCCGGAAAGGGCTATATCATGCAGAACGCGCATCAGCGGCTGAAAGAGACGTTGCCGGAGCTGGATGTGATTGGTTCCAATGCCGATGACGCGGTGCCGCAGACGCTGCGCACGCTCTATCTGGCTTAAGCCATCCGCATAAAAAAGGGCCGGTTATCCGGCCCTTTTTTTATTGCCTACAGGCAGGGCTCTTTTTGTGCCGGTGTTCGCTGACCATGGTCAGCAGCAGCAGGACCACCGCCAGCACGCAGCCGGCAATCATCACCATAAAGCCGCCGTCCCAGCCGAAGTAGTCGACGGTATAGCCCACGATGGCGCTGGCGGCGACAGAGCCGCCCAGGTAGCCGAACAGGCCGGTAAAGCCTGCCGCCGTTCCCGCGGCTTTTTTCGGTGCCAGCTCCAGCGCGTGCAGACCAATCAGCATCACCGGGCCGTAGATCAGGAAGCCGATCACGATCATGCAGGTCATATCGACCCCGGGGTTGCCCGCCGGATTGAGCCAGTAGATCACGGTCGCAATGGTCACCAGCGTCATAAAGAAGACCCCGGTCGCGCCACGGTTGCCGCGGAAGACTTTGTCCGACATCCAGCCGCAGAGCAGCGTCCCCGGAATCCCCGCATATTCATACAGGAAGTAGGCCCACGAGGACTTATCCAGCGTGAAGTGTTTCACCTCGCGCAGATAGGTCGGCGACCAGTCCAGGATGCCGTATCGCAGCAGATAGACAAACACGTTAGCCAGTGCGATGTACCACAGCAGCTTATTCGGCAGCACATATTTCATGAAGATCTGTTTTGCCGTCAGCTCCTCTTCGTGGCTGGCGTCATAGTCGGGTGGATAGTCGTTTTTGTACGCCTCAATCGGGGGCAGACCGCAGGATTGCGGGGTATCGCGCATCAGCGCAAAGGCCAGAATCGCAATCGCAATGGCACCGAAGGCTGGCATATAGAGTGCCGCTTTCCAGTCGTTAAACCACGCCATCCCGAGCAGGAACAGCAGCGGCGGAATACCGCCGCCCACGTTATGCGCACA
Organism: Pantoea graminicola; assembly: GCF_048452665.1. Classification (NCBI taxonomy): domain Bacteria; kingdom Pseudomonadati; phylum Pseudomonadota; class Gammaproteobacteria; order Enterobacterales; family Erwiniaceae; genus Pantoea; species Pantoea graminicola. Next base: position 27,634 of record NZ_JBLWSJ010000008.1, on the reverse strand, counting down.
GTTCCAGACCGAGACGATTCTGCCGCGCTCCTTCTGCGACCACCAGTGCACCATGGTGCGTCCGCAGGGCGGCCAGCCCATGCCCTGGAACCAGCCACAGATAAACAGCAGCACGAACATCACCATGATGCTGGAGGTGGCCCAGGGAACGAACCCCATGATCAGCATCACGGCGGCGGCCAGAATCAGACCGGCCGGTAAAAAGACGCGCGGATTCGAGCGGTCAGAGACGGATCCCATGATGAACTTAGAGAAGCCGTAGGCAATGGAAATGCCCGACAGGGCAAAGCCCAGGTCGCCGCGTGAAAAACCCTGTTCGACCAGATAGGGCATGGCGAGCGCAAAGTTTTTCCTGACCAGATAGTAGGCCGCATAACCAAAAAAGATCCCGATGAAAATTTGCCAGCGCAGACGACGGTAGAGAGGATCGATGCGATCCTCCGCCACCTGCGGCTGACGTGGTGCAGGTTTAAAAATACTCAGCATTAGTGAGGCCCTCCAGGGCACATTATGGTTTTAATTCCCAGCAGGTTGGGGCAGGACGTGGACAGAATAAAATGGACAAAAGATGTTCCATTTCGCGCAAAGAATAGTGTCAGTTGCACAACGTTACTGTGATGAATGACACATTTGTTACAGTTTTATTACAGGTGAGAGCGAAAATGATCACGAGATGGATCATTTCGCGCATTTTGTCTGGCTGAAAACCGATTCCGGCGACAGTTATGTCAGGACGTGTAAATAGCCGCAGAAACGGCTGTTCCGGTCGCCTGGTTTATAACCGGATGTCAACCAGATTTTGCAGCCTCGCGGCGACACATTGTTTACACTGACGGCCTGTTCATTTCGGGATCGTTACCGTGTTCTTACTGATTATTACCACTATTCTGTGGGCCTTTTCGTTCAGCCTGATTGGCGAATACCTCGCCGGTCAGGTGGACAGCTGGTTCTCTGTGCTGATGCGACTGGCGCTGGCTGCGCTGGTGTTTTTACCCTTTCTGCGCTGGCGCGGCTATCGGCCGTCAACGCTGCTGCTTTACATGCTGGTGGGGATGCTGCAGCTGGGCGTGATGTATCTGCTGAGCTTTGAAGCCTATCTCTACCTCAGCGTGTCGGAGTTCCTGCTGTTTACGGTGATGACGCCGCTCTATGTGACGCTGATTTATGACCTGATCAGCCGTCGTCCATTGCGCATCGGCTACATCTTCAGTGCGCTGCTGGCGGTGGCCGGGGCGGCGATTATCCGCTATGACAAAGTCAGCGATCATTTCTGGTTTGGTCTGCTGCTCGTGCAGCTCGCCAACATCTGCTTCGCGGCGGGAATGGTGGGGTATAAGCGTCTGCAGGAGACCCGGCCTATGCCGCAGCACACCGCCTTCTCCTGGTTTTATCTGGGCGCGGTCGCGATCGCGGTGCTCGCCTGGTCCGCCTGGGGTAATCCACAGAAATTGCCGACTACCTCGCTGCAGTGGGGCATTCTGGTCTGGCTGGGCGTGGCGGCGTCCGGGCTTGGCTATTTTATGTGGAACTACGGGGCGACGCAGGTCGATGCCGGCACGCTGGGCATTATGAACAATATGCACGTTCCCGCCGGACTGCTGGTCAATCTGGCTATCTGGCAGGAGAAACCGCACTGGCCGAGCTTTATCGCGGGCGCGCTGGTGATCGTCGCCTCGCTGTGGGTGCATAAGCGCTGGGTAGTCGGGCGGCGCGATCGATAAACCGGTGAATGTATCTACACCGATGCTGAACCGGCGGGCTGATGCCGGTTCAGCCTTCAGGACTGACGTAGTCGCCTCGTAAAGCACCGCCATCTTTTTTCGTCGTCCGGGCCATCCTGGCCCGGGCACTTCGCCGTTCAGGCGCGTCACCCCTGAAGCGTTAACGACTTCTTCGTGCTTATTGGTACAGGCAGAGGAGTGGGCGATATCCAGGAAGTTAATGGGGTTAATTGCCTGTAGAACTAGTCTGTCTGGCTGCAAGGGATTCGTGTCTTGCTTAATCCCCCATCAGAAACTGAATACTATCCGCCAGCCCAGGCTCACACGACAGGTTAGTCATCGATCGATAGCATACCAACAGGAACCAGAACCGTTATTCGCCAGGCTCCTGATGACTATTGCGTCAGACAATCAGAGTGCATACCGGGTGTGCTGATCAATAAAGCGCTAAGCAGAAAAACGTTTGCCACCGTGTTCAAACCTGAATGTTTGAACACGGTAACGTGCTGGCCCGCGAGGGAGAAAACCTCGCGAATAAGGTAAATAAACCGACGGTGAAGGCATTGGAATGGATGGATGTCCAGCTCAGGACATCGCCCGCTCTTTCCGACCGTATGGCACGTGATCAGGCAGGCTTCTCGCTCTTAGGGCGCTGAATCATCGTCAGCCCTTTCAGGAAGTTACGCAGAATCTGATCGCCGCATTCGCGGTAGTTTTTATGGTCAGGCTTGCGGAAAATCGCGCCGACTTCGGCCTGCGAAACCGTAAAGTTCGCGCGCTTCAGCACCTCAGGAATGTCGGTGGTTTTCAGATCGAAAGCGATGCGCAGCTTCTTCATGAAGATGTTGTTGGTCATTTTGCGCTCGATGGATGGCGCAGGCGCATCTTCACTTTTACCGCGACGGTAGTAGATCAGACCATTCAGGAAATACCCCATCAGCACGTCAGGGCAGGGGCGAAACGCGGCGTCGTCCTCTTTTTTCAGCCAGGCCTGAATATCTGTCTGCGGCACGTCGCACTCTGCCAGCGCAAAAATCTCCACCATTTTCGCATCGCTCAGGTTAAGCATGTAGCGCACGCTGCGCAGAATATCGTTGTTAGTCATGGTGAAATCTTCTCATGGTCGGTCGACAGGCTGCGCATTATAGGGGATTTTGCCCGCGCCCGCGCAGGTTTGTGCCGATCGGCTTAACGCTGCAGCACGGCGCCTGGTCGCGCGGCATCGCGCACAAAGGGCAGATGCTCACAGGCGTGCTGGCGGGCAAAGCGGATAAAGGCTTCCAGCACCGGCTGGCGCTGTTCGCCGTCGCGCACTGCGGCATAGAGGCGGCTCCAGAGACCCTCGCCCAGCGTGCGGGTCACGACCAGCCCCTGCTTCTCAAAGCTCTCGACCACCCAGTGCGGCAGCGCGGCAATGCCCATGCGCGCGGAAACCATCTGAATCATCAGCAGCGTGTTATCCACATTTTTCAGCGCCGGGCTGACGCCAGCGGGCTGCAGGAAGTGACGCCAGATATCCAGACGCTGACGCTGGACCGGGTAGATCATCAGGACCTCATCGGCCAGATCTTCCGGTGAGATCTGCTCCAGCTGCGCCAGCGGATGATCCGTTGCCAGCACCAGCCGCACCTCAAAATCAAACATCGGCGAGTAGAACAGACCCGAGCGTGCCAGGATATCGGAGGTCAGTACCACATCCAGCTCACCCTGTTGCAGCGCGGGCTGAGGATCAAAGGTCACGCCCGATTTGAAATCCATCACCACCTGCGGCCAGCTCTGACGGAATTTATCCAGCGCCGGGGTCAGCCACTGAATGCAGCTGTGGCACTCGATAGCGACCCGCAGCGTGGTCTGATGCGGTTGGTCGCAGGCCTGGAGTGCCTGCTGGATTTGCGGCAGCACCTGCTCTGCCAGTTGCAGCAGGATATCACCCTGCGGGGTAAAACGCAGCGGCTGACTTTTACGCACAAACAGGCGGAATCCCAGACGCTGCTCCAGATCGCTGAACTGGTGAGACAACGCCGATTGCGTCTGATGGAGCTGGGCCGCTGCCGCAGCCAGCGATCCCGTATTGCGCAGAGCCTGAAGCGTCCGCAGGTGCTTGAGTTCGATCATGAGTGTCCTTCACATCGAAAATGAACATATTGCGCTTGAGCAACATACAGTACCCGCAGAGTATAGCAGTGTAAACATCTGGACGGCTAAACATCTTTGACTGCCCGGTTAAAGCACCGTGAACCTTTCTCTGGAGACTGGCACATGACTATCCTCAATCATACCCTCGGTTTTCCCCGTATTGGCCTGCATCGTGAACTGAAAAAAGCACTGGAGCGTTACTGGGCGGGCGACAGCACCCAGGCGGCGCTTCTGGCGACAGGGCGCGAGCTGCGCGCACGTCACTGGCAGCAACAGAAAGAAGCTGGCGTCGATCTGCTGCCGGTGGGGGATTTCGCCTGGTATGATCATGTGCTGACCACCAGCCTGATGCTGGGCAATGTGCCTGAACGCCATCAGAACCCGGCGGGCACGATTGACCTCGACACGCTGTTCCGCCTCGGCCGGGGACGCGCCCCCTCCGGCGAACCCGTCGCGGCGGCCGAGATGACCAAATGGTTTAACACCAACTATCACTATCTGGTGCCGGAATTCAGCCGGGATCAGACCTTTAAGCTGAGCTGGACGCAGCTGCTGGATGAGGTGGATGAGGCACTGGCGCTGGGGCATAACATCAAGCCGGTGCTGCTGGGCCCGGTGACCTATCTGTGGCTGGGCAAGGTCAAAGGCGCGCCGTTTGAGCGTCTGTCGCTGCTGACGGCGATCCTGCCCGTCTATCAGCAGCTGCTGGCGGAACTGGCTAAGCGTGGCATTGAGTGGGTCCAGATTGATGAACCGGCACTGGCCCTTGAGCTGCCGCAGGCGTGGCGCGACGCTTTTCAACCGGCCTATGACGCCCTGCAGGGTCACTGCAGGCTGCTGCTGACCACCTATTTTGACAGCATCGGGCAGAACCTTGAGGTGATCCGCAGGCTGCCGGTGCAGGGGCTGCATGTGGATCTGGTGCATGGGGATGACGATATTGAGCAGCTGCATCAGCAGTTGCCCGCCAGCTGGCTGCTGTCGCTGGGCGTCATCAACGGACGCAACGTCTGGCGCACCGATCTGCGCCACTGGTTTGATCGCCTGCAACCGCTGGTCGCCCGGCGTCAGTTACTCTGGATCGGCTCCTCCTGCTCTCTGCTGCACAGCCCGATCGACCTCAGCACTGAAACGCATCTGGATGAGGAGGTCAGAAGCTGGCTGGCTTTTGCGCTGCAGAAGTGTGCTGAGCTGTCGCTGCTGAGCCAGGCGCTGAACCGCAACGAGGCAGCGTCGCTGGACGCCTGGAGCGCGCCGGTTCGCGCCCGCGCCCACTCCCGCCGGGTGCACAATGCGGCAGTGACGCAGCGTCTGCAGGCCATTACGCCCGAACAGAGCACACGCCAGAGCGCCTGGCCGGTGCGGAGTCGCCTGCAGCATCAGCGACTGCGCCTGCCCGCCTGGCCTGCCACTACCATCGGCTCTTTTCCACAGACCACGGAGATTCGCCGCCTGCGCCTCGACTTTAAGCAGGGGCGGCTCGACAGCAGCCATTATCGCACCGGCATCGCGGAGCATATCAGGCAGGCGATCCGCGAACAGGAGCGGCTGGGGCTGGACGTACTGGTTCACGGTGAAGCGGAACGTAACGATATGGTGGAGTATTTTGGCGAGCATCTGGAGGGATTTGCCTTTACCCGCAATGGCTGGGTGCAGAGCTACGGTTCGCGCTGCGTGAAGCCGCCCGTCATCATCGGCGATGTCAGCCGTCCGGCACCGATCACCGTCGAATGGGCCCGTTATGCGCAGTCGCTGACGAACAGACCGGTCAAAGGCATGCTGACCGGCCCGGTGACAATCCTCTGCTGGTCATTTCCGCGTGAAGATGTGCCACGGGAAACCCTCGCGAAACAGATCGCGCTGGCGCTGCGGGATGAGGTGGCGGATCTGCAGGAGGCGGGTATCGGGATCATTCAGATTGATGAGCCGGCCCTGCGGGAGGGGCTGCCGCTGCATCACTCGGCCTGGGCCGGTTATCTGAACTGGGCGGTGGAGGCTTTCCGGCTGACGGCGGGCGTGGCGCGGGATGAGACCCAGATTCACACCCATATGTGTTACTGCGAGTTCAGCGACATCATGGCGGCAATCGCGGCGCTGGATGCGGATGTGATCACCATTGAAACCGCGCGCTCTGACATGGATCTGCTGGCGTCGTTTGAACACTTCGACTATCCCAATGAGATCGGCCCCGGCGTCTATGATATTCACTCGCCCAATATTCCCAGCGTCGGGGAGATCGAAGCGTTGCTGCTGAAGGCAGCGAAACGCATCCCGGAAGCGCGGCTGTGGGTGAACCCGGACTGTGGTCTGAAAACACGTGGCTGGACGGAAACGCGCCAGGCGCTGGCGAATATGGTACAGGCGGCGAAAAACCTGCGCGGGGAGAGGGTGTAGCCGACGGCCTGACAGTCAAAAACAGGAGCGCAGAAGCGCCCCTGTTTTTCATCTATCGTGAGGTAACACCATACTGCCTGAACCAGGCCAGCATCCGCTGCCAGCCATCCTGGGCGGATTCTGCATGGTAGCTCGGCCGGTAATCAGCATTAAACGCGTGTCCCGCCTCGGGATAAACGATGATCTCGGCGGTGGCATTGGCGGCGTGCAGCGCCTGACGCATCTGCTCGACGCTCTCCAGCGGGATCCCCTCATCCTGACCGCCATACAATCCCAGCACCGGCGCATTGAGATCGACAGCAATATCAATCGGGTGTTTCTGCTGCTTCAGGGTGCGCTCACCCACCAGTCGGCCATACCAGGCGACTGCGGCCCGCAGCTGGGGATTATGCGCGGCATAGAGCCAGCTGATGCGGCCCCCCCAGCAGAAACCGGTGATGCCCATGCGGCGGATGTCGCCGCCGTTACGTGCGGCCCAGTTGGCGGCGTGATCGAGATCGGAGAGCACCTGGCTGTCCGGCACTTTGCTGACCAGTTCGCTGAACAGCGTCGGGATATCGTGATATTCCGACGGATCGCCCTCGCGGAAGTAGAGTTCAGGCGCGATAGCCAGATAACCCTCCAGCGCCAGGCGGCGGCAGATATCCCGGATGTGTTCATGCACACCAAAGATCTCCTGCACCACCAGCACAACAGGCAGTGGGCCGTCTGCGCCCTGCGGCTTAGCGAAGTAAGCTGGCATGTTTTCGCCCTGGCTGGGCACTGAGGTTTCACCCGCATGAATAGCCGGGCTATCGGTCATAATGGTGGTGGTGGCGGTGGGCTGCACGGCAGCGGCAAAGCCGTCCGTCGCCGGTTTTTGTGCCATATTATCACTGGGTTTCATGAGTCTCTCCGTGCAAGCAATTGCGCAATCAGGTAACTATAGCCTGGCTGTAAACCGCGCGCGCCAGGTGCCGGGCCACAGGGTCAGCAGCGAATACAATCCTCCCACTCTTTAACATTGCGCTAACGCTGGCACAGCCTCGCTGCGCACAGTCCCGGTAAAGAAGATGTATTTATGTGATGGTTATCTCAATTTGAATTCTGAAAAATGTAACTTTCATTTTCTTAAGTGAAAGCTGTCACATATTTATCGGGCGTGCTGACGTAAAGTGGCGCAATACTTTCCCTTAACAGGAGTCTGAAAATGACACAGTCTGACGTTTTCCATCTGGGCCTGACTAAAGCCGACCTGCAGGGCGCTACCCTGGCGATTGTGCCCGGCGATCCGGAGCGCGTGAAGAAAATTGCCGGACTGATGGAAGATGCCACGCATCTCGCCTCACACCGTGAATTTACCTCCTGGCTGGCAAAACTGGATGGCAAGCCCGTTGTCGTCTGCTCCACCGGCATCGGTGGTCCTTCCACCTCCATTGCGGTTGAAGAGCTGGCGCAGCTTGGTGTGCGGACCTTCCTGCGCGTCGGCACCACGGGCGCGATCCAGCCTCATATCAACGTCGGCGATGTACTGGTGACAACGGCGTCGGTTCGCCTGGACGGTGCCAGCCTGCACTTCGCACCGATGGAGTTCCCGGCAGTGGCCGATTTCAGTTGCACCACGGCCCTGGTCGCGGCCGCAGAAGCCTGTGGCGCGAAGACCCATATTGGCATCACCGCTTCCTCTGACACTTTCTATCCGGGCCAGGAGCGTTACGACACCGTTTCAGGACGGGTAGTCAGTCGCTTCAAAGGATCGATGAAGGAGTGGCAGGAGATGGGCGTCCTCAACTATGAGATGGAATCCGCTACACTGTTAACCATGTGCGCCAGCCAGGGTCTGCGAGCCGGCATGGTGGCGGGCGTGATTGTGAACCGTACTCAGAAAGAGATCCCGGATGCGGTCACGATGAAACAGACAGAAAGTGACGCAGTGAAGATTGTGGTCGAAGCGGCGCGTCGCTTGCTGTAACGGTCGCGTCAGGCAGCAGGTTTTCCGGGCCCGGAACCTGCTGCTGGTCGTTAACGGCGCGTAGCATCAGTAGAACCTGAGGATGTTTATGCGCCCTACCTTTCCTGCCCGACGTCCTGCCCCTGGCCTCAATCCCGCCGCACTTCATGCGCGGCTGGAACGCAGTGCCGAACGTTTCCGCGCCGCCATGCAACAGGGCGACTATGCGCTGGCCGCCCGCTGCTGTGAAGAGGTGCTGCGGTCAATGCCGAATCAGATGCAGGTTCTGAGCGACTATGCTCTCTGCCTGCTGCGTCTGGGCCAGCATGCCAAAGCGTACAAAACCTATCAGAAGATCCTTCAGTCGCCACCTGCGGTGCAGGCCACCGCCTCCGAAACCTGGCTGGATGGCTTAACCGAAGTGTGCGGCTGGCTGAATAAACGCGAGGAGGTAGCGCAGTATGGGCTGGCCTCGCTGATGCGCTCGGATGTGCGTTTCAGTCAGGGGCAGCGCGCAGCGTTTCCGGCCCCGCAGCCCGAACCCGCCGATCTCAGCCAGCCAGAGCAGAACGTTATCGCCTTCTCTCTGTATGGCGATCAGCCTCGCTACTGTGAAACCTTAATTAAAAACGTGGAAGTGGCACCGGCGCTCTATCCCGGCTGGAGCTGTCTTATCTATCTCGACGACAGCGTGCCGCAGCATGTCTGGCAGCGTCTGGATCAGCCACACGTCAGGCTGATCGATATGTCGCACGAGAAAACGCTCTATCCAACCCTGTGGCGTTTTCTGGTGCTCGACGATCCGCAGGTGAAACGCTTTATCGTGCGCGATGCCGACTCGCTGCTCTCGGAGCGGGAAGCCGCAGCGGTTAACGCCTGGCTCGCCTCGCCTTACTGGTTCCACCATATGCGTGATTACTTCTCGCATACCGAACTGCTGCTGGCGGGCATGTGGGGCGGCTGTCACGGCGTCTTCCGGGACGTGGAGCAGGCGATGCGCGATTTCATTGCGCAGTATCAGGGGAGCCAGCGCTTCACCGACCAGTATTTCCTGAAGGTGGCGCTATGGCCGACGGTGCGTGAAAGTCTTCTGAGCCACGATGAAATTTTCCATTTTCATCAGGCCCGTCCCTGGCCTGACCATGCCCCCGTACGCTGGCAGACGCCCCATTTCCATGTGGGCAGCAATGCCGGGTTTGCCAGTATGACCGGTAAATCGGCGGCGGCGGATGGCAGCCGCCAGCGCGTTGCAATCACCGCCGGAGAGAGGACCTGGCACTATCTGGCGCAGGTCAGCAAGGGCGAGTGGCAGCTGCCCATGCCGTTCTTTCTCATCGACGAGTGGCAGGCGGGAAGGCTACTGGTAGCGGCTCTCTAAGGCGCTGAATCCCGGTAAAATTATCTGGACATTCATACAGTGCGACTCTACCTTTTCCCTCAGCAGCCTGAGTCGGGGGAAATCATGGATCAGCATATTATCATCAGCGCCTGTCTGGCGCTTGCCGGGGCGGGGATTGGCTGGATGCTGGCACAGTTACGTGCCGGTCATCTGGTTGCCCGTTTTCAGACCGAGCGTCGTCTGCTGGAGGAGGCGCAACAGCGTCAGCAGCAGCAGATCGATCAGCTTCAGCAGCAGGCGCAGCAGCGCGAGCAGGAGCTGCGTCAGCTTCACGGCGCGCTGAGCGGGGCCACCGAGCGGCTGCAGCAGCTCGATTACTGGCGTAACGAAAGCGAACAGCTTAATCGCGAACTGCGCAATCAGCTGGAGGTGAACAGCGCGCAGGAAGCGGAGCTGCGCGAAGTGACCATTCGTCTGGAAGAGACCCGCTACGCCGCAGAAGAGAAACAGCGCCTGCTGACCAACAGCGAACAGCGTCTCAGCGCCCAGTTTGAAAACCTTGCCAACCGTATTTTCGAAAACAGCGGCCGTCGCGTTGATGAACAGAACCGTCAGAGCCTGAACGGGCTGATCGGCCCGCTGCGTGAGCAGCTGGATGGCTTCCGTCGACAGGTGCATGAAAGCTTTGGCGCAGAGGCGCGCGAGCGCCATACCCTGACCCACGAAATCCGCCAGCTGCAGCAGCTGAATGCGCAGATGGCGCAGGAGGCGCTTAACCTGACGAAGGCGCTGAAGGGCGACAACAAAATCCAGGGTAACTGGGGGGAAGTGGTACTGAGCCGGGTGCTGGAAGCCTCCGGGCTGCGGGAAGGTTACGAATATGAAACGCAGGTCAGCATCCAGTCAGAACAGCAGGGCAGGATGCAGCCGGATGTGATTGTGCGTCTGCCGCAGGGCAAGGATGTGGTGGTGGACGCCAAGATGACGCTGGTGGCCTATGAGCGTTATTTCAATGCAGAGGATGAAATCGCCCGTGAGCAGGCTATTCAGGAGCATGTCAGCGCCATGCGCGCGCACATCCGCCTGCTGAGCCGAAAAGATTATCAGCAGCTTCCCGGCTTGCGGTCGCTGGATTATGTGCTGATGTTTATTCCGGTGGAGCCCGCCTTTCTGCTGGCGATTGACCGGCAGCCTGAACTGATTAGCGAGGCGCTGCAGCAGAATATTATGCTGGTCAGCCCCACCACGCTGCTGGTGGCGCTGCGCACCATTAACAATCTGTGGCGCTATGAGCACCAGAGCCGCAATGCCCAGCGGATAGCCGATCGGGCGGCGCGGCTCTACGACAAGATGCGGCTCTTCGTGGATGATATGAGCGGGATCGGCCATAGCCTGGATAAGGCTCAGAACAGCTACCGCGAGGCGATGAAAAAGCTGGCAGAAGGGCGCGGTAACCTGATTGCCCAGAGCGAGGGATTCCGGGCGCTGGGCGTGGAGATCAAACGCCCCATCAACCCGCAATTAGCCGAACGCGCCATGCCGGAAAACCGGCTGGAAGAGGAGGCCGATGAGGAGAGGGAGGGGGAGGAGCGTGAGCCGCGTGTGAGACGCCTCCACGAATAGTATGGGCGCAACGTGCCTGACTTCCGTGACTCTGATACACTTCGGGAAGTATTGTTTGTGGAGCAGGTAAAACCGATGGCAGATGAATCACAGCAGGAAACCACCCATTTTGGCTTTCAGACGGTCGCCAAAAGCGAAAAAGCGGACAAAGTTGCGGACGTATTTCACTCCGTAGCCGCAAAATATGACCTGATGAACGATTTGATGTCGTTTGGCGTCCATCGCATCTGGAAGCGTTTTACCATTGACAGCAGCGGCGTACGTCGCGGTCAGCGCGTGCTGGACCTGGCGGGCGGAACCGGCGATCTGACGGCGAAATTCTCGCGTCTGGTCGGCGAAACGGGTCAGGTTGTTCTGGCCGATATCAACAGCTCCATGCTGAAGATGGGCCGCGAAAAGCTGCGCAATCAGGGCGTGGTTGGCAATGTCAGTTACGTGCAGGCCAACGCAGAAGCGCTGCCATTCCCCGATAACTATTTCGACTGCATCACCATCTCCTTTGGCCTGCGCAACGTCACGGAAAAAGAGAAGGCGCTGGCCTCGATGTTCCGCGTCCTTAAGCCAGGCGGACGTCTGCTGGTGCTGGAGTTCTCTAAGCCCGTGCTGGATCCGCTGAGCAAGGCGTATGACGCCTACTCGTTCCATATTCTGCCGCGCATCGGACAGCTGGTGGCGCAGGATGCAGAGAGCTATCGCTATCTGGCCGAATCGATCCGCATGCATCCCGATCAGGAGACCCTGAAAGCGATGATGAACGATGTTGGCTTTGAAAATACCACTTACTCCAATATGACCGGCGGCATCGTGGCGCTGCATCGTGGATTTAAGTTCTGAGTGAGATGGTCATGAACCTGACGCCCTTGATTACTGCAGGCCTGGAAACGGCGCTGAACCGTATTCTTTATCGCGATCGCGGCCTGAGATCAGCGCGGCAACGCCTGAATGGCAGAGTACTGACGCTGCGCCTGAAAGAGTTCTCTCATCCGCTGGTGCTGGTGTTCAGTGAACAGCAGCTCGATGTGCTGGCTGACTGGCAGGATCGCAGCGACTGCACGGTGATCACGTCGCTAAAAACCCTGCCGAAGCTGCGCGATCGCCAGCAGCTGACGCCGCTGATCCGCAGCGGTGAGCTGCAGGTCGACGGCGACCTGCAGGTCGTGCAGCAGTTCTCTGCGCTGATGGATCTGGCGGAGCTGGATCCGGCAGAATATCTGGCGCCCTGGGTCGGCGATATCGCTGCGCAGGGCATCAGTCAGCGCTCACAACAGGCTTTGCGCTTTTTCAGAGGTGAAGTGCAGCGTCGCCAGGATTATCTCGGACAGGCCATCACGGAAGAGTGGCGTGTTGCGCCTGGCTCGCTGGAGTTAGCCTGGTTTTCTGAGGAGGTCGATGCGATGGAACGTTCGCTTGAGGCGCTTGATGCGCGTCTGGCGCAGCTGGAGGCAAAATGAGTTTTGGAGAGATCCGCCGCTTATATCTGATCATGAAGGTGTTTCTGACCTATGGCCTTGATGAACTGATCCCTCAGACACGCCTTACTTTCCTGTTCCGCCTGTGGCGTCGCTCTGTTTTCTGGATCCCTAACCTGCATCAGCATGAACCGGTCGGTGCCCGTATGCGCATGGCAATGGAGCAACTGGGTCCGGTCTGGATCAAGTTTGGCCAGATGCTGTCAACCCGCCGGGATCTCTTCCCGCCGCTGATCGCCGATCAGCTTGCCATCCTGCAGGACCGTGTCGCGCCCTTTGATGGCGTCAAAGCCAAAGCACAGATTGAAGCCTCTATGGGTGCGCCGATTGAAACCTGGTTTGACGATTTTGACATCAAACCGCTGGCGTCAGCCTCTATCGCGCAGGTGCACACCGCCACGCTCAAATCGAACGGTAAGGCCGTGGTGATCAAAGTGATCCGCCCAGACATTCTGCCGGTGATCAAAGCGGACATGAAGCTGATCTATCGTCTGGCTCGCTGGGTGCCGCGTCTGCTGCCGGATGGCCGTCGTCTGCGTCCGGTCGAGGTGGTGCGCGACTATGAGAAAACCCTGCTGGATGAGCTGAACCTGCTGCGTGAAGCCGCCAACGCGATTCAGCTGCGCCGGAACTTCGAAGACAGCCGCATGCTCTATGTGCCGGAAGTCTATTCCGACTACTGCAGCGAAACCATGATGGTCATGGAGCGCATCTACGGGATCCCGATTTCTGATGTGGCGACCCTGGAGCGACATGGCGTCAACATGAAGCTGCTGGCGGAACGTGGCGTGCAGGTCTTCTTCACCCAGGTTTTCCGCGACAGTTTCTTCCATGCCGACATGCATCCGGGCAACATTTTTGTCAGCTATGAACATCCTGAAGACCCGCAATATATCGGTATCGACTGCGGGATTGTGGGGTCGCTGAACAAGGAAGATAAGCGCTATCTGGCGGAAAACTTTATCGCCTTCTTCAACCGCGACTATCGCAAGGTAGCGGAGCTGCATGTGGATTCCGGCTGGGTGCCGCCTGATACCAACGTGGAAGATTTCGAATTTGCGATTCGCACCGTCTGTGAACCGATTTTTGAAAAGCCGCTGGCTGAAATCTCCTTCGGGCATGTGCTGCTGAACCTGTTTAACACGGCCCGTCGCTTTAATATGGAAGTGCAGCCGCAGCTGGTGCTGCTGCAGAAAACGCTGCTCTACGTGGAAGGCATTGGCCGTCAGCTCTATCCCCAGCTTGACCTGTGGAAGACGGCGAAGCCATTCCTGGAGGAGTGGATCAAGGATCAGGTGGGACTCTCCGCGCTGGTGCGGGCGGTTAAAGAGAAAGCGCCATTCTGGGCTGAAAAGTTACCCGAGCTGCCCGAACTCTTTTACGACAGCATGCGTCAGCACAAACTTCTGCGCCACAGCGTCGATAAATTAGTGGGCGATCTGAATGTGCAGCGCGTCCGTCATCATCAGGCGCGTTACCTGTTTGGTGTCGGAGCCACACTGCTGTTAAGCGGAACAGCGGTTCTGCTCGCCAGGCCGGACTGGGACTTCTTTCCGGCGGTGCTGATGGCGGCGGGAATCGTCTCCTGGGTTATCGGCTGGCGTAAGACAAACTGATTGTCACGTCTGGCTAAAAAAAGGTAATGTCGCTGGTTCAGGCCCGGCTAAGAAGGGCTCGCTGTGGTGCATTACCTCATCATTTTCATAGAACATCAGAGGCTATCTCATGGGCGGTATCAGTATCTGGCAATTGTTAATCATTGCCGTGATTGTTGTACTTCTGTTCGGTACCAACAAGTTACGTAATCTGGGGTCAGATTTAGGTTCGTCGATTCGTGGTTTCAAAAAAGCCATGAGCGATGAAGATGACAAAAAGGATCAACCGAAAGATCAGGACGCTGACTTCGCGGCGAAAACGCTGGCGGACAAACAGCCCACGTCGGCTAACAAAGAAGAAGCCAAGAACGACAAGCAGGTGTAAACCGTGTTCGATATTGGTTTTAGTGAACTGGTTTTGGTGTTCGTTATCGGGCTGATTGTTCTCGGCCCGCAACGTTTACCGGTTGCGGTGAAAACCGTGGTCGGCTGGATCCGGGCGATTCGTTCGCTGGCAGCCAATGTACAACATGAACTGGCGCAGGAGCTGAAGCTGCAGGAGCTGCAGGACAGCCTGAAAAAGGTGGAAGAGGCGAGCCGCGGCACTCTCTCCCCTGAGCTGAAAGAGTCGATGGAAGAGCTGCGTAAAACCGCGGATTCAATGAAGCGCTCGGTCAGTCAGAGCATCGACATTGAAAAAGAGGAAGACGAGGCTAACACCATCCATTCTGCCCGGCACAACGCCACGCCACCGCCGGCCGCTGAGCCTGCGGCAACTCCGGCGACGGCAGAACAGCAGGCCAGCGCACCCGCGCAGGCACCCGCTGCGGTGTCCGCCGATCCGGCTGTGCACGGCTCTGCTGCCCCTTCCGGTGCAGCCAGCGCACCCGCGCAGGCACCGGCTGCGGCGTCCTCCGATCCGGCTGCGCACGGCTCTGCTGCCCCTTCCGGTGCAGCCAGCGCACCCGCGCAGGCACCGGCTGCGGCTTCCTCCGATCCGGCTGCGCACGGCTCTGCTGCCTCTTCCGGTACGGCCAGCGCACCCGCGCAGGCGCCCGCTGGCGATGTGGTCAGAACGGCTGATGCCGGGCGTCCTGCCGCACCCTCCTCTTCTGCAGGTGATGAACGATAATGGCCGTTGAAGATACCCAACCGCTCATCAGTCATCTGATTGAGCTGCGTAAGCGATTACTGAACTGCATCATCGCCGTCTTAGCCATTTTTCTGGTGCTGGTTTTCTTCGCCAACGACATCTATCAGCTGATTGCGGCCCCGTTAATCAGCCAGATGCCGGTCGGCTCCAGCATGATTGCGACCGATGTGGCTTCGCCTTTTTTTACCCCGATTAAGCTGACCATCATTGTGTCGGTGTTTCTTGCGGTGCCGGTGATCCTCTATCAGGTCTGGGCCTTTGTCGCCCCGGCGCTATACCGGCATGAACGCCGGCTGGTGATGCCGCTGCTGTTTTCCAGCACCTTTCTGTTCTACTTCGGTGTGGCCTTTGCCTATTTCGTGGTCTTCCCGCTGGCATTTGGCTTCTTCACCAAGACCGCGCCGATTGGCGTCACCGTCGCGACAGATATCGCCAAGTATCTCGATTTTGTCATGACGCTGTTTATGGCCTTTGGTGTGGCGTTTGAGGTGCCGGTGGCGATCGTGCTGCTCTGCTGGACTGGCATTACCAGCCCGGAAGATTTGAAAAAGAAACGTCCCTATATTCTGGTGGGCGCGTTTGTGGTTGGGATGTTGCTCACACCGCCGGACGTTTTTTCCCAAACTTTGCTCGCTATTCCGATGTACTGCCTGTTTGAAGTCGGCGTATTCTTTTCCCGTTACTACGTGGGTAAAGGCCGCCGCTTGCAGGATGAGGAAGAGAACACCGACTCCTGACGCTGACACTCTTACCCGCCCTGGCGGGAAGCGATCGCTGCAAACCGCCCTGATGGGCGGTTTTTTGTTTTATAAACTGTGGGAAAAATTATGTTTGATATCGGTGTAAACCTGACCAGCACGCAATTCGCCGCCGATCGGCAAAAGGTGGTTAAACGCGCGCGTGATGCGGGCGTCACCGGGATGCTGATTACCGGCACCAACGCGCTGGAGAGCCAGCAGGCGCAGCGGCTGGCTGAAGATCAACCGGGTTTCTGCTGGTCCACCGCGGGCGTTCACCCGCATCACGCCAGCGAGTGGTCTGCGGAAATCGCCAGTACCCTGCGTCGTCTGGCGGAAAAACCGGAAGTAGTGGCTATCGGTGAGTGCGGACTCGATTTCAACCGCAACCTCTCCGCGCATGAGCAGCAGGAGTATGCGTTTGACGCGCAGCTGGCGCTGGCGGCCGAACTCAATATGCCGGTGTTTCTGCACTGCCGCGAAGCCCATGCGCGTTTTGCCGCAGTCCTGGCCCCCTGGCTGCCAAAACTGCCTGGCGCGGTGATCCACTGCTTTACCGGCACGCGCGATGAGCTGGAAGCCTGTCTGGCGATGGGCTTATCGGTAGGGATTACGGGCTGGGTATGCGACGAACGACGGGGGCTGGAACTGCGTGAGCTGCTGCCGCTGATCCCGACCGACCGTCTGCTGCTGGAGACGGATGCGCCCTATCTGCTGCCGCGCGATATGCGTCCGCGTCCGACCTCGCGCCGCAACGAGCCCTGCTTTTTACCGCATATTGTGAATCAGGTAGCAACCTGGCGTGGCGAGAGTGCTGAGGCGCTGGCGGTCCGTGTCGATCAGAATGCGCGGACGCTGTTCAGACTGGCTTAAACTTTACGGAACTGCTTGTTATCGACGCTGCGCATCACCTGCTTGTTCAGCAGATTGAGCAGCAGAATTGAGCGCGTTTCACCATCCGGTTCAGCAAAGATGGCGCGCAGCCCCTCAAACGTACCTTCTGTGATCACCACTTCATCGCCGCTTTGAGGGGTTTCCGGGTCGAGCAGGATTTGCGGGACGTCGGTTTCCAGCGCTTCGATCACGGCCGTCGGCACCGTGGCAGGCGCGGTGCCGAAGCGCACAAAGTGGCTGACGCCGCGCGTGCTGCTGATCGTCGTCGTGTGAATCGCTTCGGGATCGAACTCGATAAACAGGTAATTAGGAAACAGAGGCTCACTCACGGTGGTGCGTTTACCGCGCACGATCTTTTCCAGAGCGATCATCGGACTCAGGCAATGCACTTCCTGCCGCTCCAGATGCTCCTTCGCGCGTAATAGCTGTCCACGTTTGCAATAGAGTAAGTACCAGGATTCCATAACTGCTCCCATCGAATGGACGCTAAGAATAGCAAACCTGCTGCCAGAGTTATAGCGCAGGGGCAGCGTAAAGCGTCCCCTGGTGAAAATAAACTGAGACTTTTCTTAACCTGCCGGATCATGGCAGAAACCGCGACGGAAAATTGACGTCTGCTACCGCTCTGTATCAGACTCGATAACCATCACGGCGGCTGTCGTATAAACCTCAGCATATCCGCCTAATCAGACCTATAATGGCCGATTCACTCTGGCCGGAAAGTTAAAGCCGCATGAAATATCACGATTTAAGAGACTTTCTCGCGCTGCTCGAACAGCGTGGTGAGCTAAAGCGCATTACCCAGTCGATCGATCCCGAACTGGAGATGACTGAAATTGCCGACCGCACCCTGCGTGCCGGTGGCCCCGCTCTGCTGTTTGAAAACCCCAAAGGGTATGACATGCCGGTGCTGTGCAACCTGTTTGGCACGCCAAAGCGCGTGGCCATGGGCATGGGCCAGGAGGATGTCAGCGCCCTGCGCGAAGTGGGTAAGCTGCTGGCCTTTCTGAAAGAGCCGGAACCGCCAAGAGGTTTCCGCGATCTGTTCGACAAGATGCCGCAGTTTAAGCAGGTGCTGAATATGCCGACCAAACGGCTGCGTAATGCCCCCTGTCAGGAGGTGGTGTTCAGCGGCGATGAGGTCGATCTGACGCGTATCCCGGTGATGCGGTGCTGGCCGGGCGATGCGGCTCCGCTGATTACCTGGGGTCTGACCGTGACGCGCGGACCGCACAAAGAGCGGCAGAATCTCGGCATCTATCGCCAGCAGGTGATAGGCAAAAACCGGCTGATTATGCGCTGGCTGTCGCACCGTGGCGGCGCGCTGGATTATCTGGAGTGGACAAAAGCGCATCCGGGCGAGCGTTTTCCGGTGTCTGTGGCGCTGGGTGCTGATCCCGCCACTATCCTTGGTGCCGTGACGCCGGTACCGGATACCCTGTCGGAATATGCCTTTGCCGGTCTG
This sequence comes from Pantoea graminicola, assembly GCF_048452665.1. Lineage (NCBI taxonomy): Bacteria > Pseudomonadati > Pseudomonadota > Gammaproteobacteria > Enterobacterales > Erwiniaceae > Pantoea > Pantoea graminicola. The sequence continues at coordinate 9,178 of NZ_JBLWSJ010000008.1, read as the reverse complement.
CTGCGCGGTAACAAAACCGAAGTGGTGAAGTGTCTGTCGAACAACCTCGAAGTGCCCGCCAGCGCGGAGATTGTGCTCGAAGGGTATATCGAAGCGGGGGATATGGCCCCTGAAGGCCCTTACGGCGACCACACTGGCTACTACAATGAAGTGGATAGCTTCCCGGTCTTTACCGTCACGCATATTACTCAGCGTCGTCAGGCTATCTATCACTCCACCTACACCGGTCGGCCGCCGGATGAGCCTGCGGTGCTGGGTGTGGCGCTGAATGAAGTGCTGGTGCCGATTCTGGTGAAGCAGTTCCCGGAGATCGTGGACTTCTATCTGCCGCCGGAAGGATGCTCATACCGGCTGGCCGTCGTCACCATTAAAAAGCAGTACGCCGGACACGCCAAACGTGTCATGTTTGGCGTCTGGTCATTTTTACGGCAGTTCATGTACACCAAATTTGTTATTGTGTGTGACGATGATGTTAATGCGCGTGACTGGAACGATGTGATCTGGGCGATTACGACGCGAATGGATCCGGCCCGCGATACGGTATTAGTGGAAAATACCCCGATCGATTATCTCGATTTCGCTTCACCCGTCTCCGGACTGGGGTCGAAGATGGGAATGGATGCAACCAATAAGTGGCCGGGTGAAACGCAGCGCGAATGGGGCACACCCATCGTCAAGGATCCTGCGGTGACCGCGCGCATTGATGCTATCTGGGATGAGCTAGGTATTTTTGATCAGCCGCCACAGCGTTGATGGCGAGCACAACCATAAAGACGACCCGACAGAGGGAACGCATGACAACGTTAAGCTGTAAAGTAACTTCGGTTGAGGCGATTACCGACACGGTCTATCGCGTTCGCCTGATCCCGGAAGCGGAATTCACCTTTCGCGCGGGGCAGTATCTGATGGTAGTGATGGATGAGCGTGACAAGCGTCCCTTCTCACTGGCCTCCACGCCGATGGAAAAAGAGATCATTGAGCTGCACATCGGTGCCTCCGATCTCAATCTCTACGCCATGGCCGTAATGGATCGGATCCGCAACGATCGACAGATCACGGTAGATATCCCGCACGGCGATGCCTGGCTGCGTGAAGAGAGCCGCAAGCCGCTGATTCTGATCGCCGGTGGCACCGGTTTCTCCTATGCCCGCTCGATTCTGCTGACGGCGCTGGCGGAACAGCCTGAACGCGATATCGCCATTTACTGGGGCGGACGTGAGCTTAAGCATCTGTACGATCTGGAAGAGCTGGACGCGCTGGCGGTGAAGCATCCTAACCTGAAGGTGATTCCGGTGGTCGAGCAGCCGGAAGCGGGCTGGCAGGGTCGTTCAGGTACGGTCCTGACGGCAGTGATGCAGGACTTCAGCACGCTGAGTGAGCATGAGATCTACATTGCCGGCCGCTTTGAGATGGCGAAGATTGCCCGCGATCGCTTCTGTGCCGAACGTGGTGCCGTGGAGTCACAGATGTATGGCGATGCGTTTGCCTTTATCTGATGGCCGGTAGCGGCCTGCCGCAGCGAGAAAAAACCCGCCGGTAACGGCGGGTAAATCTGACAAAGTAAGACTCAACGTATTACAGACGTTCGAATACGGTAGCGATCCCCTGACCCAGCCCGATACACATCGTGGCCAGACCAAAGCGGGCATCCCGTCGTTCCATAATATTCAGCAGCGTCGTACTGATACGTGCGCCGGAGCAGCCGAGCGGATGGCCCAGCGCGATCGCGCCGCCGTTCAGATTGACCTTCTCATCCATCATCTCCAGCAAACCCAGATCTTTGATGCAGGGCAGTGTCTGCGCGGCAAAAGCTTCGTTCAGCTCAAAGATATCAATATCGCTGATGCTCAGTCCTGCCCGTTTCAGTGCCAGCTTGCTTGCCGGTACCGGACCGTAGCCCATGATCGACGGATCGCAGCCTGTCACCGCCATGCTGCGGATGCGGGCGCGTGGCGTCAGCCCCCATTCCCGGGCACGTGATTCGCTCATTACCAGCATCGCGGCCGCGCCATCTGACAGCGCGGACGAGGTGCCGGCCGTGACGGTGCCATTGACCGGATCAAATGCCGGTTTCAGTGCGGCAAGGCCTTCGGCACTGGTCTCCTCGCGGATCACCTCATCGAACGTATAGCGTTTAAGGATGCCGTCGCTGTCATGGCCATAGGTCGCGACAATCTCGTTTGCAAAGTCCCCGCGCTGTGTCGCCTGCCAGGCTCGCTGATGGGAGCGCAGGGCAAACGCATCCTGCTGCTCACGACTGATGTGATGCATACGCGCCAGCATTTCGGCGGTTAAGCCCATCATGCCCGCCGCTTTCGCCACGGTGCGACCCAGGCCAGGATGAAAATCGACGCCGTGATTCATCGGCACATGCCCCATATGCTCCACGCCACCAATCAGGCAGCACTGCGCATCACCGACCATAATGGCGCGGGCCGCATCGTGCAGCGCCTGCATGGAGGAGCCACATAAGCGGTTAACGGTCGTAGCGGGCACCGAATGGAGTATTTCGGCCAGCAGCGCGGCATTACGCGCGATATTAAATCCCTGTTCCAGCGTCTGCTGAACGCAGCCCCAGACGATATCGTCCAGCGATGCCGGATCCACCGCCGGGTTGCGGCTCAGGATTTCGCGCATCAGATGCGCAGAGAGATCTTCAGCACGCACATGACGAAAGGCGCCGCCTTTTGAGCGGCCCATCGGGGTGCGTACCGCATCAACAATCACCACATTTTCCATTTTTATGCCCTCAGGCGCTTTTCAGCGCAGCTTCGTCAATCGGTTTGGCAGCGGGATACCAGTTTTCATGCTGATGGGCTTTCTGGACCAGGAGCGCGGGCAGGGTGTACAGGCCACCGAGCGCGCTGTAGCGCCGTGCCTGATCGACGACGTTACTGTTGCCCAGCGTGTCGAGGTAGCGGAAAGCTCCGCCACGGAAAGGCGGGAAGCCGAGACCGTAAACCAGCGCCATATCGGCTTCAGCAGGCGAAGCGATAATCTTCTCTTCCAGGCAGCGCACGACCTCATTCAGCATCGGCAGCATCATGCGGTTCAGGATCTCTTCATCGCTGAAGACCCGTGCGGGCTGGCAGACCTGCAGCAGCAGCGTATCCACCTCTGCATCCGGCACTTTCTTCAGCTTGCCCTTTTTGTCATCTTCCCAGCGCCAGAAGCCTTTGCCATTTTTCTGGCCAAAGCGCCCGGCTTCAAACAGCAGGTCGATCGCATCGCGGTAGTCATGCTTCATACGATCCGGGAAACCCTCTGCCATCACGCTTTGCGCGTGATGCGCGGTATCAATACCGACCACATCCAGCAGCCAGGAGGGGCCCATCGGCCAGCCAAACTGTTTTTCCATCACCTTATCGATCTGGCGGAAGTCGGCGCCGTCGCGCAGCAGCAGGCTGAACGCGGCGAAGTAGGGGAACAGCACGCGGTTAACGAAGAAGCCGGGGCAGTCATTGACCACAATCGGGGTTTTCCCCATCTTACTGGCCCAGGCCACCACTTTACTCAGGGTCGCTTCACTGGTTTTCTCGCCGCGCACCACTTCAACCAGCGGCATACGCGGCACCGGATTAAAGAAGTGCATGCCACAGAAATTTTCCGGGCGCTGCAGCGCCTGAGCCAGCTGGCTGATCGGAATCGTCGAAGTATTGGAGGCGAGAATCGCATCCTCGCGCAGATGCTGTTCGGTTTCAGCCAGCACCCTGGCTTTGACCTGCGGGTTCTCTACCACCGCCTCAACCACCACGTCGGCCTGTTCAAAACCGGCGTAGCTCAGGGTGGGCTGGATGGTGGCGATCACGCTGGCGAGTTTATTACCATCGATTTTACCGCGCGCCAGCAGCTTATTGAGCAACTTGCTGGCTTCGTTCATCCCCAGGGTCAACGCCTGCGGATTAATGTCTTTCATTCTGACCGGCACGCCTTTCCACGCAGACTGGTAGCTGATGCCGCCCCCCATGATGCCTGCGCCCAGTACCGCCGCCTGAGCAGGCGCACCGCTTTCGGCGGCACGCTTTTTCGCCAGGCCTTTAACGTATTGATCGTTGAGAAAGATGCCGACCAGAGCACGCGCCTCATCAGACTGCGCCAGCGGCACAAACGCGGCGTTTTCAAGCTTCAGTGCATCATCGCGGCCCAGCGTGGCCGCCGCTTCGATGGTTTTGACTGCCATCAGCGGAGCGGGATAGTGCTTACCGGCAGTCTGCATCACCATGGCTTTGGCAATCGTAAAACTCATGGCCGCCTCGATCGGGCTGAGTTTTAACGGGGCCAGTTTTGGCGCACGGCGCGCCCGCCAGCTGCCATCGCTGGCCGCGGCTTTGAGCATGGTGATGCCCGCCTCGCGCAGTTTGTCGCGGGCAACCACCGCATCGACCAGACCGAGCTTAAGGGCTGCGGCCCCGTCGACATCTTTGCCGGCGGCGATGATCTCCAGTGCGCTGTCAGCCCCCAGCAGGCGCGGCAACCTGACGCTGCCGCCAAAGCCGGGCATGATGCCGAGTTTTGTCTCCGGCAGACCGATGCGGGCGTCCTCAGTAGCGATACGCAGATCGGTGGCCAGCACGCATTCACAGCCACCGCCCAGCGCATAGCCGTCAATGGCACACAGGGTCGGCACCGGAAGATCTTCCAGACGATTGAAGATGCTGTTGGCGTAGCTCAGCCACTGGCTCAGCTTTTCGGTCGGGGCATCAAACAGCGAGAGAAACTCGGTGATGTCCGCGCCGACAATAAAGGCGGGTTTAGCGGAGCTCAGCAGCAGGCCGCGCAGATCGGGCTGCTGTTCCAGCACGGCGATCGCCTCGCCCAGACTGGCGACAGTCTGCGTATCAAGCTTGTTGACCGAGCCGGTAGCGTCAAAAACCAGCTCGGCGATGCCATCGTCCAGCCAGTGAAGAGTAAGGTTAGCGCCTTGGTAGAGCATGTGCGTCTCCTGAAACCGCGAAAGGTGATCTGGTCATACCAGATGATCGTGAGTGTGGGAGTGATGTTAATTTTTTGCAAACCGCTCTTTGCTTATTTGCTAACAAGATCACAGCTGCGTCGACTTCGTCATCTGTGCAAGGGGTATGCTAAACTGCGGCCATTTCGCGACACTGGAGAGACGTCAATGGATTCACTGAAGACCTTGTATCACGCGCATATCGCCACGTTGCAACAACGGGCGCAGCAGGTGCTGGCACGCAATAAACTGGATGCCATGTTGATCCATTCCGGTGAATTGTTGACGGTGTTTCTGGATGATCACACCTATCCCTTTAAGGTGAATCCCCAGTTTAAAGCCTGGGTTCCGGTGACGCAGGTTCCCAACTGCTGGTTATGGATCGACGGCGTAAACAAACCGAAACTCTGGTTCTACTCGCCGGTGGATTACTGGCATAACGTGGAGCCGCTGCCGGATAGCTTCTGGACGAAAGATGTTGACGTTGTCGGTCTGAAAAATGCAGAGGAGATTGGGCAGCTGCTGCCTGCTAAGCGCGATAACGTCGCCTATATCGGGCCGGTCAGCGCGCGTGCCACCCAGCTCGGCATCGCCTCAGACAATATCAACCCCAAAGCGGTTATCGACTTCCTGCACTTCCACCGCAGCATCAAAACAGATTATGAGCTGGCCTGTATGCGCCAGGCGCAGAAGCTGGCGGTTGCGGGCCATCGTGCAGCGAAAGAGGCCTTTTCGGCGGGCTTAAGCGAGTTCGACATCAATCAGGCTTACCTGACCGCGACCGGCCACCGCGACACCGACGTGCCCTACGGCAATATCATTGCGCTGAATGAACACGCTGCGGTGCTGCACTACACCCGACTGGACCATCAGCCGCCCGCGAAACGTCACAGCTTTCTGATTGATGCCGGCGCCGAGTATCTGGGCTATGCCGCCGATCTGACCCGCAGCTATGCCGCCCAGAGCAGTTCGCTCTATGCCAGAATGGTGGAGGCGATGAATGCTGAAGAGCTGGCCCTGATCGCCACGCTGAAACCGGGCGTACGTTACACCGATTATCACCTCCAGATGCACCATCGTATTGCGAAGATGTTGCTGAAGTTCGAGCTGGTCCGGGGAATAAGTGAAGAGGCGCTGGTGGCTGAGGATCTGACCGGGCCGTTTATGCCGCACGGTCTGGGGCATCCTCTGGGTCTGCAGGTACACGATGTGGCCGGTTTCATGCAGGATGAGCAGGGCACTCACCTGGCGGCGCCCGCGCAGTATCCTTATCTTCGCTGCACGCGTGTGCTGCAGCCGGGCATGGTCTTAACCATCGAGCCGGGCTTCTATATTATTGACTCGCTACTGGCACCGCTGCGCGAAGGACGTTTCAGTCAGCACTTCAACTGGCAGGCGATCGATGCGCTGCAGCCTTATGGCGGCATTCGTATCGAGGATAACGTGGTGATCCATGCGCATCGCGTTGAGAACATGACCCGCGATCTGCATCTGGCCTGATATGGAGGCTTTTGATATTCCCGCTGTGCCCGTGAGCAGCAGTGAAGAGACGATCAAGAAGAGTCGCTTCATTACGCTGCTGGCGCACACCGAGGGAGCAGAGGCGGCGCGTGCTTTTGTTCAGCAGGTGAAAAGCGAGCATCCTGCCGCCCGGCATCACTGCTGGGCCTGGGTGGCGGGCGCGCCGGATGATTCTCAGCAGCTCGGCTTTTCCGATGATGGTGAGCCGTCGGGCACGGCGGGAAAACCGATGCTGGCGCAACTGATGGGCGCCGGTATTGGCGAGATTACCGCTGTGGTGGTGCGCTATTACGGCGGCATTATGCTGGGAACCGGCGGCCTGGTGAAAGCGTATGGCGGCGGTGTCCAGCAGGGCCTTAAGCAGTTGCCACGACAGCGCAAAGTGCCAATGAAGTTCTTCACTCTTCAATGTGACTATCCGCAGCTGAGTGATATCGAACGGCTGGTACAGCGTTTCGGCGCTAAGGTGACGGAGAGCGACTTTCAGGATCGTATCGCGTTGACACTGGCCGTGCCTTACGGGCAGATCGACGGATTCAAAAAAAATCTGTCAGACTTTAGTCGGGGAGCGTTATCGCTTGTCCCGCTCACACCCTGATCTTCATCTTTTTTTAAAGGAACGGCTGAATGCACTTTCGCGCCATTACCCGCATAGTCGGTCTGCTGGTGATCCTCTTTTCAGTGACGATGATTTTGCCTGGCCTGGTCGCCTTGATTTATCGCGATGGTGCAGGACGGGCGTTTAGCCAGACCTTTATGATGGCGCTGGTGATTGGCTCGCTGCTGTGGTGGCCGAACCGCAAAAAGAAAACCGAGCTCAAGCCGCGGGAAGGGTTTCTGATCGTCGTGCTGTTCTGGACGGTGCTGGGCAGCGTGGGGGCGATGCCCTTTATCTTTGCCGAGCAGCCGCACCTTTCGGTGACGGACGCCTTCTTTGAATCTTTCTCCGGTCTGACGACCACCGGTGCCACGACGCTGGTGGGGCTGGACTCGCTGCCTAAAGCGATCCTCTTCTATCGGCAGATGCTGCAGTGGCTGGGCGGGATGGGGATCATCGTGTTAGCCGTGGCGATCCTGCCAATTCTGGGGGTCGGCGGCATGCAGCTCTATCGTGCTGAGATGCCGGGGCCATTAAAAGATAACAAGATGCGGCCACGTATTGCCGAGACAGCCAAAACACTCTGGCTGATCTACGTCCTGCTGACCGTAGCCTGTGCGCTGGCGTTGTGGCTGGCGGGCATGCCAGCGTTCGATGCCATCGGTCACAGTTTCTCGACCATCGCTATCGGCGGTTTCTCAACCCACGATGCCAGCATCGGCTATTTTAACAGTGGCACCATCAACACTATCGTGGCGGTGTTTCTGCTGATCTCCGGCTGTAACTACGGCCTGCACTTTGCCATGTTCAGCGGACGCAATCCGCGCGTCTACTGGCGCGACCCTGAGTTCCGCATGTTCATTGGCGTGCAGCTGACGCTGGTGCTGATCTGCACGCTGGTGCTCTGGTTCCATCATGTTTACTCGGATGGCTGGCAAACGCTGAACCAGGCCTTTTTCCAGGTGGTTTCGATGGCCACGACGGCGGGGTTCACTACCGACAGCATCTCACGCTGGCCGCTGTTCCTGCCGGTTCTGCTGTTGTGCTCTGCCTTTATCGGCGGATGTGCCGGCTCTACCGGCGGTGGCCTGAAGGTGATCCGCATCCTGCTGCTGTGCAAGCAGGGCAACCGTGAGCTTAAACGTCTGGTTCACCCGAATGCGGTTTACACCATTAAGCTGGGCAATCGTGCGCTGCCGGAACGCATCCTTGAAGCCGTGTGGGGATTCTTCTCGGCGTATGCGCTGGTGTTCCTGGTCAGTATGCTGGCCATCATCGCCACGGGCGTAGATGACTTCTCGGCTTTCGCCGCTGTTGCCGCCACCCTGAACAACCTTGGGCCAGGCTTAGGCGTGGTCGCCGATAACTTCACTTCAATGAATGACGTAGCGAAATGGATATTGATCTCGACTATGTTATTCGGACGCCTCGAGGTATTCACCTTGCTGGTGCTGTTCACGCCGACATTCTGGCGTGAATAATTAATAAGGATGCTGATATGAAAGCGCTGATTCTCTATTCGACCCGTGACGGACAAACGCAGAAGATTGCCGCTTCGCTTGCTGAAGCGATCCGTCCGCAGCAACCCTGTGACCTGATGAACATTCAGGATGCACCTCAGCCTGTATGGGCAGACTACGATCGCGTGCTGATCGGCGCCTCCATCCGCTACGGTCATTTTCAGCCGGTCGTCGACACATTTGTGAAGCAACATCTTCAGGCGCTTCAGCAGCGTACCAGCGGATTCTTCTCGGTGAACCTGACGGCGCGTAAACCGGAGAAACGTTCTCCCGAGACGAATGCCTATACCCGGAAGTTTCTGGCGGCTTCACCGTGGCAGCCCGATTGCTGCGCCGTGTTCGCAGGGGCGCTCTACTATCCGCGTTATCGCTGGTTTGATCGGGTTATGATTCAATTAATTATGCGGATGACCGGTGGAGAAACCGATTCAACGAAAGAAGTCGAGTACACAGACTGGGCGCAGGTCCGTGCTTTTGCTCAGGAATTTGCACAGTTACCAGGCAAATCGTAGCGAAATAACGCGATTTGATGAAAATTACCTCGAACGGTAATCTTTTTGCAATAAACGCTTGTCAGGCCGCACGAAC
>NZ_JBLWSJ010000007.1:0-254535 GCF_048452665.1 Pantoea graminicola | reverse complement strand
TTCCGGCGGCGCAGTCTACTGTGCCTTCAACGCGCTTCCCGTTGCCGGTGTGCCGTGTTGATGGAGGCGCATTATAGGGAACGGTTCAGATAGCGCAAGTGCAAATTGAGACTTTTTTTCTGTTCGCCTGAAATTTGCACAAAAGCGCCGTTTTACCCCTTTTTAATGCGCGCCGGCAGCTCTGCCAGACTGTTTAACACCCAATCTGCTGCAGCTTCTCCTTGGGCCGTCACCGGCTTCCCACTGCGCACCAGCACTTTTGTTCCGACACCAGCGGCCTGCCCTGCCAGCATATCTTCCAGCTTGTCGCCCACCATATAAGAAGCAGCCATATCAATGTTCAGCTCTTCCTGTGCCATCAGCAGCATGCCCGGCTGAGGTTTGCGGCAGTCACACGCCTGACGAAACTCTTCAACTGTTGCGTCGGGATGATGAGGACAGAAATAGATGCCATCGAGATCCACGTCGCGATCGGCCAGCGACCAGTCCATCCATTCCGTCAGCTGCATAAAGGTATCTTCGGTAAACATACCGCGGGCAATGCCAGACTGGTTGGTGACCACCACCAGCGCATAGCCCATGGCTTTCAGCTGTTGCAGCGCTTCAATCGTGCCATCAATAAACTGAAAGTTGTCGATCTCATGGACGTAGCCATTGTCGACATTAAGGGTGCCATCACGATCAAGAAAAATAGCGGGGACTTTATTCGCCACGTAGAAACTCCTGCTGTAGATAATGCCGATCAGTATCGCATGATTGCGATAAAAGGGAGAATGCCAGATTGTATCACTTCGATTGATTTAGACGTCTGGATGCCTTAACATCCATTCAGCTTTATATCGACTAAAAGCGACGAGGTTTCCCACACCACGGACCACGCAACACGATAATAAATAACACAATGATTAAACTAGAAAATATCACCAAGGTCTTCCAGCAGGGCACGCGAACCATAGCGGCATTAAATGATGTCAGCCTGCATGTGCCTGCCGGACAAATTTATGGCGTCATCGGGGCTTCCGGTGCCGGTAAAAGTACGCTGATCCGCTGCGTTAACCTGCTGGAGCGCCCGACCTCGGGCCGTGTACTGGTTGACGGCACCGATCTCACGGCGCTGAATGAGCGTCAGCTCACCCAGGCGCGTCGTCAGATTGGCATGATCTTTCAGCACTTCAACCTGATGAACTCCCGTACCGTTGCGGGTAACGTCTCTCTGCCCCTGGAGCTCGGCAATCTCTCCCGCGCGCAGATCAACGCCCGCGTTGCTGAGCTGCTGGAACTGGTGGGATTGTCAGATAAGCATGATGCCTGGCCCGCCAACCTGTCGGGCGGACAGAAGCAGCGTGTTGCCATTGCCCGTGCGCTGGCGAGCAACCCTAAAGTCCTGCTGTGTGATGAAGCCACCAGCGCGCTGGACCCGGCAACCACCCGCTCTATCCTGGAGTTACTGAAAGACATTAACCGTCGTCTGGGGCTGACCATTCTGCTGATCACCCATGAGATGGATGTGGTGAAACGCATCTGCGATCAGGTTGCGGTCATCAGCCAGGGTGAACTGATTGAGAAAGACAGCGTCAGCGAGGTCTTCTCTCACCCTAAAACGCCGCTGGCGCAGCAGTTTATTCAGTCCACGCTGCATCTGGATATCCCGGACGATTATCAGCAGCGTTTGTCGGCCACCGCCGCTGACGGCACCGTGCCGTTGCTGCGACTGGAGTTCACCGGTAAATCGGTCGATGCTCCCCTGCTTTCCGAAGCGGCCCGCCGTTATAACGTTAACAACAACATTATCAGTGCCCAGATGGATTACGCCGGTGGCGTGAAGTTCGGCATTATGCTGGCCGAGATGCACGGTACAGAAAGCGATATCAGCGAGGCCATCGCCTGGCTGCAGGAGAATCATGTGAAAGTAGAGGTGTTAGGTTATGTCTGAAGCGATGATGTGGTTGCTGGGACGGGGCGTGTGGGAAACGCTGATGATGACCTTCGTCTCAGGCTTTTTCGGTTTTGTTCTGGGTCTGCCGGTCGGCGTTCTGCTCTATGTTACCCGTCCGGGACAGATTCTGCAGAATCAGGGACTTTACCGCGTGCTCTCCGCGCTGGTGAACATCTTCCGCTCCATTCCTTTCATTATCTTACTGGTCTGGATGATCCCCTTTACGCGCGTCATTGTGGGCACCTCAATCGGACTGCAGGCGGCCATCGTGCCCTTGACCGTCGGTGCCGCGCCCTTTATCGCGCGTATGGTGGAAAATGCCCTGCTGGAACTGCCTACCGGACTGATTGAGGCGTCACGCGCCATGGGCGCCACGCCGATTCAGATCATCCGCAAAGTCCTGCTGCCGGAAGCGATGCCGGGCCTGGTGAATGCGGCGACCATTACCCTGATTACCCTGGTTGGTTACTCCGCCATGGGTGGCGCGGTCGGAGCCGGTGGTCTGGGCCAGATCGGTTATCAGTATGGTTATATCGGATATAACGCGACCGTGATGAATACAGTATTGGTGTTGTTAGTGGTTTTGGTGTATCTCATTCAGTTCTGTGGCGACCGCATCGTGCGTGCTGTGTCCCATAAGTAAGCCAGCAATATCACATTATTAAGGAAAGGATATGTCTTTCAGATTTAAAAAAATTGCCGCTGTGGGTGCCCTGATTGGCGCGATTGCGCTGGCAGGATGCGATCAAAAAGAGAAAGATCCTAACCATATTAAAGTCGGCGTAATTGTCGGCGCTGAGCAGCAGGTTGCTGAAGCGGCGCAGAAAGTCGCCAAAGATAAATATGGTCTGGACGTTGAGCTGGTGACCTTCAACGACTATGTATTGCCGAACGAAGCGCTGAGCAAAGGCGACATCGACGTCAATGCCTTCCAGCATAAGCCTTATCTGGATCAGCAGATCAAGGATCGAGGCTATAAGCTGGTTTCAGTGGGTAACTCCTTCGTTTACCCCATCGCCGGCTACTCGAAGAAGATCAAATCCCTGGATGAACTGCAGGATGGCGCACAGATCGCGATTCCCAACGATCCTACCAACCTGGGCCGTACCCTGCTGCTGCTGCAGAAAGTGGGTCTGATCAAACTGAAAGAGGGCACAGGCCTGCTGCCCACCGCGCTGGACATCACTGAGAATCCAAAGCATCTGAAAATTGTTGAGCTGGAAGCACCGCAGCTGCCACGTTCACTGGACGATCAGCAAATCGCCCTGGCGGTGATCAACACTACGTACGCCAGCCAGATTGGCCTGACGCCTGCGAAAGATGGCATCTTCGTCGAAGATAAAGATTCCCCTTACGTGAACCTGATTGTGGCGCGCGAAGATAACAAAGATGCGGAAAACGTGAAGAAATTCGTTCAGGCTTACCAGTCTGACGAAGTCAACGAAGCCGCTAACAAAGTCTTCAACGGCGGCGCCGTAAAAGGCTGGTAATTCAGCGATTCATCTCCCTGAGGGCGGCGCTATGCCGCCCTTTCTGTTACTGGCCCCCCTCCCCGACTTGTTATTTATTCGTGTCCTTGTTTCAATAACGCCACTTTTTGAAACCTGAGGATGTTGCCATGCGTTTTTTACCGCTCTGCTTGTTAGCATTGATGCTGACAGGGTGTGTTCATGAGTATCACCCGATAAGCAGCGCACCGTCCCGGCCGCAGCAGTCCAGTGAACCGGCCCGCAAACCTGCGGCACGTCCGGCCCCGGTTAAGCTCTATACCGACGCCACCGATCTGGTCAGCAAACCCTTCCGCGATCTCGGTGAAGTCTCCGCTGAAGATTGCCAGCTCAGCAACCAGAACTCGCCAGCCAATATTGCCACCGCCCGTAAACGCCTGCAGATCAAAGCATCACAGATGAAAGCGAATGCGGTGCTGCTCCATAAGTGTGAAATCGTGACCGGCACACCTGGCTGCTATCGTCAGGCGGTATGTCAGGGATCTGCACTCAAAGTCAGCAATCAATGAGTGAATTTGCCTTCGCGCAGATCGGGGTGATCCGTTCCCCCTGGAAAGAGAAGTTTGCCGTTCCGCGCCAGCCCGGTCTTGTGCAGGATGGCGTCGGCGAACTCCATCTGCAGGCCCCCTACAATCAGCCGGAGGCGGTGCGCGGGCTGGAAGATTTCAGCCATCTCTGGCTGCTGTTTGTCTTCCATCAGACGATGGCAGGCGGCTGGCGGCCGACCGTTCGCCCTCCCCGGCTGGGCGGTAATGCGCGCATGGGCGTGTTTGCCACCCGCTCAACGTTCCGTCCCAACCCTATTGGCATGTCGCTGGTCGAGCTGAAAGGGATCAGGATGGAAAAACAGCAGGTGATCCTGCAGCTGGGCAGTCTGGATCTGGTCGACGGCACCCCGGTCGTGGATATCAAGCCTTATCTGCCGTTTGCCGAAGCCGTGCCCGATGCCCGTGCGGGTTTTGCCCCGAACGCCCCGGCGGCTGACATGCCGGTTCGCTTTTCTGCCCGGGCGCAGGAGCAGCTCCAGCAGCAGTCGCGCTATCCCCATCTCGCCCGTTTTATTCGTGAGGTGCTGGCCCAGGATCCCCGTCCCGCTTATCGTCAGGGCGAAACCCTGGATCGGGAATATGCGGCCTGGCTGATGGATTTTAATGTCCGCTGGCGTGTTGATGATGCCGGTACGGAAGTGATCGCTATCGACCCGCGTTAAAACCCGCTTTTGAGCCGGTGATCTCACTGGTACACTAGCCGCCAGCAAAATTCTGTCTGTGACTTTCCGATTAACTGGAACCGTAATCAATGCGCACTACTCAATATCTGCTCTCTACTCAGAAAGAGACGCCTTCCGACGCTGAAGTGATTAGCCACCAGCTGATGCTGCGCGCCGGTATGATCCGCAAACTGGCTTCCGGCCTCTACACCTGGTTACCGACCGGGGTTCGTGTGCTGAAAAAAGTTGAAAACATCGTTCGCGAAGAGATGAACAACGCGGGCGCGGTTGAGATTTTAATGCCGGTTGTGCAGCCCGCCGACCTGTGGCAGGAGAGCGGTCGCTGGGAGGAGTATGGCCCGGAACTGTTGCGTATCGCAGATCGTCATGAGCGTCCGTTCGTGCTGGGTCCGACGCATGAAGAGGTGGTCACTGACCTGATCCGCAATGAGCTGAGCTCTTACAAGCAGCTGCCGCTCAATCTGTATCAGATCCAGACCAAATTCCGCGACGAAGTGCGTCCGCGTTTTGGTGTGATGCGCTCACGCGAATTTACGATGAAAGACGCTTACTCCTTCCACGTTTCGCAGGAATCCCTGCAGGAAACCTACGATGCGATGTACCGCGCCTACAGCCAGATCTTCAGCCGTATGGGTCTGGATTTCCGCGCCGTGCAGGCCGACACCGGCTCAATCGGCGGCAGCGCCTCGCATGAGTTCCAGGTTCTGGCCCAGAGCGGTGAAGATGATGTGATCTTCTCTACCGAGTCGGATTACGCCGCCAATATTGAGCTGGCCGAAGCCGTCGCACCCGCCGGTGAGCGTGCCGCCCCTTCGCAGGCGATGCAGCTGGTTGAGACGCCAGATGCAAAAACTATCGCAGAGCTGGTTGAGCAGTTCAGTGTGCCGGTAGAAAAGACCGTGAAGACGCTGATTGTCAAAGGTGCTGAAGAGAGCGGTCATGCGCTGGTTGCCCTGCTGGTTCGCGGCGATCATCAGCTTAACGAAATCAAAGCGGAAAAATCGGCTATCGTCGCGTCACCGCTGGTGTTCGCCACAGAAGAAGAGATCCGCGCCGCCGTGGGTGCCGGACCAGGCTCAATCGGCCCGGTAGGTCTGCAGATGCCAGTTATTGCCGACCGTACCGTGGCGAAGATGAGCGATTTCAGCGCCGGGGCTAACATCGACGGTAAGCACTACTTCGGCATTAACTGGGAGCGCGATCTGCCGATGGCCAGCGTTGCCGATATCCGCAACGTGGTTGAAGGCGATTTAAGCCCGGATGGCAAAGGCACGCTGCAGATTAAACGCGGCATTGAAGTGGGTCATATTTTCCAGCTCGGCACCAAATATTCTGACGCGCTGAAAGCCTCTGTACAGGGCGAAGATGGTCGTAACCAGGTGATGAGCATGGGTTGCTACGGCATCGGCATCACCCGCGTGGTCGCAGCCGCGATTGAGCAGAACCACGACGAGCGCGGCATCATCTGGCCAGATGCGCTGGCGCCTTTCGAGGTGGCTATCCTGCCGATGAATATGCAGAAATCGTTCCGTGTGAAAGAGCTGGCGGAAGAGCTGTACGCCACCCTGCGCGCTAAAGGCGTTGAGGTGATTCTGGATGACCGTAAAGAGCGTCCGGGCGTGATGTTCGCAGATATGGAACTGATTGGTGTGCCGCACACCATCGTCATCGGCGATCGCAATCTCGACAACCAGGAGATTGAATATAAATCCCGTCGTGGCGGCGAGAAGCAGATGATCAAACAGGATGAAATCGTTACGTTCCTGCTGAAGGCGCTGAATAAGTAAGAGGTTCGCGTTAATCAGAGGCCCCGCCAGCGGGGCCTTTTTTATTGCACTTTGCCGCGCATCGCTTTGGTCGTGCTGCGACGCGCTTTGCCTTCCAGACGACGCTCTTTCGACGCGCGAGTCGGCCGCGTGGCCCGACGTGCTTTTTCGACAGTACTGAGCTCGCGGATCAGATTAACCAGACGCTGCAGCGCCGCTTCGCGATTCATCTCCTGACTGCGATACTCCTGCGCCTTGATCACCACGACGCCCTCACCGGTAATCAGATGATGGCTGGCGGAGAGCAGCCGCTCTTTATAGAAGGCGGGCAACGAAGAGGCAGCAATGTCAAAACGCAGATGGATAGCCGTGCTGGCTTTGTTAACATGTTGTCCGCCCGCACCCTGCGCGCGTATCGCCGTCAGCTCAATCTCACTGTCCGGGATTTCAACCAGACGGGACAGCATAATCATCGCTCTCCTCCCCACTGCTTCATAACATCGACCTCTGATAACCTGTTCATCAACTTAACCTTTTGTGCTTCGCTGCTTTCCACCTCAGCCTGCGGAATCCGTCACTTTATCAGTGATTCGCGCACGCTTCCTGCTTTACACGGGCTGATTTCCTTCGAATGGCTATGATATAGTCGCCAGTTAACCAGGGTATTTACGCTCTGATGAGGAGGGCCATGTGCAAAATTATTGTGAGTTAGTTCGCCGGAAATATGCCGAAATCGGCAGCGGGGATTTAGGTTACATACCGGATGCGATTGGCTGCGCATTGAAGGCGCTTAATGATATTGCCGCAAATAGTGAGCTAAACTCTTCTGTCAGGGAACAGGCGGCCTGGGCCGCTGCTAACTTATTGGTGAGCGACTATGTTGATAAATGAAGCGTACCAACCCATCAATTGCGATGATTACGATAATCTGGAGCTCGCCTGCCAGAACAACTGGATGCTGTCGCTGGAAATGAAAGATGGCGAGCAGCTGAAGGCGAAGGCCAGAGAGATCTTCTCGCGCAAGAACGTCGAATATCTCTCTATCGACCTGGCCAGTGAGCATCGTGATTTACGTCTCGACCATATCGCCAGCTTCACCCACCCCGAGCTGGGTACGGTAGTTGTCAGCGCCGAGTAATCCATGCACCTCGGGCGGGACCTTCCCGCCCGGTTAATCCCCGGGCTGTAACGAACCGTAGTACGCCGCCAGATCCGCCATATCGCTGTCGCTTAATCCCGCCACAAACGCTTTCATCACCTCCGCCTGGCCGCCACTGCGTTCGCCCTTTTTGTAGGCCTGCAGCGCCAGCTCCAGATAGGCAACATTCTGCCCGGCCAGATTCGGATAGATCGGCGCTGCGGCTTTTCCTTGTGCGCCATGACAGGCCAGGCAACTGCCCGCTTTCTCTGCGCCGCGTTGAGCGTCACCCGCCGCCCACACCGGCAGGGTGATGGCGACCAGAGAGACAATAAGCCACTGTTTCATTACGCTTCTCCTGAACCGGATGACCGATCCCACTCGACCTGCCAGCCCGGCGCATCGGTGGCCGCGCCATCCCGGGTAACGAACAGGCCCGGGGCAGCGACCAGCGTCTGATTGTAAAAAATTAATGGCAACCGGTCGCGCTGCCACGGCGGTACCTGTAACGCCTGCCACACCTTTTTCATCTCCCTGCCGCCCTGGCGTCCCGCCAGATGGATGTGGCCGCGGGCATGAAACCGCACGCTGACCTGCTCATCCGGCCGGGGAAGGCGCAACTGGCCCGCTCCCTGGCTTGCGCGCAGCGAACCGAGGTGCTGCGGTAACGTCAGCGGCTGGCTGAGATCGGGCCATGCCAGCACGCGGTCGCGCAGTGACGCCTGCAGCGGCAGCCAGTAAAGCTGCTGGCGATAACGCCGCACTTCAGCCTGACCCAGTCGCAGCCGCGGCTGGGCATCTTCCCGGCTCGCCATCACTTCCTCATGAATACGTTTCAGCGCAGCGCGGGACGGCATCACCCCGCCCTGCCCGGCGATCCAGCGGCGTAATAGCGCATTCGCCCGCGGCTCACTCATACGCAGCAGCGGCGTAAAACAGAGACTGCCGTCTGGCTGGATTAGCCCGGAAAGCGCGTCGGCCAGCAGCTCATCCAGTAACTGCTCCTGCTCACTGCACAACGCCGCACTGCGGGCGGTGGCTTCAGCAAAATGCGGCCAGCGCTGATAGAGTGCAGGCAGCAGTTGCTGGCGCAGGAAGTTACGGTCGTAGCGGAGATCCTGATTGCTCTCATCCTCGATCCAGACCAGCTGATGCCGGTCGGCGTAGGCTTCAAGCGCCTGTCGCGACTGATTGAGCAGCGGACGCACCAGCGGATGGGCACCCAGCATGCGCACCGCAGGCATCGCCGCCAGCCCCGCCGGTCCGCTGCCACGTTTCAGCGCCAGCAGAAAGGTTTCACACTGGTCATCAAGATGCTGGGCGGTGAGTAATATCTCGCCCGGCTGCAGCGCCGCACTCAGCGCCTGATAGCGTGCAGTGCGGGCCGCCGCTTCGATGCCATTCTCGCGGCCATCCACGCTGACGCGCAGGATCTCACACGTTAGCTGCCACTCCGCACATCGCGCCTGACAGTGGGCCGCCCAGCGATCGGCATTCGGGCTTAACCCATGATGCACATGCAGTGCCCGCAGAGACGACTGAGGATGCTGCTGCTGCCAGGCGCGCAGCTGGTGCAGCAGCACGGTGGAGTCGAGTCCACCGCTGAACGCGACCACCAGTGCGGCATCGGATGGCAACAGGGCGTCAAAAGCGGGAGCAGACATAACAGAATCCAGACGATCGGGCCACCGGATGTGGCCCGCTGAGCGCGCTATTTTACGCCTGATAAAGCTCCAGCGGCAAACCGTCCGGATCGGCGAAGAATGTGCAGGGTTTGCCCGTCAGTTCGTCGATGCGGATCGGTTCGCAGATCACCCCTTTATCGGCCAGGGCTGCAACGGCGGCGGCGACATCCGGCACGGTAAAGGCCAGGTGCCGCAGCCCGCACGCTTCAGGATGCGAGACGCGGGCCGGGGGCTCAGGAAACGAGAACAGCTCAATGGTATAGCGATCCTGCAGGGCCAGATCGCCCTTCCAGGAGTCGCGCGCTTCGCGGTAATGTTCGCCCATCAGACGAAATCCCAGCACGTCACAATAGAAGGCTTTGCTGCGCGCGTAGTCGGAGGCGATGATGGCGATGTGGTGAATAGCGGTTAACTGCAACATGGTTAATATCCTGATACGGGCAGGCGGTCCGCAGACTGCCTGCCGCTGAAGGTCATCTGAGCGTTATTCGGGAATGTTTTTCAGCACACGGACGCGATATTCGCCCTCTTCTGTCAGGGTCGCGCCATGAATATCGGTTTCGAAGCCGGGATAATGTCGGCCGATGCTGCACAGCATCAGCAGAAAATCGAGCACCGCGCGGCTTTTTTCGGTGATCATCTCTCCCGGCATCACCAGCGGCACGCCCGGCGGGTAAGGCAGAATCATGTTGGCGGACACCCGGCCCACCAGCTCGCTGAGATCCACCGTTTCAATATTGCCTCTGACCTGCTGCTGGAAGGCCTGATGAGGCGTCATCTTCATTTCAGGCAGTACATCAAACGCCTGCAGCATCAGCCGTGGCAGATCGTGATGGCGGATCAGCTGATGGATCCCCTGCGCCAGCGTCTGAATCCGCATGTTGCGATAGAAATCGGGATCTTCCGCGTAGAGATCCGGCAGCATGTTTTTGACCCGCAGATTGAGATCGTAGGCGCGCTTGAACTCGGTCAGGCCACGCAGCACGCTCATCGCCTTGGTTTTATCAATGCCGATGCTGAACAGGAACAGCAGGTTATAGGGGCCGGTCTTCTCCACCACGATGCCGCGCTCGTCGAGGAACTTCGCCACCAGCGCCGCCGGGATCCCCTCTTCCGCCATCTCTCCCAGCTCGCTCATGCCCGGCGTCAGGATCGTCACCTTGATCGGATCGAGGTACATATGATCGCGATCGGCCTGTGTGAAGCCGTGCCACGCTTCGTCGCCCGGCTGGATCGGCCAGCACTGTGCTTCATCGATCTCTTCCGGTTGCCAGATATCGAAGAACCAGCTGTCGGACTCTTCGCGCAGACGCTGGATCTCACGACGGAAGTGCAGCGCGCGCTCCACTGAGCGATTGATCAGCCGCCTGCCGGGATTGCCACGCAGCATCGCGGCGGCCGTTTCAATCGACGAGACGATGGCGTAATTGGGCGAGGTGGTGGTGTGCATCATATAGGCTTCGTTAAAGGTCTGCTCGTCGTAGTCGCCTTTAATGTGAATCAGTGAAGCCTGTGAAAACGCAGCCAGCAGTTTATGGGTGGACTGCGTTTCATAGACCACTTTGCCCGGAATACGCTCGCCGCTCATGCCGCTTTTACCGGCATAGATCGGATGAAAATTGGTGTAAGGCACCCAGGCCGAATCGAAATGAATCGACGGCACATCCAGCGTCTCTTTGATGTACTGCGTGTTATAGAGCAGCCCGTCATAGGTCGAGTTGGTGATCACCGCATGCACCGGCCAGCTGGCGCGATCGGTGACGGCCACTTTTCCGGCGATGCTCTCACGGGTGAACTCCTGCTTCGGAATGCCACCCAGGATCCCCAGCGCATTACGGGTCGGTTTCAGCCAGATGGGGATCAGATCGCTCATCATCAGCAAGTGGGTCAGCGACTTGTGGCAGTTGCGGTCGATCAGCACCGTGCTGCCGGCAGAGGCGGCATACATCCCGACGATCTTGTTCGACGTGGAGGTGCCGTTGGTCACCATGTAGCTCTGCTCCGCACCAAAGGTGCGGGCGATATACTCTTCGGCTTCCAGATGCGGGCCGGTGTGATCCAGCAGCGAACCGAGCTCGGTGACGGAAATGGAGATGTCCGACTTCAGGGTGTTCGCCCCGAAGAAATCGTAGAACAGACAGCCAACCGGGCTCTTCTGAAAGGCGGTGCCCGCCATATGCCCCGGCGTGCAGAAGGTATACTTCCCCTCTTTCACGTAGGTGAACAGCGCCCGGGTCAGCGGTGGCGTAATGTGTTCGATGTAATCATCCGTATATTGCCGGATATGCAGCGCGATATCGTCGGCGGCATTCAGCGCATATTCGAAGAAGTGCAGCGGCATACGGATCTCATTGATACTGATATCCATCTGCGAGTGGGTGTTGATAAATGCATAAAGTGGCAGGTATTCGTTGAGCTGATTGATCTCGCCGCACAGTTCCGGGCTGTTGTGCGCATCCCAGTCGAAGATAACGCCATTGATACGCGGATTGTGCTCGATCAGTTTCAGCAGGTCGTCACTGTTCTTTGGGTAAAGCAGCTGGAAGCCTTGCAGATTTAACGCCGCGTCGAGTTCGCGTAACGGTTCATCTTTATAAAACACGCCGTGCGCGCCCATGATCGCCAGAATATTCAAAACCCTCTCCCTGATTGTGATGGAACCGATCAAGCATAACCGCTAACCCGCGGAAGGTGTAGCCAGAGGGCGATCGGATGGCGCTGAAAAAGCGGAGCTGAGTCTGGTGCTAAACCAGGGGCATAAAAAAAGCGGACCGGAGTCCGCTTTTATCGAGGAGGATGAATCAGGCGTAGCCGTAGCTCATCAGGCGCTGATAACGACGATCCAGCAGCTCTTCCGTGCTGAGTTCGTCGAGTTCGGCCAGATCGGCCAGCAGCTGCTGTTTCAGCGACTGCGCCATATCGACCGGACGACGGTGCGCGCCACCCAGAGGCTCAGGGATCACGGCGTCAATCAGCTTCAGCTCTTTCAGACGGTTAGCGGTGATGCCCATCGCTTCAGCGGCCAGCGGCGCTTTATCCGCGCTCTTCCACAGAATTGAGGCACAGCCCTCCGGCGAGATAACGGAATAGGTGCTGTACTGCAGCATATTCACTTTATCGCCCACGCCGATCGCCAGCGCACCGCCTGAACCGCCCTCACCGATGACCGTACAGATCACCGGCACTTTCAGGCCAGACATTTCACGCAGGTTGCGGGCAATCGCTTCAGACTGTCCACGCTCTTCCGCACCCACGCCCGGATAGGCGCCTGGGGTGTCGATAAAGGTGATCACCGGCATTTTAAAACGCTCAGCCATCTCCATCAGGCGCAGCGCTTTGCGATAGCCTTCCGGTGCCGGCATGCCGAAGTTGCGGCGAATTTTCTCTTTGGTTTCGCGCCCTTTCTGGTGGCCGATGATCATCACCGGACGGCCATCAAGACGCGCAATGCCGCCCACAATCGCTTTGTCATCCGCATAAGCGCGGTCGCCCGCCAGCTCATCGAAATCGTCAAACGCATTGCGGACGTAGTCAAAGGTATAAGGACGCAGAGGGTGGCGCGCCAGTTGAGCGATCTGCCATGCGCCTAAATCGGCGAAGATTTTACGGGTCAGCTCAACGCTTTTCTCGCGCAGACGCTGAACTTCTTCATCCAGATTAACGTGTTTATCATCCTGACGACCAATCGACGTCAGCGAATCGATCTTCGCTTCCAGTTCTGCAATTGGCTGTTCAAAATCCAGGTAATTAAGACTCATAATGTTCCTGTTCTAGTCAAACTCCAGTTCCACCTGCTCCGATCCAATCAGCGAGCGCAAATCGTTAAGTAAACGATCGCTGGGCGAAATTCGCCACGCTGCACCAAAGCGCAGCTTCGCTCGCGCGTCGGCTCTCTGATAATAGAGATGCACCGGAATAGTCCCTGATCGATGAGGTTCCAGGGACTGACGGAGTCGGTTTAATAGCTGGTCATCAATTTGCCTGTCCGTCAGCGAGATAGCAAGTCCGCGCGCGTATTTTTCGCGCGCTTCGTCGATGTCCATGACTTCCCGGGCGGTCATTTTAAGGCCACCACTGAAGTCATCAAAGCTGACCTGTCCGCTGACGATCAGGATTCGGTCTTTCTCCAGCAGCTGCTGGTATTTATCTAACGCATCGGTAAATAACATCACCTCAAGACGACCGGAACGATCGTCCAGAGTACAGATACCAATTCGGTTGCCGCGTTTGGTCACCATTACCCGCGCCGCGATCACCAGACCGGCCGCCACGGTAATTTTACCCCGATCGGTAGGATGCATATCTTTCAGCCGCACCCCGCCAACGTAACGCTCAATTTCTTTCAGATACTGGTTGATCGGGTGGCCGGTAAGATAGAGCCCCAGCGTTTCCCGTTCACCATCCAGCTGCACCTGTTCGGGCCACGGCGTCACGCTGGCGTAGGATTTCTCGATCTGCTCCGGCTCTTCGGCCAGCACGCCAAACATGTCCGCCTGACCAATCGCTTCCGCTTTCGCGTGCTGATCGGCCGCTTTCAGCGCGTCACCGAGTGAACTCATCAGCGCCGCGCGGTGCGGTCCGAGGCGGTCAAAGGCCCCGGACATAATCAGTTTTTCCATCACCCGGCGGTTAATTTTTTTGGTGTCGGTGCGGGCGCAGAGATCAAACAGCTCCCGGAAGTAGCCACCTTCGTTTCGTGCGTCGATGATCGCTTCAATCGGCCCCTCACCCACGCCTTTAATCGCGCCGATACCGTAAACGATTTCGCCCGCGTCATTGACATGGAAAGGGTAAAGACCGGAGTTGATATCGGGCGGCAGGACCTTCAGCCCCATGCGCCAGCACTCATCCACCAGCCCGACCACTTTCTCGGTGTTGTCCATATCGGCGGTCATCACGGCAGCCATGAACTCGGCCGGATAGTGCGCTTTCAGCCACAGCGTCTGATAGGAGACCAGGGCGTAAGCCGCAGAGTGTGACTTGTTAAAGCCATAGCCTGCAAATTTTTCTACCAGATCGAAGATCTTCATCGACAGTTCGCCATCGATGCCCATACGTTCGGCACCGTCGCGGAACACCGATCGCTGCTTGGCCATCTCTTCGGGTTTCTTTTTACCCATAGCGCGACGCAGCATATCTGCGCCGCCCAGGGTATAGCCGGAGAGCACCTGCGCGATCTGCATCACCTGTTCCTGATAGAGGATGATGCCGTAGGTCGGTTCCAGAACCGGTTTCAGGCTTTCATGCTGCCACTGGATATCGGGATAGGAGATCGCTTCCCGGCCATGCTTACGGTCAATAAAGTTATCTACCATGCCGGACTGCAGCGGCCCAGGACGGAACAGCGCCACCAGTGCGATCATATCTTCGAAGCAGTCGGGCTTCAGACGCTTGATCAGATCTTTCATGCCGCGCGATTCAAGCTGGAATACCGCCGTGGTTTCCGAGCGCTGCAGCATATCGAAACTTTTCTTATCATCCAGTGGGATAGAGGCGATATCGATCGGCTCCAGCCCCTGCTTTTCCCGGCGCGGGTTGATCATCTTCAGCGCCCAGTCGATGATGGTCAGCGTACGCAGCCCCAGGAAGTCGAACTTCACGAGGCCGGCATATTCCACATCGTTTTTATCGAACTGGGTGACCGGGAACTGGCCGTGCTCATCGCAGTAGAGCGGCGCAAAATCGGTAATCTTTGTGGGCGCAATCACCACGCCGCCCGCATGTTTACCGGCGTTACGCGTGACCCCTTCCAGCTTGCGCGCCATGTCGATCAGCGCCTTCACCTCTTCGTCTGCGTCATACATCGCAGGCAGCTGTGGTTCCGCAATAAAGGCTTTTTCCAGCGTCATGCCGGGATCGGGCGGGATCAGCTTTGAGATGCGATCCACAAAGCCGTAGGGATGACCCAGCACGCGGCCGACGTCGCGGATAACCGCTTTCGCCGCCATGGTGCCGAAGGTGATGATCTGAGAAACCGCTTCACGTCCGTACATATCGGCGACGTGCTCAATGACCTGATCGCGCTTCTCCATACAGAAGTCGACGTCGAAGTCGGGCATCGACACACGTTCCGGGTTCAGGAAACGTTCAAACAGCAGGTCAAATTCCAGCGGATCGATATCGGTAATTTTCAGCGCATAGGCCACCAGCGAACCGGCACCGGAACCACGGCCCGGGCCGACCGGCACGCCGTTATCCTTCGACCACTGGATAAACTCCATCACGATCAGGAAGTAGCCCGGGAATCCCATCTGGTTGATAACGTTAAGCTCAACCTCCAGACGTTCATCATACTCCGGCCGTTTTGCCGCCCGCTCGGCTTCATCCGGGAACAGGAACACCAGACGCTCTTCCAGCCCCTCACGGGATTTCACCACCAGATAATCTTCGGTGGTCATGTCACCGGTCGGGAACTGCGGCAGGAAGTACTCGCCCAGCCGGACCGTGACGTTACAACGCTTAGCAATCTCTACGCTGTTTTCCAGCGCTTCCGGGATGTCCGAGAAAAGCTCGCACATCTCCGCTTCGCTGCGCATATATTGCTGAGGACTGTAGTTGCGCGGACGTTTAGGGTCGTCCAGCGTATAGCCGTCGTGAATGGCGACGCGGATCTCATGCGCATCAAAGTCTTCGGCGTTGATAAAGCAGACTTCGTTGGTGGCGACCACCGGAATGCCTTCGGCAATCGCCAGTTCGACGGCCGCATGCAGGTAACTTTCTTCATCCTGACGGCCGGTGCGGATCAGTTCCAGATAGTAGCGATCGGGAAAGTGCTGCTGATAAAACGCCAGGCATTGTGAAACCAGCGCACTGTTGCCGCGCAGCAGGCTGCGACCCACGTCGCCACGCCGGCCACCCGACAGCAGAATCAGCCCTTCCTGTAGCTCAATCAGCCAGTCACGATCGATGATCGGCCCGTCCACGCCGTAGCCGCGCTGGTAGGCGCGGGAGATCAGCAGCGTCAGATTCTGATAGCCGGTATTGTTCGCCGCCAGCACGGTGAGCTGGGTGAGTTCATCTCCCATCAGCTCGCTGGCCACGTTGAAGTCAGCACCGATGACCGGTTTTATCCCTGCGCTATGTGCGCCACCGTAAAATTTGACCAGCCCACAGAGGTTAGTGAAGTCGGTAATGGCGATAGCGGGCATGCCAAGTGCAGCCGCCTTCTTGATCAGCGGCCCGGTCTTCGCCAGGCCATCGACCATCGAATAGTCACTGTGGACACGCAGATGTATAAAACGGGGTTCAGCCATATCAGTTTCCGGTTAAAACAGTGTCAGGCTATTTCAGCGTCAGAGGCTGGCGCGCAGCCAGAACTTCAGCATCGAGCAGCGCATTGCGAACGGGCGCAAAACTGCGACGGTGATGCGGCGTGGCGCCATGTTGCGTCAGTTTTTCCATATGCAGCGCGGTCGGATAACCTTTGTGCTGCGCAAAACCATACGCCGGGAACAGCCGATCAAGCTCGGCCATTTCGCGATCGCGCGACACTTTGGCGATGATCGACGCCGCGCTGATTTCGGCAACCAGACTATCCCCTTTCACTACCGCCTGGGAAGGCATCGGCAGCGCCGGGCAGCGATTACCATCGATCAGCACATAGTCAGGCTGGATCGGCAGACCCGCTACGGCGCGCTGCATCGCCAGCATGGTGGCGTGGAGAATGTTGAGCTGGTCGATCTCTTCAGGCTCTGCCCGTCCCAGACACCAGGCCAGCGCCTTCTCTTTGATCTCGTCATACAGCGCCAGGCGGCGCTTTTCCGACAGTTTCTTTGAGTCGGCCAGGCCGGTAATCGGATTCGCCGGATCGAGGATCACGGCCGCGGTGACGACCGCACCGACCAGCGGCCCGCGCCCCACTTCGTCCACACCCGCAATCAGGCTGGCAACAGGGTAGATAAAATCAGGCATTCACCAGCTCCAGTACCGCATCCGCTGCCTGCTCATCAGCGTTCCAGCGGATCTGTTGATGTAATTCATGAAACGTCTGCAGCAGCGTTTCGCGTTCAGGTCCGGCATGCAGCAGCGGATCTAAGGCTGCCGACAGGGCTTCAGGCTGACACGCATCCTGCAGTAGCTCTTTAACCAGCTCACGCCCGGCCAGCAGATTCGGCAGCGAGACGTAAGGCGTTTTAACCAGCCGTTTCGCCAGCCAGAAAGTGGCAGGCTTCATGCGATACCCCACCACCATCGGACATTTTGCCAGCATGCACTCCAGAGCGGCAGTGCCGGATGCCAGCAGTGCGGCATCGCTCGCGATCATCGCCTCCCGGCCCTGCCCATCCAGCAGATGCATCGGCAGCTCCGGGGCCGTTTCGGCCTTAATCTTCTCAAACTGTTCGCGGCGACGGGCATTCACCAGCGGCACCACAATCTCCAGCGCCGGATAGTGGCGTCGCAGCAGGCGGGCCGTTTTCAGAAAGTCCGCGCTGAGCATTTCTACTTCCGCGCCGCGACTGCCCGGCAGCAGGGCCAGACAGAGCGCATCGTCGGCGATCCCCAGATGACGCCGTGCGGCCAGCTTATCGGGCTGCAGCGGCATCGCATCCGCCATCGTATGGCCGATAAAGCGGCAGGGAACGTTAAAACGATCGTAGAAGGCTTTTTCAAACGGCAGGAACGCCAGCACCAGATCGGTATTACGACCGATCTTAAAGACGCGCTTTTGCCGCCATGCCCACACCGAGGGGCTGACATAGTGGATAGTGCGGATGCCTGTGCGTTTGAGATTGCCTTCCAGCGTGATATTAAAATCGGGCGCATCAATCCCGACAAAGACGTCGGGCCGGAGCGCGGTGAAACGCTGCGTCAGATCGCGGCGGATTTTCAGCAGGCGTCGCAGGCGGCCCAGCACCTCGACGATCCCCATCACCGCCAGCTCTTCCATCTCATACCAGGCTTCGCACCCTTCCGCCTGCATCAGCGGGCCCGCTACACCGACAAAGCGTGCGTCAGGATGGCGGGCTTTCAGAGCACGGATCAGACCGGCACCAAGAATATCGCCGGAGGTTTCTCCGGCGACCAGGGCAATCGTTAAAGGACGCGCTGACATGGATTAACGGATTAAACCACGGGTAGAACGGCTGAAGAAGTCGTAGAAAGGCTGCACTTCGCTGTGCTGCTGCGCGATGGCTTCGATCTCTGGTTTTACTTCCTCCAGCGTTCTGCCGCTGCGGTAGAGCAGCTTGTAGGCGTTGCGGATCGCGTGCAATGACTCTTTGCTGAAGCCACGGCGCTTGAGACCTTCGATATTGATCCCGAACGGCGTCGCGTGGTTGCCCTGCGCAATCACGTAAGGAGGGACATCCTGTGCCACGCCGGAACAGCCGCCAACCATCACATGCGCACCGATGGTGCACCACTGATGGACCGCTGTCATGCCGCCAATAATGGCAAAATCATCGACCGTGACGTGACCACCCAGGGTGGCGTTGTTCGCGAAGATGCAGCGGTTGCCAATCACGCAGTCATGCGCGATATGGACGTTTACCATCAGCAGATTATCGCTGCCCACCGTAGTGACATGGCCACCCTGGGTCGTGCCACGATGAATCGTCACGCTTTCACGGATGCGGTTGCGATCGCCGATCTCAACCCGTGTTGGCTCACCGGCATATTTCAGATCCTGATTCACTTCACCGATCGAGGCGAACTGATAGATCTGGTTATCTTTGCCGATACGCGTGTGGCCGTTCACCACAACGTGTGACTTCAGTACCGTTCCTTCACCGATCTCAACATTCGCGCCAATAAAGCAAAACGGGCCAATGTGAACACGGGCACCAATGACAGCGCCCTCTTCGATGACAGAACTGGGATGGATAGTGGCGGTTGGATCAATCACGAATTATGCCTCCCGGCTGCGGGCACACATCATGGTCGCTTCACAAACGATTTTACCGTCAACAGTCGCCACGCCTTTAAAGCGGGTCAGACCACGGCGGGTTTTCTCGAAAGTCACTTCCATGATCATTTGGTCGCCTGGTACGACAGGACGTTTGAAACGGGCACTGTCGATACCGGCAAAGTAATAGAGTTCGCCTGGCTCCAGTTTACCTACGCTTTTAAACGCCAGAATACCGGTAGCCTGCGCCATCGCTTCCAGGATCAGAACGCCAGGAAAAATCGGTTTACCAGGGAAGTGCCCCTGGAAAAACGGTTCATTAACAGAAACGTTCTTCACTGCACGCAGGTATTTGTGCTCTTCAAATTCAAGCACACGGTCTACCAGCAGAAACGGATAGCGGTGCGGCAGCAGCTCTAAAATCTCTTCAATTTTCAGAGTATGAGTTTCAGTAGTCAAAATACTCTTCCTGTCCTAAAAATCTGATGACAACAATAACACGGCCTGCACAGATCAAATGATCTTCCGCAGGCCGCAAATAGGTTCTGTGGCGCCGGGCTTCCCTGCTTAACATTTTTATTATGAAAGCCGGTCAGTTTGGGGATGGCGGTTAGTCGTCTTTGCCGACCTTGCGCTCGATGGCTTTTAAGCGTTTGCTCATGTCATCGATGTTCATCACCAGCGCTGCAGTTTTGCGCCAGGTTTTGTTGGGTTGCAGCGGAATACCGGATGAGTAAACACCCGGCTCTGTGATAGGACGCATGACCATACCCATACCGGTCACCGTTACTTTGTCACAGATTTCCATATGGCCGTTAATGACACTGGCACCGCCAATCATACAGTAACGCCCAATCTTCAGACTACCCGCCATGATCACACCGCCTGCAACCGCAGTATTGTCGCCAATAACTACGTTGTGGGCGATCTGGCACTGGTTGTCTATGATAACACCATTGCCGATCAGAGTGTTATCCAGCGCACCGCGATCGATGGTTGTGCAGGCACCTATTTCCACACGATCGCCAATAATCACCGCGCCTAACTGCGGGATTTTCACCCAGTTACCGCGATCGTTGGCATAACCAAACCCATCAGAACCGATGACCGCGCCTGACTGAATCAGACAATCCTGGCCGATGACGATCTCGTGATAGATGGAAACGTTGGCCCAGAGACGGGTTCCGCTGCCGATACGGGTTTTTTTGCCGACAAAGCATCCCGCCCCTATCACTACGTTATCGCCCAGTTCAACGTCCGCTTCGATCACGGCGTTTGCGCCGATCGCAACATTGCTGCCGAGACGGGCCGAGGGGTCGATCACCGCGCTGGGCGCAATGTTCTGCGCCGGCTGAGGGGTAGTATCGAGTATCTGTGCCATACGCGCGTAAGTCAGGTAGGGATTTTTCACTACCAGCGCCGCGGTGTTGCACCACTCCAGATCCGCTTCCGTCAGCACCACGGCTGAGGCCTTAATCAGGGCGAGTTGCTCGCGGTAACGGCTGTTTGCAAGAAAAGTGATTTGGCCAGTTGTGGCGGATTGCATAGAAGCAATGCCAGAGATGACGATATCGCCATCTCCGTGCAATTCTGCATCCAACTGCTGGGCTAAATCAGCCAGTCGAATAGATGACATGAATTATTTAACCTGTTTCAGCACGTCAGCCGTGATGTCTTTTGCGTTTGATGCATAAGCCACCGCGTTCGCGTCGATTACCACGTCATAGCCATCGCTGTCAGCGACTTTCTTCACGGCATCCTGAATGCGGCTCAGCAGCTTGTTACGCTCTTCCATCTGACGACGGCGGTTATCCTGCTCAAACGCCTGTGCTTTTGAAGAGAAAGCTTCACGCTGTGACATGACATCTTTCTCCATGCGGCTGCGCTCGCTGGCCTTCATGGTCGAACCATCACGCTGCAGACGCTGCATTTTGGTTTGCAGATCGCGCTCCTGGCTCTGCAGCTCAGTTGCACGGCCTTTGAACTCGTTTTCCAGCTGTTTAGCAACAGTCGCACGTTGCGGTAACTGTTGGAAAATGCTGGACACGTTTACCACTGCAATTTTGTCAGCAGCCTGAACACCAGCGGAAACCGCTAAAGCAAGACCCAGACCTGCGGCACACAACAACTTTTTCACTATAAACTCCTTACCATCAACGTTTGTGTCAGCGACACAGTGTTTGCACCGGAACAGCAGCGTGTGCTGTCCGGCAGCAAGACTTCAGCTTGCATCCAT
The DNA here is from genome assembly GCF_048452665.1 of Pantoea graminicola. Lineage (NCBI taxonomy): Bacteria > Pseudomonadati > Pseudomonadota > Gammaproteobacteria > Enterobacterales > Erwiniaceae > Pantoea > Pantoea graminicola. The sequence continues at coordinate 233,191 of NZ_JBLWSJ010000007.1, read as the reverse complement.
GCTCAGAACATTACCAGGTTTTACCAATGTTAAACTGGAACTGCTCTGACTTGTCTCCCTCGACTTTCTTCAGCGGCTGGGCGTATGAGAACACCAGCGGGCCAAGCGGTGACATCCACTGCAGCGCAACACCGCTTGAAACACGGATGTTGTTTGGATCGCTGTAGTCAGGAATGCCCGCAGCACGCGTTTCAGCGGTATTTTCCCAATGGGTATCCCACGCGGTACCGGCGTCGACAAACACCGACGTACGCACCGAGTTAGCATACTTCTCGCTCAGGAACGGCGTTGGCGTAATCAGCTCAAGGCTGGCGATTGCCATCGCGTTACCCCCGACCGCATCGTCAGACTTACAGACGCCATTTGGATCGGCAATCCGGCAGTTTGACGAATTGTTATTGTAGTAAGCGGCTTTAGGACCAATGGTGTTGGACTGGAAGCCACGCACGGTGCTTGAACCACCGGCGTAGAAGTTCTCATAGAACGGCATCTCTTTGCCGCCAAGTCCATCGCCATAGCCCACGCGGCCACGACCCAGCAGCACCCAGGTACGATCCTGGTTAATCGGCACATATTGCTGGGTATCCAGCGTGGCCTTATAGAAGCTGTTATCTGAGCCCGGAATCGTCACCTTACCGTTCAGGTTGGTGCGGTTACCCGACGTCGGGAAGAAGCCGCGGTCCAGGGTGTTGTACGTCCAGCCGTAGTTAAAGGTGAAGTCATCTGCGGAGAACTCACCCTTGTCGTTAAGCTGCTGCGGTTTGCCAACCGAGTCGAGATAACGCCACATCGCCACCTGCGGCTGCATGTTAGAGAGGTCATTGTGGACATAGCCCAGACCAACACGCAGGGTGTTGTTTTCGTTAACCGGGAAGCCGAGCGTGCCATCCAGACCATAACTTTTGTTGGTATAGTCAGAGAGGTCCGCGTTGTCCGCTTTAAAGTCGTTATAGAACAGACGGCCACCCAGACTGACACCGTCAACGGTGAAGTACGGGTCGGTCAGTGAGAATTCCGCGTAGGTCTGGTAGTCGTTCTTGGTGCCGCTGATGCCGACGGTATTACCGGTGCCCAGCCAGTTATCCTGCGTTACCCCGACCTGGAAGCTCACGCCACTTTCGGTGCCGTAACCGACGCCGAAGTTAAAGGTCCCGGTGTTACGCTCTTTGACCTTGTAAACCACATCCACCTGGTCCGGCGAACCTGGCACGCGCTGGGTGTCCACATCCACGGTTTCGAAGTAACCGGTGCGGTTCAGACGCTCTTTGCCCTGCTCAACCAGGTCGCTGCCCAGCCATGCGCCTTCCATCTGACGCATTTCGCGACGTAACACCGAATCTTTCGAGGTGTCGTTGCCTTCGAAGCGGACATTGCGCACGTAGTAGCGGTTACCCGCATCCACGTTGATATGCAGTTTTACGGTCTTATCGGCGTCGTTGATTTCCGGCTGTGTCGCCACGCGCGGATAGGCATAGCCGTAGCGGCCCAGCAGTTTCTTGATGTCATCTTCCATCTTCGTCACTTTGGCGCCGTTATAAAGTTCGCCGGACGGAATTTTGGTCAGATGTTCAATTTCTGCCGAGTGGCCAGCCATGCTGCCATTGACGATCACACCCGCGATTTTGTACTGGTCGCCTTCGGTGATGTTCACCGTGATGTAGATGCCTTTTTTATCGGGCGTCAGGCTGACCTGCGTGGAATCGATGTTGAAGCGTGCATAACCGCGATCCAGATAGAAGCTGCGCAGGGTTTCGAGGTCGCCCGCCAGTTTCTGCTTCTGATATTTACGGTCGCCCACCACGTTCCACCACGGCACTTCATCGCGCAGCTGGAAACGGGAGATCAGCTCGTCCGAGCTAAAGGCTTTGTTACCGACGATGTTGATCTGCTGAATTTTGGCAGAGACACCTTCGGTAAAGACCAGCTTCAGGTCCACACGGTTACGCGGCAGCGGCGTAACCACGGCTTTCACGTTAGCGGTATATTTCCCGACGCTGTAGTAGAAATCCTCAAGGCCCTTCTCGATAGAGGAGATGGTGGTACGGTCCAGCGCTTCGCCGACACGCACGCCTGAGGCTTCCAGATTCTGTTTGAGCTGCTCCTCTTTCACCGCTTTGTTACCGGTGAAGGTAATGCTGGCAATGGTAGGACGTTCTTTGACCTGGACAATCAGTGTTGTACCGTCTCGCAGGACCTGAACATCCTCAAAGTTGCCAGTAGCGAACAGCGAGCGAATGGTGTTTCTGACATCATCGTCATTCACCGTATCACCAACCCGTACTGGCATGCTCAGCAGAGCCGCGCCGACGGCGACTCGCTGCAGCCCTTCGAAATGAATATCCTTCACCACGAAATCGTCTGCACCGTAAACGGTGGCGCTGCTAAACAGCAGCGACGCTATGAGCAACTTTTTCATCGCCATCGTTGTTATGCGTTTTCCTAACACATCCCCCGAATGTTCGCGTTCCAGCGGTTACAAACGTGAGAAATCATTGAAAAGTGCAAGCCCCATTAACAGCACCAGCAGAATTGAGCCGATGCGATAACTAAAGTCCTGAACTCGCTCGGACACCGGTCCGCCTTTGATCTTTTCGATCGCCAGGAAGAGCAGATGCCCACCATCTAAAACCGGCAGAGGGAACAGATTGATGATGCCCAGGTTGACGCTAATCAGCGCCAGGAACATCAGGTAGTAAATCAACCCGTACTCTGCTGACAACCCTGCACCCTGCGCAATCGAAATCGGCCCGCTCAGGTTGTTCAGCTTCACATCACCGGTTATTAACTTGCCCAGCATGGACACCGTGAGCTTCATCAGCTGCCAGGTTTTTACACTGGCCTCACCGATAGCGGCAAACGCACCATACTGTCTTACCGTTTTGTACTCTTCAGGCAGCGGAATAATGCGCGGAATGACACCGGCAAATCCCGCTTTACTGCCCGCCTTCGCTTCCGGCGTCATCGTCAGCGCAATGGAGTCACCACCGCGATCCACCTCAAGCGCCATGCTTTTGCCCGGATTATCCCGGACCTGGGTGACAAAGAACTGCCACTGCGATAATGGCTGACCATCGACTTTAACGATCCTGTCGCCCGCTTGCAAACCGGCTTCACTGGCTGGCGAGTTGGCCTGGACTTCTGCCAGCGTGGTCTCAATCTGCGGACCGCGCGGCTGAATCCCCAGCGCAGCAACCGGATCCTGCTTATCCGGCTCAAACTGCCAGTTACGCAAATCCAGCTGCTTCCGCTGCGTCGCCTCTTCGCCAAATCGGGCCACGGTCAGCGTGGTAGTGCTGTCGCCGATTTTACCAACCAGCGCCATACGCACAGCATCCCAGTCAGGCGTTTCGATACCGTCAACCGCCTTAAGTTCCATGCCGGGTGTAATTTGAGCTTCCGCCGCCACCGAACCGTTTAAAATTTCACCGATTACCGGGCGCACACCAGGGACGCCGTGAATAAACACAACCCAGTAGGCGAAGATGGCGAAGATGAAGTTAGCGACAGGACCTGCCGCAATGATGGAGGCGCGTTGCCAGACGGCTTTGTTGTTAAAAGCCTGATGACGCAGCTCGGCCGGCACGCTTTCGACGCGTTCGTCGAGCATTTTGACATAGCCGCCAAGTGGAATCAGCGCGATGACATAGTCGGTGCCGTGACGGTCACGGCGCTGCCAGAGCGCCTTGCCGAAGCCGATAGAAAAACGTTCAACTTTCACGCCACAGCGACGAGCGACCCAGAAGTGGCCAAACTCATGAACCGTAATCAGTACGCCCAGCGCAACGATAAAGGCGACAAAACTCCAGAGTATGCTCAACATCTTTGCCTGTCCTCAGAGGGTGCGGAACACCAGCAGCAGTAAACAGGCAAACACCGGCACCGCCGCAGTCAGACTATCGATGCGGTCAAGAATGCCACCGTGACCCGGGATCAGATTGCCGCTGTCCTTAATGCCCGCTTCACGTTTGAACATGCTCTCCGTGAGGTCGCCCAGCACCGAGGCCAGTGTCGAAATGACCGCGCAGATGACCAGCGTGCCCACCGAGACCGTAAGCGGTGCCAGGGAGGCAAACAGCAGCGCAATCAGCGCAGAAGAGGCGAGGCCGCCCAGAAACCCTTCCCAGGTTTTCCCCGGTGAGACCTTTGGGGCCAGCTTGTGTTTGCCGAACATCTTGCCAAACATGTAGGCACCTGAATCCGCACCCCATACCAGCAGCAGCACAAACAGCAGCCACCAGGCGCCGGCAAAGTGATCGGTTTCATAGTGATACTGACGCAGCGCCACCATGCCCCAGAAAAAGGGCACCAGCGTTAGGACGCCAAAGAGTAAACGGAGCGGACGCGAATGACGCCAGAAGGCCGCAGAAGCGGGATAGGAGAGCACCAGCAGCAGGGCAACGACCCACCACACCAGCGACGCCCAGAGCGATGTCGCGATCTGCGGCAGTTGCACCATGTGCTGATAGGGTGGCAGCGTAAACTGCATCAGCGCCAGCAGCAGACCACAAAGTACAGCCAGCCAGACGCGCTGCTGGCGTGATGCCATCCCTGCAAACTGACCCCATTCCCAGGCGGCCAGCATGCAGATAACAATCGTTGTCAGTGCGAAACCTACGGGCGGTAACCAGAACAGTGCAGCTATTACCAGCGGAATTAATATCAACGCGGTAATCAGACGAGACTTCAGCAAAGGTTACCCCCAGATTGCTCAGGCGCCGCCTGGTGCAGCGCCGCCAAAACGACGCTCCCGCAGAGAGAATGCATTCAGTGCACCTTCAAAAACGTGTTCATCGAAATCCGGCCAGAGCACATCGGTAAAATAGAATTCAGCATAGGCAATCTGCCACAGCAGGAAGTTGCTAATCCGATGCTCTCCCCCGGTCCTTATCACTAAATCCACTGGCGCCAGCTCCTGCATGCAGAGCTGCGACGTCAGGCTCTCTTCGGTAATCTGGTCAGGTCGCAGTAATCCTTCCTGAACCTGTTCAGCCAGTTTTTTCACGCCTTCGATAATATCCCAACGGCCGCCATAGTTGGCAGCAATGTTGAGCGTCAGGCCACTATTATTTGCAGTCAGCGTCTCAGAACGGCGAATACGTTCCTGAATACGCGGGCTGAAACGGCTGGTATCGCCAATGACGCGCAGACGAACGTTGTGTTTGTGCAGGCTTTTAACTTCGCTATCCAGCGCCCAGACAAACAGTTCCATCAACGCAGTGACTTCCTGCGCCGGCCGACTCCAGTTTTCACTGCTGAAGGCGTAAAGCGTCAGGGCTTCAAGATTGTTGCTGACCGCAAAGCTGACGGCACGACGTACCGATTTAACGCCCGCTTTGTGGCCGGAAATCCGCAATTTTCCCTGATTTTTAGCCCAGCGACCATTGCCATCCATGATGATAGCGACGTGACGCGGACCGTTTCCCTGCTGGTCATCAGTGTTGTTGTGATTGTTAGACGACATAACGCTTAACCAATTCCTTTCATCAGAAATGCTGTGGTTTCTGAATACATTGCGCCCGATTCAAATCCCGACACCCTCTGAGTGCCGGGTCACACCGAATCCGGTGACAGACCGTGAAACGCGAGCCAGCGACTATACCATTTTCACCTGAAGCGAACAAATGGCCTCATAACGATCGCCCTCACGACGTGAAGCGCGGCAACATTTCTGTCGCCAGCGCGCGTGCGATGCGATCGATTTCAAGGACAGCGTCCACCGAATCCGGTTCCGGACACACCTGTGCCGCCATCACCGCGCTGTTCAGGGCGGCAATGTCGGTGAAGCGGATTTGGTGATTCAGGAAAGCCGCGACGGCAACCTCGTTGGCGGCATTAAGCGTGGTGGTCGCCGCCTGCCCTGCGTCACAGGCATCAATCGCCAGTTTCAGACAGGGGTAGCGGCTGAAGTCAGGTTCTGCAAAGGTCAGCGCCGACATGCGGGTAAAATCCAGCGGTGTCACGCCTGCATGAATACGCGAAGGCCAGGCCATGCTGTGAGCAATCGGCGTACGCATATCGGGAGAACCTAACTGAGCCAGCACGCTGCCATCGCAGTATCGCACCATGGAGTGGATCACCGACTGAGGGTGAAGGATCACTTCCATCTGCGCTGCGCTGGCATTAAACAACCAACGGGCTTCAATGTACTCAAGACCTTTATTCATCATGGTGGCCGAATCGACAGAGATTTTTCTTCCCATCGACCAGTTCGGATGTGCACAGGCCTGATCCGGCGACATGGCGCTGAGATCCGCTAACGCTGTGTCACGAAAAGGACCACCCGATCCCGTAAGGATAATCGACTCAATGCCATTATCCTGCAGGTCAGCGTAACCTAACTGATGCTGGATGGTAGCGGGTAAACTCTGAAAAATGGCGTTATGCTCGCTGTCGACCGGTAGTAACTGTGCGTGATGATGACGCACCGCCTCCATAAACAAACGGCCGCAGGTGACAAGCGATTCTTTGTTGGCCAGCAGGACCGTTTTGCCCGCGCGAATGGCGGCGAGTGTCGGCAGCAGACCCGAGGCGCCCACAATCGCCGCCATCACCTGATCCACCTCGTCCAGCGCGGCCAGTTCGCAGGCTGCCTGAACGCCGGAGAGCACTTCAGTTTCGACGCTGATTGCTCTCAGTCGCTCACGCAATGCCGCCGCAGAGGCGTCGTCTGCCATACAGGCGTAGCGGGGTCTGAAGGTCGCACACTGTTCGGCCATCAGCGAGACGTTGTGACCGGCGACCAGCGCCGTGATCTGATAAAGCGCCGGATTGGCGCGAACCACCGCCAGCGTACTGGTGCCGATCGAGCCGGTAGATCCCAGCAGAGTTAATCGCTTCATGAGGCTATCCGTGTGAAGTCAGCGTGCCCGCAGGCACAATGTAAAACGCCGCCAGATGTCGCATTCATACGAATACCTCTCTGTACGGCGTTTTGTCGGGCAGTGATGGGATCAGAAATCCATCAGCTCCGTCTCTTTTTCTGACAGTGCGGCATCGACTTTCTTGATGTACGCATCAGTCATTTTTTGTACTTCATCCTGCGCACGACGTTCGTCGTCTTCGCTGATCTCTTTGTCTTTCAGCAGCGCTTTGATCTTATCGTTGGCATCGCGACGGACGTTACGTACCGACACACGGCCCTGCTCGGCTTCGCCGCGCACGATTTTGATCAGATCTTTACGACGCTCTTCTGTCAGCGCAGGCAGCGGAACACGAATGTCGGTGCCGGCTGAACTTGGGTTCAGGCCGAGATCAGACTTCATGATCGCTTTTTCGACTGCCGCACTCAGTGAACGATCGAACACGTTGATTTTCAGCGTGCGTGAATCTTCCACGGTAACGGAAGCCAGCTGACGCAGTGGCGTCGGCGTGCCGTAATATTCGACGACGATGCCGTCGAGCAGCGAAGGTGAAGCACGACCGGTGCGCACTTTGCCGATGGTGGTTTTGAATGCTTCCACGCATTTTTCCATGCGCGTATCAGCATCTTTTTTGATGTCGTTAATCACGTTGAAACCCTTGGATTCGGTTTGACCTGGCCAGTTCCGGCGTAACCGGAAGCGGGATCGATAATCATCGATAATCCTGACTGGTGCGCGATGCATTATCATCGCGCTGACAGAATATACCTTATTTTATCTCGCCTCGGGTATTAATGCGTAATCAGGGTGCCTTCTTTTTCACCCATCACTACGCGACGCAGCGCGCCAGGCTTATTCATGTTGAAAACACGGATAGGTAATTTGTGGTCACGCGCCAGGGTAAAGGCCGCGAGATCCATCACTTTCAGCTCCTGATCCAGCACTTCGGCATAGGTCAGCTGCTCATAGAGTGTAGCGTCCGGGTTTTTCACCGGGTCAGCAGAGTAGACGCCATCGACCTTGGTCGCCTTCAGCACCACGTCCGCCTCAATCTCAATGCCGCGCAGACACGCCGCAGAGTCTGTGGTGAAGAACGGGTTGCCGGTACCGGCGGAGAAGATCACCACGCGGTTATTGCGCAGCAGGCTGATCGCCTCTGCCCAGCTGTAGTTGTCACAGACGCCATTCAGTGGAATCGCTGACATCAGACGTGCGTTCACATAGGCGCGGTGCAGCGCATCACGCATCGCCAGACCGTTCATGACGGTTGCCAGCATACCCATGTGGTCGCCCACCACACGGTTCATCCCCGCCTGTGCCAGGCCTGCGCCACGGAACAGGTTACCACCGCCAATCACCACGCCAACCTGGATGCCCAGTTCAACCAGCTCTTTTACCTCTTGTGCCATACGGTCAAGCACACTCGCGTCGATACCAAAACCTTCAGCGCCTTGCAGGGCTTCACCGCTGAGTTTAAGCAGGATACGTTGATAAACAGGTTTTGCGTTGGTCGCCATGGTCAGTTCTTCCTGGAAGATTGGGTGTAAAAGAGAAGTAAATTCTGATCGATCATCCGCTTACCGCGATGAAATTGCTATTGGGATGAAACTGAAAACGTGCCTGTTGCGGTGCACAGACAAAAAAGAACCGCCAGATGGCGGTTCTTTCAGAGCATTAAGACTGTTTGGACATGGCTGCAACTTCTGCAGCAAAGTCAGACTCAACTTTCTCGATGCCTTCACCCACTTCGAAGCGGATGAAGTTGATGACGTCAGCGCCCTGCTCTTTCAGAGCCTGGCCAACGGTTTTGCTTGGGTCGATAACGAAAGCCTGACCGGTCAGAGAGACTTCGCCGGTGAATTTCTTCATGCGGCCTTCAACCATCTTCTCTGCGATCTCTTTTGGCTTGCCAGACTGCATCGCGATGTCCAGCTGAACCTGGTACTCTTTCTCAACCACGTCAGCAGAAACGTCTTCTGGCTTAACGAACTCAGGCTTGCTTGCAGCAACGTGCATCGCGATCTGTTTGATCAGATCTTCGTTCGCGCCGGTAGCGGAAACCAGAACGCCGATACGTGCGCCGTGCAGGTAGCTGCCCAGCTCTGCGCCTTCCAGAATTGCAACGCGACGGATGTTGATGTTCTCACCGATTTTAGCAACCAGTGCAACGCGCTCTTCTTCGAACTGCGCTTTCAGAACTTCAACGTCGGTAACGCGACCGGCAGCAGCTGCTTCCAGAACTTTGTCTGCGAATGCCTGGAAACCGCCATCTTTTGCCACGAAGTCAGTCTGGCAGTTAACTTCCAGAATCACGCCGTAGTCGCCAACGATCTTGGTTTTGATTACGCCATCAGCAGCAACGTTGCCTGCTTTTTTCGCTGCTTTGATTGCGCCAGACTTACGCATGTTCTCAATCGCCAGCTCAATGTCGCCGTTCGCTTCAGTCAGCGCTTTTTTGCAGTCCATCATGCCAGCGCCAGTACGCTCACGCAGTTCTTTTACCAATGCAGCGGTAATGTCAGCCATTCCAGAATCCTCGGTTCGTGCCTGTGTACGTTTGCACCAGCAGACACTTATTTGCGGAAAATTTTTCTGTCCCGCCGTCCGGTTGGGAGCGTGACAGACTTAGATAAAATAAAGGGGCCAGTACAGGCCCCTTACAGATCACATCTGAATGCTAAGGGCTCTTATGCAGAGCAAACCTTATTAAGCGTTTTCTAAAGACGCTTCTTCAGCTTGCTCAGCCAGGTCCTGAGAGCGGCCTTCGCGAACGGTAGTCGCAACGGCAGTCAGGTACAGGCTTACAGCACGGATCGCATCGTCGTTACCTGGGATAACGAAATCAACGCCATCTGGATCAGAGTTGGTATCAACGATAGCAAATACCGGGATACCCAGGTTGTTTGCTTCTTTGATTGCGATATGTTCGTGATCGGCATCAACAACGAACAGCGCGTCTGGCAGGCCGCCCATGTCTTTGATACCGCCCAGGCTGTTTTCCAGCTTGGCCAGTTCACGCGCACGCATCAGTGCTTCTTTCTTGGTCAGTTTGTCGAAAGTACCATCCTGAGACTGAGTCTCCAGATCTTTCAGACGCTTGATTGACTGACGAACAGTTTTCCAGTTAGTCAGCATGCCACCTAACCAGCGGTGGTTGACGAAGAACTGGTCGCAGCTCAGTGCAGACTCTTTTACCGCTTCAGCAGCAGCGCGTTTGGTACCTACGATCAGGATCTTACCTTTACGGGAAGCGATCTTGTTCAGTTCAGCCAGCGCTTCGTTGAACATAGGGACAGTTTTCTCAAGGTTGATGATGTGAACCTTGTTGCGCGCACCAAAGATGAATGGCTTCATTTTTGGGTTCCAGTAACGGGTCTGGTGACCGAAGTGAACACCCGCCTGGAGCATGTCGCGCATGGAAACAGTTGCCATGATTACCTCTGAATTTTGATTGGGGTTGGGCCTCCATGTATCCCATACGACCGACCTCTTTCAAGGCACCCCGGCGTATGTGTCGATACATGTGTGTTTTATTACACATAATGAGAGTTATGCGTTTCCTGCTGACCGAAACGGCCATACAGAGAATCGTCGGCGCGCTTTATACCACAACCAGCCAGGGGACGCCAATAAATGATCACGGCCCGGGGCCAGTGCGTTCTCTATTTGGCAGCCCATTTACGGGCTGCTAACATGACAGCACAGAGTTCATTATTGTCGAAATTTTCGACAAATGCGGATTAATTTAATGGCAATTTCAATCAAAACCCCTGAAGAAATCGAAAAAATGCGCGTTGCGGGCCGCCTGGCCGCTGAAGTGCTGGAGATGATCGAACCCTATGTTCAGCCGGGTGTGACGACCGGTGAGCTGGATCGCATCTGCCACGAGCACATCACGCAAAAGCAGCAGGCGGTTTCTGCCTGTCTGGGCTATCACGGCTTTCCAAAGTCGGTCTGCATTTCGGTGAATGAAGTGGTCTGCCACGGCATCCCCAGCGACGATCGCCCGTTAAAAGATGGCGATATCGTCAATATCGATGTCACCGTCATCAAAGATGAGTATCACGGCGATACCTCTAAGATGTTTATCGTCGGCAAACCGACGATCCAGGGCGAGCGCCTGTGCCGCATCACCCAGGAGAGCCTCTATCTTTCCCTGCGTCTGATTAAGCCCGGCATCCGTCTGCGCGAGCTGGGCCGCGCGATTCAGAAATATGTGGAAGCGAACGACTTCTCCGTGGTGCGGGAATATTGCGGGCATGGCATTGGCAAAGGATTCCACGAAGAGCCTCAGGTACTGCACTACGATGCCGATGACGGCGGCGTGGTGCTGCAGGTGGGCATGACCTTTACGGTTGAGCCGATGGTCAACGCCGGCGATTACCGCATCCGCACCATGAAAGATGGCTGGACGGTAAAAACCAAAGATCGCAGCTTGTCCGCGCAGTATGAGCATACTATTGTGGTGACGGAAAACGGCTGTGAGATTTTAACCCTGCGTAAAGATGACACGCTGCCTGCTGTGCTCGTCGCCGAAGGGTAATTCCCCGATTACAGATCAAGCCGGCGCTGAGCCGGCTTTTTTTTGGCTAAAAAAGAGAAGAGCTGCATGAGCGTGAGTCTGTCGGAAGATGTGAAGAGCGGTCTGGCCGATTCCCCGGCCGGATGGAGTGACGACCAGCTGACCCGCGACAGCCTGAAGCTGCGGCTGGAACAGTTTCAGCAGCATCTGGCTGCCGCGTTTGATGCGGGCGAAGCGGTGGAGTCGCTGATTGATGCGCGCACGCTGTTTATCGATCGGCTCCTGTGTCGCCTGTGGCGCTTTTTTGGTTTTGCGGAGATGCCGGCGATTGCGCTGGTTGCCGTGGGCGGCTATGGTCGGGCCGAACTGCATCCGCTCTCAGATATTGATGTCCTGATCCTTAGCCGTCAGCCGCTGGACGAACAGGCCGCGCAGCGCACCAGCGAACTGCTGACGCTGATGTGGGATCTCCGGCTGGAAGTGGGCCACAGCGTCCGTACGCTGGAGGAGTGCCTGCTGGAGGGGCTCTCGGATCTCACCGTGGCCACCAACCTGATTGAATCCAGGATGCTCACCGGCGACGTGGCGCTGTTTCTGGCGTTACAGAAGAATATCTTCAGCGACGGCTTCTGGCCCTCCTCCACCTTTTTTGCGGCCAAGATTGAGGAGCAGCAGGAGCGCCATAAGCGTTATCACGGCACCAGCTACAACCTGGAGCCGGACATCAAGAGCAGCCCCGGCGGCCTGCGGGATATCCATACGCTGCAGTGGGTCGCCCGACGCCACTTCGGGGCCACCACGCTGGATGAGATGGTCGGCTTTGGCTTTCTCACTGACGCGGAGCGCAGCGAACTCAACGAATGTCAGGAATTTCTCTGGCGCATCCGCTTTGCTCTGCATCTCTCGCTGCCGCGCTACGACAACCGCCTGCTGTTTGATCGCCAGCTCAGCGTGGCACAGCGCCTGAACTATCAGGGCGAAGGCAATGCGCCGGTTGAGCAGATGATGAAGGATTTTTATCGGGTCACCCGGCGCATCAGCGAACTGAATCAGATGCTGTTGCAGCTGTTTGATGAGGCGATTCTGGCACTCTCCACCAGCGAAAAACCCCGCCCTGTCGATGACGATTTCCAGCTGCGTGGCGACCTGATCGACCTGCGCGACGAAACGCTGTTCAGACGCGAGCCGCAGGCCATTCTGCGCATGTTCTACGTCATGGTGCGCAACGACAATATCAAAGGCATCTACTCCACGACCCTGCGCCAGCTGCGCCATGCGCGTCGGCATCTCAGTCAGCCGCTGTGCCAGATCCCCGAGGCGCGGCGAACCTTTATGTCGATCCTGCGCCATCCCGGCGCGGTCAGCCGGGCGCTGGTGCCGATGCATCGCCACAGCGTGTTGTGGGCGTACACACCGCTGTGGGGCCAAATCGTCGGACAGATGCAGTTTGACCTGTTTCACGCCTACACCGTCGATGAGCATACCATCCGGGTTCTGCAGAAGCTGGAGAGCTTTGCCAGCGAAGCGACGCGGCCACAGCATCCGCTCTGCGTGGAGTTATGGCCGCGTCTGCCGCAGCAGGAGCTGCTGCTGATGGCCGCCCTGCTGCACGACATAGCCAAAGGTCGCAACGGCGATCACTCGGTTCTCGGCGCGCAGGATGCGCTCGACTTCGCGGAGATGCATGGTCTGAACTCACGGGAGACGCAGCTGGTGGCCTGGCTGGTCCGCCATCATCTGCTGATGTCGGTGACGGCGCAGCGGCGCGATATTCAGGACCCGACGGTGATCCAGCAGTTTGCCGAGGTGATGCAGAATGAGAACCGGCTGCGCTATCTGGTCTGTCTGACCGTGGCCGACATCTGCGCCACCAACGAAAGCCTCTGGAACAGCTGGAAGCAGAGCCTGCTGCGCGAGCTCTTTTTCGCCACCGAGAAGCAGCTGCGACGCGGCATGGAGAACAGCCCGGATCTGCGCGAGCGGGTACGCCATCATCGCCTGCAGGCGCTGGCGCTGCTGCGGATGGATAACATCGATGAAGAGCGGCTGCACCAGATCTGGAATCGCTGCCGCGCCGACTATTTTCTGCGCCATACGCCAAATCAGATCGCCTGGCACGCCCGCCACCTGCTGGCTCACGACCTGAAAAAACCGCTGGTGCTGGTCAGCCCGCACGCCACGCGCGGCGGCACCGAAATTTTCATCTGGAGTCCCGATCGGCCACATCTGTTTGCTGCCGTGGCCGGTGAGCTGGATCGCCGCAATCTCAGCGTGCACGACGCACAAATCTTCACCAGCCGCGATGGCATGGCGATGGATACCTTTATCGTGCTGGAGCCGGATGGCAGCCCGCTTTCGCCGGATCGTCACCCGATGATCATTCAGGCGCTGGAGCAGGCGATCACTCAGTCCGAGTGGGTGCCGCCGCGCACCCGTCGCCCGTCGGCCCGGCTTAAACATTTCAGCGTGGATACCGAGGTCAACTTCCTGCCGACGCACACCGACCGTCGCAGCTATCTGGAGCTGGTGGCGCTGGATCAGCCCGGTCTGCTGGCGCGGGTCGGGGAAGTCTTCGCCGATCTGGGGGTTTCACTGCACGGCGCCCGCATCAGCACCATTGGCGAGCGGGTCGAGGATCTGTTTATTCTGGCCAACAGTGAACGGCAGGCGCTGAACGAAGAAATGCGCACAGCGTTGCAACAACGGTTGACAGAGGCCCTTAATCCAAACGATAAAGTGTGACCCGACCCGACTGGTAAACATTCATTTCTTTACTTGTGCCGGGATAGTGCCCGGCACCGCACATGACAGATCAGGAAAAAAATATGCAACAGTTACAGAGCGTTATTGAATCCGCCTTCGAACGTCGCGCTGACATTACCCCGACCAGCGTCGACAGCGAAACCCGTGATGCCATCAACCGGGTGATCGCGCTGCTGGACAGCGGCGCACTGCGTGTTTCAGAGAAGATCGACGGCGAGTGGGTAACGCATCAGTGGCTGAAGAAAGCCGTGCTGCTCTCTTTCCGCATCAATGACAACCAGGTGATGGAAGGCGCTGAAACCCGTTTTTACGACAAAGTGCCGATGAAATTTGCGGGCTGGGATGAGGCGCGCTTCAAAGAGGCCGGTTTCCGCGTGGTGCCGCCTGCGGCGGTGCGTCAGGGTGCATTCATCGCCCGCAACACGGTGCTGATGCCTTCTTACGTCAACATCGGCGCTTTCGTGGATGAAGGCACTATGGTAGACACCTGGGCGACAGTGGGCTCCTGTGCACAGATCGGTAAAAACGTTCACCTCTCTGGCGGCGTTGGTATTGGCGGCGTGCTGGAGCCGCTGCAGGCTAACCCGACTATCATCGAAGACAACTGCTTCATCGGCGCACGCTCTGAAATCGTTGAAGGCGTGATTGTTGAAGAAGGCTCAGTGATCTCAATGGGTGTCTATATCGGTCAGAGCACTAAAATCTATGACCGTGAAACCGGCGAAGTGCATTATGGTCGCGTTCCTGCCGGTTCGGTGGTGGTTTCCGGTAATCTGCCGTCCAAAGATGGCAGCTACAGCCTCTACTGTGCCGTGATCGTGAAAAAGGTGGATGCAAAAACCCTCAGCAAAACCGGCATCAACGAACTGCTGCGCACCATCGACTGATTTCAGTGACGGGCTGGAAACCAGCCCGTCATCTTTTCTTTACAGCCATTCTCAATCAGCCTGCTTCGCGCCGCGAAGGATCGGGTGCGTTTAGTTTTCATCCAGGTCATAATCCGCGCCAGTTAAATCCTGTCGCGCAATGTTCATCCCGCTGCTTTATGTCTACAGTTGTCTGACGTCATGAACAAACCTGCGCGCTTCTCACTTTTGATGGAAACAACGCTATGTATGACAATCTGAAAAGCTTAGGAATCAGTAATCCGGACGACATCGACCGCTACAGCCTGCGTCAGGAAGCCAACAACGACATTCTGAAAATTTACTTCCGCAAAGATAAAGGCGAGTTTTTCGCGAAGAGCGTGAAATTCAAATATCCGCGCCAGCGCAAAACGGTCGTGGCCGATCACGCAACTCAGGGCTACAAAGAAGTGCAGGAAATCAGCCCGAATCTGCGTTATGTGATCGATGAGCTGGACCAGATTTGCCAGCGCGACCAGGTTGAAGTGGATCTGAAACGTAAGATCCTGGATGATCTGCGTCATCTGGAGAGCGTGGTCTCGCACAAGATTACTGAAATCGAATCGGATCTGGAAAAATTAACCCGTAACGGTCGTTAATTTTCCCGCCGACAGATGGGGCCAGCGTTGCTGGCCTTTTTTATCTCCCCTCTCCTCGCCTCATCCCTGCTCATCCAGCTGCAACGCCACATAGAGCAGCAGCCGATCGTCAAACTGGCCCAGATTGAGCCCGGTCAGCTCTGAAATCCGGTTCAGCCGGTATTCCAGCGTATTGCGATGAATAAACAGCGCGCGCGCCGTGGCACCCGGCTGAACGTTGTGGGTGAACCAGGCGATCAGCGTCCGGCGCAGCAGACCGTTGTTATCCATGCTCCTGAGTTTCGCCAGAGGCCGGGCGAGTTCATTGGCCTGCCAGCCACCACGCAGGCTGTCGAGCAGAACCGGCAGCACCAGATCCTGATAAAAATAGCTGCGCACGTCGGGCATCCGCTGCTTACCGACCATCATCGTCGTGCGCGCCGTCCGGTAAGAGCGGGCTATGCTGCCCGGCCCGCTGAAAAAGTTGCCCAGCGCGATGCGCATCCGCAGGTGGCCACTCTCTTTCATCCGCTGCAACAGCTGCTCGACGCGACGGCGGTGATCCTCCTGGTCGTAGCGTCCGTGCGCATTCAGGGCGGGCTTCAGCACCACCATCTCCGTCAGCGACACGATGGCGATCAGGTTATCGCGTTCAGGGGTCGTCAGCAGGGTCTGCAACTGCTGTAACTCCGACATCGCACTGTCAACGCCGAGCTGACCGCTGTCGATCTCCAGTACCGCCACCACGCGCGGCTGATTGAGATCGATCCCAAGCCGCTGCGCCCATTCGGTCAGCTGCGGCGACAGGGTATCGCTGCGGATCAGGTTCAGTACCAGCTCCTCACGCAGACGGCTATCCTGCGCCAGCATATGCAGCAGTCGCGCCTGTTCCAGCATCATCTCCGCCGTCATACAGACCAGCTCGCCATAGTGACGTAAGGCGACCGGTTCCCCCGTCAGGCCAATCACGCCGACGATGTCGCCATCAATCCGCAGCGGCAGGTTAATGCCGGGCCGCACGCCATGAAGATGTTTAGCCACCGCCTCATCGATATCGACCACCCGCGCCTGAGAGAGCACCAGCAGCGCACCTTCGTGCAACTCTCCAATGCGCTCCCGGTCACCGCTGCCGATGATGCGGCCGCGCGCATCCATCACATTGACGTTGCTGTCAATAATCTTCATGGTGCGTGCCACAATATCCTGCGCCAGCCGGGCATCAAGGTGATAGGTTGCCATCCGTTACTCCTGATAAAGAGAGGGAGAAACAGAATACGCATGCGCTCTGCGCAGAGCATTGTGCAATTGCACAGAGCCGGGGAGGCATTTACCGAATCTGCGGACAGCATCACACTCTGACGGGGTGAACGGCGGACATAAAAAAGGCGGACCGCAGTCCGCCTCTGTGTGAGGGATAAACCCTTACTGCATCAGCAGATAGATGCTGCTGTCACCGCGTTTCACATTCAGCGCCAGCACGGAAGGTTTGGTATCCAGCACTTTGCGCAGTTCACCCAGGTTGGTCACCACCTGCTGGTTAACGCCCTGGATCACATCGCCCTTTTTCAGGCCGATGCGTGCTGCGGCGCTGCCCGGTTTCACGTTATCCACGCGGACGCCCTTGTCACCGGTGTCGACATTGCTGAGATCCGCCCCTTCAATGCCGTTATAGATGGTGGCGGACTGCACTTTCGCCTGGCTGCTCTGCTGCAGCTGCACGGAGACGTCAACAGGCTTGCCGTCGCGCAGCAGCCCCAGTTTCAGCGTGGTGCCCACCGGCAGTGAACCCACTTCGGCGCGCAGCGACGCGAAGCTGCTCAGCGGTTTGCCGTTCATCGAGACGATGACGTCACCCGCTTTGATGCCCGCTTTGGCCGCCGCCGAACCTGGCAGCACCTGGCTGACAAAGGCGCCGCGCTGTGCATCGACCTTCATCGCTTTTGCCAGCTCGGAGTTCAGCTCCGTACCCTGCACGCCCAGTTCGCCGCGTTTCACCTGACCAAACTCAACCATCTGAGCCGTCAGGTTTTTCACCATGTTACTCGGGATCGCAAAGCCGATACCGATATTGCCGCCGTCCGGTGCCAGAATGGCGGTGTTAATCCCGATCAGCTCACCGTTGAGGTTAACCAGTGCACCACCGGAGTTACCCCGGTTGATCGCCGCATCCGTCTGGATGAAGTTTTCGTAGTTTTCCACGTTCAGGCCGCTGCGGCCCAGCGCCGAAACGATACCGGACGTCACGGTTTCGCCCAGGCCGTAAGGGTTGCCGATCGCCACGGTGTAGTCGCCCACGCGCAGATTGTCGGAGTCCGCGATTTTCACCGCCGTAAGATTTTTAGCATCCTTCAGCTGAACCAGCGCGATGTCTGAGCTGGGATCTTTCCCGATCACTTTGGCGTCGTAGCGACGACCGTCGCTGAGCTGTACCTGAATTTTGGTCGCATTGTTGACCACATGGTTATTGGTGACCACATAGCCTTTTTCGGCATTAATGATGACGCCCGAACCCAGCGCCCGGAATTTTTCCTGCTGTGTATCGGGCGCAGGCGCGCCGCCGCCCTCACCGCTCTGGCACATCGGTGAGCTCTGGAACGGAGAACCGTCCTGGCAGAAAGGCGAGTTATCGCCAAAGAATTGCTGGAACTGTTGCGGCATACGCGGGGTTTTCACCGTGGTGGTCCCCTCGACACTGATACTGACCACAGAGGGCATCACCTTCTCCAGCATGGGCGCCAGACT
Source organism: Pantoea graminicola (assembly GCF_048452665.1). NCBI lineage: Bacteria > Pseudomonadati > Pseudomonadota > Gammaproteobacteria > Enterobacterales > Erwiniaceae > Pantoea > Pantoea graminicola. The sequence goes on along the minus strand of NZ_JBLWSJ010000007.1, from coordinate 214,821 downwards.
TGGCTGTTGCAGACTGTCGGATGAGGCCGTTTGTGCAGCAGAAACAGTAACAGGGGCGAGGGCCATGCTCAGGCTCAATGCCAGCGCACTTAACATCAAGGTCTTTGTTTTCATTTTTCGTTTCTCAATAAGATTACTGTTCAGACCATTGCTGTGGTCGAAAGGTGAGATAAGTGTTTTAGCGCGAAGTTCCTTTAAAAGTTTAAGCTAAAGGTAAAAATTTATTCGCGCTCTTTACAATCGGCGGCTTATTCTACGGCCATCAGTCGCCGGTACTCATCCCATGCATAGAGATCGGTCATCCCGCTGATATAATCCTGAATAAGCCGGAAACGATAATAACGTTCCCACAACAGCCGTTGATATTTATGCTCCACCACCAGATTACGCATCTTATGCAGATAGGCTTTACGATGTTTGCCGGAAAGCTTGTGGAAAAGCCGGGTTTCGATGGGGTGCTGACGCAGAAAATCTTCATTTATCAGCGTGGTAAAGGCTTCATAATTCAGGCGCATCAGCGGCGCATAGATCTCCAGTAAGCCTTTGATCACCCGGTAGCCCTGCAGCTCCAGCTGCTCCACTTCGGAATGGTTAAACACCTGCTGGCGCGCAACGGTCTTAAACAGTTGCAACAGACGCCCCTCTTCTCCCTCATCCTCCAGCAGCGCATGATTAAAACTTCCCTCGAATATCGCCGGCAGATTATCAACAAAACGTTTCACGGCGTAGCTGACCAGTACGCTCTGAACATTTACGCGTAATGACATAAAAAATTGATCGCTGCGGCTGCGGCGTTTTTTACTGCAGGCTTCACGCCAGGCTTCGCCAATCGTCCGGCTGAACGCATCATTATTTTTAACCGGCCCCCAGGCTTTATTCAGAAACTCATACAAACTTTCAACATTAAAGATATCTTTTTCTACAGCGTCATCCAAATCTGCAATACAGTAGGAGATATCATCGGCCGCTTCCATTATATAGGTGAGCGGAAAACGGTGATGTTCTTCCATATTGGTGGCGGCGCGCAGGTCAGCAATATAATCCCGTTCGGAGAGATAAAAGCCCGGCTTTTTCATTAATACGCTAAATTCGGCGGGCTTTTCTCCCTGCCACCAGGCGGGGGCGGTATATTTCAGAATGCAGGCGACCTGCGAATAGCTGAGATTGAGCTGCAGCAGCGTGTGCACCATGCGGATAGCCTGCGCGTTGCCCTCAAAGTGACAGAGATCCTGGCGAATCATCGCGTTGAGTTGATCGAACGCCCTGCGCTGCGCCTCCCCTTCCACGCCCGCCACCAGCGGATCCACCAGCTCGGCGGCGAGATGCTCTTCAAACCAGTCGTTAATGGCCGCCTCGCCAAAATGGCCAAATGGCGGATTACCCACGTCGTGCAGCAGACAGGCCATCTCAATCAGGCTCTCAAATGCCCCTTCCAGCTCGTCCAGGCCATACTGCGCCAGCCCGCCCTGCATCTTCAGGGTTTGCAGGATCTCTTTGGTGATATAGCGCCCGGTCTGCTGCACCTCCAGCGAGTGCGTCAGGCGGGAGCGGACGGCGGCGTTACGCTCCAGTGGAAAAACCTGGGTTTTCTGCTGCAGGCGGCGGATGGCGGCGGAGTTGATAATCCGTCCGCGGTCGCTCTCAAAATGACGCGTAATGTAATATTCGCCTTCCGGATCTTTTCGACTGGTATAAGGGCGCGAGAAGCTGATCTTCTTCCTGAAATTAATCGCCGACATGAATTACCCCTGACTTTTTCGTGAATTAATCCCCGGATTGCCATGTTAGACTATGCCCTAAATTTTGATTCTTTACATTAGCGGAACGCATTATGAAAGCAGGCATCATTGGCGCGATGGAGCAGGAAGTTACCCTGCTGCGCGACAAAATTGAAAACCGTCAGACGCTGTCGCTGGCGGGTTGTGAAATTTATACCGGCACCCTGCAGGGCGTTGAGGTGGCACTGCTGAAATCGGGCATTGGTAAAACCTCTGCCGCGCTGGGTACCACACTGCTGCTGCAGCTCTGTAAGCCTGACCTGGTGATCAACACCGGTTCGGCGGGCGGCTTAGCCTCCACACTTAGCGTCGGCGATATCGTGGTCTCCGAAGAGGTGCGCTATCACGATGCGGACGTCACCGCATTTGGGTATGAGCCAGGTCAGATGGCGGGTTGTCCGGCCGCATTTGTGGCCGACAGCACGCTCGTCGCGGCGGCGGAAGCCTGCATTAAACAGCTGAACCTGAATGCCGTGCGCGGTCTGGTGGTCAGTGGTGATGCCTTTATCAATGGTGCGGCGCCGCTGGCGCGTATCCGTCATCAGTTCCCGCAGGCGATTGCCGTTGAGATGGAAGCGACCGCGATCGGCCACGTCTGCCATCAGTTCCAGGTGCCTTTCGTGGTGGTGCGCGCGATCTCCGACGTCGCCGATCAGGAATCTCACCTCAGCTTTGATGAGTTCTTAAGCGTTGCGGCGAAGCAATCTTCGCTGATGGTGGAGAACCTGCTGGCGCATCTGGCGCGTGGCTAAAACGCGGCTCTTCTGCTGGCTGCTGCTGTTCAGCGGCAGCCTGTTCGCTTCCCCGCCCCGTGTGATCACCCTCGCTCCCCATCTGACCGAACTCGCCTTTGCCGCCGGGATCACGCCGGTTGCGGTCAGCGCCTGGTCCGACTATCCGCCACAGGCGAAACAGATTGAACAGGTCGCTAACTGGCAGGGCATCCGGGCCGAACGTATTCTGCAGCTGAAGCCAGATCTGGTGCTGGCCTGGCGTGGCGGCAATCCGCAGCGTCAGATTGCGCAGCTGCAGCAGCTCGGAGTGACCGTGAAATGGATCGATCCGCAGACGCTGGATGAGATGTTCACGGCGCTGGCCGATCTGGGCCGCTGGAGCCCCACCCCGGCACAGGCCACGCAGGCCGCACAGCAGCTGCGCGCACAGGCCGCCGCGCTGCGTGAGCACTACAGCCACCTCCCTGCCGTTCCGCTTTTTCTGCAGTTTGGTCAGCAGCCGCTGTTTACCGCCTCCGGCGCCACGCTGCAGGATGCGGTGATCCGGTTATGTGGCGGCAGCAACATCTTTGCAGAGAGCCGCGTCAGCTGGCCGCAAGTCAGCCGTGAGCAGGTGCTGATGCGCCATCCGCAGGCCATTGTGATCGCGGGCAGCGCCCGACAGGCGGAGAACATCCGCGCATTCTGGCGGCCACAGCTCAGCGTGCCGGTGATCGCCATCAACGAAGACTGGCTCAGCCGGCCAGGCCCGCGACTGCTGCTGGCGGCCCGACAGCTCTGTACAGCCCTGCACCCTGATCAGTAAATCAGCGAATTGACTAAAGTCCCTACAGTTTTTGCCGTTAAACACTAGCAGAGACGGACGCGCCACGTAAGCTCGCCGTCCTTTCAGCGCTTATGCGCCTTTACAACACCAGGAACTGATTATGACCAGAGCACTGCTGCTGGCCATAGGGCTATCGTTCGCCGGAACGGCGATTGCGGGATCGATTAATGGCTCTATCGCTGCCAGACTTGTTATCTATTCACGCTGTGAAATCAGCACGGCTCAGCGTCAGCCCACGCCGCAGATAGCCTGTGGCGGACAGCCGGAGGCGCAGCCGCGCGTGACAGAGAGTCAGATTCAGAGGCAGGGAAGCGTGAAGCAGCGTCATCGGCTGATTACGGTCGAGTGGTAAGCGAGGCCGTCAGGATGACGGCCTGCATCATCAGATACTGAAGGAGGAACCACACCCGCAGGTGGTTTTGGCATTCGGGTTGGTCACGATAAAGCGCGAACCTTCCAGGCCTTCCGTATAATCCACCGAACCGCCTACCAGATACTGCAGGCTCATCGGGTCAACGACCAGGGAGACGCCCTGCTTTTCAATCGTCATATCGCCATCGTTCAGCTGGTCATCAAAGGTAAAACCATACTGGAAACCACTGCAACCGCCACCGGTGATATAGACGCGCAGTTTCAGCGCCGGGTTCTCTTCGTCGGCAATCAGGTTCTTCACCTTGGTGGCTGCGGCGTCGGTAAACTGCAACGGCAGTGCTGCTACTTCATCACTCATGTTTTACTCCGGTAAACGCCCAGGTCAGAAAACGACCTCAATTACGCTATTATCAGTCAGCACCTCAGCGCAATCAAGCTCTGCCCTTCGCACTCTGTGCCGCTTTCCGCGCGCTTAAGGGCGCTGCGGGTGAATCCGCCTTTCGTCTGCTGCCCCTCTTCCGTAGAATGGGACGATATTTTTCTGAACCGCTGGAGCCGAAAATGAGTAAGTCCGAACAACTGTTTGCCGAGGCACAACGCCTGATCCCGGGTGGGGTAAACTCGCCAGTACGCGCATTTACCGGTGTGGGCGGCGTTCCGCTGTTTATTGAACATGCCGATGGCGCTTACCTCTATGACGCCGATGGCAAAGCCTATATCGACTATGTCGGATCCTGGGGTCCCATGGTGCTGGGCCATAACAACAGCGTAATCCGCGATGCGGTGATTGAAGCCGCTCAGCGCGGGCTGAGCTTTGGCGCACCGACCGAAATGGAAGTGACGATGGCGCAGCTGGTGTGCGAGCTGATGCCGGGCATGGAGATGGTGCGGATGGTGAACTCCGGCACCGAAGCGACCATGAGCGCCATCCGCCTGGCGCGTGGCTTTACCGGCCGCGATAAAATCATCAAGTTTGAGGGCTGCTACCACGGCCACGCCGATCATCTGCTGGTGAAGGCGGGCTCCGGTGCGCTGACGCTGGGTCAGCCAAACTCGCCGGGCGTTCCGGCCGATTTCGCTAAGCATACCCTGACCTGCACCTTTAACGACCTCGATTCGGTACGCAGCGCCTTTGCGCAATATCCTGAAGATATCGCGGCCATTATCGTGGAGCCGGTCGCCGGCAACATGAACTGCATTCCGCCACAGCCGGACTTCCTGCCGGGCCTGCGCGCGATCTGCGACGAGTTCGGTGCGCTGCTGATTATCGACGAAGTGATGACCGGTTTCCGCGTTGCGCTGGGCGGTGCCCAGGCGCATTACAACGTGCGTCCCGATCTGACCTGCCTTGGAAAAATCATCGGTGGCGGGATGCCGGTCGGTGCCTTCGGTGGCCGTCGCGACGTGATGGCCGCCCTGGCCCCGACCGGGCCGGTTTATCAGGCAGGCACGCTTTCCGGCAACCCGATCGCGATGGCCGCAGGCTACGCCTGCCTGTCGCAGATCGCGCAGCCGGGCACCCATGAGAAACTGGATGCCCTGACCCGCCAGCTGGCGGAAGGTCTGCGCGAGGCCGCCCGGCAGCAGAACATCCCGCTGGTGATTAACCACGTTGGCGGCATGTTCGGCCTGTTCTTCACCGACGCTGACAGCGTGACCTCTTACGCCGATGTGACACGCTGCGACGTAGAGCGTTTTAAAACCTTCTTCCATCTGATGCTGGAAGAAGGCGTTTACTTTGCACCCTCAGCCTATGAAGCGGGCTTTATGTCGCTGGCCCACAGCGAAGCGGATATTCAGCACACCATCGATGCCGCGCGTCGTTGTTTCGCGAAACTGTAATTCCGACAGCGTTAAAGACAAAGACCGGCAGCAGCCGGTCTTTTGTTGTTGATAAGGCTTGCCCCGCTCAGGTGTGTCAGGATTCATGAGCAGCAACCCGGGGCCGTTCGGAAAGGCGCGAAAGCCGTCATCCCTGAGATGCGATCCTGAACGGGCCCGCGCGTTGCGTTGTTCAGAACGTACCTGGCCTTTTTATTCCAGTCACGGGCCACCGTCCGAAACCAGCCTGCATTTTCCTTTTAAACTGACCGCCTGAGCAGCCAGATAAAGTAAGGCGCACCTAAAAAGGTCGCCATCAGTCCGGCCGGGATCTGATCCGGAAACGCCAGCATCCGTCCGCACCAGTCCGCCAGCACCATCAATCCTGCCCCCAGCAGTCCCGACAGCAGCAGCTGCGGCAACGCTCGCCGGAAGCCCAGCATCCGCGCCATGTGCGGGGCCATCAGGCCGACGAAACTCAGCGGGCCGATAGTCAGGGTCGCGCTGGCGGTCAGCGCCGCGGCCAGCAGCAGCAGGCTCAGCCGCGCTGGCGTTAACGCCATACCTGCCGACCGTGCGGTCGCGCTGCCCAGCGGCAGCAGCGTCAGCCAGCGCGTGGCCAGTGGTGCCAGCCCCACCAGCAGCAGGGCGCAGAGGGCGCTCTGGATCGCCTGCGTCCCGCTGATGTTATAGGTCGAACCTGAGATCCAGGTCAGCAGCCCGCCCATACGCGGATCGCCGCTGGCCAGCAGCAGCATCAGCAGGGTGACAAAGGCGCTGTTGAGCGCCATGCCCGCCAGCAGCATCCGCTCCGGCGAGAAACCACCGCGACTGGCGACTGCCATGATCACCAGCAGCGTCAGCGCCGCGCCCAGCGCACCCGCGGGCAGCAGCCAGACCAGGGCATCGCCGGAGACAAAGAACATCATGACGACCACGCCGCAGGCTGCGCCCGAACTGATGCCCAGCACTTCCGGGCTGGCCATAGGATTACCGGTCAGCCGCTGGATCAGGCTCCCGGCCACGCCCAGCATCAGACCGGTTACCAGCGCGGCCAGCAGCCGTGGCGCACGCCACGGAAGCAGAGCGTGCAGCATCTCACCGGCTGAGATACGCCAGCCCTGCGCATCACGTCCGAACGCCAGCCCGCCCCACACCAGCAGCCCAAGGATAATCAGGCCGATCAGCAGCCAGCGCAGCAGGTTCTGGCGCTCGGCGGGCACCCTGTCGCCCTGATTCAGCGCCGGTGGCACAGAACCGGTGCGGAGGCGCGGCAGCAGCCACAGAAGGATCGGCACGCCGAGCAGAGCCGTGGCCGTGCCTGTCGGGATGTCGCGCCAGTGCTGGCTTACCCACATCACGCAGCTGTCCGCCAGCCAGAGCAGCAGCGCGCCCGTCAGCGGGGCCAGTATCATGCGGCTGATGAGCCGCCGTCCCCCCAGCAGCTTCGCCAGCAGCGGCGCAAACAGCCCGATAAAGCCAATAATCCCGGCGACATTCACCAGCTGGGCGCTGAGCAGGATCGCCAGTCCCAGCCCGCCGATCCGGGCGACCGACAGCGAAAGCCCCAGATTTTTCGCCACGTTGTCATCCAGCCCCATCAGCGTCAGCGGACGCAGCAGCGCCAGCGCCACCACAAACGCCAGCAGCAGGCGCGGCCAGAGCTGCTGCACATTCTCCCAGCCCATCTGATTGAGCGCACCGGTGCTCCAGAGAAACATGTTCTGCAGCTGATCGTGATTGAAGATTGCAAAGATCTGATTAACCGCGCCGCTGTAGAGGCTCAGCACCAGCCCGGCCAGGATCAGCGTGACCGGCGACAGCCGTCTGCCCCAGGCGACGCCAAAGACCAGCGCACCCACCAGCAGCGCACCGCTCAGCGCCGCAAACTGCTGCGCCAGCACCCCGCCCGGCAGATGCCATAGCGTGGCGACGGTAATCCCCAGCTGGGCGCCGGATGAGACGCCCAGTGTGGTCGGTTCCGCCAGCGGATTGCGCAGGATCTGCTGAAACAGCAGACCCGCCAGACCCAGCCCCGCCCCCACCAGCAGCGCCAGCACCGTGCGCGGCAGCAGGCTGTAGTGAAACACCATCTGCGGCAGATTATCGACGGCCGGAGACCAGACCGCCTGCCACCACTCAGCCTGCGGCAGCGCCTGATACAGATTCGTCAGCGTGAGGCTCAGCGCCAGCAGAAACAGCAGGCTGAGGAGGCCCGCAGGAAGCAGAGCGTGACGCATCATTGTTTCTCCAGCGCGCGTTCCAGCACGCGAACAAAGTGCAGCGCCGAGAGCGTGGCACCGTAATACCAGACGGCGGGCACACGCTGAAAGCGTCCGCTGCGCACAAACGGCAGCGCCTGCCACAGCGGGCTGCGCATCAGTTGCTGCATCTCCGCATCGTTGTCGTGATCGAAACAGAGGGTCTCGACGTCGCCCGCCTGCGCCAGCTGTTCGATGCCGATCACCGCACTGCCCCAGAAATTGGTTTCGCCGTGCCAGCCATTTTTCAGGCCCAGCAGGGTCATCACCTCCAGAAACAGGCTGTTTTTACCAAAGGTGATGGCGTGACGGCTGTCGAGCAGCGACATCAGCAGGATCGTACGTCCGGCATAGGGCGCCAGACGCTGACGTGCCGCCGCCAGTTCCGCATCGACCTCACGCAGATGCTGCTCCGCGCGGTCGCTTATTCCCAGGCGCGCCGCCAGCTGACGCAGCGATGCCCGCGCGGCGGTAAAGGGCTTACCGTCACCACTGTGGAGGTCAAACCCCATGGCTGGCGCAATGCGTTGCAGTTTATCTTTTGCGGGGCCGTAGCCATTGGAGCAGAGGATCAGCGACGGCTGCATCTGCGCCATCAGCTCAAGGTTCGGTTCGGTGCGCAGACCCACGTCGATCACGCCAGCGGGAAGCGATGGCTGTCCGACCCAGATGTTGTAGTTGTGCAGATCGGCCACCCCATAAGGCGTGATGCCCAGTGCCAGCAGAAGCTCGGTGGGTAACCACTCCAGCGCGATAATACGGCCGGTCCGGGGTGTGGCGGCACGCAGGGGGATGACACAAAACAGCGGTGAGGCCGCCAGCGCCAGCATCAGCCTGCGGCGTTCAAGATCGGGCATCATACTTCCTTAACAGACAAAACTGACCGGCGCGCCGCCCTGCGGATGTGGCAGGATGCCCATCGGGATGCCATAAATCGCCGCCAGCACGTCAGCCTGCATAAGGGCGTCGGCGTCCCCGTCGGCAATCATCGCGCCCTGACGCAGCGCCACCAGATGGTCGCAGTAGCGCGCAGCCATATTAATATCGTGCAGTACCGCAATCACCGTTAATCCTCGCTGCTGGCTCAGCGTTTTTATCAGCGCCAGCACCTCGACCTGATGGGCGATATCCAGCGCCGACGTCGGTTCGTCCAGCAGCAGACAGCGGCTGTTCTGCGCCACCATCATCGCCAGCCAGGCGCGCTGACGTTCGCCGCCCGACAGGCTGTCGACCAGCCGTCCGGCAAAGGGCTTCAGCCCGACCTGAGCAATCGCCTCGTCGACTCTGTCGCGATCCTCCTGACCAAAGCGCCCCAGTGCGCCGTGCCAGGGGTAGCGGCCAATCGCCACCAGTTCGCGAACCGTCATTCCTTCTGCCGCCGGTAACTGCTGCGGCAGAAAGGCGACTTCGCGGGCAAAGGCTTTGCTGTTCCACTGCCCGACCGGCTGCTGATTCAGCCGCACCTCGCCGTGGCTGGCCGCATGATGACGACCCAGCATCTTCAGCAGCGTCGACTTGCCGGAGCCGTTATGACCAATCAGTGCGGTCATTTTGCCCGGCGGAAAGGTCAGCGACAGCGGCTGAAGCAGCGTGCGACCTGGCACCTCAAAACCGGCGTTGTCCAGTGTAAAGGTCGACTCTTCTGGGTGAGGATGCGGCATGGTTATCCCTGTAGCGAACGGGCGCTGGCGCGCCCGGTTAAATCAGAACCTGAAGGTCGCGGTGCCGACAATCTTACGCTCCGCGCCCCAGTAGCAGGCGTATTCACGGTAGCAGCTGGCGACGTAGTCACGGTTGAACAGATTGTTGACGTTGACGCCCACGGTTGATCCCGGCAGGCCGAAACGGCCCAGGTCATATTTCAGCGCCGCATCAACCGTAGTGTAACCGGCCACCTTAAAGTTCTGGTTCTGCTGTGCGCCAGTGCTGTAAAGCCCCTGGCTCTCGCCGACATAACGTACACCCGCACCCACCGTCACGCCCGATAAGGCGGTCTCGTGGAAGGTGTAGTCGCTCCAGAGTGAGGCCATATTTTTCGGCACCTGCACCGGCGTTTTGCCTTTCAGCAACGTGTCTTCAGTATATTCCGCATCGGTGTAGGTGTAAGAAGCCGTCAGGTTAACGTTGGCATTCAGCGCCGCTTTCGCTTCCAGCTCCACGCCGCGTGACCGGATCTCACCGCTCTGCACGCTGAAAAGCACATTGTTCGGATCCGCAGTCAGGTTTTTGGTTTTCGTCAGCTGATAAAGCGCGGCGGTAAGCACCACCGGACGATCTTTCGGCACATACTTCACCCCCGCTTCATACTGTTTCGCACGGGACGGATCAAAAGGTTGCCCGCCAGATGTTGTACCTGCCGTAGGAATGAAGGATTCGCTGTAGCTGAAATAGGGTGCGATCCCATTGTCGAAAACGTAGTTAAGACCACCGCGCCAGGTAAACGCCTGATCGTGGTTTTTAATTTCGGAATCACCATTACGGTTCAGCGCGGAGGTCATTGCATAATCGTAGCGGCCACCCAACGTCAGCACCCAGCGGTTCCACTCCATCTGATCCTGCGTATACAGGCCAGTCTGCTCCTGCTTATTCAGATACTGATAGGGGAAAGGGGCCCCGACATTTGCGTCATTGCCATACTGCGGATGAATGGCATTCAGAGAGGCTGCACTCCCGAAGGCGGCATCAATATCGTTACGCGTCCGCTGATAATCCACGCCCAGCAGCAGCGTATGATCCACCTGGCCGGTCGCAAATTTTGCCTGCGCCTGGTTATCCACCGCGAACTGGTTCAGCTTCTCGTGCGAGGTCGCGGAGCCACGGGTGATCGCCTGCGTGGCCGGGATAAAACCGTTGCCGTAGATGCTGCGATAGTCGGTGCGCAGATCGGCGTAACGCAGATTCTGACGCAGCGTCCAGGTGTCGTTGAGGCTGTGCTCAGCGTTATAACCCACCATTTTGGTAGTGCGCGAAATTTTGTTGCTCTGCTCACCTTCATCGAAGTCAGTCGGCAGTTTGTACTGGCTGCCGTCGGCGCGGGTAATGGGTACGACGGTGCCCTGCCGCGGCAGCCAGCCGTAATAGCCGGTTTCCGGCTCGTTCTGGAAATAGGTCAGCAGATCGATGCGGGTGCGATCGTCGGGACGCCAGCTGAATGAGGGAGCGATGGTGTAGCGCTTCTCTTTGTTCATCGCCTGCTGCGCATCCTGACTGCGCGCCTGGCCGGTCAGTCGATAGCTGTAGACGCCGTCATCATCCAGCGCCCCGCCGAAATCAAAGCCGGTCGAGAAGATATTATCGTTGCCCATCTGGAACTGCACTTCACGCAGGGTTTCCTGCGTCGGCCGCTTGCTCACCAGCGCAACCACACCGCCGGGATTGCTTTTGCCATACAGTACGGAAACCGGGCCGCGCAGCAGTTCGGCGCGCTCCAGGAAGTAGGGATCGATGGCAAACTCAGAGTAGTTATCCCCCTGCAGTTTCAGGCCATCGAGATACTGATTGGTATTGGTTTCGCTGAAGCCACGAATCGACAGGGCATCATAAACGTCTGAGCTGCCGCGGTTTCCGGTCAGCACGCCAGGGGTGTAGTTAAACGCCCCTTTGACGCTGGTGACGTTGCGCATCGCCATCTCTTCGCGGGTCACCACGGAGACAGACTGCGGGTTTTTTTCAATCGGCGTATCAGTTTTGGTACCGGTGGCGCTGCGCTTGGCCGCGACCGTCGGTGTCGGGCCCCAGGGGTTTTCCGCTTCGACGCCGCTGCCGCCCTCGGCCGAGACGACCAGGGTTTCCGGCTGCGCCGCGTGAAGGCTGGCGCTGAGACTAAGGGTGATCAGGATGCCCAGAAGAGGACGGGAAAAGGTTTTTTGGGTGTTGTCAGAAAAAGTCGTTCGCACGTTCATAAAAGTGTCTCTGGACAGTAGGCGCAGTCAAGCGAATCGAAACGATAATGATTATTATAACGTTTCGATAATATGCGAAAGGCCTCCGGCACTGCAAGCGGAAATCCCCGCTGTGACAGCCTGCGCAGGCCAGCACGCGCCGGATCGTCAGGGATAAAAAAAAGGGCGCCGAAGCGCCCTTTTTAACCGGTCAGACCGGTTTATTTGCCAAACATATCTTTTATCCAGCCCGCTACGCCGTCGCTATCCTTCTGCTCCTGCGGCTGCTGAGCCGGCTGCTGTTGCTGTTGCTGCTGCTGCTGATCGAACAGCTGTTGCTGCTGCTGAATCTGTTGCTGCTGCTGCTGACACAGCGCATTCGGATCCAGCGCCCACACCGGCAGCGAACGCCAGGTGCTGCTGCCCGTGCCGCAGACAAAGTTCCCGGCAGAGTCCACATTCATCATCGACACATCTTCCGGCGGCGTCAGCTGCAGCGGCATCGGTGCCTGGATATCCAGGTAGCGACGATAGAGCTGCATCGCCCCGCTGGCACCGTAGAGTTTAGTCGGCTGGTTGTTGTCGCGTCCCACCCAGGTGATCGCCACTTCTTTGCCATCAATACCGGCAAACCAGCTGTCGACCAGGTCGTTAGTGGTCCCGGTTTTACCGGCCAGATGCGCATTCGGGAAACGCGCGCCCAGCGCACGGGCGGTGCCGTGATCGGCGACCTGCTGCATGGTGTAAAGCGTCAGATAAGCGGCCTGCGCCGGTTCAACACGCTGCGCCTGCGGATAGCTCTGATAGAGCACGCTGCCATCTTCCGCAATCACCGAACGCACGGCGGACAGCGACGCGCGGTTGCCGCCGCTGGCGATCGACTGGAACGCCTGCGCCACTTCAACCGGCGTCAGGTTCAGGGCACCCAGCAGCATCGCCGGAACCGGATGCAGCTGATCTTTCGGTACGCCCAGTTTGTTCCATGTCTCCACCACCGCATCCAGACCCAGCGTCATCCCGAGGTTAACCGTCGGCACGTTCATGGAGTTGGTCAGTGCATCCACCAGCATGACTTTACCGCTGAAGCGACGGTCGTCGTTCATCGGCTTCCAGATGCTGCCGTTAGGCTGCTTCAGCGCAATCGGCTCATCCGCAATCCAGCTGTTCAGCCGGTAACTGTTCGGCTGGCTCAGCGCGGTAAGGTAGGTCGCCGGTTTCGCCAGTGAACCGATTGAGCGGCGCGCCTGCAGCGCACGGTTATAACCGGCATACTGCGGATCTGCCCCGCCGACCATCGCACGCACTTCGCCGCTGAAGCGGTCGACCACCACCATCGCCGTTTCCAGATCTTTCAGGCCACGCTGTTTTTTCAGCGTCGGAATGCCATCAATCACCGCTTTTTCAGCCGCATCCTGGGAGACCGGATCCAGCGTGGTGAAGATTTTCACGCCGGAGAGATCCTTGATCTTATCGCCCAGCTTCGCCTGCAGCTCGTTGCGCACCATCTGCATAAAGGCAGGCTGTGGCGTGATAACGCCGCCTTTCGGCTGGACGCCCAGCGGACGCGCCGACAGCATGTCATACAGCTCCTGGTCGATCACTTTCTGCTGCTGCAGCAGACGCAGCACCAGGTTGCGACGCTCCAGCGCCAGTTTCGGGTTACGCCACGGATTGTAGAGTGACGCACCTTTCACCATGCCGACCAGCATCGCCTGCTGATCCAGACTCAGTTCATCAACCGGACGGCCAAAGTAGTAGAGGCTCGCCAGCGGGAAACCACGGATCTGATCGCTGCCCGCCTGACCGAGATAGACCTCGTTCAGGTAGAGTTCCAGAATGCGATCTTTGCTGTAGCGCGCATCCATGATCACCGCCATATAGGCTTCACGCGCTTTACGCCACAGCGAACGCTCGTTGGTGAGGAACAGGTTCTTCACCAGCTGCTGTGTCAGGGTACTGCCGCCCTGCACCGCTTTACCGGCCGTGATGTTCGCCAGGAAGGCGCGACCAATCGAGTAGGGGCTGATGCCATCATGCTCATAGAAGTGACGGTCTTCGGTGGCGATCAGCGTATCGACCAGCAGATCCGGGAAGCCGGTACGCGGAACGAAGAGCCGCTGTTCACCGTTCGGCGACTGCAGCATGGTGATCAGGCGCGGATCGAGGCGGAAAAAGCCAAAATCGCGGCCGGTTTCGAGGTTTTTAATCTCGCTCAGCTCATCCTTCGTGAAGCTCATGCGTGCGTGGATCTGCCCCTCTTTACTGTCGGGGAAATCAAACGGGCGACGCAGCAGTTCAATCGTGTTGCCCTTCACCGAGAACTCGCCAGGGCGGGTAATCCGGGAGACTTCGCGATACTGGGTACCTTCCAGCAGCGCCACCATTTCACTTTTGTTATAAGCCATGCCCGGTTCCAGGCTGACCATGCGGCCATAGACGGTAGCGGGCAGTTGCCACACTTTACCGTCGATGCGGCTGCGAATTTCCGAGTCGAGGTAGATGCCCCACGCGGCCATCACCACCACAAACACCAGGAACAGTTTGATTATCCATCCCAGCCAACGGCGTTTGCCGCGCGGCGGTTTTCCACCTTTACCTTTACGTGGCACCGGCGCTTCCTCCTCGTCATCATTAAAATCGTCCTGACCGATATCCTGTTCGATATCCCTGCGTCGTCCCCGGCCCGTACTGCTGCGCGGCGGCAACGCTTTACCTTTGCGCCCAATTGGTTCGCGATCGTTCCCAGACATTACTTTTCTTCTCCAGGCAGTGCTTACGGCAGCGCCGCTACTCTAACTGCTTTCTCGCGTGCCGCATGGCAGAACCCTCTGAATTCGATCCAGTGGACTCAACCCTGCGGGGACATTTTTTTGGTCCGCCTTGTGGGTAAGGCGGTGGCCGGATCCTCTGGCCAGAGATGTTTAGGATAGCGCCCTTTCATCTCTTTCCTGACCTCCGGCCAGGCTCCCCGCCAGAACGCCGCCAGATCGCGGGTGATCTGCAGCGGGCGCTGGGCGGGCGATAACAGCTCCAGCACCAGCGGGACGCGCCCGTCGGCGACCGCCGGATTACGCGCTTCGCCAAACATCTCCTGAATCCTCACCGCCAGTACGGGCGGCTTATCTGCATCGTAGCGAATGGGCAGCCGGCTTCCGGTCGGCACAGTGTAATGAGTTGGCAGCGCACTATCCAGCCGCTGGCGTTGTGACCATGTGAGTAAATGTAAGAGTGCGGTCGTCAGGTTCACCGCCTGCAGGCTGCGGAGATCGCGCACGGCTGACATCTGCGGCAGCAGCCACTGTGACAGGCTCTCAAGCAGCGTGCTGTCATCGGTAGCGGGCCAGTGCTCTTCCGGCAGCCACTGCGCCGCACACTGGATGCGCAGACGCAGCTGCTCAGCCTCTGTGGTCCAGCCCAGCACCGACAGCCCCTTTTCGCCGATCCAGCGCAGCATGGCGGCATGCAGCACCTCCGGCTCCGGGCGCGCCATCGGCTGGGTTTTCAGCACCAGCGCGCCGATCTGCTCACGCCTTAACGCCCGCAGTGTGCCTTTCTCTTCATCCCACTCCACTTCAGTCCGGCGCTCCACCAGTGCCGGCTGCTGCTGGCACAGGGATTCAATATCGACCGGCAGGGCCAGCAACATACGGGCATCCGGCGTGGCGCTGGTCTGCAACAGGGCGGGAGCGATCAGCCATTCACTGCGCGTCAGGCCATCCTGCTCATCAAGCCTGGCACCCAGCCCGTTAGCCAGCTGATAGCGTCCGCTCTGGTCGCGCCGCCGCGCCAGCCGATCGCCAAATCCGGCCGCCAGCAGTCCGGCAAAACGGTCATCATCGACCCGGCCGCCCCGGATCCGGAGCCGCTGCTGCCACTGCTGCGCCCGCCGCAGCCACTGAGGCTGAGGCCGGTGCAGCGCATCGCGCAGATCGGCGCTGCCGCTGCGCGGCGGATCTTCCAGAATCGCCACCAGCAGCGCGGCGCTGGCGACCGCATCCGGATCGTCTCCTGCGGCACAGAGCAGCGCCGCAAGGCGGGGATCGCAGCCCAGCTGCGCCATGCGCCGTCCCAGCGGATTCAGCAGGCCGTGGCTGTCCAGTGCCCCCAGCCGGGTCAGTTGCTGTTTTGCCGCGTCGAGGTGGCGGGCGGGCGGTTCATCCAGCCACTGCAGTTGCCCGGGCTGTGTACAGCCCCACTGCAGGAGATCCAGCCACAGCGAGGAGAGATCGCTGCTGAGGATCTCCGGTTCACTCTGCGCCGCCGCACGCGCGGCCTGCTCCTGAGGCAGTAAATGCAGACAGATCCCTGGCATCAGTCGCCCCGCACGGCCCGCACGCTGGATCATTGAGGCCTGACTGATCCGCTGGGTCTGCAGGCGCGTGACCCCGCTGCGGGCGTCAAACAGGGCGCTGCGCTCCAGGGCGCTGTCGACCACCAGCCGGATCCCCTCAATGGTCAGGCTGGTCTCGGCAATATTGGTGGCGAGCACCACTTTACGGCGTCCGGCGGCGGCGGGCAGAATCGCCTGTCGCTGCGCCGCCAGCGGCAGCGCGCCATACAGCGGGGTCAGATCCACATCGTCACCGATCCGGGATTCCAGCTCGCGCTTCACCCGCTCGATCTCCGCCACGCCAGGCAGAAACAGCAGCAGCGAGCCGCTCTCGTCCCGCAGCAGCTGGGCGACCTCCCGGGCGACCGCCTCTTCGAACCGCACCGTCTGATTCAGTGACGCATAACGCCGTTCGACCGGAAAGCTGCGCCCCTCTGAGACGATCAGCGGCGCATCAGGCAGCCGTGCCGCCAGCCGGGCATTATCCAGCGTGGCGGACATCAGCAGAATCTTCAGATCGTCGCGCAGCCCCTGCTGCACATCGAGCAGCAGCGCCAGCGCCAGATCCGCCTGCAGGCTGCGTTCATGAAATTCGTCGAGGATCACCAGTGACACGCCCTCCAGCATCGGATCCTGCTGCAGCATCCGCGTGAGCATCCCTTCCGTGACCACTTCCAGCCGGGTCTGAGGGCCGACGCAGCTTTCGCCGCGCATCCGGAACCCGATCGTGGCCCCCGGCTGCTCGCCCAGCTGCTCTGCCAGACGCTGCGCCACGTTACGTGCCGCCAGCCGCCGTGGCTCCAGCATGATGATCCGTCCCGGCAGCCCCGCCTGCTGTAACAGCTGCAGCGGCAGCCAGGTCGATTTGCCCGCGCCCGTAGGGGCGGCCAGCAGGATTTGAGAGGCCTCTTTCAGCGCCGCCAGAAGGTCAGGCAGCACCGCGCTAACCGGTAAATCGCTCACAGCAAACTCCGCTTCTGCCTGTGCTAAGATGACGCGCATTGTAGCATGTGATATTTGCCGGAGAGCGCCATGGCGACACAACGCTTATTTTTTGCCCTCAGCCTGCCTGACGATATGCAGCAGGCGCTGGTGCGCTGGCGAGCCGACACCTTTCCGGCGGAGGCGGGCGTGCCGGTCGCCGCGGCGAATCTGCACCTGACGCTGGCGTTTCTGGGTGAGGTGACGCCGGACACCTCACAGCGCCTGCAGACCCTGGCGTCACGCATCGTTCAGCCCGGCTTTGATCTCGATCTGGATGACGCCGGACACTGGCCGCGCCCCGGCGTGGTCTGGCTCGGCTGCCAGCGCGCGCCGCGCGGTCTGCTGCAGCTCGCCAGCCTGCTGCGGGCGCAGGCCGCCCGGCATGGCTGTCACCAGAGCCCGCAGCCGTTTCATCCGCACATTACGCTTCTACGTCACGCTACGCAGCCGGTAGCGTTGCCGCCGCGCGGCTTTCACTGGCGTTTTCGCGTCTCCCGTTTTTCACTGTTCGCCTCTGAGTTCAGCCGGGGCCGGACCCGCTATCGCGCACTGGCCAGCTGGCCACTCTCTTCTCAGGATCCGCATGCACTTCTCTCCGCCCCTTAAACCCGCCCGTCTGATCGCCCGCTATAAACGCTTTCTGGCCGATGTTGTGACGCCCGACGGTGAGGTGCTGACGATCCACTGCGCCAACACCGGTGCCATGACCGGCTGCGCCACGCCGGGCGATCGGATCTGGTACTCCACCTCCGACAGCCTGACGCGCAAATACCCCCATAGCTGGGAGCTGACCGAAACGCAGCAGGGTCACTGGATCGGTGTCAATACTCTGCGTGCCAACCAGCTGGTGGCCGAAGCGCTGGATCAGAACTGGCTGCCCGCACTGGCCGGTTACAGCCAGCTTCAGGCCGAAGTTAAATATGGTACTGAAAAAAGCAGAATTGATTTCCTGCTCAAAGCAGAGGCCCGGCGCAACTGCTATATTGAGGTCAAATCCGTCACTCTTTTACATGAAGGCAAAGGGTATTTTCCGGATGCGGTGACGATTCGAGGCCAAAAGCATCTGCGTGAACTGGCGACAGTGGCGGCAGAGGGCCATCGGGCCGTTTTGTTGTTTGCCGTTCTGCACTCGGGGATTGAGGACGTTTCCCCGGCACGCCACATCGATGCGGCGTATGCAGAACAACTGGCTCAGGCGCAGCAGGAGGGTGTAGAGGTTTTAGCGTACCAGGCAGCACTGTCGGCGCAGGGGATGTTTCTTAAATCGCCGATCAGCGTAACCTTGTAATATCTTTTGCAATTTTATGTGCTAAGAATGTTCTGTGCTAAACGCCGAATACGCTGTTCCTCACAGGCTTGTCAAGGTGTGTTCATGAAGAATTGCCAACCCTGACTGCTTCTGTTATTTATAGCGGCCTGTTTTTTTCCCCAATGGGGGATCGATGTACCCCGCAGAGGTCAAATGCAGGCTGGCAGTCCCGCCCCTGCGAGACGTCAGTGAAAGGGTATAGTGCGTGTTATCCAGGAGAAGCAACATGCAAGAAGGTCAAAACCGTAAAACATCGTCCCTGAGTATTCTCGCTATCGCCGGAGTCGAACCTTATCAGGTGAAGGCTGGCGAAGAGTATATGAACGACGCACAGCTGACCCATTTTCGTAAGATTCTGGAAGCCTGGCGTAATCAATTGCGGGACGAAGTCGATCGTACCGTATCGCACATGCAGGATGAAGCTGCCAACTTCCCGGACCCGGTTGACCGTGCCGCACAGGAAGAGGAGTTCAGCCTGGAACTGCGCAACCGCGATCGCGAACGTAAACTGATTAAAAAGATCGAGAAGACGCTGAAGAAAGTCGAAGATGACGACTTCGGTTACTGCGATTCCTGTGGCGTTGAGATTGGCATCCGCCGTCTCGAAGCACGTCCGACAGCCGATCTCTGCATCGACTGCAAGACGTTAGCAGAAATTCGTGAGAAACAAATGGCCGGCTGATGCCGCGTCCAGCCTGTTACCACGCAGTGGAGCACCTGCTGTTTCGTTCCCTGCGTGGTCACTTCTGACCCCTATGTCATCCTCCTGTATCGGCCGTTTCGCCCCCTCTCCCTCTGGTGAACTTCACTTTGGCTCGCTGATTGCTGCGCTGGGCAGTTACCTGAGTGCGCGCGCGCAGAATGGCCTCTGGCGGGTAAGGATTGAAGATATCGATCCCCCCCGCGAGGTACCGGGTGCCGCCAGCCGCATTCTGCAACAGCTGGAACACTATGGCTTAACGTGGGATGGTGAGGTGCTCTGGCAGTCTCAGCGTCATGAGGCCTATCGTGAGACGCTGGACTGGCTCCGGACGCATCGTCAGAGCTATTACTGCACCTGTACCCGACGCCGCATCCAGCAGATGGGTGGCTTCTATGATGGCTACTGTCGCGATCGGCAGCGCGGACCGGAGAATGCCGCACTGCGTTTACGCCAGCATACGCCGGTTCTGGCCTTTGAGGATCGCCTGCGCGGTCGGATAGAGGCGGAGCCCGCGCTGGCGCAGGAAGATTTTATCATTCACCGCCGGGATGGCCTGTTTGCCTATAACCTGGCGGTTGTCGTCGACGATCACTTTCAGGGCATCACTGAGGTGGTGCGCGGCGCAGATTTGATTGAGCCGACGGTACGCCAGATTGCGCTCTATCAGCAATTTGGCTGGCCGGTGCCCGACTGGATGCATCTGCCACTGGCGCTGAATCACGATGGCAATAAGTTATCGAAGCAGAATCACGCTCCCGCCCTGCCGGAGGGCGATGCCCGACCGCTGCTGGTTGCAGCGTTACGCTTCCTCGGGCAGCCGGTTTCCAGCGGCTGGCAGGACTTAACGCAGGAGAAACTGCTGTCTGATGCGGTGGCACAGTGGAATATCGCTTTGATGCCGCAGGAGAACGCCCTGAAACCGGATGCACAGACAACAGCATTCTCAAACGGTTCTCAACAGGCTATGATTAGCCGCTGATTTTACCTACACCCTTATTGCCACTGTCGAGGTGTCCCATTTTTACCCGAGTAGCTAATTTTTGCCGGAAAGTCCTGAAGCGAGATGAAGAGGAAGCCCCAGCAGAGGTTGAACCAGAGCGTCTTATGACCATCATTCCTCGTGAAAGCCATACCATCTCACGTAAAGACATCAGCGAAAATGCCCTCAAAGTGCTCTATCGCCTGAATAAAGCCGGTTATGAAGCCTATCTGGTAGGCGGTGGCGTGCGCGATTTGCTACTGGGGCAAAAACCCAAGGATTTCGACGTCACGACCAATGCCACGCCTGAGCAGATGCGCAAGCTGTTCCGCAACTGTCGCCTGGTAGGCCGCCGTTTCCGTCTGGCGCACGTCATGTTCGGCCCGGAGGTGATCGAAGTCGCTACCTTCCGTGGTCACCATCAGGCGGAAGAGCCCGATGAGGATCGCAACAGTTCGCAGCGCGCCCAGAGCGGTATGCTGCTGCGCGATAACATTTTCGGCTCTATTGAAGATGACGCCCAGCGCCGCGATCTGACGATCAACAGCCTCTACTACAGCGTGGCCGATTTCACCGTCCGCGACTATGTGGGCGGCATCAGCGATCTGGAAGCAGGCATTATCCGTCTGATTGGCGATCCGGAAACCCGCTATCGCGAAGATCCGGTCCGTATGCTGCGCGTTGCGCGCTTTGCCGCCAAACTCAATATGCGCATCGCGCCGGAAACCGCTGAGCCGATTCCGCGTCTGGCCTCGCTGCTGCGTGACATTCCGCCCGCACGCCTGTTTGAAGAGTCTCTGAAACTGCTGCAGGCGGGTTACGGCTACAGCACCTATCTCAAACTCTGTGAATATCAGCTGTTCCAGCCGCTGTTCCCGACGCTGGCGCGCAACTTCACGGAAAACAGCGACAGCCATATGGAGCGGATGGTGGCGCAGGTGCTGAAAAACACCGATAACCGCATTCACAATGAGATGCGCGTTAACCCGGCGTTCCTGTTTGCTGCCATGTTCTGGTATCCGCAGCTCGAAGCGGCAGAACGCATTGCGCAGGAGAGCGGCCTGACCTACTTCGAAGCCTTTGCGATGGCGATGAACGACACGCTGGATGAAGCGTGCCGCGCGCTGGCGATTCCGAAACGTATCACCTCGCTGATCCGCGATATCTGGCTGTTGCAGCTGCGCATGTCGCGTCGTCACGGTAAACGTGCCTGGAAACTGATGGAGCATCCGAAGTTCCGCGCGGCTTACGATCTGCTGGCGCTGCGTGCAGAGGTGGAGAATAACCCGGAACTGCTGCGTCTGAGCCAGTGGTGGGGCGAGTTCCAGGTGGCGGCTCCGCCACAGCAGAAGAACATGCTGAATAACCTGGGCGACGATCCCGTGCCACGCAACCGCTCGCGCCGTCCGCGCCGCCGCTCTTCCGCCCCCCGTCGCGACAACCACAACGTCTCATGACCCGGGTTTACCTCGCGTTAGGCAGCAATCTGGCCGATCCGCTGCATCAGGTTGATGCAGCGCTGACCGCACTCGATGCGCTGCCGCAGACGCAGCGCATCGCGACCTCTCCGTTTTATCGCACGCCGCCCTATGGCCCGCCCGACCAGCCCGACTTTCTCAACGCCGCCGTGGCGCTGGAGACCGATCTCAGTGCAGAGGCGCTGCTGGACCATACCCAGCGCATCGAACATGAGCATGGCCGGGTACGCAAAGCGGAACGCTGGGGACCGCGCACGCTGGATATCGATCTGATGCTGTTCGGCGAGGCGCACATCAACACGCCGCGGCTGACTGTGCCGCACTATGACCTGCTGAACCGCGCCTTTATGCTGGTGCCGCTGCTGGCGATTGCACCGGATGCCTCTCTGCCGGATGGCCGCCCGCTTCGCCCCTTTCTGACCGCTCTTGATACCCGCAGCATCGTGCTTTGGCACGGCTGACGCGACAAACGCACATCTGTGATTCCGCTCTTTCACGCTATCCAGTAAACTGCGCGCATCAGAATTCCTGAGTTGAGAGCGCCATGAAGCCCACCACGATTTCCCATCTGCGTCAGGCCAAGGCCAGCGGTAAAAAGTTTGCCACGCTGACCGCCTACGATTTCAGTTTTGCCCGTCTGTTTGCCGAGGAAGGCATTCAGGTTCTGCTGGTCGGTGATTCGTTAGGGATGACGGTACAGGGGCATGATTCCACCCTGCCGGTGACGGTCAGCGACATCGCTTACCATACCGCAGCGGTTCGCCGTGGCGCGCCGCAGGCCCTGCTGCTCGCCGATCTGCCGTTCATGAGTTACGCCACGCCAGAGCAGACCTTCAACAGCGCCGCACAGCTGATGCGGGCCGGGGCCAACATGGTGAAGCTGGAAGGCGGCAGCTGGCTGGCGGAAAGCGTGCAGATGCTGACCGAGCGGGCGGTGCCGGTGTGCGGCCATCTCGGCCTGACCCCTCAGTCTGTGAATATCTTTGGCGGCTATAAAGTGCAGGGCCGCGACGACGCGGGCGCCGAGCAGCTGCTGGCGGATGCACTGGCGCTGGAAGCCGCAGGCGCGCAGCTGATGGTGCTGGAGTGCGTTCCGGTCTCCGTGGCGCAGCGCATTACCGACGCGCTCACCATTCCGGTGATCGGCATCGGCGCCGGTAACGTCACTGACGGGCAGATTCTGGTGATGCATGACGCGCTGGGCGTGACCGGCGGCCATATCCCTAAGTTTGCTAAAAATTTCCTGGCGGAGACCGGCGACGTGCGCGCCGCCATTCGCCGCTATATCGCCGATGTCGAGGCCGGAACCTATCCGGCGGCAGAGCACAGTTTCCAGTAATCCGGGAGAGTCATCGTGTTGATCATTGAAACGCTGCTGATGCTGCGCCAGGAAGTCCGTCGCTGGCGTCAGCAGGGTAAACGCATTGCGCTGGTGCCCACTATGGGTAATCTGCATGAAGGGCATCTGACGCTGGTGGATGAAGCGCGCGCGCGTGGCGACATCGTCATCGTCTCGATCTTTGTGAACCCGATGCAGTTCGATCGTGCCGACGATCTGGCGCGCTACCCGCGCACGCTGCAGGAGGATTGCGAAAAGCTGAACCGTCATCAGGTAGACGTGGTCTTTGCCCCCTCGCCTGCCGAAGTCTATCCGCAGGGCGCACAGAATCAGACCTTCGTTGAGGTGCCGGTGCTCTCTTCCCTGCTGGAAGGGGCCAGCCGTCCCGGCCATTTCCGCGGCGTCGCCACCATCGTCAGCAAACTCTTTAATCTGGTCCAGCCCGATATTGCCTGTTTCGGCGAAAAGGATTTTCAGCAGCTGGCTATCATTCGTAAGATGGTGGCCGATATGGGCTTCGACATTGAGATTGTTGGCGTGCCAACCGTGCGGGCGAAGGATGGCCTGGCGCTGAGTTCACGCAACGGCTACCTGACGGCCGAAGAGCGCAGGCTGGCGCCGGTGCTGAGCCAGGTGATGAAACAGATGGCGACGCGGCTGGAGAACGGCGAGCGTCACATTGAAGAGATCGTTGAGGCGGCCAGTGACGCGCTGCTGGCGCAGGGCTTGCGTCCGGATGGCCTGGCGATCTGCGATGCGGACACGCTGCAACCCCTGACGGTGGACAGCCAGCGCGCGGTGGTGCTGATGGCCGCCTGGCTGGGCAACGCTCGCCTGATCGATAATCAAATCGTTGACCTGACGCAGTAATTCCCCCCGCGGCAGGTTATTTTCTTTCTCTGACAAGGTTTCTGGCTATGATTCGCACAGTTCTGCAAGGCAAATTGCATCGCGTCAAGGTGACACAGGCGGACCTCAACTATGAAGGTTCCTGCGCTATCGATCAGGATTTCCTGGACGCTTCCGGCATTCTGCAATATGAAGCGATTGATATTTATAACGTCACCAACGGTCAGCGTTTTTCTACCTACGCTATCGCGGCTGAACGCGGCTCTAAAATTATCTCGGTCAACGGCGCCGCCGCCCGCTGCGCCTGTGAAGGCGATATTTTAATTATCTGCTCTTACGTGCAGGTCGACGATGCCGAAGCGCGTCAGTGGCAGCCCAAAGTCGCCTACTTCGAAGGTGATAATCAGATGAAGCGTCTGGCAAAAGCAGTGCCAGTGCAGATCGCCTGATAAAAAAAGGCCGGCCCGTTAAACGGCCGGCCTTTTTCATGGCGACGGATTAAGCCGCCTTGCTTGTCATCGGCTTCGATGATTTCTTCATCGTAAAGAGGAAATTAAACCAGCCGCGTTTTCTCATCAGACACAACGTCCACGGTAACGCCAGCGCCACCAGAAACGCCGAAATAAACTTCACATCGTTCACCCAGGCTGACGGGCTTTCAAATTTCACAATCTTACTGAAGAACTGAATCGCCAGATAATGCGACAGGTAAAAGACAATCGAATTCACGCCAATGTAGTAGACCAGTTCCGACTTCAGCTTCAGCGCAATCCAGACAAACAGCGGCACCGACAGCAGCGCCAGCGGTGAGAGTAACGCCTGGGCGTGACGATCCAGTACAAAGATATTCAGACAGGAGAGCACGACAAAACTGACCAGCGAAATAAGCAGCGTCGGGCCGTGCTGAACTTTTTCCGCAATATCGACCTGCTTTCTCACTACATAATCACCAAGATAGAAGAAAACAAACAGATAGAGCGATTTGTTGATATGAGTATTATCGAAGCTGGCAAACACACCATCAGGATCAATCGCCGGCAGCGCCCAGCTCAGTGCCATACAGATGGCAAATACCAGCAGAAACGGCAGATGACGCGCGAAGATAATCACAATAAAGAAGATAAACAGCGAATGCAGGAACCAGGTCATATCACCGCCACCGGTGAGGTGCGAGAGAATAATATTCATCGGCGATTGCGGGGTATTTGCCATGGAGCTGAACAGGATTTTTAACCCGCCATAAACCGCAACCCAGACCACAAATGGATAGAGAATACTGCGCACTTTATTATTAAAAAAAGGACCCAGACCTTTTTTTAATCCCGCATCGACAAATAACCCTGACACAAAGAACATCAGTCCCAGTCTGACCGGCGCCAGCATCTCATTTAAGAGGCTGCTGAAGGCGGTAAAATGTCCGGCGTTATTATGTACGGCGATAGTACTGTGCAAAAAAATGATTGCGAGAATACTCAATCCCCGCAGATTATCGATCCACGTTATACGATTCATCTTATCCTGCCTTTGATTAAAAACTGGCCGTGATTCGCAAGCCATTTTTATTATTGAAAACACCCCGGTCCCACTCTTTTTCCCTGAGCGGAGGAATAAGCTTATTCGCGTCGTATTCTGATAACTCAACTAAAAATAAACAACAGCCTGACATTAGGGCTAATCTTAAAAAATATTTATCATTTGAGAATCATTAAGATAGCGATATCCCCCTTTGTAATATCAGATAAAACTTAGGGTTATTTCATTGCCAGCGGGCAGCAAAGCGAGGCAGCACGCGACTGCAGAGGAAAAAATAAACAGATGGCCCTGGCGCGGAGCTCTTTTTTAAGACCAGTCGCAACCGCAACGATTGCTGCTTTAACAGACAAAAAAAAAGCCACGCGCTTATTGCTGCGTGGCTTTTTCATTTTCTTTGTCGTCAGGTGCGTAATCCGCGACCGCGCTGAATCAGTGCATAGACCAGCCCGTAAAAGACCACAATAAAGGCCACCAGTACCGAGAGGGTAAAGGCCAGCGGCACATCATTAATGCCGAGAAAGCCGTAACGGAACCCGCTAATCATATAAACGATCGGGTTGAGCTTCGAGATAGCCTGCCAGATCGGGGGCAGCAGGCTCAGCGAGTAGAAAACACCGCCCAGATAGGTCAGCGGGGTCAGCACAAAGGTCGGGATCAGGCTGATATCGTCGAAGGTGCGCGCAAAGACGGCATTCAGCAGCCCTGCCAGAGAGAACAGAATGGCGGTCAGCAGCAGAGTCACCGCCACCATCGCCCAGGAGTGAACATGGAACGGCACAAAGAACAGCGAGATTGCCGTGACCAGAATCCCCACGCAGACACCCCGCGCCACGCCGCCACCGACATAGCCCGCGATGATGATGTGAGTGGGAACCGGCGCGACCAGCAGCTCTTCAATATTGCGCTGGAATTTGGCGCTGAAGAACGACGATGCCACGTTAGCATAGGCATTGGTGATGACCGCCATCATGATCAGTCCCGGCACGATGAACTGCATATAGCTGAAGCCATGCATCTCACCGATGCGCGACCCGATCAGGTTGCCAAAGATGATGAAATAGAGCGTCATGGTGATGACCGGCGGCACCAGCGTCTGGATCCAGATGCGGGCAAAACGGTTAACCTCTTTGGCCCAGATGCTTTTCAGCGCCACCCAGTAGAGATGTGTCATGCTTTAACTCCTGTTTTTCCCTGCGTCGTCAGACCCACAAACAGCTCTTCCAGACGGTTAGCTTTGTTGCGCATACTCAATACCTGCACGCCCTGCGCGCTGAGCTGGCTGAAGACGCTGTTCAGCCCCTGCTCCCGCAGCACTTCCACTTCCAGCGTGGAGGTATCGGTCAGACGATACTGGAATCCTTCCAGCGTCGGCAGCGGACTGCGCGGAGCCAGATCGAGGATAAAAGTTTCTGATTTAAGCTTGGAGAGCAGCGCTTTCATGGAGGTGTTCTCCACCAGCTCGCCGCTCTGGATGATGCCGATATTGCGGCAGAGCATCTCCGCCTCTTCCAGATAGTGGGTGGTGAGGATAATCGTCGTGCCTTTGGCGTTGAGATCTTTCAGGAAGACCCACATGGAACGCCGCAGTTCGATATCGACCCCGGCCGTCGGCTCATCCAGAATCAGCACCTTCGGCTCATGCATCAGCGCACGGGCGATCATCAGGCGGCGTTTCATCCCGCCGGAGAGCATCCGCGCACGTTCACCGCGTTTGCCCCACAGATCGAGCTGCTTCAGGTATTTTTCCGCCCGCTGGTTGGCCTCACGACGCTCGACGCCGTAGTAGCCCGCCTGATTGACGACGATCTGCATCACCGTCTCAAACGGGTTGAAGTTAAACTCCTGGGGCACCAGGCCAAGCTGGCGTTTGGCGTTGACCACATCTTTTTCCAGATCGTAGCCAAACACCCGCACGCTGCCGCCGGATTTGTTCACCAGCGAACTGATAATCCCGATGGTGGTCGATTTACCGGCACCGTTTGGCCCCAGCAGCGCATAAAAATCACCGGCTTCGACGTTAAGATCGATGCCCTTCAGCGCCTGTACGCCGCCGGCATAGGTCTTGGTCAGCCCGGAAAGTTCCAGTGCATATGTCATTCTGCATCCATACCCTGTTTTGATGGCATTACAATGCCGTTTAAATTTATCAGGCCCTGGCCTATAGTACGCGCGCGCACTCTGCGCAGTAACCGGTCGCTCAACGCCATGACAGATATCAACACCCTGATCAGTAACAACCGTGAATGGTCAAAATTACTGATTGAAGAAGATCCCGGCTTTTTTGAGCGGCTCGCCCAGGCACAAAAACCGCGCTTCCTGTGGATTGGCTGCTCAGACAGCCGCGTTCCCGCCGAACGTCTGACCGGACTGGAGCCGGGCGAACTTTTTGTTCACCGCAACGTGGCCAACCTGGTGATCCACACCGATCTGAACTGTCTCTCGGTGGTGCAATACGCCATCGAAGTGCTGGAAGTGGAACACGTTATTGTGTGCGGCCACTACGGCTGCGGTGGCGTGCAGGCGGCGATGGATAACCCGGAGCTGGGGTTAATCGACAACTGGCTGCTGCACATCCGCGACCTCTGGTACAAGCATAGCGTGTTGCTGGGGGAACTCCCGCCGGATAAGCGCCTGGACAAACTGTGCGAAATCAACGTTATTGAACAAGTCTACAACCTGGGGCACTCAACCGTGCTCCAGTCGGCCTGGAAACGCGGACAGTCTGTCTCCCTGCACGGCTGGGTATACGGTATTCAGGATGGCTGTCTGCGTAACCTTGATGTCACGGCCAACAGCCGGGAGATCCTCGAACAGCGTTACCGTCACGGCATGGCTAACCTGCAGATGAACAGCGACGCCTGAGTTGATCGCGGCATAAAAGCGCGACATAGCCTACACCAGGCAACGGCTGCAGGCCTTGGAAGAATGTGCGGTTAAGGCCCTGTCAGGATTCCAGCGGGACCACTTTGCCGATGTAAGGCAGGTGGCGATAGTGCTGTGCATAGTCGATACCGAAGCCGACCACGAACTCGTCGGGAATGGCAAAGCCGACATACTCGACATTGACCTCAACTTCACGGCGCTCTGGCTTATCCAGCAGGGTACAGATCGCCAGTGACTTTGGCTGACGCAGCTGCAGGATCTCACGCACTTTGCTCAGGGTGTTGCCGGAGTCGATGATATCTTCGACGATAAGCACATCTTTGCCACGAATGTCTTCATCCAGATCTTTCAGGATTTTCACATCGCGTGAGCTGGACATGCCGCTGCCGTAACTGGAAGCAGTCATAAAATCGACCTCATGCGGCACGTCGATGGCGCGGCAGAGATCCGCCATGAACATAAAGGAGCCGCGCAGCAGCCCCACCAGCACCATGTCGCTGCCGCTGTCGCGGTAGTGGTCGTTAATCTCTTTGCCCAGTTCAGCGATGCGCGTGGCGATTGCCTGTTCAGGGATCATCACTTCAACAGTGTGTTTCATTGCGTTCAGCCCGGTTACGTCAGAAAGCCCCGAAGTCTACCACAGACGCCGCCGCGTCGGCGCGGCGACGCCCGAAGCAAACGATTACGTTAAAAAAATTCTCGCCCGTTTTGCGCGTCTGGCAGGAATGCGCATGACCTTAGAACATTCCGGCATTTAGCGGCATGTTTCGCTGCGTGGTAGCCTTCTTCCGACTGATTGTTACCCTACTCGTCCCGCTGGCCGGAGATCACAATGACTTCATCTTCAGACAAAAAAACGCATATCGGCGACAGACCGCTGCACCCGGAAACTCAGATGCTGAATTATGGCTATGATCCGCGTCTTTCCGAGGGCGCAGTGAAGCCGCCGGTCTTTCTGACCTCGACTTTTGTTTTCAACAGCGCCGAAGAGGGGCGGGATTTTTTTGATTACGTCTCCGGGCGTCGTGAACCGCCGGAGGGTAAATCGGGTGGCCTGGTCTACTCCCGCTTTAACCACCCCAACAGCGAGATCGTTGAAGATCGTCTGGCGGTCTATGAGCAGGCTGAGAGCTGTTCGCTCTTCTCATCCGGTATGGCCGCGATCTCCACCACCCTGCTGGCGTTTGCCCGGCCGGGTGAGGTGATCCTGCACTCCCAGCCGCTCTATGGCGGCACCGAAACCCTGATTAGCAAAACGCTGCACAACCTGGATATTAAAGCGGTCGGCTTCAGCGACGGTAACGATGAGGGGAAGGTGCGTGAGGCGGCGCAGCAGGCCATAAGCCGGGGCCGGGTGGCGGTGATCCTGATTGAAACCCCGGCGAACCCGACTAACAGCCTGGTCAATATCCGCCTGATCGCGCGGATTGCCGATGAAATTGAGCAGCGGCAGGGTTCGCGTCCCGTTATCGCCTGCGATAACACCCTGCTCGGTCCGCTGTTCCAGCAGCCGCTGACGCTGGGCGCGGATCTGTCGCTCTACTCGCTGACAAAGTATGTGGGCGGCCACTCTGACCTGATTGCCGGTGCGGCGATGGGCAGCAAAACGCTGATAGCAAAAGTGCGTGCACTGCGCAGCGCCATCGGCACCCAGCTCGATCCCCACTCCAGCTGGATGCTCAGCCGCTCACTGGAAACCCTGTCGCTGCGGATGGAGAAAGCCTTTCACAATGCGGAGGCGGTCGCGGCGTTTCTGCGCGATCACCCGAAGGTGGCGAAGCTGCACTGGCTGCCCTATCTGGATGCGGAAAGCGCCGAAGGGAAAACCTGGCGTGAGCAGTGCAGCGGCGCCGGTTCAACCTTCTCGTTTGATATCAACGGCGGTCAGCCCGCTGCGTTCCGTTTTCTCAATGCCCTGACGCTGTTTAAACAGGCGGTCAGCCTGGGCGGTACGGAGTCCCTGGCCAGCCACCCTGGCAGCACCACTCACTCCGGTGTGCCGCAGGCGGCGCGCCAGCGCATTGGCATCACGGATGCCACAGTGCGGCTGTCGATTGGCATCGAGAACGCCAGCGACCTGATCGAGGATGTGAAGCTGGCGCTGGAACAGGCGTAATCAGCTCACGGTAAAGCCCAGCATCATGCCGGTGTCTTCATGCTCAAGCAGATGGCAGTGGGCCATGTAGGCGTGTTCGGCGGCGGCGACATAGTTGAAGCGAACCAGCACTTCGCTGCGCCCGCCGTCCACGTTGACCATATCTTTCCAGCCCTGCCGGTGCGCGGCGGGCGGTTTCCCGTTCTCGGAGAGGATGCGGAACTGCGTGCCGTGAATGTGGAACGGATGCAGCATCGCGTCGCCTTCGCCTGAAATCGTCCACTTCTCACTCTCACCCAGCTTCACGGCGAACGAGGGTTTGGTCATATCGAAGGCTTTGCCGTTGATCTTATTGCCGTTGCGGAAATCGTATCCGGCGGGCTGCGCCATACCCGGCATGTCATGCATGCTGTGATCCCCGTGATCCATCGCCGGCATCGGCTCCTCTGCGGCTTTCGCCTGCTTCTGCGGCATCGCGTGATGCCCGTGCCCGCCCTTGCCCATCGCTTTCTCACCGTAGCGCTGCATCAGCGCCTGCATACCCTGCTGGTCCAGCTGCGGGTCCATCATCAGCTGCAGCCAGCGCGTGGTCAGGCCATCGGTGGACGGCAGCGCGGGCAGCGTCGCCAGCCGATCCGGCAGCGTGGCGCTCGCCATCACCCGCAGCGGCAGGATCTGCACCAGCGGCAGCGGCTGATCAAACGGCGGCAGCGTCATGCCCATCTGCTCTGTGGGCAGCGTCACCAGGTCGAAGGCCTGCCCGTCCGAGGTATCGATCATCACCTCAAAGCGTTCGCCC
The DNA here is from genome assembly GCF_048452665.1 of Pantoea graminicola. NCBI lineage: Bacteria > Pseudomonadati > Pseudomonadota > Gammaproteobacteria > Enterobacterales > Erwiniaceae > Pantoea > Pantoea graminicola. The sequence goes on along the minus strand of NZ_JBLWSJ010000007.1, from coordinate 183,867 downwards.
GGCAGCATCGGCAGCGCGTCAAGCTTTACCGGCTCGGCCAGCAGGCCGCCGTCGCTGGCAATCACATAGAGAGGACGGCGATCGCTGGCGGCGATCTGCAGGGAACGGGCGTTACAGCCGTTGAGCAGGCGCAGCCTGAGCCAGCCGCGCGGCACCGCATGCTGCGGATACTGCACGCCGTTGGTCAGCATCATGTCGCCGAACCAGCCAACTGCGGCGCGCATCACGTCGAGCTGATAGTCGATTCGGTCACCCTCCCGGGTGAGCTGCTTATCCTGAAAGATCAGCGGCACATCGTCCACGCCCCACTGCGAGGGCAGCCGCAGCGTGCCGCTCTCTTTGTCCTCCAGCAGAATCAGGCCCGCCAGCCCCTGAGCCACCTGATGCCCGGTTTTGCCATGCAGATGCGGGTGATACCAGCAGGTTGCCGCAGGCTGATCGGGGGTAAAGGAGACCTGCCGTGAGCCACCCGGTGCAATTATCGCCTGCGGGCCGCCATCCACTGCGCCCGGAATTTCCAGACCGTGCCAGTGCAGCGTCGTCGCTTCACGCAGCCGATTGTGAATGTTCACCGTTACCGGTTTGCCACTCTGCAGCTTCAGCACCGGCCCCAGCAGGCTGCCGTTGTAGCCCCAGGTCGGCACCGCTTTGCCATTCCATTGGGTCGTGCCCTGCATCGCCGTCAGGCTGTAGCTGCCGCGGGCATCGGGTTCCAGCAGCGAGGGGATCGGTAACAGCGGGCGGCTGGCCGCCATCAGCGAACGGCTCCAGAGCGGTAAGGATCCGGCTGCACTCAGTGCGGCGGTGAGTTTCAGGAAGTGGCGACGTTGCATGGGAGTCATCCTTGTGGCATCGGAACAGATAGCCTAAACCCTGACCTAATGGGAAGGTCAAGTCTCACCGTGTGAATCTGACGAAAAAAAGGGCGCCAACCCGGTCTGCCGCGGCAAATTAATCGAAAACCTGACAGCAACTGTGCTAACGTCATGAGCAATATCCCTTGAAGAGAATGACTATGAAGCAAAGCATCAAGGTCCTGCTGTTGACGGGACTTCTTGGCTTCTCCTCCACCAGCTTTGCCCTGAGCGAATCCGAAGCGGAAGATCTGGCCGATCTGACGGCGGTTTTCGTCTATCTGAAGAATGACTGCGGCTACCAGGATCTCCCGGACGCGCAGATCCGCAAAGCACTGGTCTTTTTCGCTCAGCAGAACCGCTGGGATTTAAGTAACTACAGCAACTACAACATGAAGGCGCTGGGCGAAGAGAGCTATCGCGATCTCAGCGGCATCGCCATTACCAACGACAAAAAGTGCAAGTCTCTGGCCCGGGACTCACTGAGCCTGCTGGCCTACGTCAGGTAACACGCCCGCCCTCTGCAGCCGGACATTGACCGTGCAACCACGGTCACTGTTAGCTATCATGTGCCGCCCATCTTCATGGCGATGTCATCAGAGGAGAGCACTATGGCCCACAATGAGACGTGGTATGAAACCCTTCATGCCGGTTTTGGCCAGTATTTCACGGTGGATAAAGAGCTGTACCGTGAGAAGACTGCGCATCAGGATTTAATCATTTTCGAAAATGCGGCAATGGGCCGGGTCATGGCGCTGGATGGCGTCGTGCAGACCACCGAACGCGACGAATTTATCTATCATGAGATGATGACCCACGTTCCGCTGCTGGCTCATGGCGCGGCGAAGCATGTGCTGATCATCGGCGGCGGCGACGGCGCCATGCTGCGAGAAGTCTCGCGTCATCCCGGAGTCGAAAAGATCACTATGGTCGAGATCGACGCGGGCGTGGTGACCTTCTGCCGCCAGTATCTGCCGAACCACAGCGCCGGTGCCTATGACGATCCGCGCTTTACGCTGGTGATTGATGACGGGGTCAATTTCGTTAATCAGACGCAGGAGAAGTTCGATGTGATCATCTCTGACTGCACCGACCCGATTGGGCCGGGCGAGAGCCTGTTCACCTCGGAATTTTATGCGGGTTGCAAAGCGGCGCTTAATGAAAATGGCATCTTCGTGGCGCAGAATGGCGTCTGCTTCCTGCAGCAGGATGAAGCCGTGAACAGTCATCGTAAACTGGGTCACTACTTTGCGGATGTCAGCTTCTATCAGGCGGCGATCCCGACCTATTATGGCGGTATCATGACCTTTGCCTGGGCGAGTGATAACCCGGCGCTGCGCCAGCCTGATATCGCCACGCTGCAGGCGCGCTTTGCACACGCTGGCCTGCGCTGCCGCTACTATACGCCAGCGATCCATACCGGCAGCTTTGCTCTGCCGCAATATCTGTTGGATGCGTTATCTGCCGCGTGCTGATAGTGCATCTCTAAGGAGGTGAACGAAATTGCAAAAGCTAAAACTACATGGCTTCAACAACCTGACAAAAAGCCTGAGTTTTTGTATTTACGATATCTGCTATGCGAATACTGAAGCTGAACGCGATGGTTACATCGCCTATATCGATGAACAATATAACGCTAACCGTCTGACGGAAATCCTGACGGAGACCTGCTCCATCATCGGCGCTAACGTTCTGAACATCGCACGCCAGGATTATGAGCCGCAGGGTGCCAGCGTCACGATCCTGGTCAGCGAAGAGCCTATCGATCCCCGGGATATCGACAACTCGGAGCATCCTGGCCCACTGCCCAACTCGGTCGTGGCCCATCTCGATAAAAGTCACATCTGCGTTCACACCTACCCGGAAAGCCATCCGGAAGGCGGACTGTGCACCTTCCGCGCAGACATTGAAGTCTCGACCTGTGGCGTGATCTCACCGCTTAAGGCGCTGAACTACCTGATCCATCAGCTGGAGTCCGATATCGTCACCGTCGATTACCGGGTGCGCGGTTTCACCCGCGACGTGAAGGGGATGAAGCACTTTATCGATCACGAGATCAACTCGATTCAGAACTTCATGTCAGAGGATATGAAAGCGATGTATGACATGGTGGATGTGAACGTTTACCAGGAAAACATCTTTCATACCAAGATGTTGCTGAAAGAGTTCGACCTCAAACACTATCTGTTTAACACCCGCCCGGAAGATCTTACGTCGCAGGAGCATAAGCGCATTACCGACCTGCTGTGGAAAGAGATGCGTGAGATCTATTACGGCAGAAACATCCCCTCCGTGGGGCTGAAGACCCTGTAATAGCAGGCGCGCAGCGTTACCGTCTGTAACCTGCGCGTGCTGTTTATCAGGAGCTCAGTGTCAGCGTAATCCCGCGTTCGCGCAGCGTCTGGCAGACCGTCTCATCTAACCGGGGGTCGGTCACAACATCGGTCAGATCGTCCACCGGTGACACGCAGAACAGCGACCAGGAGCCATATTTGCTGCTGTCCGCCAGCAAGACCCGCCGGGCCGCATTGGCCAGCAGATCGTGTTTCAGCCCCGCTTTCTCCTCGGTGGGCGTGGTAATCCCGCGCTCCAGGCTCCAGGAGTTACAGCTGACAAAGGCGATATCGGGATAGATACTGCGCAGCAACCGGCGGCCATGCTCACCCACACAGGACTGACTGGAATCGTCGATCCGGCCGCCAATAATGGTGACTTCAATCTGCCTGAACTCAGACAGAAACAGCGCAATGTGCAGATCCGCAGTGATCACCCGCAGCGGCAGATGAGTAAGCTGTCGCGCCAGCTCCAGCATGGTCGTCCCCGCATCCAGTACAACGGCATCCCCTGCCCGCACGAAACTGGCGGCGCAGGTCGCGATCGCCTGTTTTTCAGCCAGATTACGCTGCATCTTCTCCAGCGTGGTGGGCTGAGCGGGAATAAAACGATTCAGCGTGACGCCGCCATGACTGCGGCTAATCACGCCCTCTTTATCCAGCTTAATGAGATCGCGCCGAATCGTGGCGGGTGAGGCGGAGATGGCACTGACCAGTTGCTCAACAGTCACCAGATTATGGCTTTTCAGATAATCCATAATCTGGTCAAGACGGCTCTGTCCGTTCATAGTTCCCTAAGCGAGCTGCATCGCGAGTTTAATCGAGATCGCCATGCTGTCAGACTTCGCTTTACCTGTCCAGGCGATATCAAACGCCGTGCCGTGGTCCGCAGAGGTGCGGATAAAGGGCAGGCCTGCGGTGATATTGACGCCATCATAGAAGCCCAGCAGCTTAAGCGGAATGTGCCCCTGATCGTGGTACATCGCCACCACCATGTCATACAGCCCCTCCTGGCACTGCAGGAACACCGTGTCCGGCGGGCAGGGGCCGTAAACGTCCACGCCCTGCGCTTTCATCGCCTGAATCGCGGGCGCGACCGTGGTGATCTCCTCATCGCCAAACAGCCCGTTTTCCCCGGCGTGAGGATTCACCCCCGCGACCGCGATGCGCGGGGCGCTGTAACCGACACGGCGCAGGAAGGTATCCGCCATGCCAATCACCGTTTTGATGCGCGTCTGATTCAGCGTATCGAGGAATTTGCGCAGCGCGATGTGGGTCGTGACATGAATAACTTTCAGCTTATCGGTGTAGAGCACCATCGCGTAATCTCGGGTGTCGGTCAGGTGCGCCAGCAATTCGGTATGTCCGGGATAGAGATGTCCGGCGGCATGCATCGCCTCTTTGTTCAGCGGTGCGGTGGCAATGGCGTGAACCTCACCCGCCAGCGCCAGTTCGGTGGCCCGCTTCACGCAGCGCCACGCCAGATCTCCCGCCTCTTTCTGTACTACGCCAGGTTTCAGGGCGGCGGGATCAGCCAGCGGTTCATCGATGACGTTGATAATGCCCGGTGCGAAGCGTGCATCCTGCACCCGATCCAGCACCCGTAATTCGGCCTGAGGCGTGATGTTCATCGCCATAATGCGGCGCAGCGTGCTGGCACAGCCAATCACCACGGCAGGAATGCCATTCAGCTCACCTTCAGAGAGTGATTTGATAATGATTTCCGGACTGATGCCCGCCGGATCGCCCATGGTGATCGCAATAATTTTATTCACTCGACTTCTCCTCAATAAAACCAATGGCTGCTACCAGCGTATTTGCATCACCAAAGCCACCCGCTTTGGTCATCACCGGCAGAGTAAATTCACTGTTAAGCAGAACCCCGTGCGGCACACAGCCCGCCACCAGACCCTGAATGTTGAAGCCGCTGGCTCCCAGCGCCTGTGCGACAGCAATTGCCACGTCGCCGCCTGACAGATAGAGCGCATGCGGCAGCGCGGCGCGGCAGAGACTTAAGGTCATCTCACCCAGTAAGCGGCAGATCGCCTCGCCCAGTTGCTGACGCGTCAGGCTGTGCTGCTGGCAGAGCGCATCGATCGCGTGGCGCTGATCGCGATGCTGGCAGGTGCGGATCACCGTATGGCGACCGGCCCGCAGTGCGTCGGCCGCCTGCGCGATCCAGTGCGCCCGTTCCGGCCAGGCGGGCTGCTGAAACAGCTCGGCGATGTCCACCTCCACGATCTCAACGGTCCGCTGCTGCTGCAGGGCGGCGATCTGCTGCTGGGCGCTGTCGCTCATCGACCCCACCACCGCCAGCACCGGCCGGGCCGGGCGAAGCGAAAGTGCAGCGCCCAGCGCATCGCTTAATCCGGCGGCCCCGACCAGCAGCGGCTTCTCGCGCAGTTGCGCCGCCGCCGCGATCAGCCGCGCCAGATCGGCCTCATTTTCGGCATCCACCACCACCACGCCCTGCGCCGCGGCCAGTACGGCATCGAGCCGATCGCTGCGCAGCGTGGCGAGATCGATCTCCGCGCCCACGATCTGCATCTGATCGAGGACGCGGGCGCTCTGGATCGGGGTTTTGGGATCGCTGGCAAATTCGGTCTGCGTCAGCAGACGCTGATCGACCCACACGCTGCCCTGCCGCGTAGTGCGGCCCAGGCGCGGCACGGCCGGAGCCACCAGCGCCAGGGTTTTGCCGCTGGCGCGCAGCGCCGCCGCCGTTTCTGCCCCGACGTTGCCGCGCAGCGTGGAGTCGATCTTTTTAAACAGCCAGCCCGTCTGAAACTGAGCCGCATGGTGCTGCACCACCTGCGTGACGCGCTCAGCCGCCTGCCCGGCACTGACGGCCCGGCTGTCGGTGCTGATCACCAGCACATCCGCCGCATCCGGCACCGACGTCCCCAGGCCAAACAGCACCTGCACGCGGGCACCCGCCTGGGCCAGTCCGCTGCCTGCATCGTTAGCACCGGTAAAGTCATCGGCAATAACCAGCACCGCTGTTTTCCACATTGATGCGTCCATCCTCACTCCTGTCAGGCCACTGTGGCCGCATTTGATTATATTCAATCATGATTGATTATATGTGAGCAAGTTCAAATTAATCGAAATCGATATGCCTTATAAATTTAGCCACACAGAGTGATTTAATTCGCAGTGCGCTGAGCAAAATTAATCATTTGCTCCGCCGCAACCGCAAAGAGGGGATGAAATGAACATTAACAGCACGGTGATCAGCGGTTATCAGGCGCTGAACGACATGCGCTATTTGCTGCAGGGGGTGTCGGCAGCGGTGGTGGTCACGGATCGAAACATTGAGGCGATTCCGGCGGTGCAAACATTAATGGGGCAACTGCGGGATCGGATTCCGCAGTTAAGCGTGGTCAACAGCGTCCCGCCCGAGCCGAGCCAGCACGATGTCGCCGCGATCATGGCCGCGCTTCCTCATCGGCAGGCCGATATGGTAATCGGCATCGGCGGAGGCAGCGTGCTGGATGTGGCGAAGCTGCTCTCTGTGCTCTGCCTCGAGGCCGCGCCGTCGCTCGACGCCCTGCTGGCAGGTGAAAAACCGCAGCGCCGCACCCGCTCAATACTGATCCCGACCACTGCCGGAACCGGTTCTGAAGCCACGCCCAATGCGATTCTGGCTATCCCGGAGAAGGAGACCAAAGTCGGCATTATCTCTCCGGTGATGCTGCCGGATGTGGTGGCGCTGGTACCGGAACTCACCACCAGCATGCCCGCCCACATCGCCTCTTCAACCGGGATTGATGCGCTCTGCCATCTGATTGAGTGCTTCACGGCCAACGTCGCCAATCCGGTCAGCGACAACTACGCACTGACCGGCATGAAGAAGCTGTTCGCCAGTCTCGAAACCACCCTGCGTGAACCAGACAATTTACAGGCGCGTCTGGAGATGCTCTGGGCCTCTTACTACGGCGGCGCCGCCATCGCCCATGCCGGTACGCATCTGGTGCACGCCCTCTCCTATCCGCTCGGCGGCAAATATCATCTGCCACACGGGGTCGCCAACGCCATTCTGCTGGCGCCCTGTATGCGTTTCGTCCGCCCGGCCGCGGTGAGTAAGTTTGCGCAGGCCTATGATCTGCTGCCCGATGCCGACAGCCGTTTAAGCGACGATGAGAAATCCCATGCGCTGGTGGACTACTTCACCGCGCTGGTTGAGCGGCTGCAGCTGCCCGCCAGTCTCGAAGCTCTGGGCATCAGCCCGGATCACCTGCCCTTCCTGGTGGAAGCAGCACTCGACGTTCAGCGTCTGATGAAAAATGTGCCGATGAGGGTCAACGCCGACGATGTGCGTGCCATCTATCTGACCCTGTTTCCTTCCTGCCAGGCGTAATGAGGTGTGTTATGAAAAAGAAAATAGAGGGCATTCTGACGGCCATCGTCACCACCTTTGACCGTGACGGCGCCTTTGACCCGGTGACGCAGCGCGAGCAGGTCAGACGGCAGATCAACGCCGGTAACGGGATCTTCTGCGGCGGCACCAACGGCGAATTCTTTGTCCTGAACGAGCAGGAGAAAATTGCCGTCACCACAACCTGCGTCGATGAGGCCAACGGCCGGGTGCCGGTGGTGGCGCACATCGGGGAGATTTCGACCCGCGAAACCGTCCGGCTCGGCCAGCAGATTGGCCGCCTGGGCGTGGATGCGGTGTCCGCGATCACGCCGTGGTTTGTTCCGCTGAAACAGCAGGAGCTGATTGACCACTATCAGCGCGTGGCGGATGCACTGACGGTGCCGCTGTTCCTCTACAACATCCCGGCGCGCACCGGCAACACCCTGCAGCCCGACACAGTGCGTACGCTGGCGGCGCACCCGAACATCATCGGCATCAAAGATTCCGCCGGCAGCTATGAGAGCCTGCGCGGATTTCTGCAGGCCACCGCCGACTGCGAAGGCTTCGATGTCCTGAACGGCCCGGATTCACTGATCCATCAGGGATTCGTTGAGGGCTGCCCGGCCTCCATTTCCGGGCTGGCGAACGTGGCCCCGGCGGCCATTAACGCGATCTGGGCGCGCTTCAGGGCCGGAGATATCGCCGGTTCGCAGCAGGCGCAGGAGAGCGTCACCGGCCTGCGTACCGCGCTCTACAGCATCGGTTTTTCACCGGCCGCCGTGAAAAAAGCGGTCAGCCTGCAGGGCTTTGAGGTTGGTGAAAGTCGCTATGCGGTGCAGTTCAGCGCCGAAGAGCAGCAGCAGATTCGTCAAATCGTGAACCACTACCTGCAATAACGTCCATCGCCTTTGTACCCTATCGGTCAGATGAGAACGAGCCTGAGGGCCGCCATCTGCCAGAACAATCGAGGTCATGATGAAAGCATTTTCAACTGAAAGCACCTTGCTCATCGTCGGCATGGTGGTCGCCTATATCCTGTTTACCACCTGGCTGACCTGGCGGCTGCGCAGTAAAACCAGCGGCGACTTTATGGAAGGCTCGCGCGCGATGCCGGCCTTTATTGTCGGCATCATGCTGATGTCCGAGTATATCGGGGCAAAATCGACCATCGGGACTGCACAGGCGGCCTTTGAGGATGGCTTCGCCGCCTCCTGGTCGGTCATTGGCGCGGCGATAGGTTTTCCGCTGTTTGGCCTGATTCTGGTCAAACGCATCTATAACACCGGGAAGATCACGATCTCCGGCGCGATCGCCGAGAAATATGGCAGCTCGACCAAAAATATTATCTCGCTGATCATGATCTATGCGCTGCTGCTGGTGAACGTCGGTAACTACATCAGCGGCGCGGCGGCAATCTCCACCGTGTTAAAAATCGATCTGACCCAGGCGGCCTTTATCACGGCGGTGGTCAGTACTTTCTACTTCGCGTTTGGCGGCATGAAGGGCGTCGCCTGGGTGACGCTGCTGCACAGCGCCATCAAGTACGCCGGGATCCTGATTATTCTCTATGTGGCGCTGAAAATGACCGGTGGCGTTGCGCCGATGATTGAGAAAATGCCCGCGTTCTACTGGACATGGGATGGGCATGTCGGGGCCAGCACCATTGTGGCCTGGCTGATTGGCACCGTGGGATCGATCTTCTGTACCCAGTTTGTGATCCAGGCGATCTCCTCCACCAAAGATGTGAAGTCTGCGAAACGCGCCACCTGGGTCGCCTTTGTTTTCTGTCTGCCTATCGGCCTGGCGATGGCGCTGATTGGCGTGGCGGCGAAGTTTGCTCATCCCGATATTAAAAGCCTCTATGCGCTGCCGGTGTTTCTGCAGGATATGTCACCGTGGCTGGCCGGGATTGTCACCACCTCGCTGGTGGCCTCGATCTTCGTCAGCGTCGGCACGGTTGCCCTGGCTATCGCCTCGCTGGTCGTGAAAGATTTCTATGTGCCCTATCGTAAGCCGACCCCGGAGCGCGAATTTAAGGTCACGCGCTGGATCTCGATCGCTATCGGCTTCTTCCCGCTGCTGTTTGTCCTGTTCTTCCCGGAAGTGCTGAAGCTCTCCTTCTTTACCCGCGCGATCCGTCTGTCGATCACCGTGGTCGCCATCATGGCGTTCTATCTGCCATGGTTTAAGAGCACGCGCGGCGCAAATGCGGGTCTGATTGGCGCCTGTCTGGTTACCTCCGTCTGGTTCCTGATGGGCAATCCCTTTGGTATCGACAATATGTATGTGGCGCTGATTACGCCGGCCATCATTATGGTGATTGACCGCTGCATCCCGTCACGTCAGTCTCAGCCTCAACCGCAACACAACGCACAAAAAAGTGGAGCCTAATATGACTCAGGAAACCGTCACCGCAGAACGTACCGGCCAGCTTGCGCCGCACCCGCAGGATAGCGCGCAGCAGGTTGCGATGCTGCCCTCCTCCTGCCCGCAGAACCATGCCGCCAACCTGCTGCCGCTGCCCGATGGCGATCTGCTCTGCGTCTGGTTTGGCGGCACTCAGGAGGGGATCGCCGATATCTCTGTCTGGTGCTCACGACTGAAAAAAGGCAGCGATCGCTGGAGTGACGCAGAGAAACTCTCTGAGGATCCGGGGCGTTCAGAACAGAACCCGGTGCTGTTCCTTGATCCTGACCAGGTGCTGTGGCTGCTCTGGACGGCGCAGAAGTCGGGCAATCAGGACACCGCGATCGTCCGCTATCGCCAGTCTCACGATCTGGGCCAGAGCTGGGGCGAAATCCGCACCCTGCTCGATAAGCCCGGCACCTTTATTCGTCAGCCGATCGTGGTACTGCCTAACGGCAACTGGCTGCTGCCGGTCTTTTACTGCCTGACGCGGCCCGGAGAGAAATGGGTCGGCAGCTATGATGTCAGCGCGGTGAAAATCTCGGAAGATAAGGGCCGCAGCTGGCGCGACGTCAGCGTGCCTGACAGCACCGGCTGCGTGCACATGAACGTCACGCTGCTGGAGGATGGCTCCCTGCTGGCGCTCTACCGCAGCCGCTGGGCCGACCATATCTATCAGAGCCGCTCCTTTGATCAGGGTGAGAGCTGGAGCGCGCCTGAGCCGCTGTCGCTGCCCAACAATAACTCCTCCCTTCAGGTCACCACGCTGCGCAACGGTCATCTGGCGCTGGTGTTCAACGCCATGAGCGCAGAAGGGGCCAGCGAACGGCGGCAGTCGCTGTATGACGAGATCGAAGATGATGAAGAGGCGGGAGAAGGTGACGTGGCGGTCGCCGCCGAGCCGGTGGTGCAGAGCGGTCGTACCGCCTTCTGGGGCGCGCCACGCGCACCGATGACGCTGGCAATCTCCACGGATGGCGGAAAAAGCTGGCCGCTGCAGCGCAATCTGGATGAGGGCGACGGCTACTGCATGACCAATAACTCCCGGCAGAAGCTGAACCGTGAATTCTCCTACCCCAGCATCAAACAGGGGATAAATGGCGAACTGCATATCGCCTACACCTGGTATCGTCAGGCGATTAAGTATGTGCGCGTTGAGGAGTCCTGGGTGCAGGGCGGTGACGCGTGATCGCGCGGATGGCGCTGGTGACCGGGGCCAGCTCCGGCATCGGCCAGGCGATCGCGGAGCGTCTGCTCACAGCAGGCTGGCAGGTAGTGGGCCTGAGCCGCTCAGCCATCAGCCGGGCGGAAAGCGGCTGGCAGAGTCATCAGATCGATATCAGCGACAGCAAGGCATTGCAGGCGTTACTGGAGAGACTGCCGGTGCCGCAGGCGGTGGTCCACGCAGCAGGCATGATGCAGGCCGCGCCGCTGGGAGAGCTGGACGGCGAGGCCAGCGCACGCCTGTGGCAGCTGCATGTTGCCGCTGCTGAACAGCTGGCGAATCACTTTGCGCCGCGGATGCAGGCGGGCGGCAGGATCGTGCTGCTGGGGAGCCGTACCTCAGGCGGCGCGGCGGGCCGCAGTCAGTATGTGGCGACCAAGTCGGCGATGATCGGCATGGTCCGCAGCTGGGCCGCAGAGCTGGCCCCGCGTGGCATCACGGCAAACATCGTGGCGCCCGGTGCCACCGAAACGCCGATGCTGCAGCAGCCAGGCCGGGCCAGTTCACCGCCCCGCCTGCCGCCGATTGGCCGTTACATTCAGCCGGAGGAGGTCGCGGGACTGGTCGATTTCCTGCTCTCTCCGGCGGCGGCGGCGATCACCGGTCAGCAGCTGGTGATGTGCGGCGGCGCGTCGCTGAGTTAGCGCACAGGCCGGGTGACGCTGGTCGCCCGGCTGTGATTACCGGACAGGTTTACCATACTGATTAACGAACTGGCGATAGGCGGCGATCACCAGCAGGAAGTCTTCGATACCGCAGAACGAGAGGCTCTCTTCGTCGTAGTAGTTCATCCCCTCCTCCATGCCATCATCTTCCAGCGCCAGCAGATTGGCGCGAATCATCACCTCCTCCTCATCCAGCAGAATGGTGTATTCGCTGCCGATGCGCTGCCACTGACGCACGCTGCCTTTAACATCTTCGATGGCCGCTTCCACTTCATCCAGCAGACCCGGATCGTTTTTGACCTCTTCGTTGAACCAGTGGCCGACCGCTTCATGATCCATCGACATGCGGACCTTAATCTGTCCGGTCACATCGCGTAAAAATTCATATTCCATCGCCCGTTCCTCTCAACGTCGTCGCGTCACCTGATAAGTGTCCGTGCTGCCTGTGCAGCAAAGTGTGACACGTCGCGCATTATTACAGGCTGTCTGGCGAAATCCAGCTTTTGATTGTCCTGCTGCCCGATCGTCAGACGTAAAAAAGGGGCGAATCATCGCCCCTTCTCTCACGCTGTCGGGTGAATAATCAGACCGCAGTCTGGAAAATCACGCCGTCAGCTTTCTCGGTGTACTGCGCCAGCTGGTCGAAGTTGAGATAGCGATAAGTGTCGCTGGCCGTTTTATCGACCTGCGCCATAAATTGCTGATACTCGTCCGGCGTAGGCAGTTTGCCCAGCAGAGACGCGACCGCGGCCAGCTCTGCTGACGCCAGATAGACGTTCGCGCCTGTTCCCAGACGGTTCGGGAAGTTACGGGTCGAGGTAGAGACGACCGTCGAACCATCTGCCACACGCGCCTGGTTACCCATGCAGAGTGAACAGCCCGGGATCTCAATACGCGCACCGCTTTTGCCGAAGACACTGTAGTAGCCCTCTTCGGTCAGCTGAGCCGCATCCATCTTGGTTGGCGGTGCCACCCACAGACGGGTTGGCAGCTGGCCTTTGTGGCTGTCCAGCAGCTTACCGGCGGCACGGAAGTGACCAATGTTGGTCATGCAGGAGCCGATAAACACTTCGTCGATCTTCTCACCCTGAACGTCAGAGAGCAGACGGGCATCGTCCGGATCGTTTGGCGCACAGAGGATCGGCTCTTTGATGTCGGCCAGATCGATTTCGATCACGGCCGCATATTCCGCGTCCGCATCGGCTTCCAGCAGCTGAGGATCGGCCAGCCATTTCTCCATGCTCTCAACACGACGCTCCAGCGTACGGCGGTCGCCGTAACCTTCTGCGATCATCCACTTCAGCAGCACGATGTTGGAGTTGAGGTATTCGATAATCGGCGCTTTATCCAGCTTGATGGTGCAGCCCGCAGCGGAGCGTTCCGCTGACGCATCGGACAGCTCAAACGCCTGCTCGACTTTGAGATCCGGCAGACCTTCGATTTCCAGGATGCGGCCAGAGAAGATGTTTTTCTTCCCTTTCTTCTCAACGGTCAGCAGACCCTGTTTGATGGCATACAGCGGAATGGCGTGAACCAGATCGCGCAGGGTGATGCCTGGCTGCATCTTACCTTTGAAGCGCACCAGCACCGATTCCGGCATGTCGAGCGGCATTACGCCCGTCGCGGCAGCAAACGCCACCAGGCCTGAACCCGCCGGGAAAGAGATACCGATAGGGAAACGGGTATGGGAGTCACCGCCGGTGCCCACGGTATCCGGCAGCAGCATACGGTTCAGCCAGCTGTGGATAATGCCGTCGCCCGGACGCAGTGAGACACCGCCACGGTTCATGATGAAGTCTGGCAGGGTGTGATGCGTGTTCACATCGACCGGCTTCGGATAGGCCGCGGTGTGACAGAAGGACTGCATAACCAGGTCGGTCGAGAAGCCCAGGCAAGCCAGATCTTTCAGCTCGTCACGGGTCATCGGGCCGGTGGTATCCTGCGAGCCGACCGAGGTCATCTTCGGTTCGCAATAGGCACCCGGACGCACGCCGGTTACGCCACAGGCGCGGCCAACCATTTTCTGCGCCAGCGAGAAGCCACGGCTGCTCTCTGCCACATCTTTCGCCTGACGGAATACGGTGCTGTGCGGCAGACCCAGCGACTCGCGCGCTTTGCTGGTCAGGCCACGGCCGATGATCAGCGGAATACGGCCACCGGCACGCACTTCGTCGATCAGCACTTCGGTTTTGAGTTCGAAGTTTGCCAGCAGCTCATTGGTTTCGTGGTTGCGGACTTCACCTTTGAACGGATAGATGTCGATGACATCACCCATGTTCAGGTTGTTCACGTCCACTTCAATCGGCAGAGCGCCCGCATCTTCCATCGTGTTGAAGAAGATCGGTGCAATTTTGCTGCCCAGCACCACGCCGCCGCCTTTTTTATTTGGCACGTTCGGGATGTCGTCGCCCATAAACCACAGCACCGAGTTGGTGGCGGATTTACGTGAAGAACCGGTTCCGACCACGTCACCGACGTAAGCCAGCGGGAAGCCTTTGGTCTTCAGTGCTTCGATCTGTTTGATCGGGCCGATGTTGCCAGCTTCATCCGGTTCGATGCCATCGCGGGCATTCTTCAGCATCGCCAGGGCGTGCAGAGGGATATCGGGACGTGACCAGGCATCCGGTGCCGGAGAGAGGTCATCGGTGTTGGTTTCGCCGGTGACCTTGAACACCGTAACGGTGATCTTTTCCGCCAGCTCAGGGCGTGACAGATACCATTCGGCGTCTGCCCATGACTGCATCACCTGCTTCGCGTATTCATTACCCGCTTTCGCTTTCTCTTCGACATCATAGAAGTTGTCGAACATCAGCAGCGTGTGGGAAAGGGCTTTCGCCGCGCCTGGAGCCAGTCGGCTGTCATCCAGCGCCTCGATCAGCGGATGAATGTTGTAACCGCCCTGCATGGTGCCGAGCAGTTCAACCGCTTTTTCAGGAGTAATCAGAGGAGAGGTTGCTTCGCCTTTGGCGACAGCCGCCAGGAAACCGGCTTTGACATACGCCGCTTCATCGACGCCAGGTGGGACGCGGTTGACCAACAGATCGGTCAAAAATTCTTCTTCACCCGCAGGTGGATTTTTCAGCAGTTCAACCAGCGCGGCCATCTGGGAAGCCTCTAAAGGCTTAGGTACAATTCCCTGGGCAGCACGCTCGGCAACGTGCTTACGGTATTCTTCTAGCACGACGTTATCCTCGCTCTCATTATGTAGGGCTTTCCGACCACCTTGCTCACTTATGGAGAACACACTTCCCTTTCTCGTCCAGGTTGAGGTGCCCGGTTTCGCGGAGGGCAGAATAGCAGGATTCCGGCTGTTTGTTAATCTGTTTACAAAAATACAACATAATCTCCTGTGCTCATTCTGCCCTACTCTCTCGATGCATCCGCCCGATCAGCCTGCCGGAACCAACCCGACACCTACCGATGCACCGACCGGAAATTCCCGGGCAGGCCTGTCCGCGATGACGCAATTTTAGTGAACGGATTCAGAGGAATAGATAACCTGCCGGAATGGAAGCTCGCCCGCGCGGCGCTTATCGCAGCGGTGAGCGCAGAAAGATTCGAACCGCGGATATATCAGGAGAACGACGGCGTCAGTTTGGTTTCATGCCATGCTTCCCGGCCTGCGGCAGCAGACTTTCAGAAAACGGGCAGTGCGCCGACCGTTTTTTGCGGGCAGCGCGAAGGGGTCGTCTGAAACAGATAACAGAAGAGGCCGCCCGGGCCTCTTCTGAATGATGATTAGTTTTTCAGGCTGGCTGGCCAGTCGGCTGGCAGCTGGTCAGGCGGGCAGTCCACCACGCTTTCATTGTTTTCACCCACATCACGAATCAGGGTCAGCGTCGCAAACTCATCAATGATTTCGGTGGGATAAGCCGGGCCCGCTTCGCGTAATGCTGCCATCTCTTCCAGATGATCGTTCTGGAAGCAGACTGTTTTTTCAGGATTATTCATTACCCAGCGCGGGAAGAAGATGGTGCCGTGGAAAATTTTGTCGGTCAGGTTAACGGCCAGGCTGACATCCGTACCGGTTGGCTCAGTCCAGGAGACTTTGTAGACGTCCTGCGCCAGACGAACGACATAAACGTGCTGATTTTTAACCCAGCGGTTACCGACCATGCCGCTGTGAATCCGATAGTCGATGGTGCTGGCGTTTTTAATATAAAGCTCGTAGTTCCAGCCGTTGTCATAGGTATAAACCAGATGTTTGCCGACGATGCCTGACAGGTCATGTTTATCAAAAGTGCTCATGATTTATTCCTCATCTGTTTTCGTTGAGAAGATTATTGCGCGTTACAAAAGCGATTAATAACGCTATTTTTAGCACTAAATTATTCAATTTTTAGATGAGTCAGCATGTATAAAACGACGCTTGAGCAGTGGTATCTGCTCGATGAGGTGGTGAATACGGGCAGCTTCGCGCTGGCTGCAGAGAAGAATCATCGCAGCCAGTCCTCGCTGAGCTACCAGCTGGGCCTGCTCCAGCAGCGACTGGGGATGACGCTGCTGGAGCAGGAGGGCCGTCGCGCCGTCCTGAACGCGGAGGGACATCAGCTGCTTGCTCAGGTTCGTCCGCTACTGGTGGGATTCAGTGCGCTGGAGGCCAGGGCGAATGCGCTGCAACGCGGCGAACGTTCGCGCATCGATCTGATGGTTGACGCCACCCTGCCCAAGCCCCTGCTGTTTGATGTGCTCCAGACCTTTCAGCAGCGCTATCCGCATGTCCGCATCTGGTTAAGCGAAATCGTCCGCAGTGAGACGCCGGACAGACTGGCAGAGTATCAGGCCGATCTCTGGCTGGTCGCGCAGTATGGCGCAGAGCCGTTAGCGGGCGAAAGCCTGATGAGCGTCGATTTCGTCGCCGTCGCCCATCGCGACCATCCGCTGCACCGCGAACCGGCCCCGCTGGATGCGGCCACGCTGGCCCGCTGGCCCTGCGTCACCATTCTGGATCGCCAGCAACAGCAGCAGTCAGAGGTTAATGGCGAGCAGGCGGAGAACTGGTCATTTACCACGCTGTCGGCTGCGATTGAAGCGGTTCAGCATCAGTTAGGTTATGGCTGGCTGCCGGAACAGAATATCGCCGCCCTGCTGGAGAGCGGTGAACTCCGCCCTCTGCCGCTGCGCCAGGGCCGCCGGCGCAGCAGTACGCTGGTGATGCATATGAATGAAGAGAGGCTGCCCGGCAACAGCGCCATTGCTGAACTGGCGCAGATGTTTGTTGAACGGGTGGCGCAGGAGAAGCAAAAGGTTAAGCCTTAAATCGCCCTATTTCGGGGTGCGCAAAAGAGAGACGCCACGGTTGCGATTGTTCGGCTACAGCCGCTAACGCGGTGAGGAGAATGTCCTTTTCAGCGCAATATCTTGCCGGGCAGTAGCTGCGTGACTCACCCTCAGATAGCCATTCGCTTTCTCTGTCTTTTTCAGCCGCAGTGCGGAATTACTTTTCAGTCCTGCCGGACTGAGCCGTGATCCGCTCAAGCGCAACCTGCGCTAAAAAGCCCGAACGACTTTTATATTCAGGCTGTGAAGCTACGCAACGATCGATGCGATCAATCAGGGACTTAGGCAGGGTAACATTGATTTTTTCTGAGCCACCCAGCAAACGAATCACATCAACATCGACCAGGGCCCAGATATAACCCTGATAGTCGGGATGGGTTGCCAGCGCCTCAATCGTCGAGACAGCAGGGATCGCATGTCCAAGCTCGACGCATAATTCGATATGCCCGGTTATCGCCTCTTTTGCATTTTTTATCGCTTCATCCAGCGTCTCTCCGGCAGAGAAACATCCGGGTAAATCAGGCACGATGACGCCATAGGCGTGTTCATCATCACCGGCTTCTATTGCAATGGGATAAAACATATCAACCTCTTCGCGCAGGCGGGATTAAATCTTCGCCTGCTTTCTTATGCTTTTTACCGTACCGATGGGTAAGTCCTTTTTGGGGTGAGGCACCGTAACCAGCCCCGGTTTAGCAGGATGAGTAAAATGGTAATGGCTACCGTTTATCCTTATCAGCATCCAGCCATCAGCTCTGATTTATGCAATTAATCTGCTGCTGTCCATTGCGACGTCCTGTCCGTTGCCCGTCAGGATAAAATAACCCCAATAACTCCTCCGGACAACCCCTTAGCAGCACTGCCTCCTGTGTGACCTGAAAAATTTCAGACATCCCGCCCGGCATCCGGCGCAAAAAAAAGCTCCCGTAACGGGAGCTTTTTTTCACTGCGGCAGAAACTTACTTCTTCTTCGCTTTCGCGTTAGGCAGATCGGTGATGCTGCCTTCGAAGATCTCTGCAGCCAGACCGACTGACTCATGCAGGGTCGGGTGAGCGTGGATAGTCAGCGCGATATCTTCCGCATCACAACCCATCTCAATCGCCAGACCGATCTCACCTAACAGCTCGCCGCCGTTGGTGCCGACAATCGCACCACCGATGACACGGTGAGTCTCTTTGTCGAAGATCAGTTTGGTCATGCCTTCTGCACAATCGGAGGCGATCGCACGGCCAGAGGCCGCCCAAGGGAAGGTCGCTGTCTCATAGCTGATACCCTTCTCTTTCGCTTCTTTCTCGGTCAGACCGACCCAGGCAACTTCTGGCTCGGTGTAGGCAATAGAAGGGATTACTTTCGGATCGAAGTAGTGCTTCAGACCGGAGATCACTTCGGCTGCCACATGGCCTTCATGCACACCTTTGTGCGCCAGCATTGGCTGACCGACGATGTCGCCGATAGCGTAGATGTGTGGCACGTTGGTACGCATCTGCTTGTCGACGCGGATGAAGCCACGGTCGTCCACTTCCACGCCCGCTTTACCGGCATCCAGACCTTTACCGTTCGGTACGCGACCGATCGCCACCAGCACGGCATCATAACGCTGCGCTTCGCCCGGTGCTTTTTTCCCTTCCATCGAAACGTAAATGCCATCGTCTTTTGCTTCAACGGCGGTCACTTTGGTTTCCAGCATCAGGTTAAATTTCTTGCTGATTTTCTTGGTAAAGACTTTAACAACGTCTTTATCCGCAGCCGGGATAACCTGGTCGAACATTTCGACCACGTCGATCTCTGAACCCAGCGCATGATACACGGTCGCCATTTCCAGACCGATGATACCGCCACCCATAACCAGCAGGCGCTTCGGCACTTCTTTCAGTTCCAGTGCATCGGTAGAGTCCCAGACGCGTGGATCTTCATGCGGGATGAATGGCAGTTCGATAGGGCGTGAACCCGCAGCGATGATGGCATTATCGAAGTTGATGGTGGTCGCGCCGCCTTCTCCTTCAACCACCAGGGTGTTAGCACCGGTGAATTTGCCCAGGCCGTTAACCACGGTGACTTTACGCCCTTTTGCCATTCCTGACAGGCCGCCAGTCAACTGGTTGATAACCTTCTCTTTCCAGCTGCGAATCTTGTTAATATCAGTAGAGGGCTGACCAAACACAATGCCGTGCTCTTCAAGGGCTTTCGCCTCTTCAATCACTTTGGCAACGTGCAGCAGCGCCTTAGAGGGGATACAACCGACGTTCAGACAAACACCGCCCAGGGTGCTGTAACGCTCAACCAGTACGGTTTCCAGACCTAAATCCGCACAACGGAAGGCTGCAGAGTAACCTGCAGGACCTGCCCCAAGTACCACGACCTGGGTTTTAATCTCTGTACTCATCATGACCTCTTAATTGATATCCGGCGGGTCAGACGTTCTTATAATGCCCTTGTTCCACCGGGACTTTCACCGCAAGAGTTTACAGAATTGTTAACAAACTGCCAACCGCGGCGCGACGAATCGTTAAAGGAAGGCCGGCATCCGCCGGCCTTCTTTACATTTACATAACTAAACGACGAATGTCGGACAGCATATTGCCAATAATGGTGATGAATCTTGCACCATCGGCACCGTCGATTACGCGGTGGTCGAAGGAGAGAGAAATCGGCATCATCAGACGCGGCATAAACTCTTTGCCGTTCCATACCGGTTCCATCGCCGACTTAGAGACACCCAGAATAGCCACTTCCGGCGCGTTCACGATCGGCGCGAAGTGTGTGGTGCCCAGGCCACCCAGGCTGGAGATGGTGAAACATCCGCCCTGCATGTCGCCCGCCGTCAGTTTACCGTCACGCGCTTTCTTCGAAATCGCCATCAGTTCACGGGACAGCTCGGTGATGCCCTTCTTGTTCACGTCTTTAAAGACCGGAACTACCAGGCCGTTTGGCGTATCAACCGCCACACCGATGTTGATATATTTTTTCAGCGTCAGTTTCTGCGCATCTTCAGAGAGTGAGCTGTTGAAACGTGGCATCTGCTCCAGCGCAGCCGCCACGGCCTTCATGATGAACACGACAGGCGTGTACTTCACATCCAGCTTGCGCTTCTCTGCTTCCGCATTCTGCTGCTTACGGAAAGCTTCCAGCTCGGTGATATCGGTTTTGTCGAAATGCGTAACGTGCGGGATCATCACCCAGTTACGGCTCAGGTTCGCGCCAGAGATTTTCTGGATGCGACCCAGTTCGACTTCTTCGACTTCGCCAAACTTGCTGAAGTCCACTTTCGGCCACGGCAGCATGCCTGGCAGACCGCCACCGCTGGCAGCAGCCGGTGCCGCTTCAGCGCGCTTCACCGCCTCTTTCACGTAAGTCTGCACGTCTTCTTTCAGAATGCGACCTTTGCGACCGGTGCCTTTGACTTTCGCCAGGTTTACACCGAACTCACGCGCCAGGCGACGGATCACCGGGGTGGCGTGAACGTAAGCGTCGTTCTCTGCGAACTCACCTTTGCTGTCCGTTTTCGCTGCGGCGGGTGCAGGCGCTGTGGCTTTCGCTTCAGGTTTAGCAGCCGGAGCCGGGGCAGCATCCTGCTTCGCCGCCGCAGGTGCTGCTGGCGCAGCCCCTTCGACTTCGAACACCATGATCAGGGAGCCGGTGCTGACTTTATCGCCGGTCGCGACTTTCAGCTCTTTGACCGTCCCCGCAAACGGCGCAGGCACTTCCATTGAGGCTTTATCGCCTTCCACGACGATCAGTGACTGTTCGGCCTCGACTTTGTCGCCGACTTTCACCAGAACCTCGGTGACTTCGACTTCATCACCGCCGATGTCCGGGACGTTAACCTCTTTCGCGCCTGCGGCGGCGGCAGGTGCCGATGCCGCTTCTTCTTTCATCGCTGGCTTCGCGTCAGAGGCCGGTGCTGCGCCTTCTGCTTCAAAGACCATGATGGGTGAACCGGTGCTGACTTTGTCGCCGGTCGAGATGGTGATCTCTTTGACCACGCCCGCGAACGGTGCCGGGACTTCCATCGACGCTTTGTCGCCTTCGACCACGATCAGTGACTGCTCGGCTTCGACTTTATCGCCGACCTTCACCAGAATCTCAGTGACTTCCACTTCGTCACCGCCGATATCCGGCACCGCCACGTCTTTGCTGGCCGTGGCCGCAGCCGCGGCTGGCGCAGGTGCCGCATCCGCTTTCTTCTCCGGGGCAGCGGCAGGGGCGGCTTCCGCAGCGCCCTCTGCTTCAAACATCATGATCAGCGAGCCGGTTTCAACTTTGTCACCGGTAGAGATCTTAATCTCTTTCACTACGCCAGCCTGTGGCGACGGCACTTCCATTGAGGCTTTGTCGCCTTCCACGGTGATCAGCGACTGCTCGGCTTCCACCTTGTCGCCAACTTTCACCAGAATCTCGGTGACTTCAACTTCGTCAGACCCGATATCCGGTACCTTAATTTCGATAGCCATTACTCTCTTACCTCTTAAGCCAGACGCGGGTTAACTTTATCGGCATCGATATTGAATTTGGTGATCGCATCGGCCACCACTTTCTTCTCGATCTCGCCGCGTTTAGCCAGCTCACCCAGCGCGGCAACCACCACATAAGATGCATCAACTTCAAAGTGATGACGCAGATTCTCACGGCTGTCAGAGCGACCAAAACCATCTGTACCCAGTACGCGATAATCGCTGGAAGGGACATAGCTACGAACCTGCTCAGCGAACAGTTTCATGTAGTCGGTTGAGGCGACTGCTGGCGCGTCGTTCATCACCTGAGCGATGTAAGGCACGCGCGCTTCTTCTGTCGGATGCAGCATGTTCCAGCGCTCACAATCCTGGCCATCACGCGCCAGTTCGGTGAACGAGGTCACGCTGTAGACATCGGAGCCGATACCGTAATCTTTCGCCAGGATCTGCGCCGCTTCACGCACATGACGCAGGATAGAACCTGAGCCCAGCAGCTGCACTTTGCCCTTGCTGCCCTCTACCGTTTCCAGTTTGTAGATACCTTTACGGATACCCTCTTCCGCGCCCTGCGGCATGGCTGGCATGTGGTAGTTTTCGTTCAGCGTGGTGATGTAGTAGTAAATGTTCTCCTGCGCTTCGCCATACATACGCACCAGACCGTCGTGCATGATGACAGCGACTTCATAGGCGTAAGAAGGATCGTAAGAGATACAGTTCGGGATCGTCAGCGACTGAATGTGGCTGTGACCATCTTCATGCTGCAGACCTTCGCCGTTCAGAGTCGTACGACCCGAGGTGCCGCCGACCAGGAAGCCGCGCGCCTGCTGATCGCCTGCCAGCCACATCAGATCGCCGATACGCTGGAAGCCGAACATGGAGTAGTAGATGTAGAACGGGATCATCGGCAGGTTGTTGGTGCTGTAAGAGGTCGCCGCCGCCAGCCAGGATGAACCTGCGCCCAGCTCGTTGATCCCTTCCTGCAGAATCTGGCCTTTCTCATCTTCTTTGTAGTACGCAACCTGCTCACGGTCCTGCGGCGTATACTGCTGGCCGTTCGGGCTGTAGATACCGATCTGGCGGAACAGACCTTCCATACCAAAGGTACGCGCTTCGTCGGCGAGGATCGGAACCAGACGATCTTTGATCGACTTGTTCTTCAGCATCACGTTCAGGGCACGCACGAAGGCGATGGTGGTGGAGATCTCTTTGTTCTGCTCTTCCAGCAGCGCGCTGAACTCTTCCAGCGCCGGCATTTCCAGCTTTTCAGTGAACTTCGGCTGACGCGTTGGCAGGTAACCGCCTAACTTCTCGCGCTGCGCATGCAGGTAAGTGTGCTCTTCTGAGCCTTTTTCGAAGGTCACATATGGCAGTGATTCGATTTTGTCATCAGCAACCGGCACGTTGAAACGATCACGGATATAGCGCACGCCATCCATGTTCATTTTCTTCACCTGGTGGGCAATGTTTTTGCCTTCCGCGGTGTCGCCCATACCATAGCCTTTGATGGTATGCGCCAGGATCAGGACGGGCTTGCCTTTGGTGTCCTGCGCTTTTTTCAGCGCCGCGTAGATTTTCTTCGGATCGTGACCGCCACGGTTCAGTGACCAGATCTCATCGTCGGACATATCTTTAACCAGCGCCGCGGTTTCCGGATATTTACCGAAGAAGTGCTCACGCACATAGGCACCATCACGGGATTTAAAGGTCTGGTAGTCACCGTCGACGGTTTCGTTCATCAGCTGAATCAGCTTGCCGCTGGTATCTTTGCGCAGCAGCTCATCCCAGCGACCGCCCCAGATGACCTTGATCACTTCCCAGCCAGCACCGGCAAAGATACCTTCCAGCTCGTTGATGATCTTGCCATTACCGGTGACCGGGCCATCCAGACGCTGCAGGTTGCAGTTGATGATGAAGACCAGGTTGTCCAGTTTTTCACGGGTCGCGATGGTGATCGCACCTTTTGATTCCGGCTCATCCATCTCGCCGTCACCCAGGAAGGCGTAAACGGTCTGGGCCGAGGTGTCTTTCAGACCACGGTGTTCCAGATATTTCAGGAACTTCGCCTGGTAGATCGCTGACAGCGGACCCAGACCCATAGAAACGGTCGGGAACTGCCAGAATTCCGGCATCAGTTTCGGATGCGGATAAGAAGAGAGGCCTTTGCCATCCACTTCCTGACGGAAGTTATTCATCTGCTCTTCGGTCAGGCGACCTTCAAGGAACGCACGGGCATAGATGCCCGGAGAGATATGGCCCTGGAAATAGACCAGATCGCCGCCATCCTTGTCACTGCGCGCACGGAAGAAGTGGTTAAAGCACACTTCATAAATCGTGGCAGAAGACTGGAAGGAGGACATATGGCCACCCAGTTCCAGATCTTTTTTGGATGCGCGCAGCACCGACATGATGGCGTTCCAGCGGATTGCGGAACGGATACGACGTTCAAGAGAGGTGTTGCCCGGATAGTCGGGTTCATCTTCAACGGCAATAGAGTTGATGTAGTTGCTGATTGCAGACGAACCTGCAGCCACATTGACGCCGCCTTTGCGGGCTGCACCCAGTACCTGATCGATCAGATACTGTGCACGTTCAACACCTTCTTCACGGATGACCGATTCGATCGCCTGTAGCCAGTCACGAGTTTCGATCGGATCCACGTCATTGTGTAAACGTTCTGACATGGGTGTGTTCCTTATCTGTGTCTAATACGTTGAATAATCGGGAGCCTGTTAAAGCAGATGCCGGCAGGCTCGTCTGATGTCAGTACGATCTGTGTCGCACGTTATTCCTTACGTTGCTGTAAACGACGCAGGGAGCGTTCACGACGGCTCTGCTCCCGACTTCTGTCCAGCAAGATTTCCTCTATGAACGCCAGGTGACGGTGTGAAGCCTCGCGCGCTTTTTCTGGCTCACGGGCCACAATCGCCTCAAAGATTCTGGCGCGGTGACCGCTCACTTTTGCCAGCATTTCCCGGCGCGAGTAGAGCAATTCGAAATTCTGACGGACGTTTTGTTCCAGCATAGGGCCCATTGAGCGTAGCAAATGCAAAAGCACAACATTATGGGCCGCTTCTGTGACAGCGATCTGATACTGCATCACTGCGTCCGCTTCGGCGTCTAAATCGCCGCTGTCCTGCGCCTGCTGAATGTGGAGATGACAGTCGCGAATGCGCAACAGATCCTCTTCCGTGCCGCGCAGTGCCGCGTAATAGGCGGCGATACCCTCCAGGGCATGGCGCGTTTCCAGCAGGTCAAACTGTGATTCCGGATGGTCGGCGAGAAGCTCAACGAGTGGATCGCTCATGCTTTGCCAGAGATTCTCCTGCACAAACGTTCCGCCACCCTGTCGGCGTAGCAATAATCCTTTGGCTTCCAGCCGCTGGATCGCTTCACGGAGGGATGGACGTGAGACATCGAATTGTTTGGCGAGTTCGCGCTCAGGGAGCAGCTTCTCTCCCGGACGCAGGGTCCCTTCCATGATCAGGGATTCGAGCTGTTGCTCGATAGCGTCAGAGAGCTTGGGTTGGCGAATCTTACTGTAAGCCATCATCCCTTCTTATTAAACCAATCGTCCGGAGTAAATTGGTAATACCAATTGCCAGGGGGCGCCCGTAAAGTAACAAAGTATTCACCTTGTGTCTATATGGTACCGGCCACATTCACATCTCCCCAGGCCTTGTGCTGCCGCTAACCTGCGGTTAAAAAAATGAAAATTCAGCGTTGCGGCAAATGTTAAACAAATGCACTTTTACCAAACCTTACACCCGGTTAGCGGCCCAGTGCAGCGGCAGCCATAAGTGAAAACTATTCGTCATGCGCGGCATTTCGTGGCAGAAGTTTCTCTGATCAGACGTGACGGGGACGGCGTTTTTTCAGTCAACTCTCAGCACAAAAGGCGAAAGCAGGTGCAAAGCGATTCGCTTATCACTATTCTTGTCGCCAGGGTAGCGCATGGCAGCATTCAGCAGGCCAGATACCGTAAAATTATCAATACGTTATTGTAACCACTTCATTACAGCGAACTGCGCTGCGAACGAAGAATAAAAACATCACGAGGTTTGTATGGAACAACAGCAAGGCGAAGCGCTGAAACGTGGTCTTAAGAACCGCCATATTCAGCTCATCGCGCTGGGTGGTGCAGTGGGAACCGGGCTGTTTCTGGGCAGCGCATCGGTTATCGAATCCGCCGGACCGGCCGTTATTCTGGGCTATGCAATCGCCGGTTTTATTGCCTTTTTAATCATGCGCCAGCTGGGCGAGATGGTGGTGGAAGAGCCGGTCGCAGGCAGCTTCAGCCACTTTGCGTATAAATACTGGGGCAACTTTGCCGGCTTCGCTTCTGGCTGGAACTACTGGGTTCTCTACGTGCTGGTTGCGATGGCGGAGCTGACCGCCGTGGGCAAATATATCCAGTTCTGGTGGCCCGATTTTCCGACCTGGGCCTCGGCCGCTATCTTCTTCGTGATGATCAACGCCATCAACCTGACCAACGTTAAGGTGTTCGGTGAGATGGAGTTCTGGTTTGCCATCATCAAAGTGCTGGCGGTGATTGGCATGATCCTCTTTGGTGGCTGGCTGCTGTTCAGCGGTCATGCAGGTCCGCAGGCGACCGTGCGCAACCTCTGGGAACAGGGCGGATTCTTCCCGCACGGCATCGGCGGACTGGTAACCGTGATGGCGATTATCATGTTCTCATTTGGCGGGCTGGAGCTGGTCGGTATCACCGCAGCCGAAGCGGATAATCCGGAAGTAAGCATTCCGAAAGCGACCAACCAGGTGCTGTGGCGCATCCTGATTTTCTACATTGGTTCGCTGGCCGTGCTGCTTTCTCTGATGCCGTGGAATCGCGTCACCTCTGAAGTCAGCCCGTTCGTCTTTATTTTCCATGAGCTGGGCGATGCGATGGTGGCGAATGCTCTGAACGTCGTGATCCTGACGGCGGCGCTGTCGGTCTATAACAGCTGCGTCTACTGCAACAGCCGTATGCTGTTTGGTCTGGCACAGCAGGGTAACGCACCCAAAGCGCTGCTGAAGGTGGATCGCCGCGGCGTGCCGGTGTTAACCATTCTGGTTTCAGCCGTCGCTACTGCGCTCTGCGTATTGATCAACTATCTGATGCCAGGCGAAGCTTTTGGACTGCTGATGTCACTGGTGGTCTCTGCGCTGGTGATTAACTGGGCGATGATCAGCCTGGCGCACCTGAAGTTCCGTCGTAAGAAAGATCAGCAGGGCGTCACGACCCGCTTTAAAGCGCTGCTCTATCCGGCGGGGAACTGGATTTGCCTGGTCTTCATGGCGGCGATTCTGGTGCTGATGGCGACCACGCCGGGCATGGCGATCTCCGTCTGGCTGATCCCGGTCTGGCTGGTGATTCTGGCTATCGGCTACTTCATTAAGAACAAAACACAGCAAGCCTGATGCGCTGATGCGGAGTGCAACCTTCGGTGAAGGTTGCACTCTTTCTCGCCGCGCAACCCGCCTTTTCTGGCCTGATCCAGTTCACACTTATTTCTCCGCACCTGTTTAATCCATCTTCACGACGAATTACTCCCGTTCATCCCGCTGACATAATGCCAATAATTCCTGTTCACACTGGATGCGCAGGAAAAATCTCATGAAAGATGGAGCCCTCTCGTTTCGGGAAAAACTGGGATATGGCATGGGCGATGCCGGATGCAACATGATTGGCGGGGCCATCATGCTGTTCCTGAACTACTTCTACACCGATGTTTTTGGCCTTGCTCCGGCGCTGGTGGGCACCCTGCTGCTGTCGGTCAGGGTACTGGATGCGGTCACCGACCCGATTATGGGCGCGATCGCCGATCGTACCCAGAGTCGCTGGGGACGTTTTCGCCCCTGGCTGCTGTGGGTTTCCGTGCCCTACGTGCTGTTCAGCATCCTGATGTTTACCACCCCCGACTGGACGTATCACAACAAGGTCATCTGGGCCTTTGTGACCTACTTCCTGATGTCGCTGACCTACACCGCCATCAACATCCCCTACTGCTCGCTGGGCGGCGTGATTACCAACGATCCCGGTGAGCGCGTCTCCTGCCAGTCGTACCGTTTTGTGATGGTCGGTATCGCCACGCTGATACTCTCCATGTCGCTGCTGCCGATGGCGGAATGGTTTGGCGGCGCAGATAAAGCCCGCGGTTATCAGATGGCGATGACAGTCCTCGCTACCATCGGACTGGCGATGTTTCTCTTCTGTTTTGCGACGGTTCGTGAACGTATCCACCCTGCCGTGCCGAGCAACGATGACCTGAAAAAAGATCTGCGTGACGTCTGGAAGAACGACCAGTGGGTGCGTATTCTGCTGCTGACCTTCTGTAATGTCTGCCCCGGCTTTATCCGCATGGCGGCCACCATGTATTACGTGACCTGGGTCATGGGTCAGTCAACGCACTTCGCCACGCTGTTTATCAGCCTGGGAGTGATTGGCATGATGGTCGGCAGCACACTGGCGAAACTCCTCACCGATCGTTGGTGCAAACTCAAAGTCTTCTTCTGGACCAATATCGCGCTGGCTCTCTTCTCCAGTGGTTTTTACTGGATCGATCCTCACGCCACGGTAATGGTGGTCGTCGCCTACTTTGTGCTGAATATCCTGCATCAGATCCCGTCACCGCTGCACTGGTCACTGATGGCCGATGTGGATGACTACGGCGAATGGAAAACCGGTAAACGCATCACCGGCATCAGCTTCTCCGGCAACCTCTTCTTCCTCAAGGTGGGACTGGCCGTCGCCGGTGCGATGGTCGGCTTTCTGCTGTCGATCTATGGCTACAACGCGGGGGCAAAACAGCAGTCGCCGGAGGCGATTAACGGCATCATGCTGTTGTTCACCGTTATTCCGGGCGTCGGCTATCTGATTACCGCTGGCGTGGTCAGGCTGCTGAAGGTTGACCGCAAAATGATGCTTACTATTCAGCAGGATCTCGCCCTGCGCCGCCAGAATTTCCGTGAGTTGCACTCGGTTCGCCTGCGCGACGAGGCGGTCACCCCAACCGGAGAGGTAAAATGATGACAGCCTGGCCAAACCCCTTTATTACGCAGCGCGCCGACCCCTTTATCCTGCACCATGATCAGCACTACTATTTCGTGGCCTCGGTCCCGGAGTATGACCGGCTTGAGATCCGCCGCGCCACCACGCTGGCAGGCCTGCGCAGTGCCGCAGCGGTGGTGGTCTGGCACAAGCCAGAGAGCGGCCCCTGCAGCGAATTAATCTGGGCGCCCGAACTGCACTACATTGAAGGTCAGTGGGTGATCTATTTCGCTGCTGCTCCCACACGCGACATCAAAGAGGGACTGTTTCAGCACCGGATGTACGCGCTGGTCTGTGACGCCGACGATCCCCTGCAGGGGCCATGGCAGCCCTGCCGCCGTGTCTTCAGTCAGTTTGACAGCTTCTCGCTGGATGCCACCCACTTCGTTCATCAGGGCAAAAACTGGTATCTCTGGGCGCAGAAGGATCCCCTGATTCCCGGTAACTCCAACCTCTATCTGGCCGAATTACTGAATCCCTGGACGCTGAAAGGTACGCCGGTCATGCTGAGCCGGCCGGAATATGAGTGGGAGTGTGCAGGGTTTAGCGTCAATGAAGGACCGGCGGCGATCCGTCACGGCGATCGGCTGTTTGTGACCTACTCCGCCAGTGCTACTGATGAGAATTACTGCCTGGGCCTTCTGTCGATTGACGCTGATGCTGACCCGCTGGATGTTTCTGCCTGGCAGAAATCTGCCCGGCCGGTGTTTGCGTCCAGCTGGGACAACCATCAGTATGGGCCGGGTCACAACAGTTTTACCCGCGATGAAGAGGGGCGCGACGTGCTGGTGTACCACGCCCGCAACTACACGGAAATTGAGGGCGATCCGCTCTGGGATCCGAACCGCCATACCCGTCTGAAATATTTCCACTGGCGGGAAGATGGCACACCCGATTTTGGTGTGCCCCCCGCTGATCACACCAGCGTGCCGTAAATCGTCAGCAACGCCACGGCGACCACCAGCACCAGTGAGGTCCGCTTCGCTAACGCCACGGCAACCCGTGGCGTTTCAACTTTGT
Source organism: Pantoea graminicola (assembly GCF_048452665.1). Lineage (NCBI taxonomy): Bacteria > Pseudomonadati > Pseudomonadota > Gammaproteobacteria > Enterobacterales > Erwiniaceae > Pantoea > Pantoea graminicola. The sequence goes on along the minus strand of NZ_JBLWSJ010000007.1, from coordinate 154,224 downwards.
CGGTATGCGGGTCGCGCGACAGGGAGAACTGAGCCAGCGTCGTCAGCACCTGATACTGAGAGCGATGGCGGTCGGTCAGCGAGGCAAACCAGGCAGGCAGCGCTTTCTCGCCGTGGCCCAGCAGCGCGTAAGCTACGCCCGCCAGCCGCACCGGGATCCAGTCAAGCAGGTGCAGAATCGCATCCACACCTGATTGCGCACGCGCCATCGGCGTGCCCTGCTTTGCCAGCCAGCTTTGCCAGGCGCGCAGAAATGCGTAGCCCACCAGCAGCACCGGCCCCCAGGGGCCGCCCACCACCAGCCAGAACATCGGGGCCAGATAGAAGCGGAAGTTTATCCAGATCAGGGCGTTCTGAAGTTCACGCAGAAATTCGCGTTCGCTGCACTCCACCGGTACACCGTGGATCAGCGTCAGCTCGGCCGCCATCGCCTGATGCGCCGCCTCATCGTCATGACTGGCGGCTTTCAGATAGTGGTGATAGTGCTGACGAACCGAACCGGCACCGATGCAGAGCAGGCCGGTGACGATCCAGAACAGCAGCTGCAGCACGCCGAACAGCAGCCCTTTCAGGCTCCAGATCACCAGTGCGGTCAGCGCCATCGCCAGCACGGTCATCAGCAATGTGCGCACCAGCGAGAAATGACGGCGATGGCGAAAAACCGGCTCCAGCCGATGGTCGAGCTGCCAGTGCTCGCCCAGTTTAAACAGGCGCTCCCAGCCTAAAACTAACAACAAGGTAAACAACGTCATACTGACTCCGCAAAAATCAGGATGTGGGCTGCGTTAACAGCTGTCTGTAATAGTCCCAGTCAAAAGCAGGTCCGGGATCGGTTTTGCGTACCGGTGCGATATCGCTATGCCCCGTGATACGTGAAGGCGTTAATGGATAGTGCTGCAGCAGCAACTGCGTCACCTGCTGCAGGGCCCGATATTGCGCCCCGGTATAAGGCTCACTGTCTGTCCCTTCCAGCTCGATGCCTATTGAGAAGTCGTTGCAGTTTTCACGGCCCTCAAACTGCGATACCCCGGCATGCCAGGCGCGTTTATCAAAAGAGACATACTGCACGATCTCCCCATCACGACGGATCAGGCAGTGTGCCGCCACTTTCAGGGCGGCGATATCGGCAAAGTAGGGATGGGCATCAGGCGGCAGTGTGCCGGTAAAGAGATGATCGATCCACGGCCCGCCAAATTCACCCGGTGGCAGGCTGATATTGTGGATCACCAGCAGCGAAGGCGCCTCATCGTCAGGGCGTTCGTTGCAATGTGTTGAGGGGACGTGACGCACCCCGGTCAGCCAGCCCTGTTTGATTTTCATACCGGATTCCTTGTTCTGCCTGGATGAGAATAGCATGAATAATAAAGGATTCTTGCCTCTTAGTGTGTCCGGGTTGTTACGAACGGGCGCAGCAAGTTAAGTATACTAAACAAAATCAGCGTCAGATCTGGTACAGCGTGGCGGTTCAGGCTATTGTGACCGCCTCTGTTACTGCACTTTTATAAGGTAAAACGACTATGTCATCTCGTGGTTATGATCCGGACAGCCGCCGTCAGGCATTGATTAAACGCGTGAAAAGTGACATCCCGGATGCTGTCGCACTGGCGTTAAAAGAGGATCTCGGCGGCGAGATTGACGCTGATCGCGATATTACCGCCCGCCTATTGCCAGCCGATACCCAGGCTCACGCCCAGGTGATCACCCGCGAAGACGGTGTTTTCTGTGGTAAACGTTGGGTAGAAGAGGTGTTTATTCAGCTTGGCTCCCACGCGACTCTGAACTGGCATGTTGAAGATGGCGATGCGGTGAAAGCCGATCAGCTGCTGTTTGAGATCACCGGTCCGGCCCGGCTGCTGCTGACCGCCGAGCGTACGGCGCTTAACTTTGTGCAGACGCTTTCAGGCGTGGCCACCGAGGTGAGCCGCTACGTAGCTCTGCTGGCGGGCAGCCAGACGCAGTTGCTCGACACGCGCAAAACCCTGCCCGGCCTCCGTACCGCACTGAAATATGCCGTACTCTGCGGCGGCGGTCAGAATCACCGGCTGGGCCTCTCCGATGCTTATCTGATCAAAGAGAATCATATTATCGCCAGTGGTTCGATCCAGCAGGCGGTGGAACGCGCGCAATGGCTGCAGCCTGATGTGCCGGTCGAGGTTGAGGTGGAGTCGCTGGAGGAGTTACGGCAGGCGCTGGAGGCCGGCGCCGATATCGTTATGCTGGATAACTTCAGCCTGGACGACATGCGCGCCGCCGTCGCGCTCAATCAGGGGCGGACACTGCTGGAGGTTTCCGGTAACGTGACGGAAACCACCCTGCCGCAGATCGCCCTGACCGGCGTGGATTATGTGTCGGTCGGTGCGCTGACCAAGCATGTACGGGCGCTGGATCTCTCTATGCGTTTTAGACAGCAGTAACCTGCCCTGCCGTCATCCGGGACGGCAATTTTGCGACCCTGCTTCCGGCGCAGTTTCGACTGCGCTGCAATGCTGAAATCTCTCTGCAGCCCGCTTTCCGGTTCGCTTCTCGCGCACTGTCTTTCATCACCCGTGATTTTTACCCTGTTGTCTTCTTAATCAGGAGACGATGTGATGATGAATCAACGTGGATTTACCCTGGTGGAACTGATGATTGTGGTGGGGATTGTGGCGATCTTAAGCGCCATCGGCCTGCCCGCGTATCAGAACTACCTGCAACGGGCAGCCCTGACCGATATGCTCCAGACGATGGTGCCCTACAAAACGGCAGTAGAGCTGTGTGCAATGGAACACGGCGGCCCTGCACAGTGCCAGGCCGGAGAAGCGGGCATTCCCGCCGCCCGCGGCTCACGCTATGTCTCCGCTCTTAGCGTGGCAAGCGGGGTGATTACCCTGACCGGTCAGGAGAGTCTGAATGGCCTGAGTGTCGAAATGGTGCCGATCTGGGACAGCAGCGAGGGCGGCATCAGCTGGCAGCGGAGCTGCACCAGCAGCAACAGCAGCCTGCGTGACAATTGTCTGGCGCAGTTCCGCTTCGCGGATAAAGGAGCCAGCGATGGAGAAGCCTGATGCCGCAATTGCGGCTCTGTGTCAGCGCTATCGCGCCGTGGTTCTGCACCATGACGCCAGCAATCTGCGCGTTGCCGTGGCGGAGAGTGCGCCGCCGGGCCTGGCTGAAGCCCTTCATTTTGCCAGCCAGTGCCAGATTGAGATCGAATGCTGGCCGCAGGCCCGGCTCGACCAGCGCCAGCATGCGGATACGCCTCTGGTCGCGCGCGAAGCACCACCGGCAGAGTCAGCCGTTAAGGCGACGCAGCTGATCCTGCGTCAGGCCCTGGAGCGTCGTGCCTCGGATATTCATATCGAACCCGGCCGCGAGGGGCTGCGCGTGCGACTGCGTATCGACGGCGTTCTGCATCCTCTCTCCGCCCTGCCCGCCATTCCGCCTGCGGCGCTGCTGGCACGACTGAAAATCCTCGGCGGGCTGGATATCGCCGAACGCCGGTTGCCGCAGGATGGTCAGTTCAGTCTGGAGATCGCCGGAAAACCAGCCTCCTTTCGCCTGGCTACGCTACCCGTCTATGGCGGCGAAAAAGCCGTGGTCCGGCTGCTGCAGAGTGAAGGCGCAGCGCTGTCACTGGATAAGCTTGGCCTCCCCGCGGCCCAGCTCAGGCTGTTCTGCGCCGCGCTTGCCCAGCCGCAGGGGCTGATACTGGTGACCGGCCCGACCGGCAGCGGCAAGACGTTTACGCTCTATAGCGGACTCAGCGCCCTGAATACCCCGGAGAAGAACCTGTGCAGCGTGGAAGACCCCGTTGAGATCCCGTTACCCGGCATTAACCAGACGCAGATCCATACAAAAAACGGCCTCGATTTTAACCGCGTGCTGCGGGCGCTGCTGAGACAGGACCCGGATGTGATTATGGTGGGCGAAATCCGGGATGCAGAAACGGCAGAGATTGCGGTGAAAGCTGCGCAGACCGGCCATCTGGTGCTGTCGACGCTGCACACTAACTCCACTGCCGAAACTCTGACCCGACTGCGTCAGATGGGCATCCCCGGCTATCTTCTGGGCCCGGCGCTGAAACTGATCGTTGCTCAGCGTCTGGTGCGGCGGCTCTGTCCGCACTGCCGCCAGCCTGCTCAGGCCGTGGCGCACTATCCTCCCGACCTCTGGCCCGGCACACTGCAGACCTGGCGCGCGCCCGGCTGCGACCACTGTTTTTCCGGCTATTTTGGCCGACTGGCCCTGTTTGAACTGCTGCCGATCAATGCCCGGTTACAAAATGCGATCGCCGCCGATATGCCGCTGGATAATCTGCTCACGCTGGCAAAACAGCAGGGTCTGCGTACCCTGCTGGTGTCTGGCCTGGAAGCGGTAAGCCGGGGCGATACCTCGCTGGAAGAGATGCAACGGGTGATTGGACTGGATGATGGATAATACCTGTTTATATCGCTGGCAGGCGGTTGATAGCCAGGGTCAGTTGTGCAGCGGCCAGCTGCTGGCGATCGACAGTGATAATCTGCTGCTGATGCTGGCGCAACGTGATCTTCTGCCGGTGAGCTGGAAGAGAGAGAAAGTCTGGCCTCAGAAAGCGTGGAAATGGCAGCCCAGGGTCGACCTGATCAGGCAACTGGCTACCCTGCTTAAGGCGGGCCTGCCGCTGGCAGAGAGCCTCGCTTTGCTGGCGGAAGGCCATCCGCATCCCGGCTGGCGGGCGCTGATGCGTGCGCTGCATCATCGGGTGCTCAGCGGTGCGCCATTTTCACAGGCGTTGCGGGAATGGCCGCAGATCTTCCCGGCGCTCTATCCGGCCCTGATGGAGGTCGGCGAGCTGACCGGTCAGCTGGATGTCTGTTGCAGCGAACTGGCCCGGCAGCAGAGCCGGCAGCAGCAGTTACGTCATCAGGTCACGAAGGCGCTGCGCTATCCGCTGTTTATCCTGCTGGTGGCAATGGCCGTCACCTGCGGCATACTGCTGTTTGTGCTGCCGGAGTTTGTCGCCGTGTATGCCTCTTTCGATGCGCCGCTGCCCGCCTTTACGGCCGCGGTTATGCAGTTATCTGCGGGACTTCAGGCCTGGGGCGCGGTGGCAGCCACCGGCATCTCGCTGCTGCTGGTGGCCTGGCATCAGCTGCGACGGCGCTCTGCGGGCTGGCAACGCCGTGAGCAGGCTATCTTTCTGCGTATCCCCCTGCTGTCCGGGCTGTGGCGGGGCGCACAACTGACGCAGATCTATACCATTCTCAATCTGACACAGCGCGCAGGCCTGACGCTGTTGCAGGGCCTGACCGCCGTAGAAGTGACGCTCTCCTCCCTGCTGTGGCAGGAGGCGATCGCCGGCCTGCAGCAGCACATTGCTCAGGGGAATCCGCTGCATCAGGCGCTCATCCATCATCCCCTGTTCACCCCGTTATGCAGTCAGCTGATACGGGTCGGCGAAGAGGCGGGTGCACTGGATCTGATGCTGGCCCGTCTGGCGGAGTGGCATGAAACGGAAACCCGTGAACGCGCGGATACGCTGGCGGCCTCGCTGGAACCGATGATGATGATAGTGACTGGCGGCATTGTCGGTACGCTGGTGATTGCGATGTACCTGCCGGTCTTCGGGCTGGGCGATGCGATACATTAAGGGGCGCAAGCCTGCGCCCCCCAATCCTACCGGTTGAAAACGCGGTTTTCCTGCTCGTTAACGCGGATAAAGGTGGTGCGCTTGGTTAGCTCTTTCAGGCGCTCCGCTCCGACATACGTGCAGGCGGAACGCAGTCCACCCAGAATGTCGCGGGCGGTGTCATCCACCGGGCCGCGTAACGGCAGCTTCACGGTCTTACCTTCCGCTGCGCGGTACTGCGCGACACCACCGACGTGACGCTTCATCGCTGACTCAGAGCTCATGCCGTAGAAGAGCATAAAACTTTCGCCATTTTCTTCGACGATCTGCCCTTCACATTCATCATGCGCCGCCAGCATTCCGCCCAGCATCACGAAGTCTGCTCCGCCGCCAAACGCCTTGGCGATGTCGCCGGGCACAGAACAGCCACCATCGCTGACGATCTGTCCGCTCAGGCCATGCGCCGCATCAGCACACTCAATAACGGCCGACAGCTGCGGATAACCGACACCGGTTTTTACCCGGGTGGTGCAGACTGAGCCGGGGCCGATGCCAACCTTCACGATATCCGCGCCAGAGAGGATCAGCTCTTCCACCATTTCGCCCGTGACCACGTTACCGGCACAAATCGTTTTGGTCGGAAACATCTCACGCGCCCGCTGCAGAAAATCGACAAAATGCTGCGAGTAGCCGTTAGCGACATCGATGCAGATAAACTGCAAATCCTGAGACAGCGCCATAATTGCTACCAGCTTACTGAGATCGGCCTCTGAGGTCCCGGTCGATACCATGACCTGCTTCAGTATCGCGGCGGGCACGCGCTGAATAAAGGCGCGCCACTCATCGACGCTGTAATGTTTGTGAACCGCGGTGAGGATATTGAAGCTGGACAGCGCCTCGGCCATCGAAAATGTGCCGACGGTGTCCATGTTGGCGGCGATGATCGGCACGCCGCTCCAGCGCAGTCCCGAATGACGGAAGGTAAAGCTGCGTTCCAGCTCAACTTGCGAGCGGCTTTTCAGCGTGGAGCGTTTTGGGCGGATTAACACATCTTTAAAGCCCAGTTTCAGATCTTCTTCGATACGCATAAACAGTGTCCTGGTAAGTGGCAATGAATCGTTCTTCACGAAATAAGCACAGCTCCAGTGACGTTATGATACGCGCCTCCTGCGTTGCGACAAGACTGCGAATTTCACTTTATTTACGCTACAATCCGTTAAATTTAGTTGTGCTTTCCCGGTGTGATCTGTCGCCCATTTTTGCGTTTTTTTGCCAGATCATTACCCTGAACCCCGGTCCGGATGAGAAGTCAGGTGAAAAACATGCCCTATATCGTCGCGCTTACCGGAGGAATCGGCAGTGGAAAAAGTACCATTGCCCGGGCATTTGCCGCATCTGGCGTGAAGATTATTGATGCGGATTTGATCGCCCGTGAGGTGGTCGAGCCGGGTACCCCGGCTCTGCAGGCCATTCAGGCGCGCTATGGTTCATCGATCGTCACGCAACAGGGGGCGCTTGATCGTGCCCGGCTTCGCGACATTATTTTTCAGCAGCCGGAAGAGAAAAGCTGGTTAAACGCGCTGCTCCATCCGTTGATTAATGCCCGGACACGCGCGCTGATCGCGCAGGCCACCTCACCTTATGTGCTCTGGGTCGTGCCGCTACTGGTGGAAAACCAGTTACAGCACCAGGCTGACAGAGTGCTGGTCGTGGATGTCGATGAAGCAACACAGTTAGCGCGCACGCAGCAGCGTGATGGCCTCACCGCCGCGCAGGCACAACGTATTCTTGCCGCACAGGCCACGCGTCAGCAGCGCCTCGCCTGTGCCGATGACATTATTGATAATTGTGGCGAGCCCGATGATGCCTTGCCACAGGTTGCCAGACTTCATCAGTGCTACCTCAGGCTGGCGGCAACGAAACAGGATTAATACCATGAGCACACCCGTTCTGTTTGAACACCCACTGAATGAAAAAATGCGCACCTGGCTACGGGTTGAGTTTCTGATTAACCAGTTGGATGAGACCACCCCGCTGGATAAGACGGTGAATGCGCTGACCTTTTTCCGTGTGATTGCCGAACTGCTCGACATTTTCGAGCGGGGTGACATGCGTACCGAGCTGCTGAAAGAGCTTGAGCGTCAGCAGCAGAAATTACGTGCCTGGGCTGATGTGCCCGGTGTCGATATGACACTGGTTAATGCCCTCAGTGATAAACTGAGAATTCAGTCAACCCAGCTGATGAATGCGCCGCGAATGGGCCAGCAGCTGCGCGAGGATCGTCTTATTGCCCTCGTCCGCCAGCGCCTGAGCATCCCCGGCGGCTGCTGCAGCTTTGATTTACCAGGTCTGCACATCTGGCTGCATCTGCCCCAGGAGACGCGCGATGCCCAGGTCGAAGCCTGGATGCAGACGCTGGAGCCGCTGCATCATGCGCTGGCGATGGTGCTGGATCTGATCCGTCAGTCCGGCACCTTCCATCTGCAGACCAGCCTTAATGGTTTTTATCAGGATAATGCCGAAGGGGCCGATCTGCTGCGGCTGCAGCTGTCACTGGACGATGCGCTCTATCCCCAGGTCTCCGGCCACAAGAGCCGTTACGCCATCCGTTTTATGCCATTTGACAGCGAGCAGGGTGAAGTCCCGGCCCGCCTTAATTTTCAACTGGCCTGTTGTTAGAGGTAACCATGCAGCAAGATGTTATGACCGTTTCCTGTCCGCAGTGCGGCAAAGATGTCATCTGGGATGAGCTGAGCCCGTGGCGTCCCTTCTGCAGTAAGCGCTGCCAGCTTATTGATTTAGGGGAATGGGCCGCTGAAGAGAAGCGGATCCCCAGCAGCGACGACATGAATGACAGTGAAAACTGGAGTGAACAGGATCATTGATTAAAGAATGGGGCGCACCGCCCCATTCCCTCAGAGTTCGCCCGCGACCAGACGCGCAATCAGCGGGTGATTGGCTGGCGGAAACTCATCTGCCACCAGCGCCTGCTGATCGACCCAGCGCTGCGGCTGTCCCTCTTTGCCCCACGGCTCGCCTTTCCACCCCTCCACCAGGAAGAAGTGCAGCGTCACACGCAGGTCTTCATAGGTGTGGTCTGCATGACCCACCGGACGCGCCTCGGTAACCTCAATGCCGGTCTCTTCATGCAGTTCCCTGATCAGTCCCTGTTCGGCGCTTTCGCCCGCTTCAATCTTACCGCCAGGAAACTCCCATTTATTCGCCATGTAAGAACTCGCCGCGCGCTGGGCAAGGAAAATCTGTTTATTGGCATTACGAATGATGCCTACTGCAACCTGCAGGTGCTTCATGAAGAGTATCCGGTTGTAATCAATGAATGAGTGATGATTTTAGAGCATGCCTCTGCGGAAGTTAACCGCTTTAGCCCGGCGCGGCGCTGTCTGCTCAGGCAGTGCCGGTTCAGGGCAAAGGCGTAAAAAAGGAGCCAGCGGCTCCTTTTTATTCAGCGGTCAGTCTCAGGCGATACGGCCATGACACTGCTTGTACTTTTTGCCGGAACCGCATGGGCAGGGATCGTTGCGGCCCACTTTGCGCTCACCGCTCTGCTGCGGCTCTGGCTCCGCCAGCAGATCTTCTTCGACATGGCTCAGCTGCTGCTGCTGTGCCAGACGCTCGGCCTCTTCACGACGCTGCTGCTCCATCGCTTCTACCTCTTCCGGCATACGCACCTGAACCTTGCTCAGCGTGCTGATCACTTCATACTTCAGTGACTCCAGCATCGCCGCAAACATGGCGAAGGATTCACGCTTGTACTCCTGCTTCGGATCTTTCTGCGCATAGCCACGCAGATGGATACCCTGACGCAGATAGTCCATTGCAGCGAGATGTTCTTTCCACAGCGAATCCAGCGTCTGAAGCATCACGCCTTTTTCGAAGTTGCGCATCATCTCGGCGCCCACGATCTCCTCTTTCCCGGCATAGCTCTCGATCGCGCGGGCCATGATGCGTTCACGCAGCACTTCCTCATGCAGATCCGGCTCTTTATCCAGCCACTCCGCAATCGGCAGATCGAGATCAAAGTCCGCGCGCAGACGCTCTTCCAGGCCAGGCACATCCCACATCTCTTCCAGAGACTGCGGCGGAATGTAGGTGTCGATGGTGGCCTTATAGACATCATGACGAATGCTGTTGATGGTTTCGCTCACGTCGGAGACATCCAGCAGCTCATTACGCTGACTGTAGATAGCCCGACGCTGGTCATTCGCCACATCATCATATTCCAGCAGCTGCTTACGAATATCGAAGTTACGGCTCTCTACTTTGCGCTGTGCGTTGGCAATCGCTTTAGTGACCCACGGATGCTCAATCGCTTCACCCGGTTTCATGCCCAGTTTACGCATCATATTGGAGACGCGGTCCGAGGCAAAAATACGCATCAGCGCATCTTCCATTGAGAGATAGAAGCGTGATGAACCGGCGTCACCCTGACGGCCTGCACGACCGCGCAGCTGGTTATCAATACGACGCGATTCGTGACGCTCGGTCCCCACAATGTGCAGACCGCCGGACGCCAGAACCGCATCATGACGGATTTTCCACGCCGCTTTGATCTCTTCAATCTGCGCATCGGTCGGCGCTTCCAGCTCGGCCACTTCCGCGTGCCAGCTTCCGCCCAGCATGATGTCGGTACCACGTCCGGCCATGTTGGTGGCGATAGTGACCGCACCTGGCCGACCCGCCTGTGCCACGATATCCGCTTCGCGGGCGTGGAATTTGGCGTTAAGCACGTTATGTTTGATACCGGCGCGGGTCAGTTCGTTAGAGACCACTTCCGATTTCTCAATCGAGATGGTCCCCACCAGTACAGGCTGGCCGTTGGCGGTGCGCTCGCGGATATCTTCGATAATCGCATCGATCTTCTCTTTCTCGGTCATGTAGACCAGGTCAGCCAGATCTTTACGCACCATCGGACGGTTAGTCGGCACCACGATGGTGTCGAGCTTGTAGATAGAGCTGAATTCGAACGCTTCGGTATCGGCCGTACCGGTCATCCCGGCCAGCTTCTCGTAAATACGGAAATAGTTCTGGAAGGTGATCGAGGCCAGGGTCTGGTTCTCGTTCTGGATCTCTACACCTTCTTTCGCTTCGATCGCCTGATGCAGGCCATCGGACCAGCGACGCCCCTGCATGGTACGGCCGGTGTGTTCATCGACGATCACCACTTCGCCATCTTTCACGATGTAATCCACATCGCGGGTAAAGAGCGCGTGCGCACGCAGGGCCGCCGTAACGTGGTGCATCAGCATGATGTTGGTCGGCGAGTAGAGCGACTCACCCGCTTCCATAATCCCCTGGCTGACCAGCAGCTCTTCCACTTTCACCAGACCACGCTCAGACATGTGGGCCTGACGCGCTTTCTCATCGACCCAGAAGTCACCCTCGCCCTGATGGGTTTCGGAGTCCTCTTTATCCTGACGAACCAGATGCGGGATGATCTTGTTCACTTTGGTGTAAAGATCAGAGCTGTCCTCTGCCGGACCGGAGATGATCAGCGGCGTACGCGCTTCATCGATCAGGATGGAGTCGACCTCATCCACCAGCGCATAGTGGAGTTTACGCTGTACGCGCTCTTCCGGGCTGAAAGCCATGTTGTCGCGCAGGTAGTCGAAGCCATATTCGTTGTTGGTGCCGTAGGTGATGTCTGCCGCGTACGCTTCACGCTTCGCCACCGCTGGCAGGCCCGACATGTTGATGCCGATGCTCAGGCCCAGGAACTCGAACAGCGGACGGTTGTTTTCGGCATCACGCTGTGCCAGATAGTCGTTGACGGTCACGACGTGAACGCCTTTCCCCGACAGCGCATTCAGATAGGCTGGCAGCGTCGCGGTCAGGGTTTTACCTTCACCGGTACGCATCTCTGCGATGCAGCGATCGTTCAGCACCATGCCGCCAATCAGCTGCACGTCGAAGTGTCGCATCCCGAACACACGTTTACTGGCTTCGCGCACGGTGGCAAATGCTTCCGGGATCAGGCTTTCCAGGGATTCCCCTTTTTTCAGGCGCGCGCGGAACTCGTCCGTTTTCGCTTTCAGTTCATCATCAGAGAGCTTTTCGAAGTCAGGCTCCATTTTGTTGATGACGTCCACCACTTTGCGCATACGACGCAGGGTACGATCGTTACTGCTACCAAAAACCTTGGTTAATATTTTGCTTAACATAGTAAATATATTCTCAATTCAGCCGGCATATTGCGGGCTGCGAAATCTAAACAGAGTGAATAAAACCAAAAAGATTAGCAGAACAATCGGGCAGGCCCGGCGCGAATGCCATGCACGCTGGCATGCCACTCGACCCAGGAGCGGGTAACGGCCATAAAAAGCGGGGGAACAGCAAGCTGCTGCGGTGCAGTGTGCAGCGCAGAGTGTGATGTCAGTAAATTGTGCAGGGAGTCGATCAGCGCCAGCTTTTGTGCTGCCAGCGGTAACGGCTGCTGCTCTGCCTGCGCCTGAGGCGCCAGCGTGAAGGAGAGATGACGGATAACGGTGCGGATTGCGTGCTGGTGCCAGTAGTCGACGCTGAAGCTCGGGCGCCGGGACGCTTCCTGAAGCCGGATCAGGTGGTCAAAACGAGTGGCGTTGCCCAGAAACAGGCTGCTGGCAGGCGATTCAGACGAAGCGTTGAGTTCGGAGCTTTGCGCGCAGGCTGGCAGGCCAAAGCTGGCCGCAACCATCCCCAACAGGAGATGAGGCCAGAAGTAGCGTCTACCTAATTGTCGCCAGCGCTGAAGAATCCCGATCACAACCTTTCCATCGCGCACAGAGTGCTGCGCTCTTGTTTTTGTGTACCCGCCGCGAACCGCAACGGATTTTGGCCTGTAAAAGCGCCTCAGATAGTAACATTAATGTGGGGCATCCACACCTGAGATTAAAGTGGCGGTGTGAGAAAACGCGCGTGATTGCTCAGCAATTCAGCAGCGGAAATCGCGTTTTGCGAGTGCGCTCGCAGCGATCGGGGGGAGAAAGAGGGGATAAAAAAACGGCTGGTGCCGCTGACCGGAGAGGGTGTCAGCATAACCAGCCGTTTCACGTTCCGGAGGCGTTACGCCAGAACCAGATTCGGTGCTTTGAATGCCAGCGGCAGTTCCGCTTCGTCTTCGAAGGTTGCCCATTCCCAGGCTTCCTGCTTCGCCAGAACCGCCTGCAGCAGCTTGTTGTTCAGCGCATGGCCCGATTTGAACGCAGTGAATGCGCCAATGATGTTGTGGCCACACATAAACAAGTCGCCAATGGCGTCCAGCATTTTGTGACGGACAAACTCGTCTTCAAAACGCAGGCCTTCTTCATTCAGTACGCGGAAATCATCCAGGCCTATCGCACAATCTAAGCTACCGCCCAGGCACAGGCCTTTAGACTGCAGATATTCGATTTCACGCATAAAGCCAAATGTACGCGCCCGGCTGATTTGACGAACAAAGGCGTCAGCAGAGAAGTTCATCGCATAGCGCTGTGAGCTGGAGTCGATCGCCGGGTGTTTAAAGTCGATGGTGAAATCGAGCGAGAAACCGTTATAAGGTTTGATCTCGGCCCATTTGTCACCCTCTTCCACACGCACGGCCTGCTTAACGCGCACAAATTTCTTCGCGCTGTTGAGCTGCTCGATACCCGCATCCATCAGCAGATAGATAAACGGTGCTGCGCTGCCGTCCATGATCGGGATCTCTGGCGCATCAACTTCAACAATAATATTGTCGATACCCAGACCCGCAAGGGCGGCATTGAGGTGTTCAACCGTTGAAATACGTACGCCTTCATCATTCACCAGGCAGGTGCTCAGCATGGTGTCGCGCACGTATTTTGCATCAGCCGGAAAATCTACCGGTGGATTCAAGTCGGTGCGACGATAGATGACCCCGGTGTTAGCCGACGCAGGGCGTAAGGTCAGGGTGACTTTCTTGCCGGTATGCAAACCGACGCCAGTCGCCTGAACAATACGTTTTAATGTCCTTTGTTTGATCATCGCATTATCTCGCAGTATCACCTTTCCGACCGCCAGTATACTTTACCAGCGGGCAGACACTTTAGCACAAAGAGCGGAGAATCCCAATTATCGGGTTAATCCTAATCGGCCTGCTTACGTAAAAAGGCCGGAATATCAAGATAATCAGGCTCTTTGTTCGACTGTGCAGGCTGCTCGTTAACCACTTTAGCCGCCGGTTTCTGCTCCTGCGGCAGCGGTGACATACCGTGCTGCTGATAGCGATGATCCATCACTGGCTGGCTGGCTGGCTTGTTGGTCACCAGCGTGATTTCAGGACGCTTGTCCATGCCGATACCGGTTGCCACCACGGTGACGCGCAGTTCGTCATTCATTTCCGGATCCAGTGAGGTACCGATCACGACGGTCGCGTTATCAGACGCGAAGGCGCGGATGGTGTTACCCACGGTTTCGAACTCATCCAGACGCAGATCGAAGCCCGCCGTGATGTTGACCAGCACGCCGCGCGCGCCAGAGAGATCGATATCTTCCAGCAGTGGGCTTGAGATCGCCATTTCAGCCGCTTCTTCCGCACGATCTTCACCGCACGCAACGCCGGAACCCATCATCGCATAGCCCATTTCGGACATCACGGTGCGCACGTCAGCAAAGTCGACGTTCATCAGGCCCGGACGGGTGATCAGCTCGGCGATACCCTGGACAGCGCCTTTCAGCACGTCGTTCGCCGCACCAAATGCATCCAGCAGAGAGATGCCACGACCCAGCACTTTCAGCAGCTTGTCGTTTGGAATGGTGATCAGGGAATCCACATGTTTAGAGAGTTCAGCGATCCCCTGCTCGGCAAACGCCATGCGCTTTTTGCCTTCGAAGTTGAACGGCTTGGTAACCACAGCCACCGTCAGGATACCCAGATCCTTAGCCACTTCAGCGACTACAGGTGCTGCACCGGTTCCGGTACCGCCGCCCATGCCGGCTGCGATGAACACCATGTCTGCCCCTTCCAGCGCAGAACGCAGTGCTTCGCGATCTTCTTCTGCAGAGTTACGGCCCACTTCCGGGTTCGCACCCGCACCCAGACCCTTGGTAATGTTATTACCGATCTGGATGGTCTGGCCGACAGCTGTTTTACGCAGCGCTTGCGCGTCGGTATTCACAGCAAAGAATTCCACACCTTCGATACGCTCGCGTACCATGTGCTCTACGGCGTTACCGCCGCCGCCACCGACGCCGATGACTTTAATCACCGCGTCGTTGGTTAATTCCATAGGTTCAAACATGATTTCTCTCCGTTATGTGCCTGTCGCCTGGAGATCACAAAAGAAAACAGCATGATCCCCTTTCACAAAAATTAAAACTCTTTTTTTAACCAACTGTTAATACGCTTGAACCAGTTGCCTACTGAGACACGTTTTTCGGTCTCTGCATCACCGTTCATGTGCGACTCTTTGCCGTAGTGCAACAGTCCCACTGCGGTGGAGTAGTACGACTCCTGCGCATAGTCAGTCAGGCCGGTAATATTCAGCGGCTGTCCGATACGCACCTGCGTATGGAATACGCGTTGCGCACAGGCCGCCAGTCCTTCGATTTGCGCGGCACCCCCGGTCAGGACAATGCCTGCGGCCAGATGATGCTTCACGCCCTGCTGACGCAGTTGTTCCTGTAACTGCAGAATCTCGTCATTGACCAGATTCAAAAGTTCGGTGTAACGCGGCTCAATCACTTCTGCCAGCGTCTGACGCTGCAGGCTGCGCGGTGGACGTCCGCCCACGCTCGGCACTTCAACGTTCTCATCTTTGCCGACAATCGAACCCAGTGCGCAGCCATGGCGCACTTTGATCGCTTCAGCGTCCGTCGGCGGTGTACCAAACGCATAGGCGATGTCGCTGGTCACGACGTTACCTGCATATGGAATCACCTTAGTGTGCCGTAAAGCGCCGCCGGTATATACGGCAATGTCCATTGTACCGCCACCAATGTCGACAACACATACGCCCAGCTCACGTTCATCTTCAGTCAGTACGGCAAAACTGGAGGCGAGACCGGCAAAAATCAGCTGATCGACCTTCAGTCCGCAGCGCTCAACGGCTTTGACGATGTTCTTCGCCATGTCGTTGTGGCAGGTGATCAGGTGCACTTTCGCCTGCATACGCACGCCGGACAGACCCACCGGGTTTTTGATCCCTTCCTGGTAGTCGATGGCGTACTCCTGAGGGATGACATGCAGGATGCGATGCTCGTCGCGCACACGAACCGACTTCGCGGTATGGACGACGTTCTCCACATCATCCTGAGTCACTTCCTCTTCGGAAATCGGAACCATCCCGATTTCGTTCTGACAACTGATATGTTTGCCCGATAAAGCAAGGTAGACGGAGGAGATCTGGCAGTCTGCCATCAGCTCAGCCTGGTCGATGGCGCGCTGAACGCATTTCACCACCGACTCAAGGTCGTTTACGCCACCTTTATCCATACCACGGGACGGGCAGCTGCCCACCCCAATAATGTTGACCATACCATCGGGCAGAATTTCCCCAACCAGGGCGGCAACCTTCGCAGTGCCGATTTCGAGTCCAACTACCAGTTTTCTGTCCGTTGCCTTGATCATTGTTGTTTAGCCTGTGCCTGGTTCTGTTGCTGATTACTGTCCTGTGGCTCCATCACGACCGGTGTCCAGCCCACAGAAGCACCAGAGTCGTATCGCAAATCCACGTAGCTGATACGTTTGCTCTCGTTCTGACCTTGCTGCTGCAGCACCGGATAGAGCTCAATAAAGCGATTCAGTCGTTTCATCGTGTCGCTGCGTCCCAGTTCGATGCGGATATCATCGCTGGTGACCAGTTGCCATGAACGCCGGGCCGTCATCGACGCCACCTTCAGCGTAAACTTCCGGGCTTTCAGCACATCATCCATGCTGTGATAGCCCGCCAGGACCTCTTTCTCACTCCCTTCCGGCCCATACAACATCGGCAGTACCTCTTTGCCGACATGACTGGCGGGTACGCTGAAGGAAACGCCTTCCGCGTCCACCATATGCAAATCGTTCCAGCGCGCCACCGGCGTGTACTCGACCAGATGGATTTTCAGCTCATCCGGCCACTGCTTACGCACGCTGACCTGCTTAATCCAGGGCAGCCGCTCAATCTGCTGCTGCAGGATATCCACATTCTGAGACATAAACGTGCCGGGCGGACCCAGCGACAGAATCGCCTGGCGGATATCATCGTGCGTGGTGTAGTGCGTCTGCCCTGTCACCACCAGTTTCGATAACGGCAGCCGGGACGCATCATTCATCCACTTCAGCACCGCCAGTCCGCCAGCCACCATAATCCCGATAACGGTCAGCAAAAAAATGATGCCGAACAGTCGGGCTCCGTTACTGCGGCCGGTGCGAATACGCTCCTGCGGTTCACGGTTTCGAACTCTCATCGCCGCCTGTGACATATCAGTCGGCCAGCTCCAGAATATGGGCAACCAGCTGCGGGAAACTCATGCCCGCCTGTTTTGCCGCCATCGGCACCAGGCTATGACTGGTCATACCCGGCGAGGTGTTCGCCTCCAGGAGCTGGAAGTGCCCTGCCCCATCGGTCATCACATCTATCCGTCCCCAGCCGCTGCATCCCAGCGCACGCCAGGCGGCCAGCACCAGCTGCTGTAGCTCCGCCTCGCGTTCAGGGCTTAAATCTGCCGGACAGAGGTACTGAGTATCGTCAGAAATGTATTTTGCTTCATAATCATAGAACTCGCTGGCGCTCTTTATTTCGATGGCCGGCAGGATGCGGTCGCCCACAATCGCCACGGTATACTCCGCGCCGCTGAGAAACGCCTCAACCAGCACATCGTTGTCGTGCTTAAACGCCAGTTCCAGCGCCGCAGGCAGCGCGCTCAGATCGTTGACCCGGCTGATACCCACGCTGGAGCCTTCACAGGCGGGCTTAACAAACAGCGGCAAGCCCAGCGCCGCAATCTCCGCGTGACACGCGGCATCCAGTCCGGCATCACACTGCTGACGTGTCAGCCAGACAAAGCGGCCTGAAGGTAAGCCACGACCCTGCCACAGCAGTTTGGTACGCAGCTTGTCCATAGTCACCGCCGAGGCCATCACGCCGCTGCCGGTATAGGGCAGTTGCAGAAACTCCAGGACGGCCTGCAGCGTGCCATCCTCTCCGCCCCGGCCATGCAGCGCGATAAAGGCTTTGGTGAAGCCCTGCTCTTTCAGCGTCAGCACAGAGACGTCGCGGGTGTCGATGCCCTCGGCATCAATCCCCATTTCCCGTAATCCGGCGACAACGGCCTGACCTGAATTCAGCGAAACCTCGCGCTCTGCCGAGGTGCCGCCCATTAATACAGCCACTTTATCAGCCATGACGATCCTCCGCTTCAGGCGCTGGCTGGAGTTTGATCTCAGCCAGTTTACGCGCCACTTTGCCGACGTTTCCGGCACCCTGAACCAGAATCAGGTCGTTACCTGACAGCAGCGGCGCCAGCATCTCCGGCAGGGCCTCATGTTCCGTGACCAGGATCGGATCGACCTTGCCACGGTTACGGATCGCCCGGCACAGCGAACGGCTGTCAGCCCCCGGAATGGCGGTTTCACCGGCCGAGTAAACATCCAGCATCAGCAGTACATCCACATGGGACAGCACATTGGCAAAATCGTCGAACAGGTCGCGGGTCCGGCTGTAGCGGTGCGGCTGAAACACCATCACCAGCTTTTTATCCGGCCAGCCTGCGCGTGCGGCTTTGATCGTCGCATCCACTTCGGTAGGATGATGGCCATAGTCATCCACCAGCATCGCGCTGCCTGGCTGACCATTGACCGGCTCTGTCGGGAACTCACCCAGCAGATCAAAGCGACGACCGGTACCCTGGAAACTCTCCAGCGCAGCCAGAATTGCATTGTCTTCAATGCCCTCTTCGCTGGCGACGGCGACGGCGGCGGCCGCGTTCAGGGCGTTGTGACGGCCCGGCGCGTTCAGCGTAATCTTCAGCGGCGCTTTATCCTGACGGATCAGGGTGAAATGGCCCTGGGCACCCAGCTGCTCGTAGTTCTCGATCCGCAGATCCGCATCGTCGCTGAAGCCGTAAGTGGTGATATGGCGTCCCACGCGCGGGATCAGGTCACGGATCACCGCATCATCCACGCACATCACTGCGCGACCATAAAACGGCAGGTTGTGCAGGAAGTTAATAAACGTCTGCTTCAGGTTCCCGAAATCGCCCTGATAAGTGTCCATGTGATCGGCTTCGATGTTGGTCACAATCGCCACCATCGGCTGCAGATGCAGGAACGACGCATCGCTCTCATCCGCTTCGGCAATCAGATAGCGGCTGTGACCCAGGCGCGCATGGGTGCCTGCGGCTTTCACCAGGCCGCCGTTAACGAAGGTCGGATCGAGACCCGCTTCCGCATAAATACTTGAAACCATCGCCGTGGTGGTGGTTTTGCCATGCGTCCCGGCAACGGCGATGCCGTGACGGAAGCGCATCAGCTCAGCCAGCATCTCCGCACGGCGGATCACCGGGATACGCTGTTCGCGGGCCGCCACCAGTTCAGGGTTATCCTGCGAAACGGCGCTGGACACCACGACCACGCTGGCATCGGTGACGTTCTCAGGGCGATGGTTAAAATAAATGGTGGCACCCAGTCCGGTCAGATGCTGTGTCACCGGGTTAGGGGCCAGATCTGAACCGCTGATATGGTATCCTTCATTTGCTAACACTTCGGCAATACCGCCCATGCCCGCACCACCGATGCCGACAAAGTGGATGTGCCGGACGCGACGCATCTCGGGCACAATAGAACGCAGTTTTGCCAATTGTTGTGTATTCATCGCTCTCAATTACCTGCTCTTTCAGTTTGTACCCGCTCCGGGTACAGGTCAGACGCGCTGACCGGAATGATTACTTTGCGGCGCGAGCCACTTCCTGAGCGACCCGTTCGGTCGCATCGGGGATCGCCACCTGACGGGCCTGTTCAGCCATCGTCAGCAGTGTTGCGCGATCCCAGTGGCGGAGCTGATCCGCGACGGCCTCCGCCGTAAACTGCGGCTGCTCAAAAATTCTGGCGGCGCCCGCTTTCTCCAGCGGCAGCGCGTTCCAGTACTGCTGGCGATCTTTATGCTGAAACGGCACAAAAATCGCCGGTAAACCTGCGGCAGCGACTTCGCTCACGGTTAACGCACCAGAGCGACACACCACCAGGTCCGCCCAGGCGTAGGCGGCCGCCATATCATCAATAAACTCGGTCACCTTGTGCCGGGTCTGACCGGCCTGCTGATAGGCTTTCTCGGTTTCGGGCAGCGCCCCTTTACCGGTCTGGTGCCACAGGGTGATCTCATCACCCACCCGCGCCGCGACCTGCGGCAGGGTCTGATTCAGTATCCGTGCGCCCTGACTGCCGCCAATCACCAGCACCCGCACGGGGCCGTGACGACCAGCCATCCGCTGCGCAGGCAGCGGCAGCGCCAGAACATCGGTACGCACCGGGTTTCCTACCACATCAGCGGCGGGGAAGGCGCCCGGGAAAGCCTGCAGCACTTTGGTGGCGATTTTCGACAGCCACTTGTTAGTCAATCCGGCGATGCCATTCTGCTCATGCAGCACCACCGGAATGCCGCAACTCCAGGCCGCCAGACCGCCGGGGCCCGAAACGTAGCCGCCCATGCCCAGCACCACATCCGGCTGCCAGGCTTTCATGATGCGGCGCGCCTGACGCCATGCGTTGAAAATGCGCAGCGGGGCCTGCAGGAGGGCTTTCAGGCCTTTGCCGCGTAACCCGCTGATGCGGATAAAGTCGATGTCGATGCCATGCTTTGGCACCAGATCGGCTTCCATACGGTCGGCCGTACCCAGCCAGCGCACCTCCCAGCCCTGCTCCATCAGATGATGGGCGACAGCCAGACCGGGAAAGACATGTCCACCGGTTCCGCCTGCCATCACCATCAATCGCTTACCGCTCATCGACCACCTCGGGTAAACGCCTGCGCTTTCGCCAGGCGCGTTTCATAATCTATGCGTAATAAAAAGACGATGGCCGTCGACATAATGATCAGACTCGACCCACCGTAGCTGATCAGCGGTAACGTCAGACCTTTGGTCGGCAGCATACCGGCGGCGGCCCCGACATTAACCAGCGCCTGGAAGCTGAACCAGACCCCGATCGAACAGGCCAGAAAGCCGGAGAAACGCTGATCCAGCTCCAGTGCACGGCGACCAATCGACATCGCACGAAAAGCGACGAAGAATACCATTAAAAGTGCCAATACCACACCGACGTAGCCGAGTTCTTCCCCTATGATGGCGAAAATAAAGTCGGTATGCGCTTCCGGCAGATATTCCAGCTTTTGTACGGAGTTACCCAGCCCCTGGCCCCAGAATTCGCCGCGACCAAATGCCATCAGCGACTGCGTCAGCTGATAGCCGCTACCAAAGGGATCTTCCCACGGATTCCAGAACGAGGTCACACGGCGCATACGGTAAGGTTCGGCGATAATCAGCAGGATCACCGCGAAAATACCGGAGCCGATGATGGCCATGAACTGCCACAGTTTGGCGCCCGCCAGAAACAGCATCGCCAGCGTGGTCACAAAGAGTACGACGACCGTTCCGAGGTCGGGCTGCGCCAGCAGTAAAACCGCCAGTACCACCATCACGCCCATCGGCTTACAGAAGCCCCAGAAGTTGTTACGCACCTCCTCTACCTTGCGCACCAGGTAGCTGGCGAGATAGCAGAACAGGGAGAGCTTCGACAGCTCGGCAGGCTGAATACGCAGTGGCCCCAGCGCGATCCAGCGCGAGGCCCCGTTAACCGAGCTACCGACCACCAGAACAATCAGCAGCATCGCTACCGTCACCATCAGCATCACGTTGCTGTAACGTTGCCAGAAATCCATCGGCACCCGCAGCGTGACCAGCGCCATACCAAAGGCCAGCGCAATATAGAACGCATCACGCTTGGCAAAGTAGAACAGGTCATCGTTGAGACGCTGACCGACCGGCATTGAGGCCGATGTCACCATCACAAAACCGATCACCGCCAGGCCCAGCGTCAGCCATAGCAGCGTGCGGTCATAGAGCACCAGCGACGTGTCATCGCTCTCGCGTGCGCCCATGACCCAGTCTTTCAGGCGTCCGCCAAAGAATTGCGCCACACCGGCACCAGGAATACGCATCAGCTCAGCTCCTTCGCCAGTTGCGCGAACTGCTCACCGCGCTGCTCAAAGTTACGGAACTGGTCAAGGCTGGCGCAGGCGGGCGACAGCAGCACCATGTCGCCGGACCGGACCTGTGGCGCAATCTGCTCCATCGCCTGACGCAGCGTCTCCGTGCGCACAGCAATCTCCGGACGCAGTGCCGCCAGCGCATCACCATCGCGGCCAAAGCTGTAGAGGCGGATATGGTCGCCCTGCAGCCAGGGAAGCAGCGGCGAGAAGTCGGCAGACTTTCCGTCCCCGCCCATCAGCAGCCACAGAGTTCCCTCTACCTGCAGGCCGTTCAGCGCCGCTTCGGTGCTGCCGACGTTGGTGGCTTTGGAGTCGTTAATCCAGCGCACGCCCTGATGTTCATGGACCAGCTGAAAACGGTGCGCCAGGCCGCTGAACTGCGTCAGGGCAGCCAGACTGGAGGCGCGAGGCAGACCGACCGCATCGGCCAGCGCCAGCGCCGCCAGCGCGTTCGCGTAGTTGTGCTGTCCCACCATCTTCATTTCGGCCGTGTTCAGCACTTTCTCGCCCTTCACCCGCAGCCAGATACTGCCCTGCTGCTTGTTAAGGTGGTAGTCGCCAAAGTCGATACCGAAGCTGATGCAGCGGTTATCTGCGCCGCGCACCGGCATCGTCAGCGCATCATCGGCGTTAACGACGCAGGTTCGGGCGTTCTCGTAGATCCGCAGTTTGGCCGCGCGATACTGCTGCATGCCCAGCGGATAACGATCCATATGATCTTCGCTGACGTTCAGCACGGTGGCCGCCGCCGCTTTGAGGCTGCTGGTGGTCTCCAGCTGAAAACTGGAGAGTTCCAGCACATAGAGCTGTGCCGGAGTCTGCAGCAGGCTCAGCGCAGGCAGGCCGATATTGCCGCCGACGCCCACCTGCCAGCCCGCCGCTTTCGCCATCTCGCCGACCAGCGTGGTGACGGTGCTTTTGCCGTTAGAGCCGGTAATCGCCACGATCGGGGCCTGCGCCTCGCGGCAGAACAGCTCAATGTCACCGACGATTTCGATACCGGCGTCTGCCGCTTCACTGAGCACCGGGTGCGCCAGCGCGATACCCGGGCTGGCCACAATCAGGTCGGCGGCCAGCAGCCAGTCGCCGTTGAGTCCGCCCAGATGACGTTCAACCTGGCCGGGCAGTTTTTCCAGCCCCGGCGGCGAGACACGGGTGTCCATCACGCGAGGCGTTACGCCCTGCGCTAAAAAGAAATCAACACAGGAGAGCCCGGTCAGGCCCAGCCCGATGATGACAACTTTTCTACCCCGATAGTCAGCCATGATTAACGCACCTTCAGCGTGGCCAGGCCAATCAGCACCAGCATTAGCGAAATGATCCAGAAGCGCACAATCACGCGCGGTTCCGGCCAGCCCTTGAGTTCATAGTGGTGATGGATCGGCGCCATGCGGAAAATACGCTGGCCGCGTAACTTGAACGATCCCACCTGCAGGATCACCGACAGCGTTTCAACCACAAACACGCCGCCCATGATCACCAGCAAAAATTCCTGACGCAGCAGTACGGCGATGGTGCCCAGTGCGCCGCCCAGCGCCAGCGAGCCGACGTCGCCCATAAAGACCTGAGCCGGATAGGTGTTAAACCAGAGGAAGCCCAGCCCTGCCCCAACGATGGCAGTACAGACGATCACCAGTTCACCCGCGTGACGCAGATAAGGGATGTGCAGGTACTCCGCAAATTTGACGTTACCGGTGGCCCAGGCGACCAGCGCAAAGCCCGCCGCGACAAATACGGTTGGCATGATAGCCAGACCATCCAGGCCATCGGTCAGGTTGACCGCGTTACCGGTGCCGACAATTACAAAGTAGGCCAGCAGCACATAGAACAGGCCCAGCTGCGGCATGATGTCTTTAAAGAAAGGCACCACCAGCTGGGTCGCGGGTGTATCTTTGCCCGCCGCATAGAGTCCGAAGGCCACGCCCAGCGAGATCACTGACATCCAGAAATATTTCCAGCGGGCGATCAGGCCTTTGGTGTCTTTGCGCACGACTTTGCGGTAGTCATCGACAAAGCCGATGATGCCGAAGCCAATCAGGACGAACAGCACACACCAGACGTACGGATTAGAGGGATAGGCCCACATCAGCACGGAGACGGTGATGGAGGTCAGGATCATAATGCCGCCCATCGTAGGCGTGCCGCGCTTGCTGAAGTGTGACTCCGGGCCATCGTTACGGACAACCTGGCCAATCTGTAATTTCTGCAGCCAGGCGATCAGGCGCGGTCCCATCCAGAGCGAGAGAAATAACGCGGTCAGCAGGCTGACGATGGCGCGAAACGTCAGATACGAAAAGACGTTAAAGCCGGAATAAAAAGCGACCAGATGCTCGGCCAGCCAGACTAACATGTTCCTTTCTCCTTTAAGCTCTGTACTACCTGCTCCATGGCGGCACTACGTGAACCTTTTATCAAGACTGTAATTTCTGAGTGTTCGGACAACAACTGACGCAAACGTTCAGTCAGCGCCGTCTTATCGCTGAAATGTTCGCCAACTCCGCTGCTTTCGCCGATAAAATGGCTGAATCTGCCGGTGGTCAGTACGCGATCGATACCGGCATCACGCGCCGCTTCTCCGACTTCGCGGTGACATTTTTCTGTTTCGTCACCCAGTTCCGCCATGTCACCCGCGACCAGCACCCGGTAGCCTGGCATCTCTGAGAGCACCTGCGCGGCGGCGGTCATCGACCCGACGTTGGCGTTGTAGCTGTCATCCAGCAGCAACTGATTCGCAGAGAGGCGAACCGGGAACAGGCGACCCGGCACCGACTGCAGGTTTCTGAGTCCCTGCTGAACGGCACTGAGCGGAGCGTCCACCGACAGCGCCAGCGCCGCGGCCGCCAGGGCGTTAGCGATGTTGTGACGTCCCGGCAGCGGCAGCACGATGTCGATCGTGCCGCGCGGCGTCTTCATCACGAAATGGGTGCCATCCTGCGCGATGCGGATATCGTGGGCGGAAAAATCACACTCTGCCGCCTGCGGCGAGAAGCGCCACACTGTTTTATCCTGCAGTGTGCGCTGCCAGTTGGGCCAGTCATTGCTTTCGGCATTCAGAATGGCGATCCCCTGAGCCGGTAAGCCCTGAAAAATCTCGCCTTTGGCTTTGGCAACACCTTCCAGTGAACCAAAACCTTCCAGATGGGCAGCGGCCAGGTTGTTTACCAGCGCGCTTTCCGGCTTCACCAGATCGGTGGTGTAGGCGATTTCGCCCTGATGATTCGCACCCAGTTCGATCACCGCATACTGATGCTCTGCGGTCAGCCGCAGCAGCGTCATCGGCACGCCATAATCGTTGTTCAGGTTGCCCGCCGTGTAGAGCGTTTCGCCGCACTGACGCAGAATCGCGGCCGTCATCTCTTTAACTGAGGTCTTGCCGGAGGAGCCGGTCAGTGCCACCACGCGCGCGGTGGACTGCTGACGCACCCACGCGCCCAGTCTGCCAAAGGCGAGGCGGGTATCCGCAACCACGACCTGCGGCACAGCGACAGGTAAATGCTTACTCACCAGCAGCGCCTGCGCGCCACTGGCAATCGCATCGGCGGCGAAGTCGTGAGCATCAAAGCGTTCGCCGACCAGCGCCACAAACAGGCTGCCTGCGGTCACGCGGCGGGTGTCAGTGGTCACCTCATTCAGCGTCAGATCGCTGCCGTGCAGCGTGCCGCCGGTGATCTGCGCCAGCGTCTGTAATGAAACCGGGATCATGCTACGCCTCCCAGCAGTGCCGCAACGGTGGCACGATCGGAATAGTCGAGACGGTGATTACCGATGATCTGATAATCTTCATGGCCTTTGCCAGCCACCAGCACGATATCGTCGGGCTGCGCCTGCATAATGGTGTTAGTGACCGCCTGCGCACGGCCGGCGACCACGCGTGCGCGGCCGGGGTCCAGCAATCCGGTCAGAATGTCGTTTACAATCGCCTGAGGATCTTCGCTGCGCGGGTTGTCATCCGTAATGACCACGACATCCGCATACTGCTCAGCGATCGCGCCCATCAGAGGACGTTTGCCTTTGTCGCGATCGCCGCCACAGCCAAACAGGCACCAGAGTTTGCCTTTGCAGTGCAGGCGGGCCGCTTCCAGCGCCTTTTCCAGCGCATCCGGTGTGTGGGCATAATCCACCACCACCGTGGGTTTTCCTGCGGCGCTGAAGACTTCCATGCGCCCGTTGACCGGCTGCAACTGCGAAGCCACACTGACCAGCGTGGTCAGCGGATAATCCAGCGACAGCAGCGTTGCCAGCGCCAGCATCAGGTTGCTGACGTTGAAGGCGCCCATCAGCGGGCTGTCGATCTCGCCATCGCCCCAGCTGGAGCTGAAGCGGATGTGCGCACCGTTGTCGTGATAGGTCACCGCATCGGCTTTCAGCCAGCGGCCCCGGCAGCCCGGCTGCAGGTTATCTTCCAGCGTTACGGCGACGGCATCAGGCAGGCGCGCCAGCCAGCGACGGCCGACCTCATCATCCGCGTTCAGGATCGCCTGGCCGACCTGGTGTTCAGAAAACAGCAGCCACTTGGCTGACTCGTAGCCCTGCATATCGCCGTGATAATCGAGATGATCGCGGCTGAGATTGGTAAAGACCGCGGCGGCAAACGGCAGCGCCGCCACGCGATGCTGCACCAGGCCGTGCGACGAGACTTCCATCGCGGTCAGGGTCGCCCCTTTTTCGGCCAGATCGTGCAGCAGATGCTGAACATCGACCGCCGAACCGGTGGTGTTTTCCGCCGCCGATAAGTGACCGACCAGCCCATTGCCGACGGTGCCCATGACCGCGCTGGTTTCACCCAGCAGCGTTGCCCACTGCGCCAGCAGCTGTGTGGTCGTGGTTTTACCGTTGGTGCCGGTGACACCAATCAGCGTCTGCTTTTCGCCCGGCTGCTGATAAAAGCGGCCTGCCAGCGCCGACAGACGCTGAGGCAGCTGGGCCAGATAGATGACCGGCACCCCGTGCATTTCACGGATCTCGCCGTCAGCCGCTTCACCCTCGGCTTCCGCCACCACCGCCGCCACGCCCTGCGCGATCGCCTGTGGAATAAAACGGCGTCCGTCGACCTGGTGGCCTGCAACCGCGACAAACAGATCGCCAGAAGCCGCCAGGCGGCTGTCCAGGGTCATGTCGCGCAAAGGGCGCGCCGGCGCGCCTGGCACCCAGGGGCCGAGTAAGTCGCGCAGGTTACGATCTGTCACTTGTTTCCTCACTTCTGTTAGTCACCAGCTCGTTCTTGTCATTTGTCGGTAACGCATCCGGCTCAATGTTCATGGTGCGCAGTACGCCGCCCATGATGGCACCAAACACCGGTGCGGAAACCGCACCGCCGTAATACTTGCCGGCCTGTGGATCGTTGATCACCACCACCAGCGCGAATCGGGGATGACTCGCAGGCGCCACGCCTGCGGTATAAGCAATGTATTTATTGACGTAACGTCCGTCCGGACCGACCTTTTTCGCCGTACCGGTTTTTATCGCAATCCGGTAGCCCTTGATGGCCGCTTTGACGCCGCCGCCGCCGGGCAGCGCCACGCTTTCCATCATATGCATCACGGTTTTAACCAGTGATTCATCGAAGACGCGCTGACCCGCGACGGGGGGATCGACTTTGGTGATCGACAGCGGACGGTTAATGCCATAGCTGCCAATCGTTGCGTAGACCCGCGCTAACTGTAACGGCGTTACCATTAGCCCGTAGCCAAAAGAGAAGGTGGCCCTCTCTATGTCAGACCACCGTTGTTTTTTAGGGTATAAGCCACTGCTTTCCCCGACCAACCCCAAATTGGTCGGTTTACCCAGGCCAAAGCGCGCGTAAGTTTCTACCAGCGCTGAGGAGGGCATCGCTAACGCCAGACGTGAAACACCGACGTTACTCGACTTCTGCAAAACCCCTGTCAGGGTCAGTTCGTTGTAGCGCGCCACATCCTTGATCTCATGACCATTGACGCGGTACGGCACGGTATTCAGGACGCTGTTCTCTCTGACCACGCCACGCTGCAGCGCCGTCATCACCACCATCGGCTTCACAGTCGAGCCTGGCTCAAAGATGTCGGTGATCGCGCGGTTGCGCATCAGATCTTTCGGCGTGTTGCTGAGGTTGTTCGGGTTGTAAGCCGGGCTGTTGGCCATCGCCAGCACTTCGCCGGTGTTCACGTCCACCAGCACCGCTGTTCCCGACTCCGCTTTGTTAAAGGCGACAGCGTTGTTGAGTTCACGGTAGACCAGCGCCTGGAGCCGCTCATCGATGCTGAGCGTCAGGTTGTGGGCGGCGCGGCTGTCCACGGAAGAGATATCTTCAATGACCCGACCATAGCGGTCTTTACGCACCGTTCTTTCGCCCGGCGCGCCGGTGAGCCACTTATCAAAGCTCTTTTCGATGCCTTCAATGCCCTGGCCATCGATGTTGGTGAAGCCAATCAGATGGGAGGTCACCTGCCCGGCAGGATAGTAGCGGCGCGACTCTTCGCGCAGATGAATACCCGGCAGTTTGAGTTTTTTAACATAGTCGCCGATGGCCGGATTGACCTGGCGCGCCAGATAGACAAAGCGGCCTTTGGGATTGGCATTAACGCGGGCTGCCAGCTGATCGAGCGGAATCGAGAGCGCATCGGAGAGCGCCTTCCAGCGGCTGTCCAGCGTCACGCCGCCCCCGGCGTGCAGCTCTTTGGGATCGGCCCAGATCGCATTCACCGGCACACTCACCGCCAGCGGGCGTCCGGCGCGATCGCTGATCATCCCGCGCGACGTCGGCACCGCCTGAACGCGCAGTGAGCGCAGATCGCCCTCTTTGACCAGCTTGCCCGGATTAATCACCTGCAGCCAGGCCACCCGCGACAGCAGGCCTCCCAGCGCCAGCAAAATACAGCCGCACAGCAACGCAAAACGCCAGCTTACAAAGCTGGCCTTATCTTCCGGTTTCTTTAACTTCAGCGTTCTGCCTGTACCGCTCATTCGCTATCTGAAATCCTTATTTCTGCACCACGATATTTTCTTGTGAAGGATCAACGTGCTGCAGTTGCAGCTTCTCGGTGGCAATGCGTTCGACACGACTGTGGTCGCCCAGGGCATTCTCTTCCAGAATCAGGTTGCGCCACTCAATGTCCAGCGCGTCACGCTCCAGGACCAGCTGCTCACGCTGTGCGGTAAGCAGGCGTGTTTTGTGGGTAGTGGTCACCACCAGCACAGCCGACACCACTACGGCGATCAGCAACAGCACCGGAATCTTGCCCTTTCGCAGCAGATCCCCGCCGATGACGGCGGGCAGACTGTGACGCTCGTTACCGATCATGCGTCGGTTTTCTCCGCGATACGTAATACCGAGCTGCGGGCGCGTGGGTTTTCGGCAACTTCTGCATCACCCGGCGACATTTTGCCGAGCAGTTTCAGTTCCCGGCCACCCAGGGCGCGCAGCTGATGTTCGGTCATCGGCAGCCCGGCAGGCACCTGCGGCCCGCGACTCTGGTCGCGCATAAAGCGTTTAACCAGCCGATCTTCCAGGGAATGGAAGCTGATCACCGAGAGACGCCCCTGCGGAGCCAGCACCTCAACCGCACCTTTCAGGGCAGTGTCGATCTCTTCCAGCTCACTGTTAATCCAGATACGAATGGCCTGGAAGCTGCGCGTGGCCGGATGCTTGAACTTATCTTTTACCGGTGTGGCGACGGCAATAACTTCAGCCAGTTCCCGGGTGCGGGTCATCGGCTGTTCGCGATTGCGTTCGACGATGGCCCGGGCGATGCGCTTAGCGAATCGCTCTTCACCGTAGGTTTTCAGGACGAAGGCGATGTCAGCCTCTTCCGCATTCAGCAGCCACTCTGCGGCAGACTGACCCCGGGAAGGGTCCATGCGCATATCCAGCGGCCCGTCACGCATAAAGGAAAAGCCGCGTTCCGCATCATCCAGCTGCGGCGAGGAGACGCCCAGATCCAGCAGGATGCCATCAATTTTCCCGACCAGATCCCGTTCTGTCACATACTCTGCGAGGGCGGAAAAAGGACCATGAATAATGGAAAAGCGCGGGTCAGTGATGTCGGCAGCGGCAGCAATCGCCTGCGGGTCCCGATCGATAGCGATCAGCCTGCCCTTCTCTCCCAGCTGAGAAAGAATCAGGCGTGAATGACCACCGCGACCAAAGGTGCCGTCGATGTAAATACCGTCTTCCCTGATATTGAGGCCGTTAACCGCCTCGTCCAACAGTACGGTGGTATGTTTGAAATTTTCCTGCATAGCTATAGCGACAAGTCCTGCAACCGCTCAGATAAAGGCTCCTGAGCCGACTGTTCTGCGTCAATATCGTCCCTGACTTGTTGATACCAGGTCTGTTCATCCCACAGCTCAAACTTGTTGAACTGTCCAACCAGCATCACTTCTTTGGTTAATTTTGCATGCTGCCGAAGCGTGTTCGCCAGCAGCAGGCGGCCCGCGCTGTCCATCTGACATTCACTGGCATGGCCCAGCAGCAAACGCTGCACACGACGCTCAAGTGGATTCATACTGGAAAGGCGTGCCAGCTTTTTTTCAATGATTTCCCATTCGGGCAGGGTATAAAGCAACAGGCATGGCTGGTGGAGGTCGATGGTACAGACCATCTGCCCCTGAGACTCCCCGATCAGCAAATCGCGATAGCGCGTCGGTACGGCGAGCCGCCCTTTGCTGTCGAGATTGACTAACGTTGCTCCGCGGAACATGCCAGTCTCTCCTCCTGGTCACCCGTTTACACCACTTTATCCCACTTTTTACCACGAAACGAGTTTAAGGACCCGGGGAAATCGTTGTCAAGCCGGAGCGGTAGCTGAATATCACTCTTTACAGAGCGCAAAATTAATCTCTGGCGACGATATAATCGAATGAAAGAGAAAAGTAAAAATTAAGCCAATGAATATCTGAATAAAAAAAACGACCTGTGAAAAAACGCTTAAAAATGAAACAATGTGACCGACTTAATATTTATCGCAGTCCGGCATAAAGCTGCGGCATTTTAGGGGATTTCTGAAAGGAAGCCCAGCGGGTTCAGGGGCTACGGGGCCGGGAAGTTTGTTGAAGTTGTAAGCAGATAATAAAATTCGTGCTTTCTGCTTTGTTAGATTTGATGAGGAGAATTTACGCTTTTTTACGCCGACCTGTTTATTTAATCAGTTAAATCGTGAAATAAAGCGGGCGGGCATGGTAATACCCGCCTGAGATTCATTTCACTCTTCGGCTTAATTGTCCGCGCCGGTATAAATTACGCCGGATGCGGGTTAAACCCGGTTTCGGTTTTCTGGGTTCATCCAGCGAGGCTAAAACTAATTCCAGCACGCGCTCTGCCACGTCGCGATGACGCTGCCCGACGGCCAGCACCGGACACTCAAGAAAATCGAGCAGTTCGTGGTCGCCAAAGGTGGCAATCGCCAGCTCGGTCGGCAGGCGCCCGTCTCGTTTCAGCGTCACATCCATCACCCCCTGCAGCAGACCAAAGGAGGTGGTAAACAGCGCCTCCGGCATCGGGTGATCTTCAAGATAACGTTCAAACAGCGCGGCGGCGGCGGTCCGCTCAAAACTGTTGCAGTAGATGTAGTCTATCGGGCGGGAATCGCCTTTCCAGGCGTCACGGAAGCCCATTTCGCGCAGGAAACTCACGGAGAGCTCAGGTAACGCCCCCAGGAAAAGTACATTTTTGACATCCAGCTGACGCAATTCAGCGGCCAGCGTCTGCGCATCGTCCTGGTCGGCACCGACGACGCTGGTGAAGTGCTCACGATCCAGCGCCCGGTCTAACGCGATGATCGGCAGCGGATCGTTGATCCAGCGCTGATAGAAAGGGTGTTCCGGCGGTAACGAGGTTGAGACGATGATCGCATCGACCTGCCGCTGGAGCAGATGCTCGATGCAGCGCATCTCGTTATCGGGCTGATCTTCTGAACAGGCGATCAGCAGCTGGTAGCCGCGCTGGCGCGCCTGCCGCTCAAGATAGTTGGCAATACGGGTGTAACTGGTGTTTTCCAGATCGGGAATCACTAATCCAATCGAGCGCGTGCGCCCGGCGCGCAGCCCGGCGGCCACCGCATTAGGGTGATAATTATGCTCACGAACCACCGCCATCACTTTCTCAACGGTTTTGTCGCTGACACGATACTGCCGCGCTTTGCCATTGATGACATAACTGGCCGTGGTGCGCGATACGCCTGCTAAACGCGCGATTTCATCCAGCTTCACGATAACCCCACCATCAACTCCGCGTTGCGGCAGAATAGCCGCAGTTACGCTATGGATAACCTATGACTCTCATCTAACAGCAGAAAAGTGCGCGGAGCAACCGCTTTTCTGAATGTAATCCGCCTGGCGCATAAAAAATAAAAAAACCCGGCATTTCGCCGGGTTAGGTCAGGATCGATGATCACGCTGCGTGATTAACGCATGATGCGATCGCCGCGTGAAACGCCCACGATACCGGAGCGCGCCACCTCAACGATTTCAGCCACCTCGCGCACGGAGTTCAGGAAGGCGTCCAGTTTGTCGCTGGTGCCTGCCAGCTGAACCGTGTACAGCGTTGGCGTCACGTCGATAATCTGACCGCGGAAGATCTCGGCATTCCGCTTCACCTCTTCGCGGCCATAACCGCTGGCCTGAATCTTCACCAGCATGATTTCGCGCTCAACGTAAGCACCCTGGCCCAGTTCGGTAACGCGCAGGACATCGACCAGCTTGTGCAGCTGCTTCTCGATCTGCTCCAGCACCTTCTGATCGCCCACAGTCTGGATAGTCATCCGCGACAGGGTCGGATCGTCAGTCGGTGCCACGGTCAGGCTTTCGATGTTGTAGCCACGCTGCGAGAACAGGCCGACGACACGGGATAATGCGCCGGATTCATTCTCCAGCAGAACTGATAAAATACGACGCATAATTATGTCCTCTCCGTTTTGCTTAACCACATCTCATCCATGCTGCCACCGCGAATCTGCATCGGGTAGACGTGTTCGCTACCGTCAACGGTGACATCCACAAAGACCAGACGCCCCTTCGCCAGGGTTTCCAGCGCCAGCGTCAGCTTCTCTTCCAGCTCTGCCGGATGCTCAATGGCGATCCCGATGTGGCCATAGGCTTCTGCCAGGCGGACGAAATCAGGCAGCGACTCCATATAAGACTGAGAGTGACGGCCCGAGTAGATCATATCCTGCCACTGCTTCACCATGCCCAGCACCCGGTTATTCAGGTTCAGCACCAGCACCGGCAGATCGTACTGCAGCGCGGTCGACAGCTCCTGAATATTCATCTGGATACTGCCATCGCCCGTGACGCAGATAACCGTCTCTTCCGGCAGCGCCATCTTCACGCCCAGCGCGGCAGGCAGGCCGAAGCCCATCGTGCCGAGACCGCCGGAGTTGATCCAGCGACGCGGTTTATCGAACGGATAATAGAGCGCCGCAAACATCTGGTGCTGGCCCACATCCGAAGTCACATAGGCCTCGCCTTTGGTCAGGCGGCTGATGGTTTCGATCACGGCCTGCGGCTTGATTTTGTCGCTGGTGCGATCAAACTCCAGACAGTGACGGCTGCGCCAGCCTTCAATCGCCTGCCACCAGTCGTGCAGGCTCTCGCTGCCCGACGGGCTGTCGCTCTGCGCCTGCAACTCCAGCATCTGCTGCAGTACCTGCTTCGCATCACCCACAATCGGAATATCGGCCGCCACCGTTTTGGAGATAGAGGTCGGGTCAATGTCGATATGCATTATCGTGGCGTTGGGGCAATATTTCGCCAGATTGTTGGTGGTGCGGTCATCGAAGCGGACGCCGACGCCAAAAATCAGATCGGCGTTGTGCATCGTCATATTGGCTTCGTAGGTGCCGTGCATGCCCAGCATACCGACACACTGACGGTGGGTGCCCGGAAACGCCCCCAGTCCCATCAGCGAGGTCGTCACCGGCACGTTCAGGCTTTCGGCCAGCTGCAGCAGTTCTGCTTCGCAGCCTGCGGTAATGGCACCGCCACCGGCGTAAATCACCGGCTTCTTCGCGGCCAGCAGTGTAGTCAGGGCGCGTTTGATCTGCCCTTTGTGCCCCTGAATGGTTGGGTTGTAAGAGCGCATGCTGACCGTCTCAGGCCAGTGATAAGGCAGCTTATTCGCCGGGTTCAGAATATCTTTTGGCAGGTCGATCACCACCGGGCCTGGCCGTCCGCTGGCGGCCAGCCAGAACGCCTTCTTCAGGACGCCGGGGATCTCTTCAGTGCTTTTCACCAGGAAGCTGTGCTTCACCACCGGGCGGGAGATGCCGACCATATCGCACTCCTGAAAGGCGTCATAACCAATCAGGGACGAAGGAACCTGGCCCGACAGAATCACCAGCGGAATCGAATCCATATAGGCGGTGGCGATACCGGTAATCGCATTGGTCGCGCCGGGGCCGGAGGTGACCAGCACCACGCCGACTTCGCCGGTCGCGCGCGCCAGGCCATCTGCCATATGCACCGCACCCTGCTCGTGGCGTACCAGAATGTGATCGATACCTCCGACGGTTTGCAGCGCATCGTAAATATCCAGCACTGCGCCACCCGGATAACCGAATACCTGCTTAACGCCCTGATCGATTAACGAACGGACGACCATTTCGGCTCCTGACAACATCTCCATCTTCTGCCTCCAGGCTGCAGAACCTGACGCTGCGGACAGGCCCGCTGGGCCTGTCACATCGCGCCGGTAACTGCTTTGCCAATCTAAAACGTATGTTTATTCACGACAGCGACACAGCGGTCGCGGTCCGGTTACAGAGAAATCTGCTGCGTTCATTGTTCTGAGAGTAGGTCGATTACCATAACCGCACTTAACCGGGCAGGCAAACCGCAAACCCACGTAAATTAAATGGCGGGGGCGTAAAGGCTCTGCCCGAAAAGAATTGGCTGCGCGGATTAAACTAATTGCGCCGCAGAACCGCAGCGGAAAATGCTGAGGAAGAAATTATTTTCAGCGTGATCTAAGAAATAAAGAAAACTTATTACTCCTGGCTCCAGCCCACAATCGTCTGACATTTTTCTTTTCTGGCGTAATTAACCATTAAATCAGTCATGCACATGCGATTATGCTAACCCGGAGGTGATAAATTCTGTGCTTAGCCTGAGTCAGGCCAGGATTAAATGCCTTTTATTTCATGAATATAAACGCATAAAGGAGCTGAATAAGCCGCGCAGCACAAGGGCGTGACTGCTGCCGCCGTTACCCTGCTGTTTAATCCGCTGCCTGACCGTTAAATAACAGAATATCTTCCTTCCGCACCGCGCAGAATAACCCTGCATTGAAGGTTGACATCCCCCGGTGATTCCAGTACCAATATGTGCAGCACAACATTCTATAAGGTTTGAATCCATGTTTCGTTTTGCTCGCCTTCTCGGTCTACTACTAAACGCACACAGCTTGCGCGGTAGACTTGTGGGCGGAATCAGACACTGATTCAAACCTGCTGAAAGTTAAAAACCCGCGCCTGTCGCGGGTTTTTTTATGCTCGTTGCCAGGCCAGAAAACGCATAAGGATGATTACGATGAGTCAGCAAGTCATTATTTTCGATACCACTCTGCGCGACGGTGAACAGGCTTTGCAGGCCAGCCTGAGTGTGAAAGAAAAATTGCAGATCGCGTTAGCGCTGGAGCGCATGGGCGTGGATGTGATGGAAGTCGGTTTCCCGGTCTCCTCACCTGGCGACTTTGAGTCCGTACAGACTATCGCGCGGACCATTAAAAACAGCCGGGTCTGCGGTCTGGCGCGCTGCGTCGAGAAAGATATCGATGCCGCGTATGAATCGCTGCGCGTGGCCGAGGCCTTCCGCATTCATACCTTTATCGCCACCTCGCCGATGCATATCGCGACCAAACTGCGCAGCACACTGCCGGAGGTGATTGAGCGCGCGGTGCATATGGTGAAGCGGGCGCGTAACTACACCAGCGACGTAGAGTTCTCCTGCGAAGATGGCGGCCGTACCCCGATTGATGACCTGTGCCGGATGGTGGAAGCCACGATTAACGCCGGTGCCACCACCATTAATATCCCGGACACCGTCGGCTACACCCTGCCGGGCGAATATGCCCATATCATCAGCGAGCTGATGAACCGCGTACCGAACATTGATAAAGCGATCATCTCTGTGCATACCCATGACGATCTGGGGATGGCAACCGGCAACGCCCTGGCGGCGGTTCAGGCGGGCGCGCGTCAGGTTGAGGGGACGATGAACGGCCTGGGCGAACGTGCAGGTAACTGTGCGCTGGAAGAGGTGATCATGGCGATTAAAACCCGTCAGCAGATCATGAACGTCCACACCAATATTCATCATCAGGAGATCTATCGCACCAGCCAGATGGTCAGCCAGATCTGCAACATGCCGATCCCGGCCAATAAAGCGGTGGTCGGTTCCAACGCCTTCGCTCACTCCTCCGGTATCCATCAGGATGGCGTGCTGAAAAATCGCGAAAACTACGAGATCCTGACGCCGGAGTCGATCGGCTTACATAAAATTCAGCTGAACCTGACCTCGCGTTCCGGTCGTGCGGCGGTAAAACATCGCATGGAAGAGATGGGCTATGCCGAGCAGGATTACAACCTGGATACCCTGTATGACGCCTTCCTGAAGTTGGCCGACAAGAAAGGTCAGGTCTTCGACTACGACCTGGAGGCGCTGGCCTTTATCAACAAACAGAACGAAGAGCCGGAGCATTTCCAGCTGCGTGAATTCAACGTCCAGACCGGCTCCGGCATCACCGCCACCGCCTCCGTTAATCTGGGCTGCGGTGATGAGGCCAAATCCGATGCGGCAACCGGTAACGGTCCGGTGGATGCGGTTTATCAGGCGATTAACCGGATCACCCAGTTTGACGCGGAGCTGGTGGACTACAAACTGACCGCCAAAGGCCATGGTGAAAATGCACTGGGCCAGGTCGATATCGTGGTCGCCTATAACGGCCGCAAGTTTCACGGCGTCGGTCTGGCGACCGATATCGTCGAATCCTCCGCCAAAGCAATGGTCAACGCTCTGAACAACATCTGGCGTGCCCGTCAGGTCGAACAGGAATTGCAGCGCAAATTTAAAGATCAGAAGGAAACCGTATAACCATGTCCAGCTCCTCTCATATCGCAGTTTTACCCGGTGACGGCATCGGCCCGGAAGTGATGGCGCAGGCGATGAAAGTGCTGGATGCCATCCGCCAGCGTTTTGATCTGCAGATTACTACTCAGGAATTTGCGGTCGGCGGCATCGCTATCGATCAGTATGGCGAACCTCTGCCACCCGCGACCGTGGCCGGCTGCGAGCAGGCCGACGCGATCCTGTTTGGCTCTGTTGGCGGCCCGAAATGGGAACACCTGCCGCCCGCCTCACAGCCGGAGCGCGGTGCCCTGCTGCCGCTGCGTAAGCACTTTAAGCTGTTCAGTAACCTGCGTCCGGCGGCGCTCTACAGCGGACTGGAAGCATTCTGCCCGCTGCGTAGCGACATCGCCGCGAAGGGCTTCGATATTCTGTGCGTACGTGAACTGACCGGCGGCATCTACTTTGGTCAGCCGAAAGGACGTGAAGGCAGCGGCCCGGAAGAGCGCGCCTTCGATACTGAGGTCTATCACCGCTTTGAGATCGAGCGCATCGCCCGCATCGCCTTCGAGTCCGCCCGCAAGCGTCGCAATAAGGTCACATCGGTCGATAAAGCGAACGTGCTGCAGACCTCGGTCATGTGGCGTGAGATTGTCAACGAGGTGGCTAAAGAGTACCCGGACGTACAGCTGAGCCACATCTATATCGACAACGCCACCATGCAGCTGATCAAAGATCCTTCGCAGTTTGATGTGCTGCTCTGCTCCAACCTGTTTGGTGACATTCTCTCTGACGAATGCGCCATGATCACCGGCTCGATGGGGATGCTGCCCTCCGCCAGCCTGAACGAAGCGGGCTTTGGCCTGTTCGAACCGGCCGGTGGCTCCGCGCCGGATATCGCGGGTCAGAATATTGCTAACCCGGTCGCCCAGATCCTGTCGCTGTCGCTGCTGCTGCGTTACAGCCTGAATGCTGATGCGGCTGCCGACAGTATCGAACGCGCCATCAGCCGTGCGCTGGAACAGGGCTACCGCACCAAAGATTTAGCCGGTGATGGCCCTGCGGTCAGCACAGATGAGATGGGCAGCATCATTGCCCGCTTTATCGCCGAGGAAAAATAAAACAATGAAAACCTTATACCAGAAGTTATTTGATGCTCATGTCGTTCACGAAGCGCCGAATGAAACGCCGTTACTCTACATCGATCGTCACCTGATCCATGAAGTGACCTCGCCCCAGGCTTTCGACGGGCTGCGCGCGCACGGGCGTAAAGTCCGTCAGCCGGGCAAAACCTTTGCCACCATGGATCACAACGTCTCGACGCAGACCAAAGACATCAATGCCTCCGGCGAGATGGCGCGTATTCAGATGCAGGAGCTGATGAAGAACTGCGCAGAGTTTGGCGTCCAGCTGTATGACCTGAACCACCCTTTCCAGGGCATCGTCCACGTTATCGGCCCTGAGCAGGGCATGACGCTGCCGGGCATGACCATCGTCTGCGGCGACTCGCACACCGCGACGCACGGCGCCTTTGGCTCGCTGGCCTTTGGTATCGGCACCTCTGAAGTCGAGCATGTGTTTGCCACTCAGACGCTGAAACAGGGTCGGGCTAAAACCATGAAGATCGAAGTGCTGGGTCAGGCTTCCACCGGCATTACCGCAAAAGATATCGTGCTGGCGATCATCGGCAAAACCGGCAGCGCAGGCGGTACCGGCTATGTGGTTGAATTCTGCGGCCCGGCGATCCAGGCGCTGAGCATGGAAGGCCGTATGACCCTGTGCAACATGGCGATCGAAATGGGCGCGAAAGCGGGCCTGGTCGCACCGGATGAGACGACCTTCAGCTATCTGAAGGGTCGCCAGTTCTCGCCGCAGGGTGAGAAATGGGATCAGGCCGTAGAGTACTGGCGCACGCTGAAGTCTGACGACGGCGCGCACTATGATGCGGTGGTGACGCTGCAGGCGGAAGAGATTGCGCCGCAGGTGACCTGGGGCACCAACCCGGGCCAGGTGATCGCAGTCGATCAGCTGATCCCGAATCCGGCCTCGTTTGCCGATCCGGTTGAGCGCGCCTCTGCGGAAAAAGCGCTGGCCTACATGAACCTGCAGCCGGGCATCCGTCTGACCGACGTCGCGATTGATAAGGTGTTCATCGGCTCCTGCACCAACTCCCGTATTGAAGACCTGCGTGCGGCGGCCGCGATCGCCAAAGGCCGCAGGGTCGCGCCGGGCGTGATTGCGATGGTGGTGCCGGGCTCCGGTCCGGTGAAGGCGCAGGCTGAAGCGGAAGGTCTGGATAAAATCTTCCTGGAAGCGGGCTTTGAATGGCGTCTGCCGGGCTGCTCGATGTGTCTGGCGATGAATAACGACCGTCTGAATCCGGGCGAGCGCTGCGCCTCCACCAGCAACCGTAACTTTGAAGGCCGTCAGGGCCGCGGTGGCCGGACGCATCTGGTCAGCCCGGCGATGGCCGCAGCGGCGGCCGTGACCGGCCACTTTGCCGACATCCGTGAACTGACGACAGGAGCTTAAGTCATGGCGAATAAATTTACTCAGCACACCGGCATTGTTGCGCCGCTGGATGCCGCGAACGTGGATACCGACGCGATCATCCCTAAACAGTTTTTGCAGAAAGTCACCCGCACCGGCTTTGGCCAGCATCTGTTCCATGACTGGCGTTTTGAAGATGACGCCGGTACGGTGCCGACCCCCGGCTTTGTGCTGAACAAACCCGAATTCAAAGGCACCAGCATCCTGCTGGCGCGCGAGAACTTTGGCTGTGGCTCCTCACGCGAGCATGCCCCCTGGGCGCTGACCGATTTTGGTTTTCACGTCGTCATCGCGCCGAGCTTTGCAGATATCTTTTACGGCAACAGCTTCAACAACCAGCTGCTGCCGGTGAAGTTAAGCGAAGAGCAGGTGGATGAGCTGTTCAGACTGGTTGCGGCCCAGCCCGGCATCAGTTTCACGGTCGATCTGGAAGCGCAGACGGTCACCGCAGGCGACAAAGTCTATCCGTTTGAGCTGGACAGCTTCCGCCGTCACTGCATGATAAACGGTCTCGACAGCATCGGCCTGACGCTGCAGCACGAAGCGTCGATTTCACAGTATGAGCAGAATCAGCCCGCCTTTCTGCGCTGATGAGGGTAAGCAGGGGCGACACCCGGTCGCCCCTGTTCTTTATACGTCGCGCACCCGCGCCGACATCACCAGCGCCACCACCGCCAGTCCGAACGCCAGCCAGTAAACCGCCTCATGCCCCAGCCGCTCGCTGAGCGTCCCCTGAATCACCCCCGCCAGGATCATGCCGGTCGAGATGGAGTTGGTAAACAGCGTGGTCGCTGCGCCTGGCCGTCCCGGCATCAGATCCTGAAACCACAGCATCCCGATGCCCGCAATAATCCCGACAAACACGGCGTTAAACAGCTGCAGCACCATCAGTGACGCGCGGGAGTTAAACAGCACCAGCCCCAGATAGAACAACACGCCGGCCGCCACCGCGATCAGCATTAACCGGCGCTTACCGATACGACGCGCATAGTGGCCCGCCAGCAGCATCACCGGGATCTCCAGCCCGGCCGCCGTGCCCATCAGCAGACCGGCCAGCTTCTCCGGCAGGCCCAGCGTGGTGCTGATATAGAGCGGCATATCGATGATATACATGGTGTTGCAGGTCCACATCACCACCGAGGCGATGAACAGCAGGCGCACATCCCGATCGCGCCAGCCGCTTATCGGCAGCCCGCCGCTCTGCATCAGCGGCTGGCTGCGCGGCACCGACGGCAGGGTAAACCAGACCAGCAGGATACAGATCAGAAACAGCGCGGCGGCCACGCTGAACAGCGTGACGAAGCCGTAGTTCAGCGCCAGAGCAAAGGAGAGCGGCGGCCCGATCACCCACGCCAGCGAAAGCTGCGCACGCATGATCGAACTGAACATCACCGCTTCGCGTGCCGACTGGTCGGCATACTCCCGCGCCAGCGCAAAGAGCTGAGGCATGGACACACTGGCCAGCGCCGACAGCAGCACGCCCAGAGTGAGCAGCGTCAGATAGTGCCGGGTAAAGGCGAACAGCAGCGCATTGGCCAGGGCCATCAGGCAGCAGAAGAGGATGATATGACGCCGGTCGCCCACGCTGTCAGAGCGTTTGGCCACCAGCATACTCACCACGATCCCGGCTACCGCATTGAGGGTAAAAAACAGGCCGACCCAGAAGGGACGCGCCTGCACCTCGCGCGTCAGAAACAGGCTGAGGGTCGGTGCCTGCAATGCACCGGCCACGCCCAGCATGAAAGAGGCGACCATAAAAGCGAGGTAAACCGGATTGATGCGGCGCTGCCGCGTTAACAGCGATTTCATAGCGAAATCCCTTACAGGACAAACGGGGAAAAAAGAAGGGTAGACGATACCGCGCAGCATGAAAAAAGCCAGCAGAGATCCTCTGCTGGCGGTGAAAATGCACCCTACTCAGAAAAGCACCTCGCTGAAGCGCGACGTGAGGGTCGAACGCCATCCCCTGCGGAATGCCTCCCGCTCTTCCCATCGCACAAAGTTTGCTCTTAAAATAGGGCAGGAAAAACAGAGCGCTTTTCAGCGGGAGTTCCCCTTTTATGTCCTCATCACGTCTGAAGCAGCAGTTCATCCGCCTGTGGCAGAGCTGTCAGGGGCAGACGCAGGCGATCACCCTTAGCGAACTGGCCGATCGGCTGCACTGCTCGCGCCGCCACATGCGCAACCTGCTCAACCGGATGCAGGCCGCGGGCTGGCTGATCTGGCAGGCTGAGGCGGGTCGCGGCAAACGCTCGGTGCTGACCTTCTGCTACACCGGGCTGGCCTTACAGCAGGAGCGCGCCGAGGATCTGCTGGAGCAGGATCGCATCGATCAGCTCGTTCAGCTGGTGGGGGATAAAAATCAGGTGCGCCAGATGATCGGCGCGCATCTGGGCCGCAGCTTCCGCCAGGGCAAGCATATCCTGCGGGTGCTCTACTACCGGCCGCTGCTCAACCTGCTGCCCGGCTCGCCGCTGCGGCGCTCGGAGACCCACATTGCCCGCCAGATCTTCAACGGCCTGACGCGGATAAATGAGGAAAACGGGGAAGCCGAACCGGACATTGCACACCACTGGCAGCAGACCTCGCCGCTTCACTGGCGTTTCTTTCTGCGCCCGGCGATTCGTTTCCATCACGGCAGAGAGCTGGAGATGGAGGATGTGCTGGCCACGCTGGCGCGCCAGCGCCCTCACCCGCTCTTCTCACACATTGCAGAGATTGCCTCGCCCGCCCCCTGGACGCTCGACATCCACTTAAGCCAGCCCGATGAGGGTCTGCCCTGGCTGCTGGGCAGCGTAAGCGCGATGATCCTGCCACGCGAATGGCCCACCCTGCCCGATTTTGCCCGCCAGCCGGTGGGCACCGGCCCCTACCGGGTGATCCGCAATCAGGCGAGCCAGCTGAAAATTGAAGCCTTTGATGACTACTTTGGTTTTCGCGCCCTGATCGACGATGTCTCTATCTGGGTGCTGCCCGACATCAGCGATGAGCTGGTCTATGCTGGTGTCCGACTGCAGGGCGAGAGTGATGGCAGCGATGAGATCCAGGAGGAGAGCCGTCTGGAGGAGGGGTGCTACTACCTGCTGTTCGACCAGCGTTCCGCGCAGGGCCGCGACGCGGCGGTCCGGCGCTGGGTGAGCTACCTGTTTAACCCCATCGCCCTGCTTAATCACGCAGGTGTCGGGTATCAGCGTTACTGGTTCCCGGCCTATGGCCTGCTGCCGCGCTGGCATCACCGCCGCGACCTGACGCCGGTCGAAAAGCCGCCC
This sequence comes from Pantoea graminicola, assembly GCF_048452665.1. NCBI lineage: Bacteria > Pseudomonadati > Pseudomonadota > Gammaproteobacteria > Enterobacterales > Erwiniaceae > Pantoea > Pantoea graminicola. The sequence continues at coordinate 111,608 of NZ_JBLWSJ010000007.1, read as the reverse complement.
GGCCTGACCCACCTGACGCTGACCTGGTACAGCCAGCATGTGGAGCATGAAGGCATCGCCAATGCGCTGCGGCCGCTGCTGGCTCAGCATGGTGTGACGCTGGTGACCCGCGAGATCGACTACGAGAGCTGGTATCAGGGCGAGGCGGAAAGTGACATCTGGCTCGGCAGCGTGAACTTTACCCTGCCGCTGAACTATTCGCTGTTCGCGCAGTTGTATGAGATCCCGCTGCTGCACCACTGCCTGGCGATCGACTGGCAGGGCGATGCGGCACGCTGGCGCGAGAAAACGCTGCCGCTGGCCGAATGGAGCAAACAGTTAGTCGAAGAGGCGGGCCTGCATCCGCTGTTTCACCACTGGCTGCTGCTCGAAGGCCAGCGCAGTATGCGCGGCGTGCGGATGAATACGCTGGGCTGGTTCGATTTTAAATCCGCCTGGTTCGCGCCACCGGCGCTGTAACGCTTTCGCCACGCCGCTGAAATGACTAGAATGTGGCGTTCTCAACGGGGTGCCGCCTGCCACCAGCAAGCAGCTGAGAGAGACCCGTCGAACCTGATTCGGTTAATACCGACGTAGGGATTTGAGAGGCCTCCGTGCTCAGATCCTTTGCGACTCATCCCCTATTCTCCTGAAGGAGCGCAAAGTGTTAAACAAAGTTCTGCCGATCCTGCTGTTACTCTCCGCCCCCGTTCTGGCGGCTAAGCCGGTTCTCACGGTCTACACCTACGACTCCTTCTCTGCCGACTGGGGCCCCGGCCCGGCGGTAAAAAAAGCCTTTGAAGCCCGCTGCAACTGCGAGCTGAAGTTTGTCACGCTGGAAGATGGCGTCTCGCTGCTGAACCGCGTGCGGATGGAAGGCAAAAACAGTAAGGCGGATGTGGTGCTGGGGCTGGACAACAATCTGGTGCAGGCGGCGCAGAAAACCGGCCTGTTCGCCAGAAGTCAGGTCGACACCACAAAATTAACCCTGCCCGGCGGCTGGCATGACACGACCTTCATCCCCTTTGACTATGGCTACTTCGCCTTCGTCTACGACAGTACCCGGCTGAAAAACCCGCCGAAAAGCCTGAAAGAGCTGGTCGACAGCCCGCAGAAATGGCGGGTGATCTACGAAGATCCCCGCACCAGCACCCCCGGCTTAGGTCTGCTGCTCTGGATGCAGAAAGTCTATGGCGATCAGGCATCGCAGGCGTGGCAGAAGCTGGCGCAGAAAACCGTGACGGTGACCAAAGGCTGGAGTGAGGCGTATGGTCTGTTCCTGAAAGGGGAAAGCGATCTGGTACTGAGCTACACCACGTCACCGGCTTATCACATCATCGAAGAGAAGAAAGAGAACTATGCGGCCGCCCCGTTTGCCGAAGGCCACTATCTGCAGGTCGAAGTTGCCGCGCAGTTAGCCAGCAGCAAACAGCCTGAACTGGCGCAGCAGTTTATGACGTTTATGGTCTCCCCCGACTTCCAGCGCACCATCCCGACCGGCAACTGGATGTACCCGGTGACCGCCACGCCGCTGCCCGCCGGTTTTAACGCCCTGAGGGTGCCCGCCACCGCGCTGCAGTTCTCGCCGGAAGAGGTCGCCATTCAGCGTTCCGGCTGGATTAGTCAGTGGCAACGCGCAGTCAGTCGCTGATGCCGCGCTGGCTGCTGCCGGGATCGTTCGCTACGCTGCTGTTAACGCTGGTGGCGTTTCTGGCCTTTGGCGCACTCTGGCGCGCCGCACCGGAAACGGACCTGCGCAGCGTGCTGCAGGACGATTACCTGCGCCATGTCATCGCGTTCTCTTTCGGTCAGGCACTGCTCTCTGCGCTGCTGTCACTACTGCCCGCGCTGCCACTGGCGCGGGCGCTCTACCGCCGCCGCTTTCCAGGCCGACAGCTGCTGCTGCGCCTGTGTGCTATGACCCTGGTGCTGCCGGTGCTGGTGGCGATATTTGGTCTGCTGACGGTTTACGGGCGTACCGGCTGGCTGGCGCAGCTCTGCCAGTGGGCCGGGCTCGGTTATCACTTCTCCCCCTATGGGCTGTCGGGCATTCTGCTGGCGCACGTTTTCTTTAACCTGCCGCTGGCAACGCGTCTGCTGCTGCAGGCGCTGGAGCAGATCCCGGCAGAGCAGCGTCAGCTGGCGGCTCAGCTCGGCGTGCGCGGCTGGCATCGCTTTTGTCTGCTGGAGTGGCCGTGGCTGCGGCGTCAGCTGCTGCCTGCCGGGGCGCTGATCTTCATGCTCTGCTTTGCCAGCTTTGCCACCGTGCTGTCGCTGGGCGGCGGTCCGCAGGCGACCACCATCGAACTGGCGATCTTCCAGGCGCTGAGTTATGACTACGATCCCGGCCGCGCTGCCCTGCTGGCGATGATCCAGCTCGGCTGCTGCCTCACCCTGGTGCTGCTCAGCCAGCGCTTCAGCAAAGCGATCCCCGCCGGAAGCAGCCAGCTCAGCGGCTGGCGCGATCCGCAGGATTCGCGCGCGGCACAGCTGATCGATGCGCTGCTGATCCTGCTGGCGCTGCTGCTGCTGCTCCCCCCGCTGGCGGCGGTGATCGTCGAGGGGCTGCACGGCGGCGTGCGGGGCGCACTGGCGCAGCCGGCCCTCTGGCAGGCGACATTGACCTCGCTGCGAATCGCCACCGGCGCGGGTCTGCTCTGTGTGGCGCTGACCATGATGCTGCTGTGGAGCAGCCGTGAGCTGCGGCTGCGTCAGCGCCCGGTGGCCGCACAGCTGATCGACACCAGCGGGATGCTGATCCTGGCGATGCCCGGCATCGTCCTCGCCACCGGTTTTTTCCTGCTGTTCAACGCCACGATCGGCCTGCCCGATTCGGCAGAGGGGCTGGTGATCTTTACCAATGCGCTGATCGCCATTCCCTATGCCATGAAAGTGCTGGAAAACCCGATGCGGGATGTGGCGGAGCGTTACGGCAGACTCTGTGATTCGCTGGATATCCGCGGCTGGAACCGGCTGCGGCTGATTGAGCTGCGGGCGCTGAAGCGTCCGCTGGCGCAGGCGCTGGCCTTTGCCTGCGTTCTGTCGGTGGGTGATTTTGGCGTGGTCGCCCTGTTTGGCAGCGCCGACTTCCGCACGCTGCCGTTCTACCTTTATCAGCAGATAGGCGCCTATCGCGGCGCAGATGGCGCAGTCACCGCCCTGCTGCTGCTGCTGCTCTGCCTGCTGCTGTTCACGCTAATGGAAAAATTACCAGGTCGTCATGCTGACTCTCGATAATCTTACCTACCTCTATCAGCATCTGCCGATGCGCTTCAGCCTTACCGCCGCTCGCGGCGAGCGCATCGCCATTCTCGGGCCCAGCGGCGCCGGTAAAAGTACCCTGCTGAGCCTGATCGCCGGCTTCCTGCCGGTGAACCAGGGGGCCCTGATCATCGACGGCCAGGATCATACCCACAGCGTCCCGGCCAGACGCCCGGTCTCAATGCTGTTTCAGGAAAATAACCTTTTTCCGCACCTCAGCGTGGAACAGAACATGGGGCTGGGGCTGCATCCGGGATTAAAGCTTACGGCTTTGCAGCGTCAGGCACTGGTCACGCTGGCCGCGCAGGTGGGGCTGGGCGATCTGCTGACCCGTCTGCCGGGCGAGCTGTCGGGCGGCCAGCGACAGCGCGTCGCGCTGGCCCGCTGTCTGCTGCGGGATCGGCCGGTGCTGCTGCTGGATGAGCCCTTCTCGGCGCTGGATCCGGCATTACGGGGAGAGATGCTGCAGCTGGTGCGTTCGGTGTGCGAGGCGCGCGGGATCACCCTGCTGATGGTGTCGCACAGTCTGGAAGATGCGCAGCAGATTGCGGCGCGCAGCGTAGTGATCGTGGATGGCCGGGTTTACTGGGATGGCGAAACCCGACAGCTGCTGTCGGGCGAGACGCGGGAAGCCGATGTCCTCGGTATCCCGCGTCGTTAAGCGGATCAGGCGATAAAGACCTGCCACAGCAGGTGACGGAAAACCGGCATCATCGGATGGAACTGAATGCCGACGAACGCCGCCACGGCGACGATCAGCCCCAGCGGGCCTGCCCAGCGCAGGCGTTCCGGCGGCAGCCAGGCGGTAGCCCAGTCACGGCTTTTGCCGCTGCGCCACCAGCGCCAGCATAACCAGCCGCCCAGCCAGATCAGCAGCGCAGCCCCCAGCAACAGCCACTTGAAGCTGCCGCCCTGCGCGGCCTTTGGCACATCGATCGCCACGCCCGCCAGAATACCGGGCAGCAGATAGAGCGGCGGCCAGAGGATGCAGCCGATGATGTTCGGTGGCAGGAACTTCCGAACTGGCAGCTCCAGCATCCCGGCCGCCAGCGGGATCAGCGGCCGTGTCGGTCCCACAAAGCGCCCGACCAGAATGGTAAACATGCTGTGCTGATGCAGGGCGTGTTCCGTTTTATCCAGCAGGCCCTTGTACTTTTGCAGATATTTCCAGCGATGCAGCGGCCCCTGGAATTTCCAGCCGATGCCGTAGGAGACCCAGTCACCAATCAGGCAGCCCGCAAAACCCGCGGCCCAGGCCGGATAGAGGCCCAGCTCACCGCTGCCGACCAGCGCGCCCAGGCTGGCCATCATCACCGTACCTGGCAGCAACAGCCCGACCAGCGCCAGTGACTCCAGAAACGTCACCAGCGCAACGGCAAACAGCGCCCACTCCAGGGACTGCGTAATCAGTTGTTGAATCCAGGCTTCCATATTCATCCTTATTAAAAGCAGAAGGCTGGATTGTCCTGAGCCAGCCACACAGCGTCAAGGCAAGAATTGTAGGGCAATGTTGACAAAAGCCAGCCGCGGGAACTGTATAAATATCCATGGTATACTTAACGGGTTTTCTCATCCCTGAAATGCTGAGTCCGGAGAACCGCTGATGATGCCCCGCGCAGGTTTTGTGCTCACCCGCCACTGGCGCGATAGCCCGCATGGCACGGAAATTATCCTCTGGCTCGCCACCGATGCGGGCCCGCAGCGCGTGGTGCTGCCGGTGCAGGAGTCCGTGGCCTTTATCCCTGAGGCGTTTCAGGCGCAGGTCAGCGCGCTGCTCCAGGATGAGCGGCAGTTTCGGATTCAGTCGCTGGCGCTGAAAGATTTCCGCCGTCGCCCGGTTTTCGGCCTCTACTGTCCGCAGAACCGGCAGCTTCAGCGCATTGAAAAACGGCTGCGCGAACAGGGTATTCCGGTCTATGAGGCCGATATCCGCCCGCCGGAACGCTATCTGATGGAGCGGTTTATCACCGCGCCCGTCTGGTTTGATGGCGAGCAGCAGGGCGACAGCGTGGTCAATGCGCGGCTTAAGCCGCATCCCGACTATCGCCCGCCGCTGAAGTGGGTGTCGCTGGATATCGAAACCACCCAGCATGGCGAGCTCTACTGCATCGGGCTGGAGGGCTGCGGTCAGCGTCAGGTTTATATGCTCGGCCCGGCCAACGGCGACGCCAGCAGCCTCGATTTCGACCTGATCTATCTCGACAGCCGTCCGCAGCTGATCGAGGCGCTGAACCAGTGGTTTGCCGGGCACGATCCGGATGTCCTGATTGGCTGGAACGTGGTGCAGTTTGACCTGCGCGTGCTGCAGAAACATGCCGATCGTTACGGCATCCCGCTGCGCCTGGGGCGCCAGCAGGCCGCGCTGGAGTGGCGCGAACATGGCTTTAAGCCTGGCGTTTTCTTCGCCCAGGCCAGCGGCCGCCTGATTATCGATGGCATTGAAGCCCTTAAATCGGCGTTCTGGGATTTTCCCTCCTTCAGCCTGGAGTCGGTCTCCCGGCAGCTGCTGGGCGAAGGGAAAGCGATCGATAACCCCTGGCAGCGCATGGAGGAGATCAACTGGCGCTTCGCCAACGATAAACCGGCGCTGGCGCGCTATAACCTGAAAGATTGCGAGCTGGTCACGCGCATTTTCCACAAGACGGCGATTATGCCGTTCCTGCTGGAACGCGCGGCGGTCAACGGCCTGGCGGTGGATCGCCACGGCGGCTCGGTGGCGGCCTTCAGTCATCTCTATATTCCCCGGATGCACCGCGCGGGGTTTGTCGCGCCGAACCGGGGAGATATCGCGCCGGAAGCGAGCCCGGGCGGCTATGTGATGGATTCGCGCCCCGGCCTCTATGACTCGGTGCTGGTGCTGGACTATAAGAGCCTCTACCCCTCTATTATCCGTACCTTCCTGATCGATCCGGTCGGGCTGGTGGAGGGCCTGGCTCATCCCGATGATGCCGATTCGGTGGCGGGGTTCCGGGAAGCGCGCTTCTCGCGACAGACCCACTGCCTGCCGGCGATTGTTGAGCAGATCTGGCTGGGCCGCGAAGCGGCGAAAAAACAGAACAACCAGCCGCTGTCGCAGGCGCTGAAGATCATCATGAACGCCTTTTATGGCGTGCTGGGCACCAGCGCCTGTCGCTTCTTCGATCCGCGCCTTGCCTCCTCGATTACGCTGCGCGGTCACGCCATTATGCAGCAGACCCGCGCGCTGATTGAGGCGGAAGGCTACGATGTCATCTACGGCGACACCGACTCTACCTTTGTCTGGCTGAAATCAGCACATAGCGAGGAGGCGGCGGCCGCGATTGGTCAGCAGCTGGTGCAGAAAGTGAATGCCTGGTGGCGCGACCATCTGCAACAGACCCAGGGGCTGACCAGCGCGCTGGAGCTGGAGTATGAAAGCCACTTCTGCCGCTTTCTGATGCCGACGATTCGGGGCGCCGAACAGGGCAGTAAAAAACGCTACGCGGGCCTGATCCGCGATGCAGGCGGTGAGCGCATGGTCTTCAAGGGACTGGAATCGGTACGGACCGACTGGACGCCGCTGGCAAAAACCTTTCAGCAGCAGCTCTATCACCGCATCTTCCACCGGGAACCCTGGCAGGATTACATCCGGGAGACGGTGGCGCAGCTGCTGGCGGGGGAACTCGACGATCAGCTGATCTATAAAAAGCGTCTGCGGCGTCCGTTAAAGGAATATGAACGAAACGTGCCGCCGCACGTCCGCGCAGCCCGGCTGGCCGACGAGCAGAACCGCAAATTAAACCGTCCGCTGCAGTATCAGAACGGCGGCCGGATCCGTTACGTCATGGCGACGGCGGGTCCCGAGCCGCTGGAGGCGCGCAGCACTCCGCTGGACTATGATCACTACGTGACCCGACAACTTCAGCCCGTTGCCGAGGGGATCCTGCCCTTTGTGGAGGGGGACTTTGCTACACTGATTACCGGGCAGCTGGGTCTTTTTTGACAGGTGACGAACGCCCTGCCATCCAGTACCATAGCGCCCTTCCTGAAACTCACCGCTCTTAAGTACGCTCCAGACCCTGCTGTCTGGCGGTAACGCTATTGCCTGAGTTTGGGGAAACACCTCTAAAAACGTTAAAATTCGAGCAAAAAATATATGGTTTTTACATTAGGTCAGCGCTGGATTAGTGATACGGAAAGTGAACTGGGACTGGGCACCGTGGTGGCGATCGATACCCGCATGATCACCCTGCTGTTCCCGGCCACGGGGGAAAACCGCCTCTACGCCCGCAACGATTCGCCGGTTACCCGCGTCATCTTTAATCCGGGTGATACCATCACCAGCCACGAAGGCTGGCAGATGCGCGTCGATGACGTCCGCAACGAAAATGACCTGATGACCTACATCGGTACCCGTCTGGATACCGAAGAGAGCAACGTAATGCTGCGCGAGGTGATGCTCGACAGCAAGCTGGTGTTCAGCAAACCCCAGGATCGCCTGTTTGCCGGCCAGCTCGACCGGATGGACCGCTTTGCCCTGCGCTTCCGCGCCCGTAAATATCAGAGTGAGCAGTACCGCCTGCCGATCAGCGGCTTGCGCGGTATGCGCACCAACCTGATCCCTCACCAACTGCACATTGCCCATGATGTGGGCCGCCGCCATGCGCCGCGCGTGCTGCTGGCCGATGAAGTGGGTCTGGGAAAAACCATTGAAGCCGGGATGATCATCCAGCAGCAGCTGCTGGCGGGCCGTGCCGAACGCGTCCTGATCGTAGTGCCGGAAACCTTACAGCATCAGTGGCTGGTCGAGATGCTGCGTCGCTTCAACCTGCGCTTTGCGCTGTTTGATGACGATCGCTACACCGAAGCGCAGCACGACAGCGACAACCCGTTTGAAACCGAGCAGCTGATTATCTGCTCGCTCGACTTTGTGCGCCGTAACCGTCAGCGCCTTGAGAAGCTGGCTGATGCCGAGTGGGACCTGCTGGTGGTCGACGAAGCGCACCACCTGGCCTGGTCAGAAGGCGAACCGAGCCGTGAATATCAGGTGATCGAACAGCTGGCAGAGAAAACCGCCGGGGTGCTGCTGCTGACCGCGACGCCGGAGCAGCTGGGAATGGAGAGTCACTTCGCCCGTCTGCGCCTGCTCGATCCGGATCGCTTCCACGACTTTGCTGCCTTTGTAGAAGAGCAGCAGCATTTCCGCCCGATTGCTGACGCCGTGACGGCGCTGCTGGCGGACAAGGCGATCTCTCAGGAGGAGATGAACCGGATCAACGATCTGGTCGGCGAACAGGATATCGAGCCGCTGCTGCAGGTGGCCAACAGCGATCGCGACGGCAAGCAGGAGGCGCGTCAGGAGCTGATCTCAATGCTGATGGACCGCCACGGCACCAGCCGCGTCCTGTTCCGCAACACCCGTAACGGCGTTAAAGGCTTCCCGAAACGCGAACTGCACCAGATCCGTCTGCCCCTGCCCGCGCAGTATCAGACCGCGATCAAAGTTTCCGGCATTATGGGTGCGCGCAAGAGCGCCGAAGAGCGGGCGCGTGACCTGCTCTACCCGGAACAGATTTATCAGGAGTTTGAAGGCGACAGCGGCACCTGGTGGAACTTCGATCCGCGCGTGGAGTGGCTGATGGGCTATCTCACCAGCAACCGCAAAGAGAAAGTGCTGGTGATCTGTGCCAAAGCGGCCACGGCGCTGCAGCTGGAGCAGGTACTGCGCGAGCGTGAAGGCATCCGGGCCGCCGTATTCCACGAAGGTCTGTCGATCATCGAACGTGACCGTGCCGCCGCCTGGTTCGCCTCCGAAGAGAATGGCGCGCAGGTGCTGCTCTGCTCCGAGATCGGCTCCGAAGGCCGTAACTTCCAGTTCGCCAGCCGTCTGGTGATGTTTGACCTGCCGTTTAACCCGGATCTGCTGGAGCAGCGTATCGGTCGTCTGGATCGTATCGGCCAGGCGCACGACATCCAGATTCTGGTGCCGTGGCTGGAGCAGACCGCCCAGGCGGTGCTGCTGCGCTGGTATCACGAGGGGCTGGATGCGTTTGAACACACCTGCCCGACCGGCCGCACCATTTATGACAGCGTGCATTCAGAGCTGATTGGCTATCTGGCCGCACCGGAAAACAGCGAAGGTTTCGATACGTTTATCAGCGAGTGCCGTAAACAGCATGATGCGCTGAAAGCGCAGCTGGAACAGGGTCGTGACCGTCTGCTGGAGCTGAACTCCAACGGCGGCGAATCGGCGCAGCTGCTGGCAAATGCCATCAGCGAGCAGGATAACGACACCGGTCTGGTTAACTTCGCACTCAACCTGTTTGATATCGTCGGTATCAATCAGGAAGATCGCAGCGATAACCTGATCGTCCTGACGCCGTCCGACCACATGCTGGTGCCCGATTTCCCTGGTCTGCCGGAAGATGGCTGCACCATCACCTTTAACCGCGACCAGGCGCTGTCACGCGAGGATACCCAGTTCATTACCTGGGAGCACCCGCTGATCCGCAACGGTCTGGACCTGATTCTCTCGGGCGATACGGGCAGCAGCGCGCTGTCGCTGCTGAAGAACAAGGCGCTGCCGGTCGGCACGCTGCTGGTCGAGCTGATCTATGTGGTAGAAGCGCAGGCGCCGAAGCATCTGCAACTGACGCGCTTCCTGCCGCCAACGCCGATCCGTCTGCTGATGGATACCAAAGGCACCAATCTGGCGGATAAAGTGGAGTTCGAGAGCTTTAACCGTCAGCTCAACGCGGTGAACCGTCATACCGCCAGCAAACTGGTGAATGCGGTCCAGCAGGATGTGCATGCGATTCTGCTGCAGGGTGAAGAGAGCGTCGTCAGCGAAGCGCGTGCGTTGATTGACGCTGCGCGCGCCGAGGCGAACGAGAAGCTGGGCGCTGAGCTCTCGCGTCTCAACGCCCTGAAAGCGGTGAACCCGAACATTCGCGAGGATGAAATCGAGGCGCTGGAAAGCAATCGCGAACAGGTGCTGGAAAGTCTCGATCAGGCTAACTGGCGTCTCGACGCGCTGCGCCTGATTGTCGTGACCCACCAGTAAGCTCAGGGGCCGCAGGGCCCCTCTTTTTTTTGGAAAGCCTCATGGAACCTTACAATCCGCCGCACGAACCCTGGCTGCACATCCTTTATCAGGATGCGCATATTATGGTGGTCAATAAACCCAGCGGTCTGCTCTCCGTTCCCGGCCGGTTACCCGAGAATAAAGATAGCGTGATGACGCGGATCCAGCGGGACTTCCCGCAGGCTGAATCGGTCCATCGGCTGGATATGGCGACCAGCGGCGTGCTGGTTGTCGCCCTGACCAAGGACGCCGAGCGTGAACTGAAACGCCAGTTCCGCGAGCGCGAGCCAGCCAAAACCTATGTGGCCTGCATCTGGGGACATCCGGAAAAGGAGGCGGGGCTGGTTGATCTGCCGCTGATCTGCGACTGGCCGAATCGTCCGAAGCAGATGGTCTGTTTCGAGAACGGGAAAGCCGCGCAGACGGCGTATCAGGTGCTGGAATATCGCGATGATAACAGCGCGCGCGTCTCGCTGAAGCCGATTACCGGTCGCTCACACCAGCTGCGGGTGCATATGCTGGCGCTGGGCCATCCGATTCTGGGGGACAACTTCTATGCCCACCCGGACGCCAGGGCGATGGCGTCCCGCCTGCTGCTGCATGCGGAGTCGCTGACTATCACCCATCCGGCGTTTGGCAATGCGATGACGTTTCGTCAGCCTGCTGACTTCTGAGAGTCACGCCAGCGACTGCGGGCCTCCTCTGTGACAGAAGAGGCGCGGCAGCCGGGGATTACTTGAAGCCTTTCTCTTTGCGAATCAGGTCGTACGCCGCCTGAATCTCCTGCGCTTTCTGCTTCGCCATCTCCATCATCTCGGGCGGTAGGCCTTTCGCCACCAGCTTATCGGGATGATGCTCACTCATCAGCTTGCGGTAGGCGCGCTTAATGGTGGTGGCGTCGTCACTGCGCTTTACGCCCAGCACGCTGCAGGCGTCATCCAGCGTCGGTCCGCGTTGCGCCTGCTGGAAACCGCCGGCGCTGCGCTGGCCGCCGCCAAACTGCTGGCCGCCTTCCATCATGCGCAGGAACTGATCGAACTGCGTGCGTGAAATCCCCAGCTCCTCGGCGATCACATAGAGCACCTGGCGCTCGTTGGGATGCAGTGAACCGTCGGCAAAGGCGGCCTGGATCTGGATCTCCAGAAACATCCGAATCAGGTCGAAGCGGCCAAAGCAGGCGCTGCGCAGTTCACGCAGTTTGCTGCGTAACGGGTAATCTGCCTGTTTGCCTTCGCGGAAGGCGCGCTGGGCAGCCGTGCGCGACTCACCATGCAACTGCATCCGCTCCATTAACAGTGACGCAATCTGAATATCGGCTTCAGTGACGCGCCCTTTTGACTTGGTCAGATGGCCCATCACCTGAAAGGTGGTGCTGAAAAACAGCGTCTGTCGGGTCTGATTGTTTGAGAAGTAAGCCTTGCCCTGCGCACCGCGTACTTTGTCAATCATATGGCCAATGATCAAACCGATCACAATACCCCAAAAGCCGGCACCGGAAAGTAATCCCACCGCCAGACCCACAACTTTTCCCCAGTAGCGCATAAACTCCTCAATTCGCCATGCTTGCGGCTGAAAATTGCATTATCATACCTGTCATTTACCTCAGCGCCTAACAGCAACGCTGACAGACCAGGATTAACACTGGCGCAACGCCGGGCAGTAAGTTAGTCTCTGACCCGATTGTCGGCATGATGCCAGTTTTCATGGAATTCTCGATACCGCGTATGAAAAAACATATACCTACCCTGCTGGCCACACTGATCGGCGCAGCCATTAGCCAGCAAGCCTTTGCCGACGATTTGATGTCGCAGTGTATGTTAGGCGTGCCGAGTTACAACCGCCCGCTGGTCAATGGCGATGCGAATCAGCTGCCTGTTACCATCAATTCCGACGCCGCTAAAGGGAACTATCCCGACGATGCGGTGTTTACCGGCAACGTGAATATTGAGCAGGGCAACAGCCGCATGCAGGCCGATGAAGTGCAGCTTCATCAGCGTCAGCCGAACGACCAGACCGCTCCGGTCCGCACCGTCGATGCGCTGGGTAATGTGCACTACGATGACAATCAGGTCATCCTGAAAGGTCCGAAAGCCTGGTCAAACCTCAACACCAAAGATACCAACGTCTGGAACGGTCAGTATCAGATGGTGGATCGTCAGGGACGCGGCACCGCCGATCAGATGAAGCTGCGCGGGGACAACCGCTATACCATTCTGGAAAACGGCACCTTTACCTCCTGTCTGCCTGGCTCAAACAGCTGGAGCGTGGTGGGGTCCGAAGTGATCCAGGATCGTGAAGAGGAAGTGGCCGAGATCTGGAACGCCCGCTTTAAGATCGGCTCCGTGCCGGTGTTCTACAGCCCCTATCTGCAGTTACCGATTGGCGATCGCCGCCGCTCCGGTTTCCTGATCCCGAATGCAAAATATGGCAGCAACAACGGCTTTGAGTTCATGCTGCCCTATTACTGGAACATCGCGCCGCAGGCCGATGCCACCATTACGCCGCACTACATGAGTAAGCGCGGCATGCAGTTTGAGAACGAATTCCGTTATCTGACGACGCTGGGCGCGGGCCTGGTGGAATTTGACTACCTCGGCTCAGACAAACAGTACGATAACGACAAAGCGATGCGCGGTATCGCCGAAGATGACAGCTCAAACCGCTGGCTCTTCTACTGGCGTCATGCCGGTGTCTATGACAAGAACTGGCGTTTCAATGCGGACTACACCAAGGTCAGCGATAAGTACTACTTCAACGATCTCGACTCGAAGTACTACAGCTCAACCGATAACTACGCTACGCAAAAATTCAGCATTGGTTATGCGGACACCAACTGGGACGCCACGCTTTCCACCAAAGATTTCCAGGTGTTCGGCGATAACAGCAGCAACAACGTCTATCGCGCCATGCCGCAGCTGGACGTCAACCTCTATCAGAACGACATCGGTCCGTTCGATGGCCGGATCTATGCGCAGGCGGTGAAATTCACCAACGTCAGCGACCGTTATCCTGAAGCGACCCGCTTACATATTGAGCCAACCCTGAACCTGCCGCTGTCAAACGGCTGGGCCAGCCTGGATACCGAAGCGAAATTACTGGCGACGCACTATCAGCAGAATGATGTTGAGTACTACAACACCAACATCGATACCGATCGCAACAACCAGCTTAAAGAGTCCGTTAACCGTACGCTGCCGCAGTTTAAGGTTGATGGCCGGATGGTCTTTGACCGCGACATGAACTCGGCGGTGGGTTACACCCAGACGCTGGAGCCGCGGGTACAGTACCTCTATATCCCGTACCGCAATCAGAGCAACATCTATCCGTACGACTCAACGCTGCTGCAGACCGACTACACCGGCCTGTTCCGCGATCGTACTTACAGCGGCCTGGATCGCATCGCGTCTGCGAATGAAGTGGCGACCGGTGTCACCTCCCGTATTTATGATACCGATCTGGTTGAACGTTTTAACGTTTCTGTGGGTCAAATCTACTCGTTTACCCCTTCTCGTACTGGTGTGAATCAAACCAGTAAAGAAGATGATACCGGCAGCCTGATCTGGGCTGGCGATACATACTGGAAAATCAGCGATCGCTGGGGCGTCCGGGGTGGTCTGCAGTATGACACCAAACTCGACAACGTCTCTCAGGGCAATACCGTCCTGGAATACCGTCGCGATGCCGACCGCATGGTGCAGCTGAGCTATCGTTACAGCAGCCCGGAATATGTGGCCAGTGCGCTGAACAACAGTGCGCTGGTGACCAATCCTATCTTTAAAAATGGGATTTCACAGGTCGGCACCACGGCCAGCTGGCCGATTGCGGATGCATGGTCTGTGGTAGGCGCTTACTACTACGATACCCGCAACACGCGTCCGGCATCGCAGCTGGTGGGCCTGCAGTACAGCTCATGCTGTTACGCGATCCGGGTCGGTTACGAGCGCAAAATTAACGGTTGGGAAAACAATGACAGTAAATATGACAACCAAATCTCATTCAACATTGAGCTGCGTGGTCTGAGTCCTAACTACGGCTTAGGCACCAACGATATGCTGCGTCAGGGCATTATTCCTTACCAGCCCGCTTTCTGATGTTGTGATGTTTGACAGGCAATCCCGCAGTGCGGAACCAACAATGGATAAAGTATGAAGAACTGGAGAATGCTGATTCTTGGTGTGGCAATCAGTGCCAACACCGCGTTCGCAGCACCACAAGTCGTTGATAAAGTTGCTGCCGTAGTCAATAACGGCGTGGTTCTTGAGAGTGACGTGGACGGCATGATGAGCACGGTCAAATCTCAGGCCCGGCAGGCCAATCAGCAGCTGCCAGATGATAAAACGTTGCGCCATCAGATTCTGGAACGTCAGATCATGGACAACATCATCCTGCAGATGGGCGAGAAAGCGGGCGTTCAGATCAGCGACGAGCAGCTGGACCAGGCTATTCAGAACATCGCAGCACAGAACCGCATGAGCCTCGATCAGCTGCGCAGCCGTCTGGCCTATGACGGCATGAACTACAGCGTCTATCGTGCGCAGATCCGTAAAGAGATGACGATTGCCGAAGTCCGCAACAACGAAGTGCGTCGTCGCGTGACTATTCTGCCGCAGGAAGTGGATACGCTGGCTGCCCAGATCGGCTCTCAGAACAGCCAGGGCACCGAGCTGAACGTCAGCCACATTCTGCTGCCGCTGCCGGAAAACCCGACGCAGCAGCAGGTTGACGAGCAGGAGACGCTGGCAAAACAGCTGGTGGGCGAACTGAAAAATGGCGCTGACTTCGGCAAGATGGCCGTGACCTATTCCGCCGACTCCCAGGCGCTGAAAGGCGGCAACATGGGCTGGGGCAAAATCGAAGAATTACCGACCCTGTTTGCGCAGGCACTGGCAACGGCTAAAAAAGGCGATATCGTCGGGCCGATCCGTTCCGGTGTGGGCTTCCACATCCTGAAGGTGAACGACCTGCGCGGCGAGAGCAAAAATGTCTCCGTCACCGAAGTGCATTCACGCCACATCCTGCTGAAGCCCTCACCGATCCTCACTGACAGCCAGGCGCGCGCGCAGCTGGAGCAGATCGCGGCCGACATCCGCAGCGGGAAAACCACCTTTGCCGCCGCGGCCAAGCAGTACTCTGACGATCCCGGCTCGGCTAACCAGGGCGGCGATCTCGGCTGGACCTCACCGGAAGTCTTCGATCCGGCGTTCCGCGACGCGCTGCTGCGTCTGCAGAAAGGCCAGGTCAGTCAGCCTGTTCACTCCTCTTTCGGCTGGCATCTGATTCAGCTGCTGGATACCCGTCAGGTCGATAAGACCGATGCGGCCCAGAAAGAGCGCGCATACCGCATGCTGTTCAACCGTAAGTTTGCGGAAGAAGCACAGACCTGGATGCAGGAACAGCGCGCCAGCGCCTACGTGAAGATTCTGGATGGCAATGCGCAGTAATGCCCGTGTGGTGATCACGCCCGGCGAACCCGCCGGGATTGGTCCCGATCTCACCGTTCAGCTGGCCCAGCAGGCGTGGCCGGTTGAGCTGGTGGTGTGCGCCTCACCTGCCCTGCTACAGCAGCGTGCGGCGCAGCTCGGTCTGCCACTGACCCTGCGCCCTTACCAGCCTGGCGTGGCCGCCGCGCCACAGCAGGCGGGGTCGCTGACTATCCTGCCCGTCGAAACCGCCGAACCGGTGACGCCGGGCACGCTCTGCGTCGCCAACAGCGACTATGTGCTGACCACGCTGGCGCGCGCCTGTGACGGCTGCCTGTCCGGGGAATTTGCGGCGCTGATCACCGGCCCGGTCCACAAAGGCGTGATCAACGATGCCGGTATCGCCTTCACCGGCCATACCGAGTTTTTCGCCGATCGCGCAGGCGGACATCGCGTGGTGATGATGCTGGCGACCGAAGCGCTGCGTGTCGCGCTGGCGACGACTCATCTGCCGCTGAAGGATGTCGCCGCAGCGGTCACGCGTGATTGCCTGCATGAGGTAATCACGATCCTGCATCGCGATCTGCAGCAGAAGTTTGCGATCGCCGAGCCACACATCTACGTCTGCGGTCTCAATCCCCACGCGGGTGAAGGCGGCCACATGGGCCGTGAAGAGATCGAGACGATCACACCGGCACTGGATGAACTGCGTCAGCAGGGCATCAGACTGACCGGCCCGCTGCCTGCCGATACGCTGTTCCAGCCTAAATATCTGCAACATGCCGATGCGGTTCTGGCGATGTATCACGACCAGGGCCTGCCGGTACTCAAGTTTCAGGGGTTTGGCCGGGCGGTAAATATTACCCTGGGCCTGCCCTTTATCCGGACCTCCGTTGATCATGGCACCGCGCTTGAACTCGCCGGGCTGGGTCAGGCGGAACCGGGCAGCTTCATCACGGCGCTTAACCTCGCCATCACTATGATCAAGAGCAGTAATGAATAATCGCGTCCATCAGGGGCACTACGCCCGTAAACGTTTCGGGCAGAACTTCCTGAACGATCAGTACATTATCGACAGCATTGTCTCCGCTATTCATCCACAGCGCGATGAAGCGCTGGTTGAGATCGGTCCTGGCCTGGGTGCCCTGACCGAGCCGGTAGGCGAACGCCTCGATAGCTTAACGGTGGTCGAGCTGGACCGCGATCTCGCCGCGCGTCTGCAGACCCATCCGTTCCTTGGCCCGAAACTGACTATCTTCCAGCAGGATGCCATGACCTTCGACTTCGCCGCCCTGGCGCAGGAGCGAGGCCAGCCGCTGCGGGTATTTGGTAACCTGCCCTACAATATTTCGACCCCGCTGATGTTCCACCTTTTCAGCTATACTGGTTCGATCAAAGATATGCACTTCATGCTGCAGAAAGAGGTGGTTAACCGTCTGGTTGCCGGTCCGGGCAGTAAAGCCTATGGGCGCCTGACGGTAATGGCGCAATATTACTGCCAGGTGATCCCGGTGCTGGAAGTGCCGCCGCACGCCTTTACACCGCCACCGAAAGTGGACTCTGCGGTGGTGCGTCTGGTGCCCTTTGCCGAGCCGCCTCATCCGGTCAGCGACGTGCGTATTCTGAGCCGCATCACGACCGAAGCCTTTGGTCAGCGTCGCAAAACGTTGCGAAACAGCCTGAACCACATGGTGACGGCCGGTGCGCTGGAAGAGTTGTCCATCGATCCCGGTCTGCGCGCTGAAAATGTCTCGGTCGCGCAATATTGTCAGCTGGCCAACTGGCTGGCGAATCATCAGGGAAAATCGCAGGAGTAAGTCATGAGTGAAACGGCCCGCGTCTCCGTCCATGTGCAGAGCCAGTACGTCGCCTCCCAGTCCTCGCCGGATGAGGATCGCTACGTCTTCGCCTATACCATCACGATACGCAATCTGGGCCGTTCCGCTGTGCAACTGCTGGGGCGCTACTGGCTGATTACCAACGGTAATGGCCGCGAAACGGAAGTTCAGGGTGAAGGCGTGGTCGGTGAACAGCCGCTTATTGCCGCAGGCAATGAGTTTCAGTACACCAGCGGTGCCGTGATCGAAACCCCGATGGGTACCATGCAGGGGCACTATGTGATGGTCGATGAGCAGGGTGAAACCTTTCACGTCGATATCCCGGTGTTCCGCCTCGCCGTTCAGACCCACATTCACTGATTCACACGCTTTTGCCCGCTAAGCCGGGCACCTTCCCGATGGATAAAACGTTATGAGCACATACCTGATTGGCGACGTTCATGGTTGCTACGACGAATTACGTGCACTGCTGCAACAGGTCGATTTCAACCCTGAGCAGGATACCCTGTGGCTGACCGGCGACCTGGTCGCGCGCGGCCCCGGCTCGCTGGAGGTTCTGCGCTACGTAAAATCGCTGGGCGACGCGGTGCGTCTGGTGCTGGGTAATCACGACCTGCATCTGCTGGCGGTCTACGCCGGGATCAGCCGCAACAAGCCGAAAGATCGCCTGACGCCGCTGCTGGAAGCGGAGGATGCCGACGAGCTGATTAACTGGCTGCGTCGTCAGCCCCTGCTGCAGGTGGATGAAGAGAAGAAACTGGTGATGGGCCATGCCGGTGTCACGCCGCAGTGGGATATCGAAACCGCGAAAAAGTGCGCGCGTGAGGTCGAAGCGGTGCTGGCCAGCGACAGCTATCCGCTGTTCCTGGATGCCATGTATGGCGACATGCCGAATAACTGGAGTGAAGACCTGACCGGCCTGGCCCGTCTGCGCTTCAGCACCAACGCCCTGACCCGGATGCGTTACTGCTTCCCGAATGGTCAGCTGGATATGATCTGCAAAGATGCGCCGGAGTCGGCACTTCCACCGCTGAAGCCCTGGTTTACCCTTGAGGGGCCGGTCGCACGCGACTACACCATCATCTTTGGTCACTGGGCGTCGCTGGAAGGCAAGGGCACGCCTGCGGGGATTATCGGGCTGGATACCGGCTGCTGCTGGGGCGGAACGCTGACCCTGCTGCACTGGGAGACGCAACGCTATGTGGTGCAGCCCTCCAACCGCGAAAAAGCGCTGGCTGCCAGCGACAGCCTGGCGCCGCCTGCACTGTAACGATCAGGCTGGCCGTCAGGCCAGCATATGGTTTCAGGCCCCGATAACACCACCATCTTCGCGGGTGATCATGATCACCGATGAGCGCGGACGCGGGCTGTTGTGCGGGAAATGGGAGTCCCCCTCTTCGCCGGGATGCTGCACGTTGACAAACAGCGTTCTGTAATCGGGCGTGAAGGTAATGCCGGTCAGCTCGCACGATTTCGGGCCGACCATAAAGCGGCGGATCTCGCCGCTGTCGGGATCGCCCACCAGCATCTGATTATTCCCCTGCCCCTGATAATCCTCTTTGTTACTGTATTTGCCGTCGGTCAGGATCCATAAGCGCCCCGCGGCATCAAATCCCAGACCATCCGGGCTGTTGAAGGTGTTCTCAGCGGTGATGTTGGGCGTGCCGCGATAGATCCCCTCAGGGTGCGCGATCGGATTGCCGCACAGCGCATAAATATCCCACTCAAACGTCAGCGCGGTGGCATCGCCCTTCTCATCCCAGCGGATAATCTGGCCGTAGATATTTTTTGGCCGCGGGTTGGCCGCATTGACGGGCATCCCCTCGTTGCCGCGCTTGTTGTTGTTGGTCAGCGTGCAGTAGGCGCGGCCATCGTGCGGATTCACGGCGATCCATTCCGGCCGATCCATACGGGTGGCGTTTACCACATCGGCCGCCGCTCGCGCGTTGATCAGGACGTCAGCCTGACTGCTGAAGCCCTTCTCTGCGGTGAGGCCATTTTCGCCCCACTTCAGCGCCAGCCAGCGCCCGGTGCCTTTAAGCGGCGTGCCCTGCGCGTCACCATTGAACTGCGCCACATAGAGCGTGCCCTTGTCCAGCAGCCCATGATTCGCTTTCGCATCATCCGGGTTAACCCGATCGTCGGAGACATATTTATAGATATACTCGCCGCGCTCATCATCCCCCATGTACACCACCAGCTGACCGTTTTTCGCGACCGTGACCGCCGCATTCTCATGTTTGAAGCGACCCAGCGCGGTGCGTTTGACCGGCACGGAGTGAGGGTCAAAGGGATCGATTTCCACTATCCAGCCGTGGCGGTTAAATTCGTTGGGGTTTTTCGCGACATCAAAGCGGGGATCAAAGTCGGCCCAGTTCCGTTCCGGCTCGGCGGCATTCAGGGTATAGCGCTTCTGCTGCGGGGTTGGCGTGAAGTCCGCCTGTCGGGTGCCAAAATAGGTGTCGTAGTTCTCTTCACAGGTCAGGTAGGTGCCCCACGGCGTTTTACCGTTGGCGCAGTTACCAAAGGTGCCGAGGACGTTCATGCCTTCGGGATCGGCTGCGGTCTGCAATGCGTTGTCACCGGCGGCAGGGCCGGAAAAGCGCATCGGGGTGTTCGCGGTAATGCGGCGGTTGTAGTCAGACGGACGCACCACCTGCCAGCGGTTATCCTCGCCCCGTTTCACTTCCACCACGGAAATACCGTGCGCCGCCTGTGACTTTTTCACGTCTTCCAGGCTGGTCGCTTTGCTGCCTCCGTGGGCAAACAGCGTTGGCTCGTTAACATATTCATTATTGATCGCCATTACGCCGCGATGATCGTCGATGGCAAAGAAGCTCATCCCGTCATTGTTGTCACCGAACTGCTTTTCCTGATCCGCCGCGCTGTTGTTGCCGTGCGGATCAAACGCCGCAGCCCCGTTCACCAGCGGATCGCCCCAGGAGATCAGCACCTCGGCGCGGTAGCCGGGCGCAACCACCACCTCGTCGGCGGTCGAGGCGGCAATCGCCTGAAAGCCCAGCAGCGCACTGCCCGCCGGTTTCTCTGCGGCCCGCGCGCCGGATGAGAGCGTCAGGCCGCCGCTGAGAAAGCCGGTCAGGCCGAGCGCACCGGAACCGGCAAGAAATTTACGACGCAGTGGATCAGGCAGGCGGTCAGTGCTTAATGCGGATAATTCGATTTTCATTGGTGATTGCTTCCTTTGTCACGGTCCCAGAAAAGAAGCAATGCTAATGAATAATGATGACAACCAGGTTACAGCCGGGTGGAGGCGGGATTAGCGACGACGGTCGAGGATCTCGAAGCAGTAGCTGTGGGAGTTCTGCTCGTCAGCGTCGTGAAATTCGCTGAACGTGGATTGCCACTCGTCCGGCTCGTAATCCGGGAACTGGGTATCCCCTTCAACTTCTGCGTCGATGTGCGTCAGGTAGAGACGATCGGCACGCGCCAGCATCTGTTCGTAGACGCGCCCACCGCCAATCACCATGATCTCTTCTGCATCACCGGCGGCCTGAACAGCCTCATCCAGCGATGTCACCCAGGTGACGCCTTCCGCGCTGCCGGGCTGGCTGCTGACCACAATATTCAGGCGACCAGGCAGAGGACGACCAATCGATTCAAAGGTCAGTCGGCCCATAATCACCGGTTTCTTCAGCGTATTACGTTTGAACCACGCCAGATCTGCAGGCAGGTCCCACGGCATGGCGTTCTCCATTCCAATAATGCGATCTGCTGCTAATGCCGCGATAAGACTAATCATGTTAACCACTCACTGAAAAAAATTGGCGCCATGATACGTAAAGGTGAAAGTTTCGTCGATAGGGGGATCGGTCTATTTGCGTAAAGCTTTCTATGACGCCGTTTTTCACGGCCTGTGCAGCGTTTTTCACCGCGTAATCGCGTTAGTTTGCTGCAGCTCGCCAGCCAGCGGCCTCAGGCTGGCACAAACAGGGGGCGCAAAAGAAAACGGCTCCCGCAGGAGCCGTCAGGATGATCAGAAGTCGTAGCGCAGACGCACCAGGTTCATGTCACCCAGGTTATCGGTGCTGGAGGTAAAGACATGTTCGTAATCGACACGGAAACCGTAGTCGAGGAACAGCGTCACACCCAGACCGTTGTCGATACGCTGGTAGTCACGGCCGTTCGCATACTCGATGCGATCGCCCATCACGTAAGGCTGAACCGCTTTCAGGCCATACTGCGCGACCGGAATTTTGTAGCCAGCGAAATATTCCAGGCCCCACGCATCGCCCGCAAAGTAGTCATGCACATCTTTGCGTCTGGTGGTCATGAAGTTCTGATACCAGCCACCGCCGGCAGAGAGCGTCCAGTTACCCGGTGTCCAGCTCAGCGCAGTACCGAAGATGTTCTGGTCGTAGGTTTTGCTGTCGCCATTGTTCGGGTTACGCATCGCCGCACGGGTGTAGTTCCACGCGGTGCCCCAGCTCAGATCGTCGGTGATGTGGTAGTCCACACCCAGCGAGCCGCCGCCTTTACGCTTGTAACGCAGGCCATTGCCCGGCAGGAACTCATTGTCGTCAAACAGGTAAGAGGCGAAGAGATCCACATCGCCGAAGCTGTTTTTATATTTCAGCTGCTTGCGTGAACGGTAAGAGCCGTCGTAGTCGCCGTTGATCCCGTTGCCCGGTGCCTGGCCGATCATGTCGTAATCCCAGATATCGGTTTTGGCGCCCACGGTGTCGTAATAGACGCTGTTCTGCTGGCCAAAGGTCAGCTGGCCCCAGGTTTTGCTTTTCAGGCCGGTATAAAGCTGGCGGCGGGTGGTGTTATTCGCCCCGTCGGCATAGTGACCGTCCCAGCTGAACAGGGCCGGGACGTTAACGCCCAGTTCGTAGTAGCTGACCCAGCTGACGTCATCGAACAGGTAGTAGTCCGCGCCGAAGCGGAAACGGGTGCCGCCGTCAAAACCGTCGCGCTTATAGGATTTGTCATTCACGCCGGTCTGATGGTTGACCTGAGCACGAATGCTGCCGCCAAACGTAAAGTTAAGGCGGCTGAGCGGATCGCCCGCCTGTGGATCCTGCTTCAGCAGGGTGATTTCCGCCTGGCTGGCGAAAGGAAGAACAGCCATCAGTGCAGCCACTGCACTCAGAGAAAAAGTACGCATTTTCATTTTTTATTAGTGTCCTGATACGCTCTGGTGATGAGCGGCAGGCATAGTACTGGCGAAAAATCCCTGCAGAAAGCGTTTCTTTTATAAATCTGTGCGAACCCGCGCGTTCCGCACCTATAGCTAAAAAAATAAGTCAAATCAGTAACTTTAACGCAAACTCTTTGCTTTTCGTGGACCTGACTTTAAGAATATCGCCAGAAAAAGGGCAAAAAAAACGGCTCCCGCAGGAGCCGCTTTTACATTACATCGCCTTTATCTGCGCATGCATCTCCTGAACGGAGATAACCTGCTCCGTCGGGTCAGCATTCAGCGCCATCGCGGTGGCAAAGCCGCCGTTCAGCGTGGTGTCGTAATGCACTTTGTACTGCAGCGCGCTGCGGCGGATAAGCTTCGAATCTTCAATCGCCTGGCGGCCTGCCGTGGTATTGACGATGTAGCTGTATTCGCCGTTCTTCAGGCGATCCTGGATATGCGGACGGCCTTCATGCACCTTGTTGACCAGGCGCGGGTTGATGCCCGCTTCGCCCAGCACCACCGCCGTGCCGTGCGTCGCATCCAGTTCGAAACCAAACTTCTGCAGCTTAGCGGCCAGGTCAACAATCCGTTTCTTGTCGCCTTCGCGCACCGACAGCAGCGCACGGCCCGACTTCTTCATGTTGCTCTGGGCACCCAGCATCGCTTTGGAGAACGCCTCAGCGAACGTGCGGCCCACCCCCATAACTTCGCCGGTCGAACGCATTTCCGGGCCAAGAATCGGGTCAACGCCCTGGAACTTGTTGAACGGCAGCACCACTTCTTTGACGGAGTAGTACGGCGGGATCACCTCTTCGGTAACGCCCTGCTCGGCCAGAGTTTTACCGGCCATCACGCGTGCCGCCACTTTCGCCAGCGGTACGCCGGTCGCTTTAGAGACGAACGGTACGGTACGCGCTGCGCGTGGGTTCACTTCGATCAGGTAGACTTCATTCTCTTTCACCGCGAACTGCACATTCATCAGGCCGCGCACGTTCAGCTCAAACGCCAGTCTCTCGACCTGCTGACGCATCACGTTCTGAATCTCCTGATTCAGGGTGTAGGCCGGCAGTGAACAGGCGGAGTCACCGGAGTGCACGCCAGCCTGCTCGATATGTTCCATGATGCCGCCAATCAGCACCCGCTCACCGTCGCAGATCGCATCCACGTCCACTTCGACCGCATCATCCAGGAAGCGGTCCAGCAGAACCGGCGCATCGTTGGAGACCGATACCGCCGTCTGGAAGTAGCGTTTAAGGTCAAGCTCGTCGTAGACAATCTCCATGGCACGGCCGCCCAGTACATAAGAAGGACGCACCACCAGCGGGTAGCCCAGGCCAGCGGCCTTCTCAACGGCCTGCTCCAGCGTGGTGACGGTGGCGTTAGCCGGCTGCTTCAGGCTCAGACGATCGACTGCCTGCTGGAAACGCTCACGGTCTTCCGCGCGGTCAATCGAATCCGGGCTGGTGCCGATAACCGGTACGCCTGCCGCTTCCAGCGCACGCGCCAGTTTCAGCGGCGTCTGTCCACCATACTGCACGATCACGCCTTTTGGCTGCTCGATGCGCACGATTTCCAGCACATCTTCCAGCGTAACCGGCTCGAAGTAGAGGCGATCGGAGGTGTCGTAATCGGTCGAGACCGTTTCCGGGTTACAGTTGACCATGATGGTCTGATAGCCATCTTCACGCAGTGCCAGGGCAGCGTGAACGCAGCAGTAGTCAAACTCGATACCCTGGCCGATACGGTTCGGTCCGCCGCCCAGAATCATGATCTTTTCGCGATCCTGGCTCGGATTGGCCTCGCACTCCTCTTCATAGGTGGAGTACATGTAGGCCGTGTCTGTCGCGAACTCGGCGGCGCAGGTGTCCACGCGCTTGTAGACCGGGTGCAGGTTAAACTGCTGACGCAGCTTGCGTATTTCGCTTTCAGCCACACCGGCCAGCGTGGCCAGACGCGCATCCGCAAAGCCTTTGCGTTTCAGCGCGCGCAGGAAGGTCGCATCCAGGCTGTTAACGCCTTCACGCGCGACCTGATCTTCCAGCCGCACCAGCTCTTCGATCTGCACCAGGAACCAGCGGTCAATATTGGTCAGGTTGAAGACGCCGTCCACTGACATGCCCGCCCGGAACGCATCCGCGATGTACCAGATACGGTCGGAACCGGCATCTTTCAGCTCGCGGCGGATGCGGGTTAACGCTTCCGGATCGTCGAGGTGAACTTTCGGGTCGAAGCCGTTCGCGCCGACTTCCAGGCCGCGCAGCGCTTTCTGCATCGACTCCTGGAATGTACGACCAATCGCCATGACTTCACCGACCGACTTCATCTGGGTGGTCAGACGATCGTTCGCACCAGCGAATTTTTCGAAGTTGAAACGGGGGATCTTGGTGACCACATAGTCGATGGACGGTTCGAACGACGCCGGGGTTAATCCGCCGGTGATATCATTCATCAGCTCATCAAGGGTGTAACCCACCGCCAGTTTGGCGGCCACTTTTGCAATCGGGAAGCCGGTCGCCTTGGAAGCCAGCGCCGAGGAGCGTGAAACACGCGGGTTCATCTCAATGACAATCAGACGGCCATCTTTCGGGTTTACCGAGAACTGAACGTTGGAACCGCCGGTTTCCACACCGATTTCACGCAGTACCGCCAGCGAGGCGTTACGCATGATCTGATACTCTTTGTCAGTCAGCGTCTGGGCAGGCGCGACCGTGATGGAGTCACCGGTGTGGATCCCCATGGCGTCGAAGTTTTCAATGGAGCAGACGATGATGCAGTTGTCGTTTTTATCACGTACCACTTCCATCTCATACTCTTTCCAGCCAATCAGCGACTCATCGATCAGCAGCTCATTGGTCGGGGAGAGGTCGAGGCCGCGTTCGCAGATCTCTTCGAACTCTTCACGGTTATAGGCGATGCCGCCACCGGTGCCGCCCATGGTAAAGGAGGGACGGATAATGCAGGGGAAGCCCACATCTTCGGCCACGGCCAGCGCCTCTTCCATGGTATGGGCAATACCGGAACGCGCAGTGTCCAGACCGATGCTCTTCATCGCTACATCGAAGCGGCGACGATCTTCCGCTTTGTCGATCGCATCAGCGGTCGCACCGATCATGGTGACGCCAAACTCTTCCAGCACGCCGTGACGTTCCAGCTCCAGCGCACAGTTCAGCGCGGTCTGGCCGCCCATGGTTGGCAGAACGGCATCCGGGCGCTCTTTTTCGATGATCTTACGCACCACTTCCCAGTTGATCGGCTCGATATAGGTTGCATCGGCCATTTCCGGGTCGGTCATGATGGTCGCCGGGTTAGAGTTAACCAGAATAACGCGATAACCCTCTTCACGCAGCGCCTTACACGCCTGCGCACCGGAGTAGTCGAATTCGCAGGCCTGTCCAATCACAATCGGACCGGCCCCAAGAATCAGGATGGATTTCAGGTCTGTACGTTTTGGCATGAATTAGCTCCTGATTACTTCGCTTGCAGACGAAATGCGTCAATCAATTCGATAAAGTGGTCAAACAGCGGCGCTGCATCACCCGGTCCCGGGCTGGCTTCCGGGTGTCCCTGGAAGCTGAAAGCAGGCTTGTCGGTGCGGTGAATGCCCTGCACGGTCTTATCAAACAACGAAATGTGGGTCACACGCAGATTCGCGGGCAGATCCTTCTCATCAACCGCAAAACCGTGGTTCTGGGCGGTGATCATCACGCGGTTGCTGTCGAGATCTTTCACCGGATGGTTGCCGCCGTGATGGCCGAGCTTCATCTTCACGGTTTTTGCACCGCTGGCCAGCGCCAGCAGCTGATGACCCAGGCAGATACCGAACACCGGAATCTCTGTTTTCAGGAACGACTGAATGGCGCTGATCGCATAGTCACACGGCTCCGGGTCGCCCGGACCGTTGGAGAGGAAAATGCCATCCGGGTTCAGCTTCAGCACCTCTTCCGCAGGCGTCTGCGCCGGAACGACCGTCAGGCGACAGCCACGATCGACCAGCATGCGCAGAATATTGCGCTTGGCGCCATAATCGTACGCCACAACATGATAAGGCAGCGACTCTGCCGATGACTGCTCTGGCAGACCGGCTTTCAGCGTCCAGCTGCCCTGCTGCCAGCTGTACGTCTCGGTGGTGCAGACCTCTTTCGCCAGATCCATCCCTTTCAGGCCGGGGAACGCCTGGGCTTTCTGCAGCGCCAGTGCCGCATCCGGCGCGTCGCCAGCAATGATGCAACCGTTCTGCGCCCCTTTCTCACGCAGCAGACGTGTCAGCTTGCGGGTATCGATATCGGCGATGGCCACGATGTTATTGCGCTGCAGATAAGCGGATAAGCTCTCTTCACTGCGGAAGTTGCTGGCAATCAGCGGCAGGTCACGGATGACCAGGCCCTGCGCATGAATCTGGCTGGATTCTTCATCGGCGGCGTTGGCACCGACATTACCGATATGGGGATAAGTGAGAGTAACGATTTGGCGGGAATAGGAAGGATCAGTGAGGATTTCTTGATAACCGGTCATTGAGGTATTGAAAACGACTTCCCCCACTGCCGACCCCGTTGCCCCGATGGCCCGACCGTGGAATTGGGTTCCGTCTTCCAGAACCAGGATTGCTGACTTAATCAAAACATCCTCCAGGGAATAAACAGTCATAATATCTGCATATTAATTCAAAATAGCCGGTTGAATCAATGCAAAAACCGCCTGAATTGTCGATTTTTGGCAAATTGCGCGCATTCTAATGATCCCCCTGGGCATTGTCTACCCTGAGGCCACTTTTTTTCATCTTTATCCGGCTTATGGAGGAAATACGCGATATAAAGGACAAAAAGATGAGGAAACCCATTGAAATAATCGTTTGCCACGCCGCCTAAAAGCGAAACAGGCGACAGGGAGACTATTTTTTTGACCAAATGGTCAAAATTAGCATTCGGGAAGATAAAAAATCAGAGAAAAGAGAACAAAAAAAACGTTACAGGCGAAAAATAGGGAATAACAGAGATAAATGATAAAATTAAGGGCAATGAAAACATTGCCCCTTCTCAATCAATGAATTAACGATTGAAATAACCACATCACGATGGTTCACAACACACATCAGACAGATAAACCAAGGACATCCCGCATATCAAAAAGACCATTTTCTTTCCCTTTCAGCCACACAGCCGACTTAACGGCGCCTTTTGCAAAGGTCATGCGGCTTGAGGCCTTGTGGGTTATCTCTATCCGCTCGCCAATATCGGCAAACATGGCGGTATGCTCACCGACGATGTCGCCCGCACGCACGGTAGCGAAGCCGATAGTCTGCGGCTGACGTTCGCCGGTATGGCCTTCACGGGCATAGACCGCATGTTCATCCAGCTTCCACTGCATCGCATCGGCGATCGCCTCGCCCATTGCCAGCGCGGTGCCAGACGGCGCATCCACTTTGTGGCGATGGTGCGCTTCGACGATCTCAATATCCGCGTACTCCCCCATGACTTTTGCAGCCTGCTCCAGCAGCTTCAGCACCAGGTTAACCCCGACGCTGAAGTTCGCGGCGAACACGATGGCGATCTCTTCAGCCGCCGCACGAATCGCGGCTTTGCCGGCGTCATCAAAACCGGTGGTGCCAATTACCATCGCTTTGCCGTGCTCACGGCAGATCGCCATATACTCCAGCGTTCCTTCCGGACGGGTAAAGTCGATCAGCACATCAAAGTCGTTGATCACCGCGCGTAAATCATCGGCGATCAGGATGCCGTTTCTGCCGATACCGGCTAGTTCACCGGCGTCGCTGCCGGTCAGCGATGAACCGGGACGAACCAGAGCGGCCCCCAGCACCACGCCTTCTGCCTGCTGCGTCGCTTCAATCAGATTACGGCCCATACGGCCCGGTGCGCCCACCACAGCAATGCGGATAGTGTTCATATTTATTCATTCCTAAAACAAAACTATGCATCCAAAGCGTTATCAGGTTAACGATGAGTTAACCGTCACGCCACTATTAATCCGTGATAATAAGAATTTTATGCCAGCCGACGCTGATTATCAGTAAAAGCAATTACCACCGCCAGTTCCGGCCCGGAGACCAGGTTGAAAAACAGAAAAGGCCGAACAGAGTCGGCCTTTTTTATCAGAGATTTCCGGGAGTTACTGGACGTTTCGCACCTCGACGCGCAGCTCTTTCGGCACTTCGAAGACGATGTTCTCTTCGCGGCCAATCAGTTCAATCGCGGCTTCACCCCCCAGCTCACGCAGCCGCTGGATAACCTGCTGCACCAGAATATCGGGGGCAGACGCGCCCGCCGTCACACCAATGCAGCCGACGCCTTTTACCCACTCTTCCTGAATATCATCCGCAGAGTCGATCAGCTTCGCCAGTTTACCGGCACGCTGCGCCAGCTCCGCCAGACGGTTTGAGTTAGAGGAGTTCTTCGACCCCACCACCAGCACCACGTCAGCATCCTGTGCCAGCGTCCGCACCGCTTCCTGCCGATTAGTGGTGGCGTAGCAGATATCATCTTTGCGCGGCCCGACGATTGCCGGGAAACGCTGACGCAGGGCATCAATGATGTCTGAGGTATCATCCACCGACAGCGTCGTCTGCGTCATAAAGCTCAGATTATTTTCATCTTTAACCGTCAGCCTGAAGACATCTTCCGGTGACTCGACCAGATACATGCCGCCGTTGGGGTTGTTGTACTGCCCCATGGTGCCTTCGACTTCCGGGTGGCCCGCGTGGCCGATCAGGATCGCCTCAACGCCTTTACGGCTGGCGCGGGCAACTTCCATATGCACCTTCGTCACCAGCGGACAGGTGGCGTCGAACAGCATCGTCAGGTTGCGTGCTTTCGCTTCCGCACGCACCGCCTGCGACACGCCGTGCGCAGAGAAGATCAGGATCGCCTCATCCGGCACTTCGCTGATCTCTTCGATGAAGATGGCGCCACGTTCGCGCAGGCTGTTCACCACGTAGCGGTTATGCACCACTTCATGACGGACGTAGATCGGTGCGCCATACATCTCCAGCGCGCGCTCAACAATGCTGATGGCGCGATCGACGCCCGCGCAGAAACCGCGCGGATTAGCTAACAGGATTTGCATCGTTGGCCTCCAGTACCGGATCGATCTCCAGCACCTCTACATCAAACTGAATACGATGACCCGCCAGCGGATGGTTGAAGTCTACAGTAATGGAATCACCGGAGACTTCGCGGATCACGCCGGGCATTTCACTGCCGCCCATGCCGCTGAACAGCATGATGGCACCCACTTCCGGTTCCCCTGCATCGATAAAGTCGCGACGCGAAAAATACTGGATCAGGTCAGGACTGACGCCGCCAAAGGCCTCTTCCGGTGCCAGGGTGAACTGCTTTGTGTCACCTGCTTTCAGCCCCAGCAGTGCCTGCTCAAGTGCCGCAGAGAGGCTGCCATCACCGAGACGGAACAGCGCGGGCTTACCGTTTGCACGGGTCGATTCCGCCGTCGAGCCATCTTCCAGCTTCAGCGTAAAATGCACCAACACCGCGCTTTCACGCTGTACGCACTCAGTCATCACTTACCCTTTCTGTTTAGCCTGTTTGCTGTTGGGGCTTAAAAACCCCTCCAGCACCACCAGCGCCGCACCAATACAGATGCCGCAGTCGGCGATATTAAATGTAGCGAAGTGCCAGTTACCGACGTAAAAATCGATAAAGTCGACCACAAAGCCATGATAGGAACGATCAAACAGATTGCCTATCGCGCCGCCGATGATCAGGGCATACGCGATGTTGGCGATCTTCTGGCTGGCACGATTGCGGTACATCATCACCATCAGTGAGACCACAATGGCCAGCGCAATACCGGCAAAGAACCAGCGCTGCCAGCCGCCCTTGTCCGCCAGGAAACTGAACGCTGCGCCGTAGTTGTGCGCGTAGAACAGATTCAGGAACGGAATCAGCGGCTGAGTTTCATGCAGCATCATGTTGTTCATCACCCACTGCTTACTGGCGAAATCGACAACAATCACCACCAGCACCAGCCAGAGCCAGCGCAATCCGGTTGATAAAATAGGTTTACGCATCAGGCAAATTCACGCTGTTCACCGTCACCGGCTACGTTAGTATAACAACGACCACACACCTCAGCGTGCTCCGGATTCTGCCCGACGTCAGTAGTGTAATGCCAGCAGCGCTGACATTTCTCGCCTTCCGCCTTGTGCAGGGCGATTTTCAGACCTTTCAGCAGTTCACTCTGCTGCGCCTCATCGCTGGCCAGCGCGTAATCCGCCACCTGTGCGCCCGAGGTCAGCAGCACAAAGCGCAGTTCGTTGCCCAGCGCCTGCAGCTTAGCGGCCAGCTCCGGATCGGCATACAGCGTGACGGTCGCTTCCAGTGCGCCACCGATACGTTTGTCTGCACGCGCCTGTTCGATCACCTTATTCACTTCGCCGCGCACTTTCAGCAGCTCGGCCCAGTAGGCGTCATTCAGTGCTTCGTCTGCGGCCAGGCCGAACAGACCCTGATACCACTCTTCCGTGAAGACATACTGCGCACGCTCGCCCGGCAGGTAGCCCCAGATTTCATCCGCCGTAAAGGACATGATGGGTGCCATCCAGCGAACCAGCGCCTCAACGATATGCCACAGCGCGGTCTGGCAGCTGCGACGTGCCAGGCCATCGCCTTTCGCGGTGTACTGACGATCCTTGATGATGTCCAGATAGAAGCTGCCCATCTCGATAGAGCAGAACTGCATCAGACGCTGGATCACTTCATGGAAATCATAGTTTTCGTAGGAGGCAACGATATCGGCCTGCGCCGCCTGCGCACGGCCTACCGCCCAGCGATCCACCACCACCATCTCTTCCGGTTTCACCAGATCGGTAGCCGGATTAAAGCCGCTGAGGTTCGCCAGCAGGAAACGTGCGGTGTTGCGGATACGACGGTAGGCGTCGGCAGAGCGTTTGAGGATCTCGTCTGACACCGCCATCTCGCCAGAGTAGTCGGTTGAGGCGACCCACAGACGCAGAATATCGGCCCCCAGCTTGTTCATCACATCCTGCGGCGACACCGTGTTGCCGATCGATTTCGACATCTTGCGGCCCTGGCCGTCGACGGTGAAGCCGTGTGTCAGAACCTGACGGTAAGGCGCTTTGCCTTTCATCGCCGTGGAGATCATCAGCGAGGACATAAACCAGCCGCGATGCTGGTCAGAGCCTTCCAGATAGAGATCCGGCGAATGGCCGTCAAACTCAGGACGTGCATCAACGACTGAGTAGCTGGTTGAACCGGAGTCAAACCAGACATCCAGGGTATCCGGCACTTTTACGTAGTGATCGGCGTCGTCGCCCATCAGCTCGCGCGGATCAAGATCCCACCAGGCCTGAATCCCATCCTGCTCGACGCGCTGCGCAACTTTCTCCATCAGCGCCAGGGTGTCCGGGTGCAGCTCTTCGCTCTCTTTATGGACGAACAGCGCCATCGGCACGCCCCAGGTACGCTGACGGGAGATGCACCAGTCAGGACGGTTCGCGACCATCGATTCGATACGCGCCTGGCCCCAGTCCGGGATCCACTGCACGCCTTTGATCTCTTTCAGCGACTGCGCACGCAGACCTTTCTGATCCATGCTGATGAACCACTGCGGGGTCGCCCGGAAGATGATCGGCGTTTTATGACGCCAGCAGTGCGGGTAGCTGTGCAGCAGTTTTTCGACGTGCAGCAGCGCGCCCTTCTCTTTCAGCAGCTCAACGATCATGTCGTTGGCTTTAAAGACGTTTACGCCATCCAGCGTCGGGAAGGTGCCTGGCAGATAGGTGCCATCCGGACCGACCGGATTGGCGGTTTCGATGCCATATTTCTGACCGATGACATAGTCATCCGGGCCGTGGCCTGGTGCCGTGTGCACCGCACCGGTACCGGCGTCCAGGGTGACGTGCTCGCCCAGCACGACCAGCGACGCGATCGCCAGGAACGGATGCTGGAATTTCTGCAGCTCCAGCGCCGCGCCTTTGCATTCGCCCAGCACCTGCCATTCGCTGACACCGGCGCGCTTCATGACGCTGTCCACCAGCTCTTTCGCCAGGATCAGGGCACGGCCCTCGATCTGGATCAGCTGATACTCAAATTCAGGGTGCAGGGAGATCGCGCGGTTAGCCGGCAGCGTCCACGGCGTGGTGGTCCAGATCACCAGCGAAATCGGGCCGCTGACCTCTGCCACACCAAAGGCCTGACGCACCGCCTCGGTATCCAGCGCGTTGAACATCACGTCAATCGACGGTGACGTTTTGTCGTAATATTCGACTTCGGCTTCAGCTAAGGCTGAACGGCAGTCCAGGCACCAGTGCACCGGCTTCGCGCCTTTGTGCAGATGGCCATTGCCGATGATTTTGCCCAGTGCGCGAATGATGTTGGCTTCGGTGCCGAAATCCATGGTCAGGTAAGGACGATCCCAGTCGCCCAGCACGCCCAGACGGATAAAGTCCGCTTTCTGGCCTTCCACCTGTTCAGCGGCATATTTGCGGCACGCTTCGCGGAATTCGGCTGCGGTGACCTTTTCGCCTGGCTTGCCGATCATCTGCTCCACTTTGTGCTCAATAGGCAGACCGTGACAGTCCCAGCCCGGCACATAGGGCGCGTCATAACCCGCCATGCCTTTCGACTTAACGATAACGTCTTTCAGAATCTTGTTAACGGAGTGACCAATATGAATGCTGCCGTTCGCATACGGAGGGCCATCATGCAGGATAAAGGTTTTTTTCCCTTTTTTGGCTTCGCGGATAATGCTGTAGAGGTTGTCGGCATACCAGCGTTGCAACATTCCCGGTTCGCGTTTGGCCAGATCGCCACGCATCGGGAATCCCGTTTCCGGCAAATTCAGGGTAGATTTATAGTCACTCATCAGATTCTCGATTCCGTTTTTCGCTCAGGTTAAAGCAGCCCGAAATAGTGTCGGGCCGTTACCACATCGTCTGCAATTTGTTCTTTCAACGCCTCCAGTGAGGCAAAGCGCTGCTCGTTTCGTATTTTCTGTTTCAGCACCACATCAATGTGACGGCCATAGAGATCCATATTGATGTCGAGCAGGTGAACTTCAAGCTGCTGGCGCAAACCTTTTACCGTCGGGCGGGTGCCGATGTTGGCGACCCCTGGCAGCGGCTCGGGCGTGAGGCCCCGCACTTCAACCGCGTAGACCCCTTTCACCGGCGAAACGCTGCGGCGCAGAGGCAGGTTCGCCGTCGGGAAGCCCAGCGTGCGTCCCAGCGCATCCCCGTGCACCACGCGGCCGGAAATCGTGAAAGGATGACCCAGCAGCGACTGCGCCAGCGCCAGATCGTCTGCGGCCAGCGCCTGACGGACGGCGGTGCTGCTGATACGCTTGCCGCCGTCGCAGAAGGTTTCGGTGCTGACGACGTCGAAGCCATACTCCGCACCGGCTTTTTGCAGCAGCGGGAAATCGCCCTGACGGCCCGCACCAAAGCGGAAGTCATCGCCCACCGCAAGGTACTTAACGTCCAGCTTTTCAACTAACAGGTCGCTGATAAAGCGCTGGGCAGACAACGCCGCAAAGCGACGGTCAAAGCGCACGCACAGCACGCTGTCGACGCCCGCTTCCGCCATGTATCGCAGTTTGTCACGCAGGCGGGTCAGGCGAGCCGGGGCTTTATCACCGGCGAACAGCTCCAGCGGCTGTGGCTCAAAAACCATCACCACCACCGGCAGATTCAGCCTGCGCCCCTCTTCACACAGCCGGGAAATCAGCGCCTGATGCCCACGGTGAACGCCATCGAAATTACCAATGGTCAGAACGCAGCCGCGATGCTGCTCGTTAAGATTATGAATACCGCGGATAAACTTCATGGCTGGCCCAAACCGGTGGAAATCGGCGGATTATACCCTTGAAAGTGACTCAGGTTAACCCGTCAGCACGCCTTTCATGCTTTACGGGCTGCATTTCCTGTCACAGAGGCGCATGTTAAGAATTTTGTCGCTAAATACTATATTCAGGAAGGGGAAGCTGGTAGAATCTTGCGCCATCAAATACGTAACCGAGTGCTGCTCATAGAGCGACGCTTATTTGCACAAATCCATTGACAAAATCAGGTTAGAAGGGCATAGTCCTCGGCCTTTGATTTGTCTCTATAGAACACATTTGGGAGTTGGACCTTGGCTAATATCAAATCAGCTAAGAAACGCGCCGTAACATCTGAGAAACGCCGTAAGCATAACGCTAGCCGCCGCTCTATGATGCGTACCTTCGTTAAGAAAGTATACGCGGCGATCGCTTCAGGCGACAAAGCTGCTGCGCAGAACGCATTCAATGAAATGCAACCAATCGTGGATCGTCAGGCTGCTAAAGGTCTGATCCACAAAAACAAAGCTGCACGTTATAAAGCAAACCTGACTGCACAGATCAACAAACTGGCTTAATTGCCCGTTGTTTATCGCTTTGTTGAAAGAACCGGCGCTTACGCCGGTTTTTTTTCGTCCGGATGCTGGCGGGGGAAGAGACCGCTGAAGTCCGCATGGCAGATCCGCTGCACCGCCGGGTGCTGAATCATCCGCTCCGCAAAGATAATGTGATACTCCTCTGACACCGCGCTGAGCTGTCCGGCTTCATGGATCCCCTCCCGCTGACCGATATCCAGCAAAGGCGCGACAAACAGCGCATTCTGCCGCGCACCAAACGCTTTCATCAATGCCGCATCATCGAACTCCCCCAGAATCTCCACCTGCAGCCCCTGCGTGCTGATCCAGTTCAGGATCTTGCGTCCCAGCATGGAGCGACGGCCGGGGATCAGCAGCGGACGTGACTCCAGGCAGGCCGGAAAAGTGAGGCCGGAGAGCGGCTCGGTTGACCAGAAGCTGGCGGGGCACTCGCCCAGCCGGACCGAAAACAGCCCCTCCTGGCGGGTGGAGTCGATGGCGCAGTCAGAGATAATCATATCCAGCTTGTGCTGACTGAGCTGCTCCAGCAGCATCTCATGGGTCGATTCAAAGCAGCGCAGATGGATTTTCTCCTCGGCAACCACCGCCGTCTCCAGCACCTTGCTGACCAGCTGTTTGGAGAGCGCATCCGCCACGCCCACATCCAGCAGCAGATGCGACTCTTTGCGATAGTTAACGATGTCCAGCATCTCCTGACCCAGCATGAACATGCGATCCGCATAGCGAAAGACCAGCTGCCCCAGCTCAGTCGGCACCAGCCCCCGGCCCTGACGCCGGAACAGCTTGCCCTGCAGGCGATCCTCCAGCGTTTTAATCTGTCCGGTAATGGTCTGCGGCGTCAGGGAGAGCGCCTCTGCGGCACCTGCTATCGAGCCTGCACGGCAGGCGTGCCAGAAGTAGTAGAGATGGTTGTAGTTGATATGATTCATCGAAAAAAGGAGGCTTTCGCCTCCTCTCCATTAACGCAGTTTGACCCGCAACAGGCAGTATCCGATCACGGCGGAAAGCAGAGAGCCGGTGAGGATCCCGAGTTTAGAGAAGGTCACCAGCTGCTCGTGGGCCGCGTCAAAGGCCAGCGAACTGATGAATATCGACATCGTAAAGCCGATGCCGCACAGCACCCCAATCGCCATGATGTCACGCAGGGTCGTGCCGTCGGGCAGTACCGCCAGACGGAGCCGGACGGCCAGCCAGCAGAACAGCGTAATGCCCAGTGGCTTACCGATTAACAGGCCAAGGATGATGCCTGATGGCTCAGGCGAGAGAACGTCGCCGATTGTAATTCCCGCCAGTGAAATACCGGCATTGGCAAAGGCGAACAGCGGCAGGATCAGCCAGTTAACCCACGGCATCAGACCGTGCGCCAGATGCTCCGCAGGCGAGTGCCCCTCTCTCTTCTCCAGCGGCACAAAGAAGCCCACGATAACGCCCGCCAGCGTGGCGTGAACGCCCGACTTCAGTACGGCAGTCCAGAGTACGATCCCGACCAGGATATAGATAGAGATCTTACGGACGTTGAAGTAGTTCAGCAGCGCCAGCACCACGATCGCCCCTGCCGCCACACCCAGAGAGAGCACCGAGAGGCCGCTGGTGTAAAACAGGGCAATAATCACAATCGCCCCCAGGTCATCAATGATCGCCAGCGCCATCAGGAACACTTTCAGCGCCGCAGGAACACGGCTGCCCAGCAGGGCCAGCACGCCCAGCGCAAAAGCGATATCGGTCGCCGTGGGAATCGCCCAGCCGTTGCGGGCAATCTCATCGCCGTGGTTGAAGCCGAGAAAGATCAGGGCTGGCAGCGCCATACCGCCGAGGGCGGCGATAACCGGGAAGATCGCTTTGTCGCGACTTGCCAGTTCGCCCACCATCAGCTCGCGTTTGACTTCCAGGCCAATCAGCAGGAAGAACAGCGCCATCATCGCATCGTTAATCCACAACAGCAGATTTTTGCTGATATCGAGCGCGCCAAAGCGGATCTGGACGGGTTCATTGAGAAACGCCTGATAGCCTTCGGCGGTCGACGCCGTATTGGCCAGAATCATGGCTGCCACGGCCGCCAGAATTAATATCATGCCATTGCTGGCGTCACTCTCAATGAAGCTTTTTAGGAGGTTTTTGAGTCTGCGAGGCTTATTCAACGTTTATCTTCCTGATCAGCGATAGAAAGATAATGAGTGTAACGACTCATATAGTTCGTTAAAAGCAGCTTATACCACGCTGTTAGCTCGGTTTAACTGAGTCGGGAAAGAGTGGTCTGAAAAGAGGCGAGGGTCAGTGAGAGGAAGCTGCGGCCCCGGGGGCAAAAAAACGGAGCCTGAGGCTCCGTTTTCTCTGTCACCACTTAGCGGGTCAGATCGTCAAAGAATTTCTTCACGCCGTCGAAAAAGCTCTTTGAGCGTGGGCTGTTATGCTCACCACTCGGGCCGCCGAAACTCTCTTCCAGTTCACGCAGCAGCGTTTTCTGTTTCTCGTTCAGGCTGACCGGTGTTTCCACCACCACGCGGCATAACAGGTCGCCGACCGCACCACCACGGACCGACTTCACGCCACGTCCGCGCATGCGGAACAGCTTGCCGGTCTGGGTTTCTGACGGCACTTTCAGCTTCACGCGACCATCCAGCGTCGGCACTTCGATCTCGCCGCCCAGTGCCGCCATCGCAAAGTTGATCGGCACTTCACAGTAGAGGTTGTTCTCTTCACGTTCGAAGATCGGGTGTTTTTTCACGGAAACCTGGACGTAGAGATCGCCAGCCGGTGCACCCTGCTCGCCCGCTTCGCCTTCACCACTCAGACGAATGCGGTCGCCGTTGTCCACCCCTGCCGGGATCTTCACGGACAGCGTTTTCGACTTCTCAACGCGGCCATGACCATGACAGGCGTTGCACGGATCTTTAATCACCGAGCCGCGACCGTGACAGGTCGGACACGCCTGCTGAACGGTAAAGAAGCCCTGGCGCATTTGCACCTGGCCTGCACCGTGACAGGTTGAACAGGTTTGTGGCTTGGTACCCGCTTTCGCACCGCTGCCGTGGCAGACGTCACACTCTTCCAGCGTTGGAATGCGGATCTCTTTGGTCACGCCGCGTACCGCTTCTTCCAGCGACAGCTCCATGTTATAGCGTAAATCGGCGCCACGGGATGCGCGCTGACGGCGTCCACCACCGAAGATGTCACCGAATACGTCGCCAAAGATATCGCTGAAGTCTGCACCGCCGCCGCCAAAGCCGCCGCCGCCGAATCCACCGCCACCCATGCCGCCCTGTTCGAAGGCTGCATGACCATACTGATCGTAGGCTGCGCGCTTCTGCGCATCGGTCAGGATTTCATACGCTTCCTTGACCTCTTTAAATTTGGCTTCGGCCTCTTTATCACCGGGATTACGATCCGGGTGAAATTTCATCGCCAGGCGTTTGTAAGCCTTTTTGATTTCACGCTCGTCCGCGGATTTGGCGACGCCTAAAATCTCGTAGTAATCACTCTTCGCCATGTTTATTTAGCCCTTAACATGATCGCACGGGCGTGGAGAGATCTCCTACGCCCGTGCTGGTTTCAACGGCTGTCAGGCCAGCCGTCGCGCCCGGTCAGGGGCAATTATTTCTTGTTGTCTTTCACTTCTTCGAATTCAGCATCGACAACGTCATCGTCTTTCTTCGCTGACGCATCGCCGGCATCCGCCGCACCTGCCTGAGACTGCTGTGCTGCTTCCATCAGCTTGCCAGAAACTTCCATCAGCGCCTGCATTTTGGCGTCGATTTCCGCTTTATCTTCGCCTTTCAGCGCAGTTTCCAGTGCAGCCAGCGCAGCTTCGATTGGCGCTTTGTCATCAGCAGAGAGTTTGTCGCCTGCTTCTTCCAGCTGCTTACGGGTGCTGTGGGCAATCTGATCGCCCTGGTTGCGCGTCTGTACCAGCTCTTCGAACTTACGGTCAGCTTCAGCATTCGCTTCTGCATCGCGCACCATTTTTTCGATCTCTTCATCGTTCAGACCTGAAGAGGCTTTGATGGTGATCTTCTGCTCTTTACCGCTGTTCTTATCTTTCGCTGACACATGCAGGATACCGTCCGCATCGATGTCGAAGGTCACTTCGATCTGCGGCATACCGCGTGGCGCAGCCTGGATACCGTCGAGGTTGAACTGGCCCAGTGACTTGTTGTCATTGGCGCGCTTGCGCTCACCCTGCAGCACATGAATGGTCACGGCTGACTGGTTATCTTCCGCTGTTGAGAAGACCTGGCTGTGCTTGGTCGGGATGGTGGTGTTCTTGCTGATCAGCGAAGTCATCACGCCACCCATGGTTTCGATACCCAGTGACAGCGGGGTAACGTCCAGCAGCAGTACGTCTTTCACGTCGCCGCCCAGTACACCACCCTGAACTGCCGCACCGACCGCAACCGCTTCATCCGGGTTCACATCTTTACGTGGCTCTTTGCCGAAGAACTCGGTTACTTTCGCCTGAACCAGTGGCATACGGGTCTGACCACCCACCAGGATGACGTCGTTGATGTCTGAAACAGACAGGCCCGCATCCTGCAGCGCAACTTTCAGCGGCGCGATTGAGCGTGCAACCAGATCTTCAACCAGTGACTCCAGTTTAGAGCGGGTCACTTTGATGTTCAGGTGCTTAGGACCGGTCGCATCTGCCGTGATGTAAGGCAGGTTAACGTCGGTCTGCTGCGCAGAGGAGAGTTCGATTTTCGCTTTCTCTGCCGCTTCTTTCAGACGCTGCATCGCCAGAGGATCGTTGTGCAGATCGATGCCCTGATCTTTCTTAAATTCTGCAACCAGATAGTTGATCAGGCGGCTGTCGAAGTCTTCACCACCCAGGTGGGTGTCACCGTTGGTCGCCAGAACTTCAAAGGTTTTTTCGCCGTCAACGTCGTCGATCTCGATGATGGAGATATCGAAAGTACCGCCACCCAGGTCATAGACCGCGATGGTGCGGTTGCCCTGGCCTTTGTCCAGACCGTATGCCAGCGCAGCCGCCGTTGGTTCGTTAATGATACGTTTGACTTCCAGACCTGCGATACGGCCGGCATCTTTGGTCGCCTGACGCTGCGCATCGTTGAAGTAGGCCGGAACGGTAATAACCGCTTCAGTCACTGGCTCACCGAGGTAATCTTCGGCGGTCTTTTTCATTTTTTTCAGCACTTCAGCAGAGATCTGCGGCGGTGCCATTTTCTGACCTTTCACTTCCAGCCAGGCGTCACCGTTGTCGGCGCTGGCGATTTTGTAAGGCATGATTTTGATATCACGCTGTACTTCTTCATCCTGGAAGCGACGACCGATCAGACGCTTAATCGCGAACAGGGTATTCTGCGGGTTAGTCACTGCCTGACGTTTAGCCGGTTGACCGACCAGAATTTCGCCATCCTGTGTGTAAGCAATGATTGAAGGCGTGGTGCGATCGCCCTCGGCATTTTCCAGCACGCGTGCTTTGGTGCCATCCATGATCGCAACACAAGAGTTGGTTGTACCCAGGTCAATACCAATAATCTTACCCATCTAAACATCTCCCACTTAAATTCGTTGCCAAGTTTGGGTTGTGAACCTTTTATGTGGGCGGGTTGTTTGCATTCAACCTGCCAGCACATGCTTTTTTTCCAGCGTTCACAACGCTCGATGAGAAGTAAATGGGGCCGCTTCGAAGCGCATCAAGGGTTAAATCAAAAAAAATTTTTCGCCGCTGCTCCTGTCGGGATCAAAGAATGCCTTCACCACGCTGAATATCATGCGACGCCTTGCTCCTTAAGAGAGCAGGCGCGGATCTTTTTATTTCATCAATCATCATTTTACTGCCGGGGAACTATGGCAAATTCAACACTGGCTAACCCTGCCCCACTGGGCTTAATGGGATTTGGCATGACTACCGTTCTGCTGAATCTGCACAACGCGGGCTTGTTTGACATGGATGTCACCATTTTAGCGATGGGTATTTTTTATGGCGGAATAGCCCAGTTGCTGGCTGGCCTGCTGGAGTTTAAAAAGAACAACACCTTTGGGCTGACGGCCTTTACTTCATATGGCATGTTCTGGCTGAGCTTTGTGGCGATCCTGCTGCTACCGGAAATGGGTCTGGCGAAAGCACCAGACGAACGCTTTCTGGGGGTCTGGCTGGCGCTGTGGGGTCTCTTCACCCTGTTTATGTTTATTGGCACGCTGAAAGGGGCGCGGATGCTGCAGTTTGTCTTTGGCTCGCTTGCACTGCTGTTTCTGCTGCTGGCCGCTGGCCATCTGCTGCGCCAGCCTGCGCTGATCGTGTACGCCGGCTGGACTGGCATGATCTGTGGGGCCAGTGCCTGCTATCTGGCGGTGGGTGAAGTGCTGAATGAAACGTTTGGCCGCACCCTTCTGCCGACGGGCAGTAAATCACCTGAAGCCTGAGAGCACGCGGAGCCTGGCTCCGCGTCGCTTATGACAGTGGTTTAATCTCCTGCGCCCTCGCCGGTTCGTGGCTGACATCGCGCCGCAGCCAGATCCCGGTCACAAAGCCCACCAGCGCCAGCGCCATCACATACCAGCACGGCGCCATGACCGAGACCCCCATCAGCAGCGAAACACAGACAGGTGTGAGCCCGCCGAAGATCGCATAGGCGACGTTGTAGGAAAATGAGAGCCCGGTAAAACGGACCTCTGCCGGAAAGGCGCGTACCATCACGAACGGCACAACGCCGACGATACCGACGCTCAGCCCCGCCAGCCCATAAAGCAGGAAGATCTGCTGCGGATAGAAGGCCGTCAGGTGATAAAACTGCCAGCTGCAGATTGCCAGCAGCAGGCTGCCGACACACAGGGTGCGGCTGGCACCAAAGCGGTCGGCAGCCAGCCCGGCAAGGATACAGCCCACACAGAGCATCAGGGTGGCAATGCTGTTGGCCTGCAGGGTCAGCGCGGGGGCAATGCCCTGCTGCTTCTGCAGCCAGACCGGTGACATCAGGATCACCACCACGATGCAGGCGGAGAGCAGCCAGGTAAGCAGCATGGAGATGACCACAGATTTTTTATGCTCCGCCAGCACCGTTTTCAGCGGGAGGGTTTCCGCCAGTGCTTTGCGCTGCTGCATCTCCACAAACACCGGCGTCTCATGCAGCCAGCGCCGCAGATACATCGCGACCAGACCAAACAGCCCGCCTAAAAAGAACGGGATGCGCCAGCCGCCATCATGAATCGCCTGCTGTGACATTGAGGTATTGATCAGCGTTGCTACCAGCGACCCCAGTAAAATGCCAACGGTCAGCCCGGCAGTCAGCGTGCCGCAGGCGATGCCGATACGCTTATAAGGCACATGCTCCGCGACGAACACCCAGGCACCCGGCACTTCGCCGCCGATCGCCGCCCCCTGCAACATCCGCATCAGCAGCATCAGCAGCGGTGCCGCGATCCCGATCGTCTGCCAGGTGGGTAATGCGCCCATCATCAGGGTCGGCAGCGCCATCAGCAGAATGCTCAGGCTGAACATCTTTTTGCGGCCGAGCTTATCGCCGAAATGCGCCATCACAATGCCGCCCAGCGGCCGGGCCAGATAGCCAGCGGCAAAAATGGCGAACGTCTGTAACTGACGCAGCCATTCCGGTATATCCGCAGGAAAGAAAAGCTCGCCGATGACGGTGGCGAAGAAGACAAAAATGATGAAGTCGTAAAATTCGAGGGCGCCGCCCAGGGCGGCCAGCGCCAGCGTCCGGTAATCCTTACCGGTCAGACGCTGAGTAGGAGTCGGATTCATAATATTCCCGAGGCAAAAGAGATAAGGTTGTAACGATCTGATTACTATACCGTCAATCTTTTGCCACACCAGCAGGGCTATAGCTTATGCCTGAAATGGGGAATATTTAGTTATTTATCTCACGGATGGCGCTTTTCGGCCGAAATGCTGCTACCACTTCCGGATGCGTTTCGACATACGGCCCGTCCAGAAGCTGTAAACAATAAGGTACAGAGGCGAAAATGCCGTGCACCTGAACCTTGCCCTGCGCATCCTTCAGCCCTTCCAGCGTCTCTTTGATCGATTTTGGCTGGCCTGGCAGATTCAGGATCAGCGACTGTTTGCGGATCACCCCCACCTGGCGCGACAGAATCGCGGTCGGCACAAACTGCAGGCTGATCTGGCGCATCTGCTCACCAAAACCTGGCATCTCGCGATCGGCGACGGCCAGCGTGGCGTCAGGGGTGACATCGCGGCGGGCCGGGCCAGTGCCGCCGGTAGTCAGCACCAGATGGCAGAAGCGTTCATCGACCAGTTCACAAATCGCCTGTTCAATCATCACCTGCTCATCGGGCACCAGACGGGACTCCATCTCAAACGGGCTGCTGATGGCGCTGCTGAGCCAGCTCTCCAGCGCGGGGATCCCCTGATCCTGGTAGATGCCGTTGGCGGCGCGATCGGAAACCGAGATCAGGCCAATGCGTAATGTATTCATGATGTATTTCGCTGTGCTTTACCGCGGTGCGGTGGAGTAAAAGGGGACTGGCAGAGAGGATAATATAAAGTGAAAGGGTCGCAAAAGGGAAACCCGTGACGGCCTGTGCCGCCACGGTCAGCAGATTACAGCAGTTCTGCCAGCATCTTCT
The DNA here is from genome assembly GCF_048452665.1 of Pantoea graminicola. Lineage (NCBI taxonomy): Bacteria > Pseudomonadati > Pseudomonadota > Gammaproteobacteria > Enterobacterales > Erwiniaceae > Pantoea > Pantoea graminicola. Next base: position 67,953 of record NZ_JBLWSJ010000007.1, on the reverse strand, counting down.
CAAGTTTGCCCTGGTCGATGGCAAAGTTGCGGATACCTTCAGCCAGCTTCGCGACGGCCATCGGATCCTGGTTGTGCTGCCACAGGAACTCAGACTCGGTCATACGGGCCGGACGCGCTTTCACTTCGCCGCTGTAGCTCAGTTTACGTTCCAGCGTACCTTCGCTTTCTGCCAGCTCTTTCAGCAGCGCAGGAGAGATGGTCAGACGGTCGCAGCCTGCCAGCTCGATAATTTCGCCCACGTTACGGAAGCTTGCACCCATGACCACGGTTTCATAGCCATGCTGCTTGTAGTAGTTGTAGATTTCAGAAACGGAAATCACGCCGGGATCTTCGTGCGCGGCATACTCTTTTTTGTCGGTGTTCGCTTTGTACCAGTCGAGGATACGGCCAACAAACGGCGAAATCAGGAACACGCCCGCTTCGGCACAGGCACGCGCCTGGGCAAAGGAGAACAGCAACGTCAGGTTACAGTTGATGCCCTCTTTTTCCAGCTGCTCCGCCGCGCGGATACCCTGCCAGGTCGAGGCCAGTTTGATCAGGATGCGGTCATTGCTGATGCCGGCATCGTTGTAGAGTTTGATCAGGCTGCGGGCTTTGGCGATGCTGCCTTCAGTGTCGTAAGAGAGACGCGCATCGACTTCTGTCGAGATGCGGCCCGGAACCAGCTTAAGAATTTCCAGACCAATGTTTACGGCCAGCTTGTCAGAAACCAGCTGCAGCTGCTCTTCTTTGTTGCTGCTCTGCTCACGCGCCCAGCCGATCGCTTCATCGATCAGTTTACGGTATTCAGGGATTTGTGCGGCGTTGAGGATCAGAGAAGGGTTGGTGGTGGCATCCTGAGGCTGGTACAGCTTCATGGCTGCGATATCACCGGTGTCGGCGACGACGGTGGTGAGCTGACGCAGGGAGGTAAGTTTGTCCGTCATGTTCTTTTCTCTTAGTTAACTGTCAGTGTGAAAAAAGGCTGTGGCGATAATATCACGCAGCAACGGTGGCGCAAGGTCAGGGAATGCCGTTTGCGATAGTGCGAACAAATAGGTGTGATTCGTCATTCTTTGCAGCTTTTTTGCTACACTGCCAGCCCTGATGAGCAGCCAATGCCCTGTAAAACCAGCTATTAATCGAGGAAACGACTATGTTGATGGTGATCTCTCCGGCCAAGACGCTGGATTATGAAAGCCCGCTGGCGACGACGCGCTACACCCAGCCTGCGCTGTTAGAAAAATCACAACAGCTGATTGAGATTGCCCGCGACCTGTCCCCGGCCAGCATCGCCTCATTAATGAGCATCAGCGACAAACTGGCGCACCTGAATGCCGAGCGGTTTAACAGCTGGCAGCCCGACTTCTCCCCCCGGAACGCCCGGCAGGCGATTCTGGCGTTCAAAGGCGATGTCTACACCGGCCTGCAGGCTGAGACCTTCAGCGATCGCGATTTCGATTTTGCTCAGCAGCATCTGCGCATGCTGTCTGGCCTCTATGGCGTACTGCGTCCGCTCGACTTAATGCAGCCTTACCGTCTGGAGATGGGGATTCGCCTGGCGAACCCGGCCGGCAAAGATCTCTATACCTTCTGGGGCGATCTCATCACCGAAACGCTGAATGCCGCGCTGGCCGAACAGGGCGATGAGGTGCTGATCAACCTCGCCTCGGACGAATATTTCAGGGCAGTCAAGCCGAAGAAACTGCAGGCGCAGCTGATCAAGCCAGTGTTCCTGGACGAGAAGAACGGCAGCTACAAGGTCATCAGTTTCTATGCCAAAAAGGCGCGCGGATTAATGAGTCGCTTTGTGATTCAGCAGCAGCTGACGAAGCCGGAGCAGCTTAAAGCGTTTGATCTGGAGGGGTATCGTTTTGATGCCGCCAGCAGCAGCGACAGCGAGCTGGTGTTTAAGCGCGCGGAGCAGTAACGCCGCCGCGCGCCGGGCTTCCCCTTACCGGGGAGCCTTTTAAAGGATTACTTCAGCAGGAACGCCCGCAGCGCGGTGAAATCCGCCTTCATCTGATGCGACAGCAGTGGCAGATCGGCGCGCTCCGCTAACTCCGGCGGCAGCGTCAGCGTCTGCTCCAGGATCGCCTCCACGCTCTCGCGGAACTTCGCCGGATGAGCCGTTCCCAGGAACAGACCATACTCCCCTTCCTGCAGCTGATCGCGCAGCAGACGCCAGGCGATAGCGGCATGCGGTTCGGACACATAGCCAATCTCAGCCAGTTCACGCATCGCGGCGCGGGTGGTCTCATCAGAGACGGCACCACAGGCCAGATCGGTCAGGCGCCAGGTTTTACGGCGGAACAGCTCTTCCACACGCGGCCAGTTGTTCGGCTGGCTGACGTCCATCGCATTCGACAGCGTGGCGACCGTCTGATTAGGCTGCCATTCGCCGTTGCCCAGGAAGCGCGGCACCGTGTCGTTGGCGTTGGTGGCCGCAATAAAACGTTTGATCGGCAGGCCCAGTGATTTAGCCAGCAGACCGGCAGTCAGATCGCCAAAGTTACCGCTTGGCACAGAGACCACCAGCTGATTACGTTTTTCCTGGGGCAGCTGGGCGACCGCTTCAAAGTAGTAGCAGATCTGCGCCAGCAGGCGGCTGATGTTGATGGAGTTTGCCGAGTTAAGGCCAATCGCCTTCTTCAGTGCTTCATCATCAAACGCCTGTTTCACCAGCGCCTGGCAGGCATCAAAATCGCCGTCGATCGCGATGGTTTCAATGTTGCCGCCCAGGGTGCAGAAGAGTTTCTCCTGCAGCGGACTGATTTTGCCCTGCGGATAGAGGATCACCACGCGCACGTTTTTCATGCCGTAGAAGGCGTGCGCCACGGCGGCACCGGTGTCGCCGGAGGTGGCGGTCAGGATCGTGATCTGCTCATCGGAGCCAGAAACATATGACAGCATCTGCGCCATAAAGCGGCCGCCGAAATCTTTAAACGCCAGCGTCGGGCCGTGGAACAGCTCCAGACAGGCAATATCCTCGCTGACCGCTTTGACCGGTGCCGGAAAGGCAAACGCGGCTTTCACGCGCTCATGCAGCTGCTGGGCCGGGATCTCGTCACCAATAAACGCCGAGAGGATTTTGCTGCTGCGGTCGACAAAATTCATCTCCAGCATCGCGTCGATGTCGGTCAGTTCAAACTCTGGCAGTTCCAGCGGAAAGAACAGACCCTGCTGTGAGCCCAGCCCCTGTTTCACCGCCTGGGCGAAGCTGACCTGCTCGTTGTGATCCTTAAGATTGTAGAGTTTCATGCGTTATCCCAATTGTCGTGCGCCAGCCGTGTCAAGACGGCAGATATGGACGAAGCCTTCATCGTTCTGCAGATAGTGCTGGCTCAGCCAGTCAGCCATCCGCTGTGCCGTTTCCATCTGATTGCAAACGGCGAAAAGTGTCGGACCGGAACCTGAAATCCCGCACGCCAGCGCGCCTGTGTCTTTAGCGGCCTGACGCGCGGCGGCAAAGCCGGGCAGCAGCCGGGTGCGATAGGGTTCGGCGATCACATCCTGCATCAGTTTAGCGGCCAGCTCAGGCTGACGCGTATGGCAGGCGTGAATGAAGCCCGCCAGCAGGCGGCCATGCTTGATGCAATCCTCTTTGCGATACTGCGCAGGTAGAATGGCGCGCGCTTCAGCGGTCGAAACCTTGATGCCCGGATAGGCCATCACCCACAGCCAGTCATCGAAGCCCGGCACCGCCTGGCTGATAATGTCATTCTCCTCCAGCATCAGCTGAATGCCGCCCAGGAAGCAGGGGGCGACATTATCATAATGCACGCTGCCGGAGATCCGCCCTTCCAGCTCGCCCATCAGCGTCAGCAGGGCGCCGTCGCTGAGCGGCTTGCCGCAGAATTCGTTCATTGCCATTAAACCGGCCACCACCGAGCAGGCGCTGGAGCCCAGCCCGGAGCCGATAGGCATATTCTTCTCCAGCGTCATCGCCACCGGGATCTCTTTGCCCAGCGCCTCGCAGAACCGCTGCCAGCACTGATAGACGATATTCTCCCGGGGATCGGCGGGCAGTTTACTGACGAAACGGCCGGCGTTGGTCAGGGAAAACTGATCGGCCGCCTCAACTGAAACGCAGTCGCCCAGCAGGGAGCCATCTACCGGCGAAACGGCCGCGCCCAGCACATCAAAGCCGACGCTGACGTTACCAATCGAGGCCGGTGCGTAAATTTTTACCATGATTAAACTCCCAACTTCCATGACAGCGTGCGCAGCAGGTCGGCAAAGACACCGGCCGCTGTGACATCATTTCCTGCACCGTATCCACGCAGCACCAGCGGAATCGGTTGATAGTAGCGGCTGTAAAACGCCAGCGCGTTCTCGCCATTTTTCACTTTATAGAGCGGATCGTTGCCGTCAACGGCTTCGATCTTCACTTTGCAGATGCCACCCTCTTCAATCACGCCCACATAGCGCAGGACTTTGCCCGCCTCCTGCGCCTGCGCGACCCGGCTGGCAAAGGCGTCATCCAGTTCCGGCAGACGCTGCATAAATTGCTCAACATCCTGAATCCCGGTCAGGCTGGCGGGCAGCAGCGGCTCGATCTCAATGTCACTCAGCTCCAGCTGATGACCCGCCTCACGCGCCAGAATCAGCAGCTTGCGCGCCACATCGGTTCCGGCGAGATCGTCGCGTGGATCGGGTTCGGTGAAGCCCATCTCACGCGCCATCCGGGTCGCCTGGGAGAGGGACACCCCTTCATCCAGCTTGCCGAAGATAAAAGAGAGCGAACCGGAGAGAATACCGGAGAAGCGCAGCAGCTCATCACCCGCGTTCATGAGGTTCTGCAGGTTTTCGATCACCGGCAGGCCAGCGCCCACGTTGGTGTCATACAGGAATTTGCGCCGTGATTTGGCCGCCGCCGCACGCATCTGCTGATAGTACTGCCAGGAGGAGGTGTTGGCCTTTTTGTTCGGCGTCACCACATGGAAGCCTTCACTGAGAAAATCGGCGTACTGATCGGCGACCGCCTGACTGGAGGTGCAATCCACAATCACCGGATTAAGCAGATGGTACTCTTTCACCAGACGCGCCATGCGGCCCAGATTGAACGGCTCTTTCGCCTCGGCCAGCGCCGCCTGCCAGTTGTTCAGATCGATGCCGTGAACGTTCGTTAACAGCGCCCGCGAGTTAGCGATACCGCAGACCCGCAGATCGATATGTTTCTGCTTCAGCCACGCCTGCTGGCGATGCAGCTGATCCAGCAGTGCGCCGCCCACGCCGCCTACGCCGACCACGAACACCTCAATCACCTGATCGGTGGCAAACAGCATCTGGTGCACCACGCGAACGCCGGTGATCACCTCATCATTGTTGACCACGACCGAGATAGAGCGTTCAGAGGAGCCCTGGGCAATCGCCACGATGTTGATATTGGCGCGCGCCAGCGCCGAGAAGAATTTGGCTGAGATGCCGCGCAGGGTGCGCATGCCATCGCCCACCACCGAAATCACCGCCAGGTTTTCGATAATATCCAGCGGGTCCAGCAGGCCATCTTTCAGCTCAAGATAGAACTCCTCCTCCAGCACCTGACGCGCACGCGCCAGCTCGCTCTGCGGCACGCAGAAACTGATGCTGTATTCCGAAGAGGACTGCGTGATCAGCACCACGGAGATCCCGGTGCGGGACATCGCCGCAAAGACTCTGGCCGCCATGCCCACCATGCCTTTCATGCCCGGGCCGGAGACATTGACCATCGCCATATTATTCAGGTTAGTGATGCCTTTCACCGGGATCTCATCCTGATCGGCCTCTGCGCCGATGAGGGTGCCAGGTGCCTGCGGATTGGCGGTGTTTTTGATCAGGCAGGGGATCTGGAACTGGGCAATCGGCGCAATGGTGCGGGGGTGTAAGACCTTCGCGCCGAAATAGGAGAGCTCCATCGCCTCCTGATAGGACATCGACTTCAGCAGGCGCGCATCCGGCACCTGGCGCGGATCGCAGGTGTAGACGCCGTCCACATCCGTCCAGATTTCACAGCAGTCGGCGCGCAGACAGGCTGCCAGCACCGCTGCTGAATAGTCAGAGCCGTTACGGCCCAGCACCACCAGCTCGCCGCGTTCGTTACCGGCCGTAAAGCCCGCCATCAGGATCATGTTCTGCGGTGGGATCCGGCTCGCCTCGATGCGACGGGTCGATTCGGCAATATCGACGGTGGACTCAAGGTAGTGGCCGACCGCCAGCAGTTTTTCCACCGGGTCGATCACGCTGACGCCATAGCCGCGCGCCTGCAGCAGGGCTTCCATGATCGCAATCGAGAGCTTTTCGCCGCGACAGATAATCGCCGCGTTCACGCTGTCCGGGCACTGCCCCAGCAGGCTGATGCCGTGCAGCACCTGCTTCAGCTGGGCAAACTCCAGATCGACACGGGTTTTCAGCTGATCGTATTCAAAGCCGGGCTGAGCCTCCGCCAGTCCCTGCAGCAGCTCGCTGAAAATGCGTTCGGCGTCGCTGATATTCGGCAAAGCATCCTGACCACTGATGGTTTTTTCAATCATCGCCACCAGATGGTTAGTAATCTTTGCTGGCGCAGAGAGCACGGTTGCAACCTGTCCTTGTTGCGCATTACTTTCCAGAATGTCCGCGACGCGAAGAAACCGCTCCGCATTCGCTACCGATGTCCCGCCGAATTTCAGCACTCGCATGATATTCACTCTCCTGAATTTAAGCCGAAAAAAAAGCCCGCACTGTTCAGGTGCGGGCTTTTTTTCTGTTTTTCCTGTATGCGTCAGCCCGCACCGTTACCTGGGGTAATGGTGGTGGTAATAATTGTGGTGTTCAGGCTGATTTTACGCATTAAGATTTATTTTCTGTCTGTCTTTTCTGTCCGTCTGGCTCCCAGAAGTAAAGCAAAGCGCACATTAAGTCAACACGATTTGTCCGCCGGACAGATCTTCACCACTGCGCACAGCCTCCGGGGAAAGCCGGAAACGGTGTTTGATCGTTTGCCATGAGGAATTCAGGTGCGATCTGGTGCTATAAAATCAGCTTTTTGCCGAGGATTTATCTGTCAGTTTTTTTTCAATATCGTGCAGCAGACGATGCAGCATCGCACTGTCGCGCTGCTCCAGCAGTCCGACCCGCTGATCGATCCAGTCTGACAGTTTTTCATCATCGCTCACCTCAAGGTGTGCCAGCAGCTGATGGAAACGCTGACGCAGCGCCTGCAACTGCTGCCCGTCGGCGGCCGCCGCGACCGGCGCCTCAACCTGATTGAGCTTCGACAGCTGATAGCAGTAGACCATCACCGCCTGCCCGAGATTGAGTGACGGATAGTCATTCGCCATCGGGATGCCGGTCAGCAGATCGACCTGCTCCAGCTCCTCATTGGTCAGCCCGCTATCCTCGCGGCCAAACACCAGCGCCATACTGTTGACCCACTGACGTTTCTCCTGCAGCTGCGCTTCGACCTGTTCCGGCGTGGCGTAGTAGCGAAACTTTGCCCGGCTGCGCGCCGTGGTGGCGACCGAAAAATCGATATCTGCCAGGGCGTCAGCAAGGGTAGCAAAGGTCTGCACATTATCGAGGATCTCACCTGCCCCGTGGGCGACCCGGCGTGCAGCGGGATCCTGCCAGGCGTCACTGGCCACGATACGCAGCTGGGTGAAGCCCATCGTTTTCATGGCACGCGCCGCAGCGCCGATATTTTCTGGCCGCGCAGGCGAGACGAGAATCAGAGGAAAAAGCATATTTATTCCATTGGTCCATTTACATAACGCCATATTAACATGGCTGTTAATGATTCAGTCGTCAGGAGGTAATAAGAAAATAGAGTGTTAAGGATGTTAAAACCCATTAAAAATCGTGACCGGGAACGTTTTATCACCGAAGTGGCCATTATTAAAGAAAGGATTATTAATTCATTTAACTTCAACAGGATAGAATGTGATGATGCTCGGGATTCATTTTGGCTCGCATGCCTGGAAAATGTAACGAAAATGATGCTTTTTGTGAGCTAAACAGGCAATATGCGAGAAGTTTTTCACAAAAGTGTTAACGTGCTACAATTGCATTTGATATAAGTCAACGAAGCGTTTTTTTTATGCTTATCGGTTGTAGTTGGTGCTGTTAGGTTGCTGTTAATACAGTTAGGATATGCGCCATTATCATTAACGCCTGGGGCATGCAATTTTCATCCTGACTGGCTGAGCTAATACTGTTGTTGACGTTGATAGATGGCTTATCAAAAGATGATTTCGTACAACGGTTCCGCGCGGCCCGCCGCTCTCGATGATGGAGAACGCCATACCGCTGTACGCCCTGTTTTCAATTTGTTGGCAAATTTTAGGTAGCTAAACATGCAGACCCCGCACATTCTTATCGTTGAAGACGAACTGGTCACGCGTAATACCCTCAAGAGTATTTTTGAGGCGGAAGGTTATGTGGTGTATGAGGCGACGGACGGTGCTGAAATGCATCAGGTGCTGACTGACAATGACGTTAACCTGGTGATCATGGACATCAACCTGCCGGGTAAAAATGGCCTGTTGCTGGCCCGTGAACTGCGCGAGCAGGCCAATGTCGCACTGATGTTCCTGACCGGCCGTGACAACGAAGTCGATAAAATTCTTGGTCTGGAAATTGGCGCTGACGACTACATCACCAAACCGTTCAATCCGCGTGAGCTGACGATTCGTGCCCGCAACCTGCTGTCGCGCACTATGAACCTGGCGATGCCGGGTGAAGAGCGCCGTCAGGTCGAGAGTTATAAATTCAACGGCTGGGAGCTGGATATCAACAGCCGCTCACTGATCAACCCGAACGGCGAGCACTACAAACTGCCGCGCAGCGAGTTCCGCGCCATGCTGCACTTCTGCGAAAACCCGGGCAAGATCCAGACCCGTGCCGATTTGCTGAAAAAAATGACCGGCCGCGATCTCAAGCCGCACGACCGCACCGTCGATGTCACGATCCGTCGTATCCGTAAGCATTTCGAATCCACGCCGGACACGCCAGAGATCATCGCCACCATTCATGGTGAAGGTTATCGCTTCTGCGGCGACCTGCAGGAGTAATCGCCTGTCAGAGCAGACCAGTAAAAAAACGCCCCTGCGGGCGTTTTTTTATTCCGGCGAGGATTGTTATATCAGTGCCACGGCATAATCGGCACGGCGCTGAGCGCATTTTTCGGTGAGCCATCGACCACCTTATCGGAGTAGGTCAGATAGACCAGCGCATTACGCTTCTGGTCGAAAAAGCGCACGACCTGCAGCTTTTTGAAGATCAGCGAGGTGCGCTGGCGGAAGACCACTTCACCCTGCGCTTTGCCCTGTGCAATTTTCTCGCTCAGCTCAACCGGCCCAATCTGCTGGCAGGAAATCGCGGCATCAGACGTATCTTCTGCCAGCCCCAGCCCGCCTTTGATCCCGCCGGTTTTTGCCCGGCTGATATAACAGGTTACATTTTTCACGTCCGGATCATCGAAAGCTTCGACAACAATCTTATGGTCAGGACCAAAAATCTTGAACACGGTATCGACCGAGCCGATCTGCTCGGCGAACAGCGGGCTGGAGAAAGTCAGCGTAGTGAACGCAGCAATTATAAGACGCGATATTGTCATGGAGTTACCATTGCAAATGGAATAGATGAAAATGTAATGTACTGTTAATCGATATAATGACCAAACCAAAACGGGTTTTAACCCGTCATGTTTTAGCACAACCTTCCCCGGAAAACGGCCCCCGTCTTTTGAGCAATGAGTGCTAATATTTTTCGAATGCGTTTAGCTGCCCCACCAGAGTATGAGGATGTTTTATGGACCAAGCCGGTATCATTCGCGATTTGCTTGTCTGGCTGGAGAGCCATCTGGATCAACCCCTTTCGCTGGACAACGTTGCCCAGAAAGCGGGTTACTCTAAGTGGCACTTGCAAAGGATGTTCAAAGACGTGACCGGACACGCCATCGGTGCCTATATCCGCGCCCGTCGCCTGTCAAAAGCCGCTGTGGCGCTGCGCCTGACCAGCCGGCCGATTCTGGATATCGCGCTTCAGTATCGTTTTGATTCACAACAGACTTTTACTCGCGCCTTCAAAAAGCAGTTTGCTCAGACGCCCGCCTGGTATCGTCGCGCGTCTGACTGGAACTCATTCGGTATTCGCCCCCCTATCCGCCTGGATAATGAGCCGCAGCCGGAGTCCACGTTCGTTACGCTGCCGGAAACGGTGCTGGTGGGACAGACCCAGAACTACACCTGTACGCTGGAGCAGATTTCCAGCTACCGCGACGAGATGCGTATTCACTTCTGGAAGCAGTTCCTGCTGGAAACCGACACCGTGCCGCCGGTGCTGTATGGCCTGCATCAGGTGCGCGCCAGCCAGGAGAAAGATGACGAGCAGGAGATCCTCTACACTACAGCGGTGCCAGCGGACAGCGCGGCCAGCCTCTTCTCCGGCCATAACGTCATTCTGGAAGCCGGAGATTATGTGCAGTTCAGCTACAGCGGCCCCCGCGCCAGCCTGCAGGAGTTTATCCTGTTACTCTACGGCACCTGCATGCCAACGCTGGGACTGACCCGCCGTCAGGGACAGGATATCGAACGCTTTTATACCCACGGCGGTAAAAAGCGCGCCGAGCCGCCGACGGAGATCCGCTGCGACTATCTGATCCCTATCCGCCGTCAGGCGGCCGACAGCTAAGTGCCGGGCTGCCGTTATCATGACGGCAGCCTGCAGAATCAGCGTTGCAGTTCGTCGAGCGCAGGCGCATCCAGATGAGACACATCTCCCGCCGTCTCGACAATCCAGCCCTCCGCCAGCCAGGCGCTCTGCTGGTAATCCACCCGCGACAGTGAGCAGTTACGCAGGCGCAGACGACGCTCCGCATAGGCGGGCAGCCCCAGAATCGTACTGACCAGTGACCCCAGCGCCATACCGTGGCTGACCAGCAGCGGACGGCTGCCGGCAGGCAGGTCGAGGCAGGCATTGAGTGCGGCGTGCATACGCGTCGCCATCTCCGTCATCGACTCGCCCTGCGGAATGCGGCCGCCTTCCGTGCCGTTGACCAGCGTGGCGCGCCACTGCTCCTCTTCGGCGGTCAGACCATCCAGCGGACGTTTCTCCAGCACCCCCATATTCAGCTCGCGCAGCCGCGCATCCAGCGTCACGGCGCAGCCACAGGCATCCGCAATAATCTCCGCGGTGCGGCGCGTCCGTCCCAGATCGCTGGCGATCACATGGGTGATCCCCAGCTGTTTTACGCGCTCACCCACCTGTCGGGCTTGCTGCTCACCTTTTTCCGTCAATGGACTGTCAGACTGGCCCTGAATACGGCGTTCCGCATTCCATACCGTTTCACCGTGACGAACAAGATAGACCTGTAGCATGTTAGTTTCCGTTATACTGCGACAAAATCGCTTTAGAGCCTGTTCCGACAGGCGTCATTGTTGCAGGCAGTCCGGGCGCAGACAGTGCGTAATCACCCGACGTACAGCGGGTACGTGCGGCGTGTGGGCACTGCTCCGGCTCAGACTGACAGATAAAATGGCCTGAGGGCCAGGCGCTTAATCACCTGAGGGTTCAATCAATTATGTACCATGTTGTCGCAGCCACAACCAACCCAGCGAAGATTCACGCGATTGCGCAGGCATTCAGCGACGTTTTCGGCGAAGGATCCTGCCATATCGAAGGGGTCGAGGTCGATAGTGGCGTTGCCGCACAGCCGTTAACCCATCTCGAAACGCGAACCGGCGCACGCCAGCGCGTAATGAATGCCCGCCAGGTTCGCCCGGAGGCGGCATTCTGGGTCGCGATTGAGGCAGGGATTGAAGAGGATTGTGCGTTTGCCTGGATGGTGGTGGAAAATCAGAAGCAGCGTGGCGAATCGCGTTCAGCCAGTTTTACCCTGCCACCGGCCGTGCTGGCGGGTCTGCGTGAAGGCCGCGAGCTTGGCGAAGAGATGGCGCGCCTGACCGGTATTGAGAATATCAAACAGAAGGGCGGCGCGATTGGCGCGTTTACGCACGGCCTGCTCAGCCGCTCCAGCGTCTATCATCAGGCGCTGATCCTGGCGCTCTGCCCGTTCGTCCATCCGCTCTATCAGCAGTAATCAGGCGCGGCCCAGGCGCGCTTCCAGCCAGCGTTTCAGCTCCGGCGGCGCCTCTTTCAGGCTGTTTGATCCCCGGGTAATGGTCGCGATGCCGACGCCAAGCTCATTTTTCAGCTCGCGCTGGCTCATTTCGCCGTTCATTAACTCTTCAATGATCCGCAGACGGGTGCCGAACGCTTCGCGCTCGTCGGGCGTCATCATCAGTTGCAGCAGAGGCAACGCATGGCCATCCGCAAAGGCCTGCTGCATCAGCAGGACAACGCGCTGCCAGCTATCGTCTGTCGGATGCGCATCGGCAGAGGGGGAATCAGAATGGGTCATGGAGAGGCTTCCGTACTCGCTAAAGAGTACGGAAGCTTAGCACAGCTAGTAACGGCGATTCCACTCAGCATCTGACAGGATCCGGTCAGGCTTGCCCATGAAGTGACGATAGTAGGCGTCATACGCCAGAACGTTCTTCACATAGCCGCGCGTTTCGGAGAAGGGGATTGTCTCGATAAACGCCACAGCATCAAGGTTGCCGCCACTGATTTTCTGCCAGCTGCGCACCCGGCCAGGCCCGGCATTGTAGGCCGCTGAAGCGAAGATCCGGTTCTGGCTGAACTGCTGATAGACATACTCCAGATACTGGGTGCCGATCTGGATATTGGTTTCCGGATCCAGCAGCTGGCTGACGTTACTGTAGCCCGGAATGTTATACATCTTCACGGTATGCGCTGCGGTTGCGGGCATGATCTGCATCAGACCGCTGGCTCCGACCGGGGAACGGGCTTTGGGATTCCAGGCGCTCTCCTGACGCGAGATCGCCATCGCATAGCTCGGCGGGATCTGCTTCACGTCGGTATTGCGCTCATAGACGCTCCGCCATGCCAGCGGGAAACGCTCCTTCAGGCTGTCCCACATTTTGGCCGTGATGGTCGCCTGCACGCTGAGATCCCACCAGTCCTGTTCATTCGCGTATCGCGCCAGCATCTGCTGCTGGGTATGCGTGCGGCTGCCGATCAGATTGCTCCACTCGCTGCGTGCCAGGTTATCCAGCCCCCAGTACATCAGCTCGCGAACACGGGCCAGTTCGGGGCCCTGCACCGTGGCGCTGTCTGGCTTCGGCGCTTCATCCACCTGCAGCGGATAATCCACGCCCAGACGCTGAGCGGCTACCATCGGATAGAAGCCGCGCGCCTGCATCAGCTTACGCAGGATCTCTTCCGCTTCCTCTTTACGTCCTTTCTCAAACAGCAGATCGGCCTGCCAGTATTGCCACTCATCTTTCTCTTTGGCTTCCAGCGGCAGACGGGCGATCCAGGTGTTCAGACCGCGCCGATCGTGCTGCGTGAGCGCCAGGCGAATCCGGCGTTCCAGCAGCGCGGTCGACTCGCTGTTCATCACCACCGCATCACGCCAGCGCGCCTGCTCAGAGGTGAGATCGCTGCCCATCATGCGCCAGACGACAATCTCCTTCAGCGCCTGCTCATCCTCCGGCCCCATCTTCTGCGCCCGGACCAGAATCGGGATCAGGCTGCGGGCATTTTCCATATCCTGCCGCGCCACACGGGTAAAGGCGTAGATCGTCGCCTGGCGGGTGAAGTCGGTGGGACCGACGCTGCTGGCGAAGGTGCTGACCGTCAGCGGATCCTGCTGCAGCGCCTGCACCGCGTCAGACATGGTCTGATAATCGGCTGGCAGCGTTTTCGCCAGATAGCTCACCAGGCTGTCATTGCCAGCCTTCATCGCCAGCCGGATGCGCTCCAGGATGGTAATCGGTGAGAGCTGACCGGAAGACTGCCAGACTGAGAAGAGCTTATCGCAGTCCGCAGGCAGCGCCGTGCCGCGCAGCCAGATCTGCTTCGCACCGTCGAACGCGGCCTGCTGCTGGCCGGTGGCCCATTTCGCGTAGTACCAGTTGCAGCGCGCCTGCACCGGCTTAGGTTCAGTCGGGCTGAAGTTCAGCACGCCCTGCCAGTCCTGGCGGTAAGCCAGCACGTTGATAAAGCGGGTGCTGAGCGATCGCGCAGGCGGCAGCGTCGGATACTGGCGAATAAAGTTCTGCACGGCCAGCGCGGTCTCCTGATCGAGATCCTGCGCCAGCAGGCGATACTGCAGATAAGGGTAAAGCGGATAATCCTGCAGCGTCGGCAGGAGCTGATCCACGGTGGCCATCTGGTTGCTGTCCCAGGCCTGTTTAATTTGTTGATAACGTTGCCGTTGTTGATCAAGCGAATCGGCCCATGCGCTGCTGGCCGTGCCGGCCAGGCAGATCCCTATCATCCAGTTACGCCACTTCACCACGTAAATCTCCTCTGTTGCTGGGCCCGGCGAACTGCCAGACAGTCTTCATGCTAACCAGGCCACCGGACTCTTGCCATGTTCTTCACAAAATTTACGCACCATGACCCCCGGCGCACCGCTATCGCTCAGGCTGCGCGCCGCGATTGTGCAAATTATCATCAGAAAATCTTATCACCACCGTCATTAACCCGTTGAATCAGCGCGTTAAAAAACTGGCACACCCTTTGCTCTGTTGAATGCCATCTTGTATACCAGCTGGAATTCTTCTTATGACATCGACCATTGGCCTGACGCTTCACGCCTGGCAGCAGCGCATTCAGCAGGCACCGCAGCAGATTAGCGCCCTGCTCAACGCACACCTGGCGGAGATCGATCCGCAGGATAACGCCTGGATCACCCTGGCGACACCGGATCAGTTAGCGGCACAGATTGCGCCGCTGCTGGCGGACTATCAGCGCGATCCTGCGGCGCTGCCGCTGTTTGGGATACCGTTCGCGGTCAAGGACAACATTGATGTGATGGGCTGGCCCACCAGCGCCGCCTGCCCCGCCTTTACCTACACCGCCCGTGAGGATGCGGTGGCTGTCGCCCGGCTGAAAGCCGCTGGCGCGGTGGTCATCGGCAAAACCAACCTCGATCAGTTCGCGACCGGTCTGGTGGGCACCCGCTCGCCTTACGGCGCGGTCTGCAATACCTTCGACGCCGGCTATGTCAGCGGCGGCTCCAGCTCTGGCTCGGCGTCGGTGCTGGCGCGCGGACTGGTCGCCTTTTCACTCGGCACCGATACGGCCGGATCGGGTCGCGTCCCGGCAGGTTTCAACAACATCGTCGGCCTGAAACCGACCAAAGGCTGGTTCTCTGCGCGCGGCGTGGTGCCCGCCTGTCGGCTTAACGACACCATCTCAATCTTTGCGCTGACGACCGAAGATGCCTTTACCGTCGCCACGCTCATGGGCGGCTATGACAGCGGCGACGCCTATTCGCGCGTCAACCCGCGCACCGCCCCGGCCAGCCTGCCCGCCCGTCCTCACTTTGCTATCCCGGCCGATCCAGCTTTTTTTGATGATGCTGCTGCCGAAGCCGCCTGGGATCGGGCGCTGGAGGCCCTGCAGGCAGGCGGCGCGACGCTGCATCCCATCGACTTCACCCCGTTCCGCCAGCTGGCTGAACAGCTCTATTACGGCCCCTGGGTTGCCGAACGCACGGCGGCGGTGGGCGAAATGCTCGACCAGATGGAGCCGGTCGTGCAGAACATCATCGCCAGCGGGCTGAACTACAGCGCGGTGGAGGCATATAAAGCGGAGTATCTGCGCGCCGACCTGACGCGCCAGATCCAGCAGGCGATGGCCCCTTTCGACGCGCTGGTAGTGCCGACCTCGCCCACCATCCACACCCTGGAAGAGATGAAGCAGGAGCCCGTCCACTACAACTCGCAGTTTGGCACCTACACCAACTTTACCAACCTTGCTGACCTCGCGGCGCTGGCGCTGCCCGCGCCGTTCCGCAACGACGACCTGCCAGCCGGTATCACGCTGATCGCGCCGGCCTGGCACGATCGGGCGCTGGCTGAGTTTGGTCTGCGCTGGCAGCAGCAACTGGCGCTGCCGCTGGGCGCCACCGGCCAGCCCTTTCCGACCCGACGCGCCACGCTGCCCCCTTCAGCCGATCACGTCCGGCTGGCGGTGGTGGGCGCCCATCTCACCGGTATGCCGCTCAATTTCCAGCTTACCGAACGCCAGGCGGTGTGGGCCGGGGAGACGCAGACCGCGCCCCATTACCGCCTGTTTGCCCTGCTGGAGGGGGCGATCAAAAAGCCGGGCCTGATGCGTGATGAACAGGGTGCCGCAATCGCCGTGGAGCTGTGGGACATCCCGCTGGCGCGCTTCGGCGAGTTTGTGGCAGAGATCCCGGCGCCGCTGGGGATCGGCAACCTGACGCTGGCCGATGGCCGGGTCGTCAAAGGCTTTATCTGCGAAGGCGCGGCGCTGAACGGCGCGCTGGAGATCACTGAAACGGGCGGCTGGCGCAACTGGCTGGCATCACAGGGGAGTCACTGATCATGTTCACCACCGTACTGATTGCCAACCGCGGCGAGATTGCCTGTCGCGCCATCCGCACCCTGAAGCGCCTCGGCGTGAAAAGCGTCGCGGTCTACTCTGACGCCGACCGCAACGCCCGGCACGTCAGGCAGGCGGATGTGGCTATCGCCCTGGGCGGCGACAAAGCCAGCGACAGCTATCTGCGCATCGACAAAATTCTGGCGGCGGCGCAGCAGAGCGGCGCGCAGGCGATCTGGCCTGGCTACGGTTTTCTCTCCGAAAGCCAGCCGTTTGCCGAAGCCTGCGAAGCGGCAGGCATCGCCTTTGTTGGCCCGACCGCGCAGCAGATTGGCGAGTTCGGACTGAAGCACCGCGCGCGCGAGCTGGCGGCCCGTGCGGGCGTGCCGATGACACCGGGCACGCCGCTGCTGGCGTCGCTTGAGGCGGCGCTGCAGGCCGCCGATGAGATTGGCTATCCGGTGATGCTGAAAAGCACCGCAGGCGGCGGCGGCATTGGCCTGACACGCTGCGCCGATGCGCAGGCTCTGGCCAGCGCCTGGGAGAGCGTGCGCCGCCTCGGCGAACAGTTTTTCAGTGATGCCGGGGTGTTTCTGGAGCGCTGTATCGATCGCGCCCGTCACATCGAAGTCCAGATTTTTGGCGACGGCAACGGCACCGTGGTGGCGCTGGGCGAACGCGACTGCTCGCTGCAGCGCCGTAACCAGAAGGTGGTGGAGGAGACGCCTGCGCCGGGCCTGTCGCCCGCCACGCGCGAGGCCCTGCTCGCGTCGGCGGTGCGGCTCGGTGAGCTGGTGAACTACCGCAGCGCGGGCACCGTGGAGTATATCTACGACGTCAGCCAGCAGACATTCTACTTCCTGGAGGTCAACACCCGCCTGCAGGTGGAACATCCGGTTACGGAGTGCGTCACCGGGCTGGACCTGGTGGCGTGCATGTTACAGGTGGCGGCGGGCGATGCGGTGGACTGGGCGCGTCTGCAGCAGGCGCCGCAGGGGGCGGCGATTGAAGTCCGTCTCTATGCCGAAGATCCCCTGAAAAACTTTCAGCCCAGCCCAGGCCTGTTAACGGGCGTGGCCTTTCCCGAGGGCGTGCGGGTCGACACGGGTGTCGAAACCGGCAGCGAGGTCTCCGGGTTCTACGATCCGATGATCGCCAAGCTGATTGTGCACGCCGACAGCCGCGATGCGGCCCTGGAAAAACTGCAGCAGGCGCTGGATGCCACCCAGCTGCACGGCATCGCCACCAACCTGGATTACCTGCGGCAGATCACCACCAGCGACACGTTTCGCAGCGGCAGCGTCTGGACCCGCTATCTCGACAGCGTGGTGCCCGCCGCCCCGGTGGTGGAGGTGCTGCAGCCCGGCACCTTCAGTTCGGTTCAGGACTATCCCGGCCGCCTCGGCTACTGGGACATCGGCGTGCCGCCTTCCGGCCCGATGGACGATTTCGCCTTCCGGCTGGCTAACCGCATCGTCGGGAACCATGCATCGGCAGCGGGCCTGGAGTTTACGCTGCAGGGGCCGACCCTGCGCTTCCACTGCGATGCCACGCTGGCGCTGACCGGCGCGGCGTGTGACGCCACGCTGGATGGCGAGCCGGTGAGCTACTGGCAGCCGCTGACGGTAAAAGCGGGACAGACGCTGGCGCTGGGCCGCGCCCGAGAGGGCTGCCGCAGCTATCTGGCGGTGCGCAACGGCTTCGACGTACCGGTCTATCTCGGCAGCCGCAGCACCTTCTCGCTGGGCCAGTTCGGCGGTCATGCCGGGCGCACCCTGCGCGTGGCCGATATGCTGCCGATCTCCCGGCCTGAACAGGCGGCCTGCACCACCCCTGCCCCGATCAGCGCACCGCAGCCGCTCGACGCGGCGCTGATCCCGCACTACGGCAGCGAATGGCGTATCGGCGTCCTCTACGGGCCGCACGGCGCGCCAGACTTCTTCACCCAGGCCGCAATTGATGAGTTCTTTGCCAGTGACTGGCAGGTGCACTACAACTCCAACCGCCTCGGCGTGCGGCTGGTCGGCCCGAAACCCACCTGGACCCGCGCCAACGGCGGCGAAGCGGGCCTGCATCCCTCAAACGTACACGACTGCGAATATGCCATCGGCGCGGTCAACTTTACCGGCGACTTTCCGGTGATCCTGACGCATGACGGCCCCAGTCTGGGCGGCTTTGTCTGTCCGGTGACCATCGCCAGAGCGGAGCTGTGGAAGGTGGGTCAGGTCAAACCTGGCGACACCATCCGCTTCCACCCGATTTCCGCAGAAGATGCGCTGGCGCGGGAAAAAGCGCAGACGCATCTGATCGAAACCCTGCGGCCGGAGCATCCGCCAGCGTTTGCCGTGCCGTCGCTGGCCGAAACCGCCCACGGCTCCGCGACGATCCTGGCCGCGCGGGACGCGACCGGCAGCACACCGGCCGTGGTCTACCGCCAGGCGGGCGACAAATATGTGCTGATTGAGTATGGCGATAACGTACTGGATCTGGCGCTGCGCCTGCGCGTGCATCTGCTGATGAATGCGCTGAAAGCAGAGGCTGAACCAGGCATTGAGGAGCTGTCGCCGGGTGTGCGGTCGCTACAGGTGCGCTACGACAGCCTGGTTATCAGCCAGGCGCGGCTGATGTCGCTGCTGCTGGCGCTGGAGGCCACGCTGGGCGATGTCAGCACCCTTAAAGTGCCGTCGCGCGTCGTGTGGATGCCGATGGCGTTTGAAGACAGCGCCACGCTGGGCGCCGTCAGCCGCTATCAGGAGACGGTGCGCGCCACGGCCCCCTGGCTGCCGAATAACGTCGATTTCATTCAGCGCATTAACGGCCTGAGCAGCCGCGAAGCGGTGCGCGATACCCTGTTCGACGCCAGCTATCTGGTGCTGGGACTGGGCGACGTCTATCTCGGCGCCCCCTGCGCCGTGCCGATCGATCCGCGTCATCGCCTGCTGAGTTCCAAATACAGTCCGGCGCGCACCTTTACCGCCGAAGGTACCGTCGGCATCGGCGGCATGTATATGTGCATCTACGGCATGGATTCGCCCGGCGGCTATCAGCTGGTGGGCCGCACGCTGCCGATCTGGAACACCTTCCTGAAAAATCCGCAGTTCGCGGCCGATGCGCCATGGCTGCTGCGCTTCTTCGACCAGGTGCGCTTCTATCCGGTGAGTGAGAGCGAACTGAATCGGCTGCGCGAAGATTTCCGTGAAGGCCGCACCAGCCTGCGTATTGAAGAGACCGAGTTTGATTTCGCCACTCATCAGCAGTTCCTTGCCGATCACGCCGCTGAGATCGCCGCCTTTCGCCAGCGTCAGGCTGCCGCCTTTGAACAGGAAGTGCAGCACTGGGCGCGGGAAGAGGAGAACGCCCCGCCTGTGCAGGAGGCCGCCACCGGCGTCAGTGACGAGGATCACAGCGGCCTGGCCGTGCAGGCTGACCTCAATGGCAACATCTGGAAAGTGCTGGTGCAGCCGGGCGAGGCGGTCAGCGCCGGTCAGACGCTGATCATCGTGGAGGCGATGAAGATGGAGCTGGCGATTGTCGCGCCTCAGGCGGGCCGCGTGACGCGGATCCTCTGTCAGGCGGGGCGGCCGGTCACGCCCGGCGACACCCTGTTATGGCTTGAACCGGAGGCAGAATGAGAGCACATCCTCCGAAAGCGCGCCCCGAAGCGCTGGCCGAACGGGTCTATCAGGCCCTGAAGGACGATATTTTTGCCTTTCGCCTGATGCCGGGCGATCGCTTCAGCGAAAGCGAAATCGCCGCGCGCATGGCGGTCAGCCGCACGCCGGTGCGCCAGGCGCTGTTCCGGCTGGAGCGTGAAGGCTTTGTGGACGTCTGGTTTCGCAGCGGCTGGCAGATTAAAACCTTCGATTTCGCCTGGTTCGAATCGCTCTATGATCTGCGCACCGTGCTGGAGTGCGAGGCGGTAAAACGCCTCTGCGCCCTGCCCGCGCCGCAGTGCGCCGCGCTGCTCGAAGCACTCAACCAGTTCTGGTGTGATTCGGAGGCGCTCGCCGACGGACTGGTGGTGTCGCAGCATGATGAGGCGTTTCACATGACGCTGGTCGCCGCCGCCGGTAATCCGGAGATGGCGCGCATCCACGCCGAGCTCACGGAGAAGATCCGCATCATCCGTCGCCTCGACTTCACCCGCGACGATCGCATCTGCGCCACCTATCAGGAACATGCGCAGATTTTACAGGCAATTTTTCAGCAGCAGCGTGCCACGGCACAACAGATTCTGACCGATCACATCGCCGTCAGTAAGGCGGAAGTCCGCAAGATCACGCTGCACCGCCTCCAGCAGGCCCGGCTTCAGCTCACCGAATAATACCACTACCACTCAGGGGTTCAGATGATGAAAAGACGTTCGTTGATCAAGGCTTTTGCGCTCTCCGCCACCGTTGTCAGTCTGGGTTTCACCTGGAGTGCCCAGGCTGCGGATACCATCAAAGTGGGGATCATGCATTCCCTCTCCGGCACCATGGCGATTTCTGAAACGCCGCTGAAAGATGTGGCGCTGATGACGATCGATGAGATCAACGCCAGAGGGGGCGTGCTGGGGAAAAAGCTGGAGCCGGTGGTGGTGGATCCCGCCTCCAACTGGCCGCTGTTTGCCGAAAAAGCGCGCCAGCTGCTGACGCAGGACAAGGCGGCGGTGGTGTTTGGCTGCTGGACCTCGGTTTCACGTAAGTCGGTGTTGCCGGTGTTTGAAGAGCTGAACGGCCTGCTCTTCTACCCGGTGCAGTATGAAGGGGAAGAGATGTCGCCCAACGTCTTCTACACCGGTGCCGCGCCGAATCAGCAGGCGATCCCGGCCGTGGAGTACCTGATGAGCGAAGATGGCGGCAGCGCGAAACGCTTCTTCCTGCTGGGCACCGACTACGTCTATCCGCGTACCACCAACAAGATCCTGCGCGCCTTCCTGCACAGTAAAGGCGTGGCGGACAGCGATATCAAAGAGGTCTATACGCCTTTCGGTTACAGCGATTATCAGACCATCGTCGCGGACATTAAAAAGTTTGCGGCGGGCGGCAAAACGGCCGTGGTCTCCACCATCAATGGCGACTCCAACGTGCCGTTCTACAAAGAGCTGGCCAACCAGGGCATTAAGGCCACTGACATTCCGGTCGTCGCCTTCTCGGTGGGCGAAGAGGAGCTGCGCGGCATCGACACCCGACCGCTGGTGGGTCAGTTAGCGGCCTGGAACTATTTCGAGTCGATTGATAATCCGGTTAATGCCAGATTCGTCGCCGATTACCGCGCTTACGCCAAAGCGCACAACCTGCCGAACGCCGCCACCGTCGTCACCAACGATCCGATGGAGGCAACCTATGTAGGGATCCATATGTGGGCGCAGGCGGTGGAAAAAGCGGGCACCACGGACGTCGACAAAGTGCGGGCGGCCATGGCCGGCCAGACCTTTAAGGCTCCGGATGGCTTTACCCTGACGATGGATCAGACCAACCACCATCTGCATAAGCCGGTCATGATTGGCGAGGTGGAAGAGAACGGCCAGTTCAGCGTGGTATGGCAGACCGATCAGCCGGTTCGCGCGCAGCCGTGGAGCCCCTATATCGCCGGTAACGACAAAAAGCCCGACCACCCGGTCAAAACCGCGCAGTAATGGTGCGCGGCGGATAACCCGGCCGCGTCACCTGCTGTGATGCGGCTGCGATGCTCTCCCTTGACGAGGCTCTCTTTATGAATCTATGTCGCTGCTTTCTCAGCCTGCTGCTGCTGATGCCGCTGATGGCCAGCGCCGGACCGGCTGCGGACTTTGCGGCCGCCAGCCGCAGTCAGCAGGCGGCGCTGCTGCAGCAGTGGGCCGCGGCGCCCGACAGTCAGCGCCTGCCGCTGCTGGAGGCGCTGCATGCTGAAACTGTGGTTACCGACCAGAACAGGCAGCCGTTCAGCCAGCAGGGTGCAACGCTGCAGCCGCTGGACACGGTGGCGCAGCCTGCCGGCAGCCTGAAAAAACTGTTTATGAACAACCGGCTGCGTGTACTGGTCAACACTGCGCTGGCCGCCCACCAGCTGGTCAGCCCGGATGTCGCTCTGCGCCTGCGCGCGGCCCGGCAGTTGCAAAATGAGGGGATGGCGGACCAGCTTCCCCTGCTGGAACAGCGGCTGGCCGCCGAGCCGGACAGTCGGGTCCACGCCGCGTTAGCGCTGGCGCTGGCGAATCTGCAGCTGGCCGATCGCGAGCCGATGGTGCGTCTGCGGGCGGTTCAGCAGCTGGGTGAGTCCGGCGATCCCAATACTCAGGCCAGCCTGCAGCGTCTGACTCAGGCCGCGAACGAGCCGGATCCCACGGTGCGGGCGGCGGCGGCGCAGAGCCTGCAACAGATTCAGAAGCGGCTGATGTGGGGCGATCTGCTGGGGCAGGCCTTCAGCGGCCTGTCGCTCGGATCGATTCTGCTGCTGGCCGCACTGGGCCTGGCGATCACCTACGGTCTGCTCGGGGTGATTAACATGGCGCACGGTGAAATGCTGATGCTCGGCGCGTATGCCACCTGGTGGGTGCAGGGCCTGTTTCAGCAGTTCGCGCCGCACTATTTAGCCTGGTATCCGCTGCTGGCGCTGCCGGTTGCCTTTCTGGTCACCGCCGCCATCGGCATGGCGCTGGAGCGCACGGTGATCCGTCATCTCTATGGCCGTCCGCTGGAGACGCTGCTCGCCACCTGGGGGATCAGCCTGATGCTGACCCAGCTGGTCCGGGTGCTGTTCGGCGCACAGAACCTGGAGGTGGCGAATCCGGCGTGGCTCTCGGGCGGCCTGACGCTGCTGCCTAACCTGGTGCTGCCGTGGAACCGTATCGCGGTGATCCTGTTTGTGGTGTTTGTGCTGGCGCTCACCTGGCTGCTGCTGAACCGCACCCGCCTGGGCATGAACGTCCGGGCCGTAACCCAGAATCGTGCAATGGCGGAGTGCTGCGGCGTACCAACCGGCCGCGTCGATATGCTGGCGTTTGGCCTCGGCTCCGGTATCGCCGGGCTGGGTGGCGTGGCGCTGTCCCAGCTGGGCAATGTCGGGCCGGAGCTGGGCCAGGGCTACATCATCGACTCGTTTCTGGTGGTGGTGCTGGGTGGCGTTGGCCAGCTGGCGGGCACCGTGGTCGCGGCGTTCAGCCTGGGCATTCTCAACAAAGTGCTGGAGCCGCAGATGGGCGCCGTGCTGGGCAAGATCCTGATTCTGATGATCATCGTGCTGTTTATTCAGAAACGCCCGCAGGGCCTGTTTGCGGTTAAAGGAAGGGTGACTGACTGATGACGCAACCCATGACGCTTCGCGTGGCGCGTACCGCGCCGCGCCTGACACTCAGCCTCGGCCTGCTGGTCGCGCTGGCGCTGCTGCTGATGCCGTTTCTGGCGCTGCTGCCCGCCACGCATCCGCTGGCCCTCTCGACCTATACCCTGACGCTGGTCGGCAAAATCCTCTGCTATGCGGTGGTCGCGGTGGCGCTGGATCTGGTGTGGGGATTCGCCGGTCTGCTGTCGCTGGGGCACGGCCTGTTTTTCGCCCTGGGCGGCTATGCCATGGGCATGTACCTGATGCGCCAGGCCGCGGGCGAGGGTTTACCCGCCTTTATGTCCTTTCTCTCCTGGCATGAGCTGCCCTGGTTCTGGACCGGCACCCAGTACTTCGCCTGGGCGCTCTGCCTGAGCATGCTGGTGCCGGGCCTGCTGGCCTGGCTGTTTGGCTTCTTCGCTTTTCGCTCAAAAATCAAAGGCGTCTACTTCTCCATCATCACCCAGGCGCTGACCTACGCCGGTATGCTGCTGTTCTTCCGCAACGAAACCGGGTTTGGCGGCAACAACGGGTTTACCGGCTTTACCACCCTGCTCGGCTTTTCCGTCACGGCGACGGGCACCCGTATCGGGCTGTTCGTTGCCACGGTGCTGCTGCTGCTGCTGAGCCTGGCGATCGGCTTTGCCCTGGCGCGCAGCAAGTTTGGCCGGGTGCTGACCGCGGTGCGGGATGCGGAGAATCGTCTGATGTTCTGCGGATACGATCCGCGCGGCTTTAAGCTGTTTGTCTGGACGCTCTCCGCTGTGCTGTGCGGCCTGGCCGGGGCGCTCTATGTGCCGCAGGTCGGCATTATTAATCCGGGAGAAATGTCACCGGCCAACTCGATCGAAGCCGCCATCTGGGTGGCGCTGGGCGGACGCGGCACGCTGATTGGCCCGCTGCTGGGGGCGGCGATTGTCAACGGCGCACGCAGCATCTTCACCGTGGCCTTCCCGGAGTACTGGCTGTTCTTTCTGGGTCTGATGTTCATTCTGGTGACGCTGTTTCTGCCCTCTGGCGTCATTGGCCTGCTGCGCCGGAGGAAACCATGAGTGATGCCCTGTTTACCCAGCCCCAGCGGGCGGATCGTCACCGGCTGCAGCGCGATCCGGTGCTGCAGCTGGAGAAGATCAACGTCTCGTTCGAGGGCTTTCGCGCGCTCACCGATCTGTCGCTGCAGATCGGCATCGGTGAACTCCGCTGCGTGATCGGCCCCAACGGCGCGGGCAAAACCACGCTGATGGATGTGATCACCGGCAAAACCCGACCCGATCCGGGCCGGGTGATCTATGACCAGGACAGCGATCTGACCCGTCTTTCGCCGGTGGAGATCGCCCGCGCCGGTATCGGCCGCAAGTTTCAGAAGCCCACGGTGTTTGAGGCATTAACGGTCGCTGAGAATCTGGAGATCGCGCTTAAAACCGATAAATCGGTCTGGGCCAGCCTGCGTGCCCGCCTCAACAGCGAACAGCGCGATCGCATTGATGAAGTGCTGAAGATGCTGCGGCTGGGCGCTGAACGCCAGCGCCGGGCGGGCCTGCTGTCGCACGGCCAGAAGCAGTTTCTGGAGATCGGGATGCTGCTGGTGCAGGAGCCGCACCTGCTGCTGCTGGATGAGCCTGCGGCGGGCATGACCGACGCCGAGACGGACTACACCGCCGAGCTGTTCCGCAGCCTGGCAGGCAAACACTCGCTGATGGTGGTGGAGCATGACATGGGTTTTGTGGAGACCATCGCCGACCATGTCACGGTGCTGCATCAGGGTCAGGTGCTGGCCGAAGGGTCGTTGCGCGAGGTGCAGGCCAACGAGCAGGTTATCGACGTTTATCTGGGGCGCTGAGATGTTACAGGTTACTGAACTGAATCAATATTATGGCGGCAGTCATATTCTGCGCGGCCTGTCGTTTGAGGTGAAGATTGGTGAGATCACCTGCCTGCTGGGACGCAACGGCGTGGGGAAAACCACGCTGCTCAGGTGCCTGATGGGGCTGATCCCGGCGAAGTCAGGGGATATCCACTGGCAGCAGCAGCGGATCACTGGCCGTAAACCTCATCAGCGCGTGCAGGCGGGCATCGCCTATGTGCCACAGGGCCGCGAAATTTTTCCGCGTCTGACGGTGGAGGAGAATCTGCTGATGGGGCTCTCCCGTTTTCCGGCGGCGCAGGCGCGCGAGGTGCCGGAGGAGATCTATCAGCTCTTTCCGGTGCTGCTGGCGATGAAGTCACGTCGCGGCGGCGATCTTTCGGGCGGTCAGCAGCAGCAACTGGCGATCGGCCGGGCGCTGGCCTGTCGCCCTCAGCTACTGATCCTGGATGAACCCACAGAGGGGATCCAGCCCTCCGTGATCAAAGAGATCGGCGCAGTGATCCGCCAGCTGGCGCAGCGCGGGGATATGGCGATTCTGCTGGTCGAGCAGTTTTACGATTTCGCCGCCGAGCTGGCGGACAGCTATCTGGTGATGTCGCGCGGGGAGATCGTACAGCGTGGCCGCGGCGACACCATGGAAGCAGAGGGTGTGCGCGGCCTCGTGGCGATTTAACCGGCGATCAGAGCAGGCCCGTTTCGACGGAGAAGTGGCGCTGTTCGCCCGGTTTCAGGGTGATCAGCGTACCTGCCTGCTGTGCCGCCAGAAAGCCTTCCGGCCGGCAGGTGGCGGGCAGAATATAGGCCGCCACCTGCTGATCGGGATTATGCAGCAGCCAGCGGGTGGCGTGCGGGAACTGCGCGGTGGAGAAGCGCGTCATCAGCGCGTAGCCCTGCGGCGCATGCAGCTCAAACTGCACCTCATCGCCATACTGCGGCAGATCGTCCGCGAAAAAGACGATCTCCGGGTCGCAGAGCTGCGGCTGATCAAGCTGCTGCAGAGCCAGCGGATCGCGCGCCAGCCGATCCGTGTAGTCGCGCCAGGCGGGCGTCGGCCGCAGATGCGCCGGGATCGACTGCCGCAGCTGAAAGGCCCGATCGGGGATCGACTGCCGGAAGCGCCCCTGATCGATCCACGCGCTGTTGATGTGACACATGTACTGCAGCGGCATCGGCGCACCGGCCAGATTGGTAACAGTCATGTCGATCGTCAGCCGCGGGCGATCGGCCTGAAGACGCACGGCCGGTGCAGCCAGATAGTGATGACCAAAGCCTTTTACATAGTCATACTCCCCTTCCAGCGACAGCGTCTGATCCTCCAGCACCAGCCAGGCACTGTCCATACGGGCGCAGGCCATCTCGCCATGCAGCGGATGATCGTCCTCTGGCGCAGGACAGCCGTTAGCCAGCAGCCCCGAATGAAACGCAAAACAGCCATAGGTATCAATGATCGAACGGGCTGGCAGCGGCTGCCTGAAACTGTGGCCCATCGTCAGGTTATGTCCGTCGAACTGCACTTCCCAGATCATCTGCCCAAGAAACGGCAGCACGGTTACGCTGCCGCGACGGTTATGAAGGCGTACCGCCTCAATGCCTGACGGGTAGCGAAACAGCTCGACCCGGAACGTCTCGCTCTCCAGCAGCGTCGACGGCGTGGGGTGAAACTGGTCACGCGCCAGGGGAAAACGGGTTTTCATGGCAACTCCTCCACCAGACGCCCGCTCGCAACCGGCTGCTTTTTATGACGCAGCTCGCCATAGAAATAGAAGCCGACCCAGGCGAAGCAGAGCAGCGAGACGCCAAACGCCAGCTGCATCGATCCCAGTGTGTCAGAGACCAGCCCCTGCAGCGCCGGAACGAAGGCGGCGCCCACAATCGCCATTACGATAAACGCGCCCGCCACCTCGGTATATTTGTTGTCTACCGTCGCCAGGGTGCCTGCGTAGATGGTGGCCCAGCAGGGACCAAACAGCACGCTGACAAAAACGGCGGCGTAGACGGCGGTGAAGTCCGGCACCAGCATCACATAGGCCAGCGTCAGCACGCCCAGCACGGAATAGGCGATCAGCACCTTTTCGGCACGGAAACGGGCCATCAGGAAATTCGCTACGAACTTACCGATAAAGAAGCCGATGAAGCTGTAGATCATAAAGTCAGAGGCGTGACGCTCGTTGGCTGCGCCCAGCGTCAGCGCCAGACGAATCGTAAACGACCAGACCGCCACCTGCATGCCAACATAGAGGAACTGGGTCACGATCCCGCGTTTAAAGTGGCGGTTAGTGGCCAGATAGCGAAAGGTCTCACCCAGTGACGGGCGCGATTTCGCATGGCTTTCCGGCTTGCAGTGCGGATAGCGGGTGAACATAAACAGCAACATCACGACCACCAGCACCATCACCAGATATTTGTAGGGCTCCAGCGTATGTTCCAGCATGGTCAGCCGGAAAGCATGCACCTGCTCCGCCGTCATGCCCGCCATCTGGCTCTCCAGGCTGCCTCCTTCCTGAAACACCAGATATTTGCCCAGCACAATCCCCATCAGTGCACCAATCGGATAGAAGGTCTGGCTGACGTTGAGGCGCAGCGTGGCGTGATCACGGTGGCCAATCATCGAACTGTAGGTATTGGCCGCGGTTTCCAGGAAACTCAGGCCAATGGCGATAGCAAAAATTGCCGCCAGGAACATGGTGTAGGTCGCCATGTGTGACGCCGGGTAAAAGACGATGCAGCCTGCGATGTAGAGCGCCAGGCCGATCATGATCGCCATTTTGTAGCTGGTTCTGCGGATCACCAGCGAAGCCGGGATCGCAATCAGAAAATAGCCGCCATAAAAGGCGCTCTGCACCAGCGCACTGGCGAAGTCGCTGAGGGCAAAGACGCTTTTAAACTGGGTGATCAGAATATCGTTGAGACTCGCCGCACAGCCCCATAGCGGAAAGAGGCATGACAGCAGAATGAACTGGAACAGCGGCGTTTTATTCAGATAGCCATCAGATTGCTGCACTATTTTCTGTTGCATAGCAGAACCTCAGTTAAGGTTAAGAAAACGCTGAAAACACTCGGCGGTGGGGTAAGCACGCTGGGTGCCACGCCCGGTAACGCTGCAGGCGGCATAAGCAGACGCCTGCGCCATAGCGGCGGCCACATCACCGGTTTCGGTCAGCAGATATGCAAAGCAGCCGATAAAGGCATCGCCTGCGCCGCTGGTGTCCACCGCCTGAACCGGCGTAGCGGCCACACGATGAACCCGATCGCCGCTCATCCAGATCGATCCCCGGCTGCCCAGAGTGATGATCAGATTTTTGAGGCCGCGCTTCAGCAGCGACTGCCCGGCAAGCATCACCTCTTCATCGCTGCTGACCGGCAGGCCGGTCAGGATCTCCAGCTCGGTTTCATTGGGCATAAAGAAATCACATTTGCAGGCATAGTCGATGTCCAGCGTGGCGACGGCCGGCGCCGGATTGAGGATCACCCGGATCTGATGCCGGCGGGCAAAATCAATGGCGTAGTAGACCGTTTCCAGTGGGATCTCCAGCTGCAGAATGATCAGCGCACAGGCTTTCAGAGCCTCTGCCGCGTCGTCGATATCCGCCGGTTTCAGCTGCTGGTTGGCGCCCTTGATAATCAGAATGCGGTTCTGCGACTGGTCATCGACAAAGATAGGGGCCACGCCGCTGGAGGTGCCTGTGGCGGTCGTCACATAGCGCGTGTTGACACCCTGCTGTTGCAGATTGGCCACGGTGTTGGGCGCGAAGAGATCGTCGCCGACCTTGCTGACCATCATCACGCGACCGCCCATTTTTGCCGCCGCGACCGCCTGGTTGGCACCTTTGCCGCCGCAGCCGATGGCAAAGTCGGGGGCTTCGAGGGTTTCGCCCGCTTTTGGCAGGCTGTTGGTATACGTAATCAGATCGACCATATTTGAGCCGATCACCGCGATTGTCATAACGGTTTCTCCCGGATGTGTTGCAAACCTGAATGTTAATAAATTCACAATAACCTTTCTTAAAGGTTAAATATGTGACAAAAACCACATCCTGAAGCGGCAGACGACCCGACCTCTCGGCGATAAAAGGGAGGGCAGATGTTACTATTATAACAAGACAACATCACCGGCTATGCGGGCGAGACTTATCTCCCCGCCTGTATGCGGTCGTGGTGTGACACAACGCTGACCGCGCAGCGCAGGTTTGCGGCCCTTACGGATTGCGGGTAAGATTGATTGCCAGCCTGGCGGATGAGACGCAACTCATTCAAATCTGTGAGGTTTGTCGCGATATAACGCCGGTTACGGCGTCCTTGTTCCGCACTGCAGGATAGGTAACAGAGAGATGACCATGGAAACCCGGCGCGACGAACGCATTCACAAGCTGACGCAGGCGCTGAAACGCACCGATAAACTGCATCTGAAAGATGCGGCTCAGCTGCTGGGCGTCTCAGAGATGACGGTGCGGCGCGACTTAACCGAACCCGCTTCCAGCATCGTTCTGCTGGGCGGCTATATCGTCAGCGATCCGAAAAGTCACGCCAGCCACTATTTTGTCAGCGATCAGCATGGGCAGAATGCCGCCCGAAAACAGCGGCTGGCTCAGGCCGCAGCCAGCCTGATCGCGGAGAACGATACGGTCTTTTTTGACTGCGGCACCACCCTCCCCTACATCGTGGATGCGATCCCCGATACCCTCGCGTTTACCGCCATCTGCTGCGCCATGAACACCTTTCTGACGCTGAAGGAGAAACCGGCCTGCAACGTGATCCTGAGCGGCGGTGAATTTCACGCTGACAATGCCCTGTTTACGCCGATTGGCGTGCACACCATCCTGGATGATCTCTGTCCAACGCTGGCCTTTATCTCTGCCGCTGGCATCGACAAAGATCAGGGCGCGACCTGCTACAACACTAATGAGCTGATGATGAAGCATCACGCCATGCTGCGCGCCCGCAAGTCGGTGCTGGTGGCTGACAGCAGCAAGTATGGCAAGGTGCTGCCCGCCCGTATCGCCGAACTGCAGCGCTTTGATCTGCTGGTCAGCGACAGCGCGCCCGATCAGGCGTTGCAACACTGGCTGGCCCAGCAGGCGCTACCGCTGCGCCTGCCCTGATCCCTGCCTGTCCGCCTGGCGGCACTGAAACCAGACGGTGGCGCTCTGCACCGTCCGCGATTCCCCGGCCTGGGTAATATTCGCCGCCCCCCGGCTGGGATTAGACGGTGAAAAAGGCTAAACTTCGACATCATTCCAACGACCAAGACCCAGAGGCTCAAACCAACGTGGCTCAATTCGTCTATAGCATGCATCGCGTCGGCAAAGTGGTTCCGCCGAAGCGACATATCCTGAAAAACATCTCGCTCAGCTTCTTCCCAGGCGCAAAAATCGGCGTCCTCGGTCTGAACGGTGCGGGTAAATCTACCCTGCTGCGCATCATGGCCGGCATCGATAAAGATATCGAAGGGGAAGCGCGTCCGCAGCCAGGCATCAAGATTGGCTACCTGCCGCAGGAGCCGCAGCTGAACCTTGAACACACCGTGCGTGAGTCGGTGGAAGAGGCGATGTCCGAAGTGGTTGGCGCGCTGAAGCGCCTCGACGAAGTCTATGCCCTGTACGCCGAAGAGGATGCAGACTTCGACAAGCTGGCCGCTGAACAGGGTCGTCTGGAAGAGATTATCCAGGCGCACGACGGTCACAACCTGAATACGCAGCTGGAACGTGCGGCCGATGCGCTGCGCCTGCCAGACTGGGATGCGAAAATCGCGAACCTCTCCGGTGGTGAACGTCGCCGCGTCGCCCTCTGCCGCCTGCTGCTGGAAAAACCAGACATGCTGCTGCTGGACGAACCGACCAACCACCTGGACGCCGAGTCTGTCGCCTGGCTGGAGCGCTTCCTGCATGACTTCGAAGGCACCGTCGTGGCGATTACGCACGACCGTTACTTCCTGGATAACGTGGCGGGCTGGATTCTGGAGCTGGACCGCGGCGAAGGCATTCCGTGGGAAGGCAACTACTCCTCCTGGCTGGAGCAGAAAGATGCACGTCTGGCACAGGAAGCCTCTACCGAAGCCGCTCGCCGCAAGTCGATCGAGAAAGAGCTGGAGTGGGTTCGTAAAGGACCAAAAGGCCAGCAGTCTAAAGGCAAAGCCCGTCTGGCACGCTTTGAAGAGCTGAATAACACCGACTACCAGAAGCGTAACGAAACCAACGAACTGTTCATTCCGCCAGGTGCCCGTCTGGGTGACAAAGTGCTGGAAGTCAGCAACCTGCGTAAATCATACGGCGATCGTGTGCTGATTGATGATCTCTCGTTCTCTGTGCCAAAAGGCGCGATTGTCGGGATAATCGGTCCGAACGGTGCGGGTAAATCGACGCTGTTCCGTATGATGTCCGGTCAGGAGCAGCCCGATTCCGGCAGCATCGTGCTGGGTGAAACCGTGAAGCTGGCCTCCGTCGATCAGTTCCGCGACAGCATGGACAATTCCAAAACCGTGTGGGAAGAGGTTTCCGGCGGTCAGGACATTATGCGTATCGGTAACACCGAGATGCCAAGCCGCGCCTATGTCGGCCGCTTTAACTTCAAAGGCGTCGATCAGGGTAAACGCGTCGGTGAACTGTCGGGCGGTGAACGCGGTCGTCTGCACCTGGCGAAACTGCTGCAGGTAGGCGGCAACATGCTGCTGCTCGATGAGCCAACCAACGACCTGGACATCGAAACCCTGCGCGCGCTGGAAAACGCCCTGCTGGAGTTCCCGGGCTGTGCCATGGTCATCTCGCATGACCGCTGGTTCCTGGACCGTATCGCGACTCACATTCTGGATTATCAGGATGAGGGTAAAATCGAATTCTTCGAAGGTAACTTTACCGAATATGAAGAGTACAAGAAGCGTACCCTCGGCGCAGACGCTCTGGAGCCGAAGCGCATCAAGTACAAGCGTATGACGAAGTAAGCGTCGGATGAATATTAAAAGGGAAGCGGATGCTTCCCTTTTTTATTTTGTTACAGCGGCGTCCACTGCTCAATATGTCCCTGATGCTCATCATCATGTGTTTTAAACAGAATGCAGGTTAAGGTCTTTTTTCTATCAAAACCAATAACGATATTATCACCGGGCTCTGCCAGTTCCATCACCGGATTGCCTTCATAATAAAGCCGGAATTCAGATCGGCTCTCGTGTGACTCTCTGGCATCATACCAGGTAACTGATGCACTACAGCTGACATCACTGCCTCTGAGTACAAAGTCTGCTTCAAACTCTTTATTTTCATGACCCAGAATAGTTTTAAGGGCTGTTACACCGTTAAACTCTTTTTGATCGTAAATTTCACTTTTTGATAAAGTTTTAATACATGCACTTTTTAAATTTTGAGCTTTCATAACATTTCTCATCCTTTGAGAAGAACAGGAAAGACCATCATAATTAATGCAATATCATTTTCTGCTGCCGGTATCAAAGTTAGAGGAAACGCCAGGAATCTTTATTTCATGCTCAGCGATAAAACGCCCTGAATACCGGTGACTGCAGCGCAAACTCAATAAAGCGTGCCAGCGCGGGTGACTGCAGTTTGCGGCCCGGATAGACCAGCCACAGCTCATTGCCTTCGACCTCCCATTCCGGCAACACCGGCACCAGCCGGGGATCGGCCATCGGCCCATCGGTCAGAAATTGCGGCAGCAGCGTGATGCCCGCATCGCCCAGCGCCGATTCGCGCGCGTAGAGCAGATTGTCCGTGAGGTGGCCTGGCGGCAGCAGCCAGCGGTAGAAGTCTTCGTCGCGCTGCAGCACCCATTCATTCCAGGCGCGGTGCGCAATGCAGCGATGGGCCGACAGCTGCTGGGGGTGGACCAGCGGCGGATGCTGGTCGAGATAGTGCTGAGAGGCGACCAGCCGTCGCGGGCAGTTGCCTATCCGGCGGCCAATCAGCGATGACTCCTGCGGCTGACCGGTGCGGAGCGCCACATCAAACCCCTCCTGCACCAGGTCGCGCATCTCATCCGATATCGACACATCCAGCGTCACATCAGGGTAAAGGCGTAAAAATGCCGCGTTGCAGCGCGCCAGCAGCGTAGCGCCGATCCCCGCCGGGCTGGTGATGCGCAGGCGTCCGCTGGGGTTATCACGCAGGCTGGCAATTGCCTGATCGGCGCGTTCACTGGCCTGCATCATCTCCTGGCAGTGCAGCAGATAGCGTTCACCG
The DNA here is from genome assembly GCF_048452665.1 of Pantoea graminicola. NCBI lineage: Bacteria > Pseudomonadati > Pseudomonadota > Gammaproteobacteria > Enterobacterales > Erwiniaceae > Pantoea > Pantoea graminicola. The sequence continues at coordinate 34,237 of NZ_JBLWSJ010000007.1, read as the reverse complement.
GCAAAGGTCAGATTGAGCTGGCGGGTGGTACGGTTCAGCAGCCGGATCCCCAGCCGCTGCTCCAGCTGGCTGATGCGCTGGCTGACGCTCGATTTCGGCAGACCGGCCCGTTCTGCCGCACCGGTAAAGCTGCCGCACTCCGCCACCAGCGCGAAAAGCGCCATATCCTGCCACTGCCGAAACGCCATTGTTCACCTCAGACGAACACTCTATGAAAGATTGTCCATCTTATCACCGCTAAATTCAGGTTCTACACTTAAAGCCGGTTCTGAATGATTCGCCATCCCGCTCCGTAAAGCGTGGCGCAGCCCACGCATCACGGCCGGAATGGCAGAGATACGCTCCAGGCTGAGAGCCTGATTAAACAGGAAAATGCTATGTCTATTCGCGCTATCGCAGTTAATCCGGAAAATCCTGCAACCTTCACTGAGATTTTCCCTGAATCCCTGACGCCCGGTGAGTATGACCTGCGTGTCGAAGTGAAAGCGGCGTCGGTCAACCCGGTCGACACCAAAGTCCACAAAGGGGCGATGAAGAATGGCCTTGAGCAGCCGCGCATTCTCGGCTGGGACGCCAGCGGCGTGGTGCTGGAAGTCGGCAGCAAAGTCAGCAACTTTAAACCCGGCGACGAAGTTTTTTACGCAGGCGATCTGACCCGGCCCGGCAGTAACAGCACCGAGCAGCTGGTGGATTCACGTATTACCGGCCACAAGCCGGAGAGCCTGGACTGGGCGCAGTCGGCGGCGATCCCGCTGACCGCCCTGACCGCCTGGGAAGGGCTGTTTGAGCGACTGAACCTGGAGAACGCTACGGCCGATCAGACGCTGCTGATCGTCGGCGGCGCGGGCGGGGTGGGATCGCTGGCGATCCCGCTGGCGAAGCTGCGCAGCAAGGTGCAGATCATCGCCACCGCCTCACGGGAAGATTCCGCGCAGTGGTGTCGCGATCGCGGTGCCGATCGGGTGATCAACTACAAAGATATGGTCGGCGAGCTGGAGAAACAGGGGATTAAGCAGGTTGATTACATCTTCTGCCTGAATGACACCGACGGTCACTGGGACACTATGGCCAGACTGATCGCCCCGCAGGGCCACATCTGCACCATTGTCGAAAACGAGCATCCGCTGTCGATGGATCAGCTGAAACTGAAGAGCGCCGCGCTGCACTTCGAGCTGATGTATACCCGCAGCATGTTCAATACGCCGGACATGGCGCGCCAGGGTGAGATTCTGGATGCGGTGTCGGCGCTGCTGGATGAGGGGAAACTGCAGACGACGCTGAGCGAGACGCTGCACGGCCTGAGCGTGGAGACGCTGAAAGCCGCCCATCAGCGGGTGCTGGAAGGCCACATGCGCGGTAAAGTGGTGATGGTCTACTGATGCGTCGATCCGGCTGCCGGACGGCAGACCGGATCGCCACAGGCGTTATGGCTGGGCGTTTTTCTCGCCCAGCATCGCCTTCACCAGCTCAATGCAGCGCAGGAAGCGGGTGTCATAATCATCTTCCTGAACGTGCAGAAAATCGATGTTATTTTCCCGCAGCATCGTCACCAGCATCGACTGAAACTCCCGACGATCCACCGAACTGCCCAGACTGCGCAATCCATCGGCCACCCAGGGCACGTTATTTTCCAGCAGGATCACCAGATCAAAGCGATATTCGTCGATCAGCGCCTGCACAAAGGGATGTTCACGCCCCTCATACTTCAGACAGAACGCCTGCGTGGTCACGAAATCGGTGTCGATGAATGCCACCTTGTTGGCATATTTAACGGCGAAATCGATGTACTGCGCCTGCCCCAGCGCGATTTTGTCGTAATCGGAATATTGCAGCGCCATCTCATCGCCGCCCAGATGGGAGAAGACGTAGTCCCGGCCATACTCCCAGGCGCTGGTGGTGTTGAAGATGTTGGCGAGTTTATTGACCAGCGTCGATTTGCCGCTGGATTCTCCGCCGAGGATCGCCACGGTGCGGACAAAGAACGGTTTCACTTCGGTGGGAATGTAGTCCCAGAAGCGGAACGGATCCTGACGGATCTGCGCACCGCTGATGCTCATAAAGGATCGGCTGGGATCGACCAGCACGGTCTGAATCCCCAGATGCTGCTGATACATCTCGGCATCGGGCGCTTCGCTGGTGTAGATACAGTCCGCCGTAATTCCCTGTTCGCTGAGGAAAGCACTAACGCCTCTGCTCCAGACATCCCAGCCGTGCGGATAAGGCTCGATCCCCTCTTCATTGAAGGCGTGGATGCGGATATTTTTCTGATACTTAAAGGTCTGCAGCAGCCAGCGCAGACGATCGCTGACCGTCGGCTGCTGAGACATCGCGCTGTTCTCAAACAGCTCCCGGTCGCGCGGCTCGTCGTAGCCCATGATGATATGCAGCTCATCCACCTGGCTGCAGGCGCGCTGGATCAAATAGATATGGCCGGTATGCAGGGGATAGAACTTACCGAATATCACCCCTATCCGTTTGTCCCGGCGCGGAAACTCCAGGCCCAGAAAGCGGTGCAGCGCCTCCAGCTTCTGCGCGCTGGGGCTTTTAATTTTGGCATTGAGCAACTGGCTCAGATAGCCTTTCGTCATGCCGCTGGCATCAGCGACCTGTTGCAGCGTGTGACCCTGCTGGCGGATGGCCGTTTTCAGATATTCAAACGACGACATGTCGTGCCTCCTGCATCAATGCGGTTAAGGTGCGTCCGGCCTGCCCTGCACTCCGGCTGACAGGCCGCAGGCGCGTTACAGTTCGTCCAGAATGGCCAGCGCATCGGCCAGCTTCTTCACGCTGAACACCTGCATCCCGGCAATCGGTTTTTTCGGTGCATTGCCGGCGGGCACAATCGCGCGTCTGAAGCCGTGCTTCGCCGCTTCGGAGATGCGTTCCTGGCCGCTGGGCACCGGACGGATTTCACCGGCCAGGCCGACTTCGCCGAAGATCACCAGATCCTGCGGCAGCGGACGGTCACGCAGACTCGACACCATCGACAGCATCAGCGCCAGGTCCGCACCGGTTTCGGTGACTTTGACGCCGCCGACGACGTTGACGAACACATCCTGGTCCGCCATCTGCAGTCCACCGTGACGATGCAGCACCGCCAGCAGAATCGCCAGACGGTTCTGCTCCAGCCCCACCGCCACACGGCGCGGATTGCCCATCATTGAGTGATCGACCAGCGCCTGAATCTCCACCAGCAGCGGCCGCGTTCCCTCCCACAGCACCATCACGGAGCTGCCGGACGTCACCTCTTCGCCGCGCGACAGAAAGATCGCTGACGGGTTACTGACTTCACGCATGCCCTGTTCGGTCATGGCAAACACGCCCAGTTCGTTGACCGCGCCGAAGCGGTTTTTATGGCTGCGCAGCGTGCGGAAGCGGGAGTCAGCATCGCCATCCAGCAGCACCGAACAGTCGATGCAGTGCTCCAGCACTTTCGGTCCCGCCAGCGAGCCATCTTTGGTGACGTGACCGACCATGATGATCGCCACGCCGCGCGTTTTGGCAAAGCGCGTCAGATAGGCGGCGGTTTCACGCACCTGGGCAACGCTGCCGGGTGACGACTGGATCTCCGCCATGTGCATCACCTGGATCGAGTCGATCACCATCAGTTGCGGCTGCTCCTGCTCGGCGATCAGGCAGATCTGCTCAATGCTGGTTTCCGACAGCATATTCACATTTTCGGTGGGCAATCCCAGACGATGGGCGCGCATCGCGACCTGTTGCAGCGACTCTTCACCGGTCACGTAGAGGGTTTTCATCCCCTCTGACAGCCGGCACATCACCTGCAGCAGCAGCGTCGATTTCCCGGCGCCGGGGTTGCCGCCGATCAGGATGGCGCTGCCGGGTACCACGCCGCCGCCCAGCACCCGGTCAAACTCTTTGAAGGTGGAGGAGAAACGCGGCAGCGCCTCCAGACTGATTTCAGAGAGTTTCTGCACCCGGCTGGTGCCGGCACTGCCGGCGTAACCGCTCAGGCGCTCGTTACGCGCAGCCGCAGGCGAGGCGGCGATGCGCACCTCGGTGATGGTGTTCCAGGCGTGACAGGCGCTGCATTGCCCCTGCCAGCGTGGGTAATCTGCGCCACATTCGTTACAGACAAATGCGCGTTTTGCCGCTTTGGCCAAATCAATACCTCAGTTAACGCTCTTCGTGGATCAGGCTGCCGGTCAGGATGCAGAACACCCCCATAAGATCGGCATGGCGAATGGTGACTGCAGTCTGCTCATTCACCTTAGGTTTAGCATGGAACGCAATGCCCAGTGCTGCGGCTTTGATCATCAGCAGGTCATTGGCACCATCGCCGATCGCCACCGTCTGCTCCGGCGCGATGTTAAAACGCTGCGCCAGCTTTTTCAGGGTATCGGCTTTGTATTGTGCGTCGACAATCGGGCCCAGCACCTTGCCGGTCAGCTTGCCGTCGCGAATTTCAAGCTCATTGGCCGCCACCGCTGACAGGTGCAGCCTGTCGCGCAGGTATTCGGCATAGTAGGTAAAGCCGCCGGACGCGATAGCGACCTGCCAGCCCAGCGCCTGCAGTTTCTGCGTCAGCGTCGTCAGGCCTGGCATCAGCGGCAGGGCATCACGCACCTGCTTCAGGATATTGGCGTCTGCACCCTGCAGGGCCGCCACGCGCTCGCGCAGGCTGGCGGCGAAGTCGAGTTCACCACGCATCGCGCGCTCCGTCACGTCCGCCACCTGCTCGCCGCAGCCCGCCAGTTTTGCGATCTCGTCGATGCATTCGATCTGAATCGCGGTAGAGTCCATATCCATTACCAGCAGCCCTGGCGCTTTCAGCCACGGAATTTTACCCAGCGGCGCCACGTCCAGCCCGGCGTCGTGCGCCAGCTTGCTGGCAAAGGGCGTCAGCGATCCCGCCAGGCGAATCACCTGATACTCATCGACGTTCCAGGCGCTGACGATCACCATCGCGGCACCCAGCTGATGCTGATAATCGGTCAGGCGCTGTTTATCCAGCCCGCGGCCATACAGCAGCCAGCCGGTGCGGCCAGCGCGATAATCCAGCGGCATCACTTCATCACCGCTAAGAGAAAGGGGCAAACCCGGCCAGAGAGAGACATCGGCGGGAAGATCGCACCAGGTTAAACGATTTGGCATCACAGCTCCTGTAGGGACAACAAAACCACGCAAGAGGCTACCTTGTCTGCGCCGCTTCTGGCAACATAATCTCCAGGCTTTCTGTTGTGATATGACCCGGATGATTAATGGCTAAAACCGCACTGAAATTTCGCTTGCATCGAACCGTGATCGTGCTCATCTCGATGGCGCTGCTGGTCGTCCTGATGCAGGGCGCATCCTGGTTCAGTCTGGGTCATCAGATGGCGCGGTCTGAACAGGTTGAGGAGCTGGCGCATACGCTCACCAGTCAGGTGGCGTTCAGCCTTAAGCCATTGATGGACAACAGCGAAAATAACCGTAATCAGATCGAAGCGATCCTGAACCAGATGACGGCGAACAGCCGTATTCTGGATGCGTCGGTCTACGACGGCGACGGCAGCCTGGTGGCCCACAGCGGTGAGAATATCAATGTCCGCGACCGGCTGGCGCTCGACGGGCAGCGTGCGGGCAGCTATTTCAACCATCAAATTGTGCAGCCGCTGGCCGGGAACGATGGTCCGCTGGGCTTTCTGCGCGTAACGCTCGACACCCATGTGCTGGTCACCGACTCACATCAGGTCGATAACACCACAAATATTCTGCGCCTGATGATGCTGCTGGCACTGGCCATCGGCATTATCCTCTCCCGCACCCTGCTGCGTCATCGCCGCACCCGCTGGCAGCAGTCGCCGTTTCTGCTGACCGCCAGTACGCCGGTGAAAGAGGATCGCGATGATGACGAAGAGAAGAAAGCGTAGCGCGCTGGCGCCGCGAATGCGTTAAACAAAAAGGCCCGCGCTGCGGGCCTTTTTTGATCGGCAGGCGATCGCGGTGTGCGGCGTCAGTCAGCCGACCAGCAGCGCTTCCAGTTCGGCCAGCGATTTGACCTGCCAGGTCGGTTTGATATGGTCCGGCAGCGGTCGGGTGCCATGATCGAGCCAGCAGGTTTTCAGGCCCGCGTTCATGCCGCCCAGAATGTCCGATTCCGGGGTATCGCCCACCATCAGCACCCGCTGACGATCCGGATTGCCCAGCTGTTCCAGCGCATAATCAAAAATTGCTGCCGCCGGTTTGGGCACCCCGACCTGCTCAGAGATCACCAGCGCCGAGAAGTAGTCGCGGAAGCCGGTGCGCTCCAGGCGGATCTGCTGCAGCGCGGTAAAGCCATTGGTGATGATGCCCATTTTCACCCGCCCGTGCAGCCGATTCATCAGGCTGACCGCGCCCGGCAGCGGCGTGCAGATCTCGCCCATGGCGCTGAGAAAACCGCTGTTGAGGATCTCGGGGGCAACGCTGAGCTTTTCGCTCCAGTGGTTAAACCGCTGCGTCTGCAGCTGTAGCGCCGAAATCGTGCCGTTCTGGTAATCGACCCAGAGCGGTTTGTTTATCGCCTGATAATCGCTGTAATCCTGGTCGGTAAACTGCACATCGTAACCCGCGAACAGGCGCTGCAGCCCGGCGAAGGCGTCGAAATGAAAAAGGGTATCGTCTGCATCAAACAGGATGCAATCCCAGTGTTCTGACATGAAAACTCCTCTATGCGGCTACAGCGTCAGCGCCATAAGAATGGCATCTTCACGGCCGCTGGCAGTGGGATAGTAGTCAGGGCGACGACTGACCTGATTGAAGCCAAGCTGCTCATAGAGCGCGATAGCGGGCAGGTTTGAGGCCCGCACTTCCAGCCACAGCGTCAGCACATCGCGTTTGATCAACGCCTCGATCAGATGCTGCAACAGCTGACGGCCTAATCCCCGACGCTGAAAAGCGGGATCGACCGCAATATTGAACAGGGAGGCTTCGTCGAGGACGACCTGGGTAATGGCAAAGGCGGCCATTTTGTCCCCGACGTCGAGTCGCAGATTGAGGAAGCGATCACCCTGATTGCTGGCAAAAGTCTGCTCACGCCAGGGAAACGCGTGGCTGCGGCACTCAATCGCAAAGGCTTCCGCCAGATCGTCAGGGGTGAGGAAAGAGATGGCTGTCATGGTTACACATCTGTTGCCAGAGCGCGCGTCTGGCGACGCCGCTGCTGATCAGTTCATTAAAAGAGGCGCTGCTTAGTGCCACGCCATTGAAGGTCTGTTCGCTTTCAACACCCAGCAGCCAGCCTGCGCAGTTCAGCGTTTCCGGCAGCATCTGCAGCTGATCCGGCGTAACGGTCATGACCTGTGCAGGTTGCAGATGGAGGGCATGCAGCACGTCGCGCATCAGCGGCTCATCCAGACCGGGGGGCACTTCAGCGACAATGATTAACTGCGTGTCCGGGGCCAGCGTGACGGCAATTTCGCCCTGAAGCACGCGCGGGCGGCGCAGTTGATACTGCGTAATTCCCATTTGCTGTAAAAGCCAGTCGCGCCTGGACGTCATGGTGTTACCTGTTCTGCTGCCTGATTGCGACGCTATGCTAGCAAACCCATCGAACATGCGCCAACAAAGCACTATAATCCCCGCTCAGATCTTACAGGAGCCCTACATGTCTGCTTTTTCCCCGGCCAGTGAAGTTATTCTGCGCCACAGTGATGAATTTACCGCCCGCCATGTCTTATTTGCTGGCGATCTGCAGGATGACCTGCCCGCTCAGCTGGAAACCGCCTCGTCGCGCGTTCACACCCAGCAATATCATCACTGGCAAAACCTGAGCCGCCGCATGGGCGAGCAGGCCCGTTACGGCATGGTGGCGCAGGCGGAAGATGTGCAGGGCTGCGATACGCTGATCTACTTCTGGACGAAAAATAAGCCGGAAGTGCAGTTCCAGCTGCAGAACCTGCTGTCCCTGCTGCCGGTGGGCTGCGACGTGTTCGTGGTCGGTGAAAACCGCAGCGGTGTGCGCAGCGCAGAAGGTATGCTGGCGTCGTGGGTGCAGCTGGAGAAGATCGACAGCGCCCGCCGCTGTGGGCTCTATCATGGCCGCCTCGATACCCAGCCTGCGTTTGATGTCAGCGCCTTTGGCGATCACTATCAGCTGGATAATCTGACCATCCACACCCTGCCGGGCGTCTTCAGCCGTGATGGCCTGGACAGCGGCAGCGCCCTGCTGCTTTCAACGTTTGCTCCGCACACCAAAGGTAAGGTGCTGGATATGGGCTGTGGCGCGGGCGTGATGGCCGCTTCGCTCTCTGCCGTTTCGCCTAAGGTCCGTCTGTGGCTGTGCGATGTGCACGCAGCGGCGATCGAAGCGAGTAAAGCGACGCTGGCCGCCAACGGCATTGAGGGCGAGGTCTTCGCCAGCAACGTCTTCTCTGACGTCACGGGCCGTTTCGATATGATTATCTCCAACCCGCCTTTCCATGAAGGGACACAGACCAGCCTCGATGCGGCTCAGGCGCTGATCCGGGGCGCGGTGAAGCATCTGAACACCGGCGGTGAGCTGCGTATCGTGGCAAATAGCTTCCTGCCCTATCCGCAGGTGCTGGATGAAACCTTCGGCAGCCACGAAGTGCTTGCACAGACCGGTCGCTTTAAAGTCTATCGTGCTGTTTATGGTCGTGGTGCGAAGGCACGCTAAGTGCTTTTTATCGCCACTCACCGTGCTGGCGGGCTGAAAACGTTGCTTTTTGCAGCGATCGTTTCAGCCCGACGAAATAGTTGTTGACGCAAAGAGTAAAATCTCTAGAATGCGCCTCCGTGGTTGTAACATTCTCAGGGTGTTACGGGTATGCGAAGGTGGCGGAATTGGTAGACGCGCTAGCTTCAGGTGTTAGTGTCTTAACGGACGTGAGGGTTCAAGTCCCTCTCTTCGCACCAAAATCACATGTTTCATATCGCGAGCACTGCGCGAAGGTGGCGGAATTGGTAGACGCGCTAGCTTCAGGTGTTAGTGTCTTAACGGACGTGAGGGTTCAAGTCCCTCTCTTCGCACCAATGCGGTGATATGAAAAGACAACTCGATGCGAAGGTGGCGGAATTGGTAGACGCGCTAGCTTCAGGTGTTAGTGTCTTAACGGACGTGAGGGTTCAAGTCCCTCTCTTCGCACCAACGTTGTCTAATCTTCAGGTCGTTTCCCGGCCACTCCTCTGCTCCCCTGTATTTCTGTTTCACTCTCTCCGCTTAGTTCGTTATTCATCGCCCTGTTACGGTTTTCAATCGCGCCACAGCATTAATGCAGCTGGAAATTTGCAGAGACGGCCGCGAGTCCCCCTGCTAACACCAGACACGACGGCAGCAGCAGGTAATGACGCAGACGCTGATTAAACAGCATCACGACGGTCAGCAGCAGCGCCACGGTCATCACCATCCGCCACTGACTGAAGCCGGGTTCCCATAATGCAAACAGCGGCAGCGCGATGCAGGGCAGCAACACGCCCCATGCACTATCCAGTTTCTTTCCCAGCGCCAGGCTGATGCCCCACAGACTGCAGGCCGCAACAATCGCTACTCCCATGACATAAACCTCAAATGATAAGCATTCCCATTATCATAGAGCAGTTTTCGCCACTGTGCAGCCTGTTTTTGTTGGCGCCGCACCGAAGATGACAGACCAGTTGGAAAATGCTAGATTGCGGCCGATAACATTTTTAATAACAGCAATAATTATCTGACTGGCAGAAGCTATTCTGCCGGCTTGCGCTTTGATATTTCAGGGTCGCCGCGAGTATTTATAATGAAATTACAATCATATGAAGAGCTTAAACAGAGCAAATACCGGCTGTCGGTTATGCTTTTTCTGTTTCTTAATATCGCCATTTCACTCTTTTTTCTTCTGCCCGTAATTAACGTCGAAAAGAGTGATACGACGCTGCCGCTCATTTGTATCATGGCATTCAGCGGCATCATGCTAATAACCTATTTAATCTGGCCAAAAGCAAAACTTCCCCTGTTAAATCCCGCCGCGTTACTGCTCGGCGTGCTCTGGGCCTGGTACATTAATTATCGCTTTCATCAGATATTCTATTTTGATGGGGGCTTTCTTATTATCAGCTTAATCAGTCTGTTATTTATCAGTGCCATCGCCCTGAGTGATTATCTGGCGGCATTCTGGCTGCACGTTACCCCGCCGGTGCTGACTGTGGTGCTGCTCGACAATGCGCAACATCTGCCGCTGATTCTGCTGACCATTGCCCTGCCGTTAATCGGTTTTTCGCTTCAGCATCTGATGCGCCGACGCGCCGACAATTTTACCCTGCGCCTGATGCATCAGCTCTATGAAGAGAAAGAGACCTTCAGCGATCTCAGTATGCTCGACCCGCTGACCGGGCTCTATAATCGTCGTGGCCTGAAGAACCGGCTCGATAATATTCTGAAGAATCACGCGGGCAGCCACTATGTGCTGCTGCTGGATATCGATCACTTCAAAGCCTACAACGATAACTATGGGCATGCGATGGGTGACCAGGCGCTGGCGCGCGTCTCTGTCGCGATTCGTGATGCGGTGCGCTCACGCGATGTCGTCACCCGCTATGGCGGCGAAGAGTTTCTGGTGCTGATGACCAACGTCAACAGCTCGATTGCCCTGAAACTGGCTGAGCGCATCCGCCAGTATGTGGTGGATTTAGAAATTCCCCATCTTTTCAACGAAACCGTTTCGACCCACGTCACCATCAGCGCCGGCATCGCGCCCGTTTATGATGATGAATTTGATCAGGCCGTTGCCAATGCTGACAGCGCGCTCTACCTGGCTAAAAATCAGGGGCGGAATACTATCCTCGCCTGGGAAGATCTCCCACGGCAACCGCAACAGACCGCCAGCGAACCGACCTGATTACGCTGATTATAAAGAGGTGACGCCGCGACAGGCCCTGCCCTGTCCGTGCTGATCCCCCCGACTTCGCCTGCGCCTCTCTCCGCCAGCAGAAGATTTTTTGCGCGACTTGTAGAGTTAATCAATAACGATTATCATTTGCTTTCTTATCTACACGTTTCGCGAGTCGTCATGGCAACCGCTTCAGTTCAGGAACCGCGTTTTCGCGCTCAGTCGATGATCTTCCGGCAGAACGACCGTCCACTGGCGGAAAGTCTGCATGAGCAACTGCAACAGCAGCGTAGCTATCTGCTTGAATCAACAAAGTTCAGTCAGCCTGCGCCGCATGACACGCTGACCCTCGCCGCGTGGTCCCAGGCCGCCCGCTTTACCCCGCTTATCCAGCGCTACAGCGATTATCTTTATCGCGATCATCCCGATGCGGTACGGGAAGCGAAGCCGGTGCTGTCACTCTGGGCGCAATGGTATTTTGGTCTGCTGCTGCCGCCGCTGATGATGGCGCTGCTGCAGGAGTCGCGCGCACTGGACTGCTCGCCAGAGCATATCCGCGTCGGCTTCCATCAGCATGGCCATCCGGCGACGTTCTGGATCGATGTGCAGGAGGATGAGGAAGCGCGCTATCTGAACCCTCATCAGCGCATTGACCGGCTGATTCAGCAGCATCTTATTCCGGCGGTGAACGGGATCACGCAGCATGGCGACATCAACGCCCGTCTGATCTGGAATAACATGGGCTACTCATTCCAGTGGTTCCTGGGCGAGCTGAAAAGCCAGATCGATGAGGCGCAGGTACTGCAGCTGGAGCAGGCGCTGTTCTTCAGTCAGCGGCTGCTGGATGGCAGCGAGAACCCGCTCTACCGCACCATGATCCCGCGCAACGGTGAACTGGTTCGTCGCAGCTGCTGCCAGCGTTATCGTATCCCTGATGTCGAACAATGCGGCAACTGCACGCTGAGCGGTAACTAAACAGGGTTAATTCCCGCGAATTCTCCGTTTATCTCGTTTACAGGCACTGAGGCTTGTGGCAATTTTTACGCCTTCGATCAGCCTGGAGAAAAAGATGAGTCTGGAGTCCGTGCGCCAGTTCTTCGCCGAACACGCCCCTGAAATTGAAATTATTGAACTGGCCGGGAGCACCGCAACGGTCAGCATGGCTGCCCGCGCCCACGGCGTGACACCGGGAGAGATTGCCAAAACGCTGTCGCTGAAAGTGAAAAACGATGTGGTACTGATTGTGACGCGAGGCGATGCCCGACTGGATAATCGCAAGCTGAAAGCAGCACTCGGGGCGAAGGCACGAATGCTGAGCGTCGATGAGGTGATTAACTGGACCGGCCATCCGGTGGGCGGCGTCTGTCCATTTGGTCTGGAGAATCCGCTGACCGTCTACTGTGATGTTTCACTGCGCAGTTTCGACGAAGTTCTGCCCGCTGCGGGTGCAATCCACAGCGCCGTGCGCATCTCGCCCCAGCAGATGGCTGAACTGACAAACGCCCGCTGGATCGACGTCTGCGAAGTGATCTGACCCCGGATCTCGCCTGCCCTTTCTGCCTGCGAAATCATGCCGCTGACCGCCAGTTAACCTGAACGGACCAGCGGAACCGCGCCGTGGGCCGAAGCCCAATCCGGCGCAGCCCGCTGTCGGGTAAGCGCGCCCTGGCGGATCAGGCTTTCAGGCGTCTGAATGCCTCTTCGATGATCGACAGCAGCAGCGCGTTATCAACCCGATGCAGCACATGCACCGATGCGCCACACTGTTCAGGCACGCCCACCTTCAGCCTGAGCGGCTGCCGGTAACGCCAGCTTTTACCGCGCGTTGCACCCGGCCGCAGTTCGATATCGACCTGGTAATCAATGCCTGACGCGACGCGCTGATTCAGCAGCCAGGCGATCACCAGCGCATCGTGGATCCAGCATCCCGCAAGCTGCCGGGTCGCTATCGAATAGTCGATCCAGGGCCGCAACGTATCGCGCACAAAAGCGGTCAGCGGATGGTCCACTGCGGTCAGACGAGTCAGATCCTGCTGAGTGAGCAGCGTCTGTGTTGTGGCGTCCATCGGCACCAGCGTGACGGCCGCCCCGCTGTGCAGTACCTGATGCGCCGCCTCCGGGTCCAGACCAAAGTTGGTGTCTTTGATGTAATCATCCAGCGCAAATACGCCGCCCATAATCACAATCTCGGCGACCAATTCGGCCATCGCAGGATAACGCTGCATCGCCAGCGCCACGTTCGTCAGCGGGCCAATCGCGACCAGGGTAATCTCACCCGGATTATCACAAATCAGTCTGCCGATCGCGTCGGCGGCATCGAAGGCATCGGCCGTGAGCGCCGCTGGTTGCGGCACATCCTGCCAGAGTGAATTGAGCGCAAGCTGATTCACCCGGTTATCCAGCGTTTCCCGCCACGGCGCAGGATCTTCCTGCAGGGCTCGGGGCGCTCCCTGAACGACCGGAATGGTTAATCCCAGCCGGACAATCAGATCTTTGGCAACGCGCGCACCCACGTCACAGGGCGTATTACCGGCCACGGTGGTGATCAATTCCAGCGATAGTCCGGGTGAAGCTAAGGCCAGCGCAATCGCCAGCCCATCGTCGGTGTTGGCACCTGCAATCCCATTACCGGGATCGCAGTCAATAATGATTCTTTTCATGTTTTTATAATTTAACTCTGACTTTGCGGCTGACAGCCGCAGGATTCACCGATTTCAAGATAGTGTGGAAACTCCTTTAGCTGGGCTTCACTCTGCCCCTCTTTCAGCATATGAATAGCGGAGCGGGCCATCTCACGCAGAGGCTGGCGTACAGTGGTTAATGTCGGAACGTGAAATGATGAGTGATTAGTGCCGTTGAAGCAGACCAGCGCCACATCCTGCGGCACCCGGATCTGATGTTCGGAAAAGGCGCGCAGCGCGCCAATCGCCTGCCCCTCATTGCTGGCAAACAGCGCCCGGGGCACGCAGCGTCGGGCGATCATGGTCTGAGCCGCGCCATATCCGCCCTGTGGGGTATAGCTGGCCGGAAACATCAGCGACTCATCGACGGGCAGACCGCGATCCGCCATGGCATCGCGCCAGCCCTGAATACGATCCTGCGCGTTAAGCATCTCTACCGGAACACTGATGATGCCGACCTGCTGATAACCGTGGCTCAGCAGATGTGCCGTTACCTGCCAGGCAGCCTGACGCTCATTAACCCGCAGCATATTGACGCCGGGCTGAGGCTCAACCCGCTCCAGCATGACCAGTGGCGTTCCGCTGGCTTTAATCAGATCAATATAAGGGTGGCGATCCACGCTGTTGTAAAACAGTCCATCGACCTGCCGATTCAGCAGCCCCTGAATTAATTCCAGTTCGCGCTTGCGATCGTCCCCGGCATCACCCAGTAGCATGACGTGACCGTGATTCATCGACTCCTGCAGCAGCATGTGCGCCATGGAAGCCACAAAAGGATTACCGATGTTAGGCACCACCAGACCAAAGGTTTTGGTGTTGCCGGAGGCCAGTGCGCGGGCAGCCGCATTGGGCCGGTAACCGGTCGCTTTTATCGCGTCCAGCACGCGCTGACGGGTCGCTTCGGCCACCGGGCGGGGTCCGTTATTAATGACATAACTGACGACTGCCACTGACGTGCCTGCCGCTTTCGCCACTTCACTGCGGGTCACTTTTCCCGTTAACGACTTAGGCACATCATATTCCTCCATAAAAAAAACAGGCCGCATTACACGGCCTGCTGCTTTTCACCCGATCCTGACAGATAGCCTGCACAGACGAATCTAGATGGCATCTTCAGGCAAATTGAGATTTCGCCCTCGGGTCTCAGGCGCCACAAAGGTGGTGAAGAATCCTATGGCGGCCATTCCCGAGAAATAGACCGCGACAGGCCACCAGTGGCCGGTATAAGAGAGCATAGCAGCGGCAATCAGCGGTGCTGTGCCACCCGATAAAATTGAGCCCAGCTCTTTTGCCACCGCCATTTTGGTATAGCGATGGTGCACGCCGAACATCTCAACACCCCAGGCCGCCTGTACACCAAAAATGCCCAGCGACGCCAGCGCCATGCCGACCACAATCACCGGGATCACCAGCATCGGCTCACGCGTGTCCAGCAACGTAAAGGCGGGCCAGGCGTAGGCCATCAGTAACAGACAGAACACCCGATAGACGATCCGGCGACCAAAGCGATCCGAGAGCCAGCCCGCAAAAGGAATGATCAGGAAGCCCAGCAGGGACGCCAGAAACACAGCGGTAGTGGGCACAGACTTATCGACCAGCAGCACCTTCGCGACGTAGCCCACAATAAAGCCCTGCGCCAGATAAGAGGGGCCGTTTTCTCCGATGCGCAGTCCAACCATGGTCCAGAACGCACGGGTGCGCTGAAAGAAGGGCCGCTCATCGATCAGCGGCGCGGCCAGTACGCCCGCACGTTCCGCTTCCATCTCCGCTTTTCTGCGCTCAAACACGGGCGTTTCGCGCAGATGACGCCGGATCCACAACGCAACCAGCGCAATCAGGGCGCTGCTGAGGAAAGGAATACGCCAGCCCCACTCCAGCAGGCTCTGCTGATCCATCTGTACCACCAGCAGCCAGACCAGAGAAGCCAGCAGCGTGCCGCTGTTGGAACCCAGCGCAATCACGGATGAGACCAGCCCGCGGCGCGCGGTCGGCGCATATTCGCCCAGCATCACCGTTCCGCCGGAGAGCTCTGCGCCCGCGCCGAACCCCTGTGTAAAGCGCAGCAGCACCAGACAGGCGGGCGCCCAGACGCCGATGGTGGCATAACCCGGGATTAAGCCGATAAAGGTGGTGGAAGCGCCCATCAGAATGATGGTCGTGATCATCACCACCTTGCGTCCCATGCGGTCACCGAGCCAGCCGAAAAAGAGGGCGCCGATGGGCCGGGCCACAAATCCCACTGACCAGGTGGCAAAGCTCGAGAGCAGCGCCATCGCGGGTGTCGATTCCGGAAAGAAAACATCGCCAAAGATAATACCGGCAGCCAGCCCATAGAGCGCAAAATCTGCGTACTCCATCGCCGTGCCCAGCCAGCATGAGAATGTGGCACGCCAGAAATCTTTGCGGCCAGAAGAGGTATTAAACCGCTCATCGGCGGCTGAAGGTGATGACAGTGATGTCTGCTGCTTAACGGAGTCGTGTGCCGTCATAATCCTATCCCTGAATGCGTATGCAGATCGATAAACGCCCCTCCCTGGGTCGATTCCCTTATCAAAGCGGAATTCCCCCGGCAGTGACGTTCAGTTGACTAACCATGATGAAAGGTTAAAGGATCCCCTGGTGTTGGAATCGTATTCATCGTTCTGCCCCGCCGATCTATTTTTGACCGGTCGCTTAAACTGAACGAATGTAACTTAACAATCAATGGCGCCGACTGTGCATCATGCACCGTGAGCAATCACTGGGGAGCCAGTGTATCTACGCGCGTAGATAAATCAAGAGATTTGGTCGAAAATTGTTAGTAAAATTTCACTATCACTTTCCGTCACCACATATTTTTATCGCAAATTCAGCCAGTTAACTACGCCGAATCGCATAAAAAAAGATCACTCCCGGCAGCAAGTTACCATTTTCGCTAATCATTAAGCGGCAGAAGGCAGGCGAGGCGCCTTTCATCGCGTTCTGTTGTCGCACAGGTTTGTGACCCTGAGATGACACATCACGTTTATTCTGAAAAGTCGGTGTAAGGAGGGACAATGCGTTACCCTGAGCAAAAAGCCGGACAGAGATGCGATGACAATTATTCTGATGCGACACGGTAAACCCGATCACCAGGCAACGGGCCGCCAGAGTGTACAGGCGCTGGCAGACTGGTGCGAAGCCTATGATCAGTCACAGGTTACGGATGGCCCGCCACCGCGTAGCCTGGCCATTGCACGTCAGGCTACGGTAGTGGTCTGTAGTCCCCTGCCCCGCGCGCAGTCTTCCCTGAGACAGCTCGGGCTGCAGCCGCATGAGATTGATGCGCTGTTCAGCGAAGTCGCTGTCCCTCTGCTGCGAAGCGGCGCGCTGGAACTGCCCACGGTATGCTGGCTGGCCCTGCTGCGCCTGTTATGGCTCTGCGGCTATGCGGGTGAAGCGGAGTCACTGCAACATGCCCGCAGCCGGGCCTCGGCAGCGGCCGAGAAGCTGATTGCGCACTCGCAGCGGGGCACGGTATTGCTGCTGGGCCACGGCATCATGAACAAGATGATCGCGCGTGAATTACGCAAGCGCGGCTGGCAGGCAGAGAAGCATGCCAGCAGTCGTCACTGGAGCTCCGCCATCTATCATCGGCCGTTTATCTGACCGCGCGGAAAATAGCCCAGTACCTCACAGCCGGTGCCGACACGCGGCGTGGCAATCACTTTACGCTGCGCCAGATCGATCACGCTCAGCGTGCCATCGCCCTGATTGGCAATCAGCAGCTGCTGCCTGTCGGGAGTGAAGCATCCATCCATTGGCATGCGGCCCGTGCTGATATCACCGAGTGGATTCAGCAGATCGTCAAACAGCGTCACCAGCGGCTCCTGGTCGCCTATCGCCACCAGCTGCTCCCCGTCTGCACTGAAGCGCACCACCTGGCAGGGCTGCTGATGGCCCGGCAGCGTCAGGCGCTGGCGGATACGGTGGCTTTGCCGGTCAATCACGTAGAGCAGTGGCGCATCGGCCGCGCTGGCGACCAGATAGGGATGTTTTGGCGAGGCGGCGATGCCCGCGATCGGGCCGGGCAGCAGGATGGTATCGATGACCCGCCCCTCTGCTTCACAGAGATCCACCACGGTGATGGTCGCATCCTCTTCGTTATCGGTGAACAGTTTGCGCCCGCTGGGTGACAGCGTCAGACGATGGGCGTTGTGCGAAGGGATGGGAATCACTTTTTCCACGCTGTCGGTCAGCGGATCGATCACCGCGACGGCGGCGCTCTGCTCACAGCAGAGATAGACTTTGCCATCCCGTCCCAGCTGTCCGCTGTGCGGGGCCCGCAGCGGCGACAGATCGATAAAGCCACTGATCGCCCGATGCTGTAAATCGATAATCGCGATCTTATGCCCCGGATGCGGATTATTGCCGTGAACGCCGTCACCATAGATCGGCACATAGGCTTTTCCCCACGGCGCCAGCATCAGCAGTTCATGGGGGCGTGGCGGAAACGCGTTCAGTTCCCGCTCGACAGCGAACGTCTCCGGATTCAGGAACAGGACGCGATTGCCCTGCTTATCAACCGCCAGTAAACCATAGGATTCACTCTGCATGCGTGCTCCTTTCTCAGTAAGTTCTTCTTAAGCGTAGACAATCCTCTCCGGTGCTGTCCGGTTCTGCCTACTGATGAGCCAGGCTTACGCCCCGTTTTAAGGCCAATAGTGACCTGAGTCGCACGCCTGCCCGCTATTTATCCCGCACGCATCGCATAATCTTCAGATATTCCTTAAACCCGATGCCCGCGCCATTTTAATAAACGATTAATTCTGTCGATATTATTATTCGCAAAAGGTGACCGGATTAATTCCGTATTATCCTAAAGTCAAAAAAAGAGATAGCTAATGCGTAATTAATGTTTTATTAAAAAGATGCAGTGCAATTAATCCGCCGTGAGGAAACTATCGCGCGCTTCCGCACTGCGTCGCCACCAGGGAAAACTCTTCAACACTTCCCGTACTCAACGGGCTTGCAGCCGGTCTGCAACCCCGCACGTCTGCGCCTCTGGCGGAACAGACAGAGCCTGCACGATAACGGGAAAATAAAAATAACAGGTGTACCATGACTTCACATCGTCAGCGTCCGGCACATAAAATCTGGCGCAACTGGAAAAGAATATCGTTCAGTAGCCAGATGCTATGGAATAAAAAACAGCAGAGCCGCCTTCAGGCTCCGGAATATGATCCGGGGCAGGAAAATAATGTGATACTAGTCACTCAGCAGAAAGCATTGCCGGCAATCTCCAGAATTGTCTGGATGGTATGGCATCACGATCGCCTGCCTGCCTCAATGGCACTGAACATCCGTAATATCCGGCGGGACAACCCGGACCACCAGGTCTATCTGGTGACTCCGCGTACCCTGTCGCAATGGTTGCCCGACTTTAACCTGATCTCTTCCGATCTGACGCTGGCCCATAAAAGTGACATCATCCGGCTGGAGCTGATCCATCGCTACGGTGGCATCGGCATTGATTGCAGCACCCTGCTGTTTGAGGATCTCGCCTGGGTACATCGCGCGCACGAAGCGCGTCCGATGGATCTGATCGGCTACTACCGCGAGCAATCCACGATGAACCTGCTGGCACCCGTTATCGAGAGCTGGTTTATTGCCGCACCCGCGCAGAATCCTTTTATTCGTGAATGGCTGAAGCAGCTGGCACCGGTCAAAAACATCGGTATCCGTAACTATCTTCATGAGCTGAAGAAGCGCGACGACTTTCCACTGATTGTGCAGAATATGGATAACCCATCCCGCCAGCTGCTGGCACTGGCGCAGCAGGTCGCGATGCGGGAAGAGCGGCGGGCCAACCTCTATCTGCGGAAAGGAGAAGCCAGCGCCTGGTATTATCAGCGTCTGCATGGCGACAACAGCAGCGCCTTTGCCCGGTCGGTGATGTTTCACCAGCGGCCGCAGACGCCCCCCCCGATTATCAAATTAACCGGCAACGAGCGGCTGCATCTCGACTTCAATCTGCGCCTCGGCCTGTATAACCGCAGCAGCCTGATTGGGGAGATGATGCAGACCACCCCCTCTGCGCTGGCATTGCCGTCAATGACCAAAGCGCGCGCGTAGCCAGTGCGTCAGGGTGGTGACTGCACGCGGCACCTGCGCCGCCCAGGGCCGCACAATCCACAGACGGGTCGCAAAGGCCTCCACTGGCTGCCATTCGGGCAGCACCCGTCGCAGGCTTCCCGCCGCCAGCGCCTCACGGGCGCTGAAATCGGGCAGCATGGCGATCCCCAGCCCTTGTAGTGCGGCATCGCGGATCGACTCACTATTGTTGGTGGCGAAGCTGCCCTCGATCTGCACCTGCATCGGCTCGCTCTCCGCAGGCGTGATAAACCGCCAGCGCGGTGACTCCACGCCTCGCGGATAGTAAAGGCAGTTATGCTGTACCAGATCCTGTGGGCGCTGCGGTTCGCCCTGTGCCCTGAGATAGGCGGGAGACGCCACCAGCAGCGTCTGCGTATCACACAGCGGCAGCGCCACATGGGTTTCCGGCAGCGTGTCGCTGTGCCGGATCGCCAGGTCAAATCCCTCATGACTCAGCGACACAAGACGGTCTGTCACATCCAGCTGCAGACGGACCTGCGGATAGTCCCGCAGAAACTCACCGATAAGCGGCACCAGCTGCTGACGGGCAAAGGCCACCGGCGCGGTCATACGCACCAGGCCACGCACCGGCCCCGCCTCGTCACGCACGCTGAAAAAGCTCTGTTCGATGCGGGTAAAGGGATCGCGTAACTCCTCCACCAGCTTCTCGCCCGCCGACGTCAGCCGTACGCTGCGCGTGGTGCGTTGCACCAGCAGCACACCGGCCTGCGCCTCCAGCTCTTTGATTTTCTGACTCATCGCCGCTTTACTGACGCCAAGCCGCTCAGCTGCCCGGGTAAAACTGCCCTGGTCCGCCAGCACGGTCAGCCAGTGCAGGTGCTCCCACAGCGTATCGGTTTTCATCTCTTTCATCATTGTTCACTATAATGAATAATCAATTCAGGCTACGCGCTTTTTCCCGCCGCATAAAGTGTTCACCATAGGGTGCTTAACCCCTATGAGGAATCTGCCATGCCACTGCTGCAATTTGATGTGATTGAAGGTCGTTCGGAATCAGAACTGCGAACGCTGCTGGATGCGGCACACCGCGCCGTCCTCACCGCCTTTAACGTGCCGGCACGCGATCGCTACCAGATTGTTCAGGAAAACAAGCGGTATCAGATGGTTTTTCAGGATACCGGTCTGGGATTCAGCCGCAGCGACAATCTGGTCATGGTCCGGGTCTACACCAGCCCGCGCAGCACCGAACAGAAACAGCACTTTATGGCCGAACTGGCGCGGGAGCTGCGTGAGCATTGTGGTGTTCAGGGCAATGACCTGATGATCAGCTTTATTACCAATGACAAAGGTGACTGGAGTTTTGCCGATGGCGAAGCGCAGTATCTCACCGGTAAACTCTGAAAAGCATCCCGGTCGCGGCGAGTCTGACGGTGCGCGCCAGCCACCGTCACGCCTGATAACCTCTCTTCTGATATGACCCTCAGTTAATCTGTTCATCACCGCACAAATCGGACCGGATATGTTGCAGCCCGATGACAGCCAATATAGATTGTCGAAAAACCATCCCACGAAGATGGTCGGTTGCGCGACGCCTCGCGTGCCCTTGTAGAGAGAGGATTTGCCGTTGTCCGAATTGGTGTCCGTGGCGTTATTTCTGGCCGCTATTGCAATCTATTCCTGTAAAGCCGGGCGTAACAAATTCTGGTTTGTGCTTGTTCTGATTCTGCTGGTGCTTTTCGTGGTGCTGAATGCCACGCTGTATGCCAGCAACTATTTCACCGGTGACGGCATTAACGATGCGGTGCTCTATACCCTTACCAACAGTCTGACCGGTGCGGGCGTCAGTAAATATGTGGTGCCGGCGATTGGCCTGATCATCGTGCTTTTCCTGCTATTCTGCCTGCTGTCGTGGATCCTGCGGCGGCGCAGGCGTCCGCATCATTTAGGCTGGTCGCTGCTGGCAGCGGCCTGCGCGCTGGGTTCAGTTCAGACGACGCCAGCCTTTCGTCAGGTCGCGACACTGGTGGTGTCGCACACTCAGCTGGCCGATTCTGACTTCGATAACTTCTATAAAGTGCCGCGCAATCACATTGAAAATCCGCATCTCAATGTGGTTTACATCTACGGTGAGAGCCTGGAGCGCACCTATTTCGACGCCACCGCTTTCCCGGGTTTAGCGCCGGAACTGAGCCGTCAGAAAGAGCAGAGCATCGACTTCAGCCAGACCGAACAGCTGCCGGGCACCGATTACACGATTGCGGGCATGGTCGCCTCGCAGTGCGGTATCCCGCTCTTTGCGCCGTTTGACGGCAACGCGTCGGCCTCGCTGTCCAGCTTCTACCCGCAAAATGTCTGCCTGGGCGACATCCTGAAAAAGTCAGGTTACGAAAACTGGTTTATTCAGGGGGCCGATCTGCGCTTTGCCGGTAAGGATGTTTTCCTGAAATCTCACGGCTTTGATCCCAAAAACCTCTATGGTTCGCAGGAGCTGAAAAGTCGCGTCGCCGATCCGACCTACCGCAATAACTGGGGCTATTACGACGATACGGTTCTGGACGAAGTCTTTGAGAAGTATCAGGAACTTTCTCAGGCGGGCAAACCTTTCGCCCTGTTTACGCTGACCGTCGATACCCACCATCCCGATGGATTTATCTCGCGCAGTTGTGAGCGCAGGAGCTACAGCATGGAGGGCAAACCCAATCAGTCCTTTAGTGCCGTCACCTGCTCACAGGAACATGTGGCGCGTCTGATTTCGCGCATCAAAGCGTCGCCGTGGTTCCGCAATACCGTGATTGTGGTGAGCTCGGACCATCTGGCCATGAACAATACGGCGCATCCCTGGCTGATTAAGCAGCCGCGCCGCAACCTGTTTATGGTGATCCGGGGTGACAAGCCGCAGGCGGAACTGATGGAGGCAAAGCGCAGCACGCTGGATAACGGCGCTACGCTGCTGGATATTCTGGGCGGCGACAATGCGATTGGCCTGGGTCGCAGCAGCCTCTCTTCGCTTTCGCTCTCAACCCAGTTTGATGACATGAAGAGCAAGGTGTTGAGCTGGAAGCCCGATATTATTCAGCTGTGGAACTTCCCGAAGAAGATGGACACCTTCACGATAGATAAGGCGAAGAATGTCTTCAGCTTTTCCGGGACCACCTTTAAATTGCCGATCCTGTTCCGCATCAGTGATAAACACGTTGAGCCGATGCCAGAGGGCGAATACTCCGCCCCACTGCGCTATCAGCTCGCCGATTTTGCTCTCGATGATAAATTCGTCTGGGTGGATCGCTGCTTTAAGATGGCGCGCCTCTGGCAGCCTTCGCTGGCGCTCTCCAGCGATCTCTGTATAGCGATGGGGCAGACCGGCGGTACGCCATCGGTGACGCTCGTCGATAAACCGCAGTGGAAAGGAAAAGTGCAGTTCCCTGAAGGACCCGTCACCGAAGCGCGCTACCAGCAGAATCTGGCGCAGATCAGGGTGGAAGATAACAATATTCGTTACAGCGCCGACAGCTTCAGGCTCAACGTGCCGGGCGCACCGGAGAGTGTGAAAAGCTTCAGCGGCATCTCCCGGCCTGAGAGCTGGGGTCGCTGGTCCAATGCCAATCTCGCGCCAGAGGTACGGATCGACTATGTCGATGCGCTGCCAGCGAAGTTCGATCTGGTGATCACCGCACGCGCCTGGGGCGCTAACGCGCATCGGGCGATTCCGGTTCGGGTCGGCGATCAGGAGCAGCTGCTGTCGCTGGGCGAAGAGATATCCACCCATACCCTGCATTTTGACAATCCCGGTGCCAGTCATCGCCTGGTGATTGCTCCGCCGGAACCGCAACTGAGTAATACCGGTAATATCACGGGTCAGGATCCCCGCAAACTCGGCATTGGTATGGTCGAAATTAAAATCGTACCCCAGCCTTAACCCCTTTTTCCGCTTCACGCCTCTGCGAAAGATCGCAGAGGCGTCATCCTTTTCCTGCCGCAAAATATTGCGAAGCGCGCCGCACGACAATGCACGTTACCTGTTGTACTAATTGATATTTTTCTGCAATTTGCGCAAAATACAACCATCCTATAGGGCGATATGCTGTTTGCCTGTCATGATGCCGCTATCGCCAGCATTCACAGGGAGGTGTCGTAATGACAGGTACAGTAATCCGTACTCACAAAGCGTTTAAAACGCTACAACAGGCCGGGATTGCCGATCAGCAGGCGGAGGCGATGGTTAAGGTGTTTACCCATATGCAACAGAGTCAGCCTGGCGAACAGATCAGCAGACAACTCGATAAGATTCGGGCCAAAGTCGATCAGACCGATAACCGGTTCGACAGGCTAACGGTAAAAGTTGATCAGACTGATAACCGGGTCGGCCAGCTTACGACTAAAGTCGGTCAGATAGATACTCACCTCGGCAAACTGACAGCTAAGGTCGACCGGATGGATAATCACCTCGGCCACCTCACAGCTAAAGTTGACCGGATGGATAATCACCTTGGCAAACTCACAGCAAAAGTTGACCGGATGGATAATCACCTTGGCAAACTCACAGCAAAAGTTGACCGGATGGATAATCACCTTGGCCAGCTTACGACCAAAGTACTGCATATGGACGAGCGGCTGGGCCATGTTGAAAGAAAAACCGATAAGCTGGCCATCCGGTTTAATCATCTGGAAATCCGAATGGACAAGCTGGAAGTGCTACTCAGTGATATGAATGTCCGCTTAACGTCGGCGGTGGACAACCTGAGAAATGACGTGGTCGGCCTCAGCACCGATATGCGCTGGATCAAGCGGTTATCTGTTCTGATGACCACCACCCTGCTGGCGGCGGTCCTGAAAGATATCCTGCTGTGATCGGCCTGCGACCGATCAGGCCCGATTGCGCAACGTCTCCAGCTTTTCGCGCTGCTGACCCTCTGCCGTGAAGTTATCATCCGCCAGCCAGCACTGCAGACCGGTTTTCACCTGCGGCCATTCACTGTCGATAATGGAGAACCAGCTGGTGTCACGCGAGCGCCCTTTATAGACAATGGCCTGACGAAAATCGCCTTCATAGCGAAAACCGAGGCGTGTTGCCGCTTTGCGGGAGGGGGCATTGCAGCTGTCACATTTCCACTCATATCGACGGTAGCCCAGCGTTTCAAATGCGTAACGCATCAGCAGAAAATGGGCCTCCGTTGCCATCCGGGTCTGCTTCAGCCTGGGTGAGAAGGCGACATGGCCGACCTCCATCACCCCATGTTCAGGCTGAATACGCATTAATGACAGCGTGCCTGTCGCCTGCTCCGTTGCCAGATCGATGACGGCGAAATGCAGCGGATCGCGGCTGGTTTCGAGCTGACCGGCATAATCCAGCCACGCCTGTCGATCGTTGAACGGCCCCATAAACATATACGTCCAGTCACGGCCATCTTCTGCCAGGGACCAGCACGCGAACAGTGCGTCGCTATGCCGTGCCAGACTGAACGGCTCCAGCCTGCACGTATCGCCGGTGAAAACCTGATGCTCCGGTACAGGACGGGGTTGCCAGTCGGGTAAAGGCGCTCCGACCGGTTGTCCATATTGATTGATCTGCTGTGACATATCGCCTCCCGGCTGTGGATGATGTCAGCAGGTTGCCACTATCCTGGCAGGTTAAAAAGTACCACAATCAGGAGAAATGATAGATCCACGCGAGCAGACCATGATGTCAGAGATCACCGCCCTGCTGATGGCCCCCTTAATGACCACTGCCGGAATGACGCTGCAGCAGCAGCTTTATCAGCGAATAAAAGAGGCTATTTTGCAGGGGCAGCTTGCTGCCGGATCGCGGTTGCCTGCCACCCGGCAGCTGGCCCTGGATCTGGGGGTGTCGCGCAATACCGTGCTCAACGTCTGGGCTCAGTTGCAGGCAGAGGGCTATCTCACCAGCGACAGACAGGGCAGCCGCGTCACTCCACTGGCTCTGCCTATCAGGCAGGCGGAGGAGACGATGCCCGACAGCTGGCCCCTGGCAAACCGGATTGACGCCTTTCAACACAGCCCGTGGATCGACACTGGCGCGCTGCCGCTGCGTCCCGGCATCCCGGCCCTTAACCACTTTCCGATGGCGGCCTGGCGAGGGGCGATGAGTCAGGTCATGAGCCAGACGTCCCCGCAGCGGCTCGGTTATGGCGATCCGCTCGGTGAGCCCGAACTGCGGGCCGTGCTGGCGCAGCAGCTGCGCATCACACGCGGTGTGCGCTGTGATGCCGCACAGATTGTCATTACCGAAGGAACGCAGCAGGCGCTGATGCTGTGTGTCGCCCTGCTGACCAATCCGGGCGACTATGGCTGGCTCGAAGAGCCGGGCTATCGCGGTGCCAGAGCGGCGTTCCGGACGGGTGAACTGAACGTGGTGCCAATCCCGACCGATCATCAGGGAATGGCTCCCCGGTCAGCAGACTGGGCAGTGACGACACCGCGTCTTATCTACACCACGCCCACGCATCAGTATCCTACCGGCGCAGTCATGAGCGCCGCCCGGCGTCTGGCGCTGATTGCGGCTGCGCGCCAGCAGCAGGCCTGGATTATTGAAGATGATTACGATGGCGACTTCCATTATCACGGCGAACCCATCACGGCGATGCAGGGCATGAGCGTGAATGCGCCGGTTATCTATCTTGGATCCTTCAGTAAAACACTGTTTCCTGCGCTGCGAATTGGTTTCATGGTGCTGCCCGCGTCACTGGTCAGCCGTCTGCGTCCGGCACTCGATCAGCTGCTGCGGGGCGGTAATCGTCTGGAGCAGCTGGCGCTGACACGCTTTATTCTCAATGGGGATTATCGCCGTCATCTCGGCAAAATGCGTCGTCTCTACCGGCAACGTCAGACCTGGCTGCGCAGCGAACTGCAGCGCGCGGCGGGTCGGGCCGTGCCGTTGCTGGGCGGTGAAAGCGGTATGCATCTGGTGCTGCCGCTCGATTCGCAGCGGGATGACAGGGCCATCGCCCGAAGACTGCATCAGGCGGGTTTTGCGCCTGCGGCGCTCTCTGCCTTCTGTCTGACTGAACCGGCGCAGTCCGGGCTGGTGATGGGCTATGGCAACAGCAGCGACACGCAAATCACAGCGGCCACGCGCCTGCTGAGCCGGTTACTGGACTGGCCGGATTAACCCCCACGGCGTGAATTGAGAGGGATCACACAGCCCGGCTGACGCCGCCGCATAACCGAAGCCGGGGGTGCCAGGCGTTTCCGCAAAAAAAAAGCCGGTCATCACGACCGGCTTTTTCACTCAGCCACGGAAGAAGATATCACCTGATTTACCCATGACGATCTTGCCGGTGTCATTGGTAATCAGAATGTAGTTGGCGTTGATATAGGCCCAGTGGGTATTTTCCTGTGGCGCAGGCAGGTTACGCTTCTGCCACTCGCCGATAGTGTAGGTTTTGCCGATGTACTTCTCTGGCACGGTATCCCCGATTTTATACTCTTTGTAATCGATGATGATGGTGCTCAGTTCGTAATTCGGACGCGCGCCGTTGGACGGAGCGGGTGTGGTTGGCGTGATGCCATCATTGGATTGTGAGCTGGCCGGTGCCTGGCCCTGCGGCGCAGGGGTATCCGGCTGAGCAGCACCCGCAGCCGGTGCAGCAGGCTGTGTGCCAGGATTCGCGGGCTGAACCTGTGGCGGTGGCGGAACGTTATCCGTTGCTTCGCCAGCGGCCTGAACAGCGGGGATCAGGCTCAGCGAGCCAACCAGTAATCCCATTGATAAAAGTACACGTTGAGTCCTGCGCATAATGATTTCCACGTTAAATTTTGACAGTCAGGCTAAAGACAATTTTTATCGCACTTCAGTTCCGGCGCGCTGACGCGCTTTGCAGGGAAAA
This sequence comes from Pantoea graminicola, assembly GCF_048452665.1. Classification (NCBI taxonomy): domain Bacteria; kingdom Pseudomonadati; phylum Pseudomonadota; class Gammaproteobacteria; order Enterobacterales; family Erwiniaceae; genus Pantoea; species Pantoea graminicola. The sequence continues at coordinate 6,832 of NZ_JBLWSJ010000007.1, read as the reverse complement.
CAGCGCGATTCATTTCACTGCACACAGGCCAGCTGACCGGTTACTGTAAAACCACTTTATCCTGAGTTGCCAGATCGACCAACAGCGCAATGCCTAAATAGTTGCTCCAGTTAAAGCCGTTCTGCAGCACCACAATCGCATTACCGTTTCGTTTATCGTAGCCGATAAAACTGGCGTAACCGCCGATGTAGCCTACCTGATAGGTGATCTGCTGCCCGTCGACCCTGTCCGTCACCCAGGCAATGTTCTGCGCCTGTGAACCCTGCTGATACCACGCCCGCCCGGCCGCGGCAAAGGCACGATCCCGCGTCCTGTCCCCGGTCGCACGCAGATGCGCGCGCAGATAGGCGCTTAAATCGCGTACATTACTGTAGAGGCTGGCCGCGGCCACCATATTGCCGTGAAAATGCCAGTCGGGCGTCAGTCCGCCGCGACGGATGAATTTCGGCTGATCGCCGGCATGCCCCAGCGCGCGCAGCGGATAACCCGGCAGCGTTTCCGGCATAAAACTGCTCTGATTCATCTTCAGCGGCGCGAAGATCAGTGCTGACGCCTGCGTCTGGATGTCCTGATGAAAACGGGTGCGCAGGATATAACCGAGCAGCGCATAGCCGAGGTTAGAGTAGTGCGGTACGCGTACGGACGGCGCGGTGAAATCTGCCAGATAACTCAGCAGTGTGTCGCTGTCGAGATTGCCATAGAAGTTCTCGCCCGTGCCCAGATAACCGATGAACTGCGCCAGCATCGGCAGATCCATATCCTGACGCGGCAGGCCGGAAGTATGCGTCACCAGTTGCAGCAAGGTGATGCGCCGCGCGTCCGCGCTGAGCGTGACCTTTTCAGGCAACAGATCGGCCAGGGTATCGCTCCAGCGCAGCCGGCCCTGCTCCACCAGCTGGATAATCACCTCTGCCGTTACGCCTTTACTCAGTGATCCCAGCGCAAACAGGGTATCCGGCGTGATCGGATGGCGATGCACGCGGTCGGTAACGCCAAAGGGATAAAAGCGCGTCGGACCATTATGATGGATGACCGCAATGCTGATGCCAGGAACCTGCTTCTGCTGCATGTAGTGCTGCACGATATCTTCGACATTTTCGTCAAAGGTGGCATGCGTAAGATAAACACGATCGCTTACCGGCGCGGAGGTCTGCGACAGGGTGCCGCAGCCTGCCAGCAGGAAGAGGATAACGGGCATGAAAAGCCTGATCGCTCTGCTGGCCCGCTGGCGGGGAGAGGCAGCCCCCGCGAGTAATCCGGCATCCGCCTGGCAGAGAGTAAATCCATTATTCATTTTTTAATCATTAACTTAACGCTTTAAAGCATGTCACGGGCGGGCGGTAGCGCAAAAATGTATCACAAAGTGCAGTGGGCTATCGCCTGCTTAACGACCGGAAACAGGGGCTAAACGCGGTTTAACCGCCAGAGACACCGCAACGGGGTTAGCTGTCTTGTGGCCCGCAAGGGTGTACACTGCTGCGGTTTTAAGGCTTAACGCCACGCTGAAATCTGATACGCCCGGGAGGCAACCGCATGAAAGAAGGCCCACTGTCCGAAAAAGAGCTGCAATGGCTGGAAGATATGCTGGAAAAATATGGCAGCGAAGCGTCAATTATGGATGTCTCCGAGCTGGATGGCCTGCTGACTGCCGTCCTCTCTGGCCCCGTGACCATCGAACCCAGCCAGTGGCTGGTCGCGCTCTGGGGTGGCGAGAAACATATTCCTAAATGGAGCAATGAGCGTGAAATGACCCGCTTTATGTCGCTCTGCTTCCAGCATATGAATGACGTGGCTGACCGCTTGTCGGAATTCCCGGAGCAGTTCGAACCGCTGTTTGGCATCCGCGAGATGGAGGGGCTGGAGTTTACTGTGGTTGAAGAGTGGTGCTTTGGCTACATGCGCGGTGTCTCGCTGAGCGACTGGTCTGGTCTGCCGCCAGAGCTGCAGCCTGCGCTGGACGCCATCGCCCTGCACGGCACGGAAGAGAACCTGGAGAAGATCGACGCCCTGACACCGGAAGAGATGGAAGCCAGCATCGAGGCGATCCGTCCGGCGGCCCTGGCGCTGCACGACCACTGGATCTCTCAGCCTGAAGCCATTCCTGTTCCGCAGAAGCCCGTGTCGGCAGAGAAAATGCCGGGCCGCAACGATCCCTGCCCGTGCGGCAGCGGTAAAAAATATAAGCAGTGCTGCCTGCACTGATTAAACGTTCTGAGCTGCCGGGCGGATGAGGGCCTGGCAGTTACGTTTTATCCGAATGCGTTAATTATTCAGCACGTTAGTCAGTTCAGTTTCCCGGGTCAGGGGATTGAAACAGAGACAGAACAGAGCCCCATCCAGCTGATCATATCTCCTTCTCACCCGGACTGCGTTTTTGCTTCGCGTATCCCGGTTTTTCGAGATAAGCACGCAGCGATACGGTCTCTGCCGCCCCCTTAAATACGATGCTATTTGAACGGAAATAACCGTCTCCCGGATGGGCTTCAAAATAGTAGCGCGCCGTGATACACGGGGCGTTTTCAATATCCGTATCTGTCAGTGTGTGGTATTTAAAAAAATCGCGTTGCGTGTAAACGGTCACGTTATTTGAGCCCGACGCGACAAACCCGATAAATAAACCACTACAGATCAGCACGGTGGCAGCCATAGCGGCAGATCACTTAATCAGGTTCTTCATTGCTTCTTCCCCATAAATGAGAGTGATGTCCCATCATTGGTAACGACTTTAATATCCCGCGATAAAGAAAGCCTTCTCTGTTGCGCTGGGGCTGGGTGGGCAAGCGCCTGACGCACCCATCGTTAATCCGATACCGGCGGCGAGCGAAATGCTCACCGCGAAGATGGTTCTGTTCAGTGAGGAAAGCGGCGCTGTGCCGGTAAGCCGACCCCGGATAAGACCCGGCCGCGCGGTAGAGAGACACTGAAGATTCAGTCTCTCTTATGGCTGCAATCCGGGCGTTTAGCGAGGCTCCCTGTTCAGCCACGGACGGTAATAGATATGTTCAGCCTGAAAGTCGACCGCGCCCTTGTTCCCGGTCAGGCGCAGAGCAAGGGTGAAAGCAAAATCGAAGGCGACACCCAGACCCCGGCCGCTGAGCAGATTGCCATCTTCCACCACATCCTCCATCAGATACTCGCCATCTTTCACCGCCAGCCCCAGCTCACCCGAGCAGGTATAGCGACGGCCTTTCAGCAGGTTATTTCCCCCCAGCACCCGGGCGGCGGCAGAGCAGATGGGCGCAATCAGCATCCCGGCTTCATCATGTCGCTGGATTAAGGCGGTGACCGCCGGGCTGGCGGCAAGATTCTTAGACCCCTCCGGCCCGCCAGGCAGGATCAGCGCATCAAAGAGATGTGCGTCCTGCAGTTCTTCGATTTGCTTATCGGCTTTAACGACGACACCGTGGTAACTGACAATCTCGCGCTGAGGCTGGCAGGCAACGGTGGTGACTTCGATCCCCAGCCGACTGAGAATATCGAGAGTAATAAACGCTTCTGCTTCTTCAAATCCTGTGGCCAGCAGTAGTGCTGCATTTTCAGACATGTCGCCTCCGATACGTTTTCATAAAAATAAAACACTGTTTCATTTTTACAGCATTCTGCCAGAAGTTTCACGTTGTCGATGGATCGGTTCAGGCGAGGATGTTTATGAAGGATGTGCCCTTTCTGCGTTGGTGCTGAGCCAGTCCGCAGGGCCAGGCTGTCTGATTTCCGGGTTCATAAGGGCCTGGATGATGTCCGGGCTGTCCGGCGTGAGCTTAGACAATGCGTAACAGAGGCACATCCCGCCAGAGACGCTGGCGCGGGTCTGTGCCTGTGAAGCGGTGGGCTCTTTCGTGGCGATCCCCTGACGGACTGGCCCTGCGTTACGGCATGAGCTGATCTTTTCTGCGCTGGCGATCGTTATTGTCACTCCCGCCATCAGCCTGCTGAAAGTTCGGGGCAATGGTGCCAGGCTAATCGCCGACTGAAACCTCTGCTGGCGGCGTTGACAGGATCGCGCAGCGCTTATCCAGTAACGACTCAACGGAGGCCCGATTGCCCTTATCCAGACCGCGTCGGGTAGCCAGCAGAATAAACCCTTTTTCGCCTGAGAACGTCGCCGGGATGAGCGCTACGCCCCATTCCGCCAGCTGCGGCGGCGACAGCCGGAGATGACGTGCCACAGAGCTGACAGGATAGATCCCCATCGCCGTCGGCTGTATAACGCGACGGGCATAGTAAGTATGTTTCAGCAGGCGATCAGGCAAGGGTTGCCACTCATCCTGAATATAAGGACGCTCGGCCTGAAGCTGCCGATAAACATCCTTCCGCAGGCAGGTCAGATGAATATGCAGCTGATTCTGGCTGCGGCCATAAGCGGAATTCAGCGCCATGCCAAGTCGATCCTCCGGCACCCTGGCCCCATAGGCAGCCATCAGCGGATAACGCATAAGCCAGGCGTAACCGAAATAGTCGGGACGCCCGGGGCGCGATAGCGTGATGCTCTCAATGCCGGAGATCGCTATGGTGGGGACCAGAAGAAAATGCAGCCTGTAACGAGGATTCTGGATGACGCTGAAGCCCTGGTTACTGTCCTGCGGCTGATAGACCTGCTGGCAGGGAGCAGGATCGCGCCGGTAGTGATGGTTAGTCATGCAGAGGTCATGCGTGACCGTCCACAGCGCGTCAGAGCGGGCGCATCCCACCAGCAGCAGCGCGATGAAAAGCGGCAGCGAGCGGCATCGCCATAACCATTTCCCGTTAAGTGGATTGCATCCGATCAGGCGACTCAATGCAGGTACAACCTCATCAGCAAGAATTCATATTGGGGGGAGCGCTTATTGTAATGGCAAATCAGCCTTGAGAAAGAGGTGCACTAACCTTTTGCTTTAAAAGGTTGAGGAATTCGGCAGGCGTCGTTTCCCATAATTCTGTAGAAAATTCCGCGCCATAGCGGCTTCTGAAGTCCTCCTCCAGGTTGTCACACTCCCTCATAAATTGCTCAATATCACCCATCAAGCCATGTCGTGAAGCAGCAGTGGAGTCTGCAATCCATGCGTTGATTTGGGCATCTACACTTTCACCACTACCGAACAGGTCATAGTCTTGTCCGAAATAGATGGCAATAAGGCTATCAAGTCCGGCTATGTTAATGTTTTTCATAGTTATACCATCGGATAAGCAGTCAGGATGAAAAAGGGCTTACCGTTCCAATACTCGAATTTGAGTATTATACGGACCTTATAGCAGGCTTTCACTTCCATTATTCCTCTGGAAACTGAAATACCTGTCTGGCGGGCAAAGCTACCATCTAACACTGTTTTAGCTTTGAGACCTTCGGGAACATTCTTCACCCACAGTGTGATGCTATTCTTATTGTCTCTTAAAATCTTAGAGATAAGTATTTCAGCATCCCGGGTACTTTTAAAGCTGCTCGATGACTTCAATCTTGGGGATTTTTCAAGCCGTTCAAATAACTCTTCCGCAGTTTTGCCTGCGTGTCTTTCAATAGCATGTCCAGCCGCATTAGTACCAGGAAGAGATTCATGTTCAGCAAGCTTGATGCGACCACTGCGTATCGCAATAACACGCTGGGCGCCTGTAGCAAAAGAAAATGCCAGTGGAACTGCCAGATCGACTGTGAATCCCACTTTCATTGCCGTATTTTTATCAGCCCCCAGCGCCTGTGCCAGTGAGACAGCAGAATTGCAGGTATCGGTCTCAGTACCTTTGCCTGTCCAGATCTGCCGCAGAGATGCCTGCACAGTATCCAGTCCATGCGTGCCAACGACAACACATCCCGCTTTAGTCAGCATCGTGGGTTCAGGTACTACGCACATGGCACCGGGCACCAAATAGCTCAACGATACCACCCGCAAGGCCTAAACCGCCATACAAGCGATTACTCAGAGTTTCGCCTTCGCTAACGCTTTTATCTGATAGTAAAGCCGCAAGCTGCACCGGGGAAAGAATAACTCTCACTCCGTCTTCATTATCCATAGCTCAAATCCTCCTTGAGGTATCAATAGTCCTGCGCAATATTGTAGCTATAATCATCAGCCACTTTAAAGAAGACTGGCCCTAAAGTGTGATTTAAAATCAAAGCAGTATTATGTCGTAGATTTGCGTGCCACAGGTTGTCGCATTTGAGTGTATTACTATTGTTGACGATTTCATCAGGGAGGTCAGCCGATGTAAGCTGCTTTTGCAATTCCCTCCTCTAAGATTTTCATATTATTTTTGATAATACTGGTCAAACAGCCTTTTATTTTTTTAAAAGGCAATTTAAGCATCAGTTTCTTCTATTCAAAAGTTGAAAGCGAAGTAAAGCTATTAAATGATACGAAGGACTAATGAACTGATGGAGGTAGTGGCTTCCTGATAGTTAATCGCTCCCGATGCAATATCGGGAGCGGTTTCACATTCAGGCTACTTTCTGTTTAGAGGTAATGACCTTAATAAACTCCTGCACCTGCTTTTGTTTCCGCGCCGACAGTTTGCACACCTGGCGCAGCGACTGCATCAGTTCGCTCTCCTGCCGGGCGGTGAGCACAATACAGCCTTGCATTACCTTTACATCTACTACTGTGCCCGTGGCAAAACCGGCAGCTTCCAGCCATTGTCCTTTCATGGTAATTGCAGGGATCCGGCTGTAATCCGGATAGCGACTCGCGTAGCCAACAGTCAATTGACGGTTATTTGCCGGAGAGACTTCTGGTTCAGACGGTTGTGCAATAGAATGAGCGTCAGTCATGATTACTATTCCTTTTCAATAGTGATTGTGATTAGCGGCGCGGAGGTGGTGCCGTACACCCCATCCTAACGCAACCCCCCTTCCAAATCCCCCGAA